>NZ_JBIBVX010000001.1:265139-971910 GCF_043080745.1 Streptomyces sp. NPDC014995
CTCGTAGGCGCACCCCACCTCGTAAGCACACGCCATCCGCGCAGAACCGGACGGCGCAAGGCCACGGCACGCGCAAGCTCGTAGGCGCACCCCACCTCGTAAGCACACGCCATCCGCGCAGAACCGGACGGCGCAAGGCCACGGCACGCGCAAGCTCGTAGGCGCACCCCACCCGCGCGAGCCTCGCAAGCACAAGCCACCCGCGCAGTACCCGTAAACGCGCCCCACCCACGCAGCCCCGTATGAGGACGCCGTCGCCCCGCCCGACTGGCCCAAGCCCCATAGCGCGGACTGCGCCCCCCACCACCCCCGCCATCCCCACAGCCCCCACCCCCTCCCAGCACACGACCCGCGCAAGCGCACCACGGCGGCGTCCCGGCGCGCGCCCGCGCGCATCCTCTCCCCCGCCTTGCGCCCTGCCCTCCCGCAGCGCCTGCCGCGATAGTGGCCACTCGTCCACGATCGGGGAGGCCGGCGGTGCGGAGGGTGGCGAAGCAGCAGCGTCCTGACGAGCGCGAGGTGTCGGAGTCGGAGCGGCTGCTGTTCGGGGGCCCGCTCCGCTACGACATGGGATGGAACCAGCACCGGGACGCCTTCCTGGAGCTGAACTTCCGCGCCATGCTGATCCGGCTGCCCTCCCTCCTCGCCGCCAGCCTGCGTCTGGCCCGGCAGGCCGACCCGCGGGCCGCCCGGATCGTGATGGCAGCCGAGATGGGCCGGGGCGCGGCACAGGCGGTCAGCCTGCTCGCGGTCAACACCGTGCTGGGCCAGTTGATCGGCGGTGGTCCGATCGAGGACCGGCTGCGCGGCGCCGCTCCCGCGCTGGCCGCCATGGCCGTCGTGCTGTTCGTCGGGGCGGTGCTGCGGGCCGTGTCGACGTATGCCACCGGGCGCCTGGAGCCCAAGGTGGAACGGGTGGCGACGGAGCTGTACCTGGAGCGGGCGGCCGCCGTGGAGCTGGCCGCGATCGAGGACCACGCCTTCCACAAGCTGCTGGACACCGCGCAGTACGGCGCCCAGTCGGCCCGCCGGATGATCATGTACGGCACGCGCGTGGTGAACGCGACGATCTCGCTGGCCGCGGCGGCCGGCGTGCTGACCGTGCTGCACCCGCTCCTGCTGCCGCTGCTGGTGACGATGACGCTGCCCAGTGCCTGGAGCGCCCTGACGAACGCCCGGCGCCGGTACGAGTCCTTCCACACGTGGGTGCAGCACGCGCGCGCGGGTCACCTCATCGCCGGTCTCCTCACCGAACCGGCGGCCGCGCCCGAGATCCGGGTGCACGGGGTCGGTCCGTTCCTGCTGCGCCACTTCCGTTCGATGTCGGAGACGGCGGAGGCGGAGCAGGCCCGGCTGGCCCGGCTCGCCGCGCGTACCGGCCTGTTCGCGGCGGCCTGGACGGGCCTGGCGACGGTGGCGACGTACGCCACGCTCGGCGGGCTGCTGATCACCGGGACGATGGCGCTGGCGGTGGCGGGCACGGCCGTGATCGCGATCCGCAGCGGCTCGACGAGCCTGAACACGCTGGTCCTGGAGGTCAACCAGCTCCACGAGGAGGCCCTGTTCGTGGGCGACCTGCAACGCCTGTACGTCGAGGCGGCCGAACGGGCGATCCCGGAGGGCGGCGCCGCACTGCCCGAGGACCCCCGGGAGATCCGCTTCGAGAACGTCACCTTCGGCTATCCGGGGGAGTCGGCCCGCCCCGCCCTCGACGACGTCACCCTCGCCCTCCCCCTCGGCCGGATCATCGCCCTCGTCGGCGAGAACGGCTCCGGCAAGACGACCCTGGTGAAGCTGCTGGCGGGGCTCTACACGCCGGACCGGGGGCGGATCCTGTGGGACGACGTCGACGCGGCGGACGCGGACCGGCGCCAACTGGCCGAGCGCATCGCGATGGTGGCGCAGGACTTCAAACGGTGGCCGTTCACGGCGCGGGTCAACGTCGCCGTCGGCCGCTCGTCCGCGCCGCTGACCGAGGAGCGGCTGGCGGACGCCATCGGCGAGGCGGGCGCCGAGGAGGTGGTCGCGGATCTGCCGCGCGGTCTGGACACCCTGCTGGCCCGGCACTTCAGCGGCGGACACGAGCTGTCGGGTGGGCAGTGGCAGCGGCTGGGCATCGCGCGGGCGGCGTACCGGCGGGGCCGCATCCTGATCGTGGACGAGCCGACGGCGGCCCTGGACGCCCGGGCCGAGCTGGAGGTGTTCGAGAAGATCCGTGCGCTGGCCGACGGCGGCCAGACGGTCGTGCTGATCACGCACCGGCTGGCGTCGGTCCGCCACGCGGATCTGGTGCACGTCCTGGACCAGGGCCGGCTGGTGGAGTCCGGCACCCCGGACGAGCTGCTGGCGGGGGGCGGCGTCTACGCGGAGCTGTACGCCCTTCAGGCGGAGCAGTTCACCGGCCCGCCGACGGCCCAAGTGCCCGCCTCGAAGGCGGGCTGACCCGCGGCCGCGTCAGTCCGTGGCGTCGCCGCCCCGGACGATCACCAGGAACGTGTCCGTGGCGAGGTCCATGACCACCTCGGCGGCCAGCCCCTCCATGCGTCGCGCGTGCGCGAACTCCTCCGCAGGCCACGACCCACGCGGCCCGCCCGCGGGAAAGCGTTCGACCACCGTTCGCCCGTTCACCATCTCGCACCTCCAGAAAGCGTTGCACTTGTAGGAGTTAACGCTCTCCGGCCGCGGAACGCCTCGCCCGGTGACGCTACTGAGACGTAGTTGACACGGATTCAGTGCGGAGTGTAAGGGCCCGATCACCATCTGATCACATGAACCACGCTCCGCGTCAGAACTGGCACTCGTCGGAGTCGGGGCTCAGGTGTCGTACTCCTGGATGCGCCGGCCGTGGCCGAGGTCCAGGAGGTCGGGCATGCGCTGCCCCAGCTCGCGGACGACCGCCGGGACGTCGACGGTGAGCAGCTCGCGGTCGCGCATGAGGACGCGGCCGTCGACGATCGTGGTGCGCACGTCGGAGGAGCGGGCGCTGTGGACGAGGGTCGCGGCGAGGTCGTGCACGGGCTGGGTGTGCGGGCCGGTGAGGTCGACGAGGATGATGTCGGCGCGCCGGCCGGGGGCGATGCCGCCGATCCGGTCGCCCAGTCCGACGGCTCGCGCGCTCTGCACGGTCGCGTGGTGCAGCGCCTGACGGGAGGTCAGCCAGCGGGGATCGCCCTCGGTGGACTTCTGGACCAGGGAGGTGAGCGCCATCGACTCCCAGACGTCGAGGGAGTTGTTGGAGGCGGCGCCGTCCGTGGCGAGTCCGACGGGGACGCCGATCTCGCGCAGGGCCCGGATCGGGGTGGTGGTGGGCCAGGCGAACTTGAGGTATCCGCGGGGGGCGCTCGCCACGGCCGTACGGCCACGCGCGCGTGCGAGGACGGGCAGGTCGCGTTCCAGGATGCCGGTGCCGTGGGCGATCAGGACGTCGGTGTCGAGGATGCCGGTGCGTTCCAGGACCTCGATGGGGGTGACGCCGTGCCGGGCGAGACTGGTGTCGGCCTGGTCGCGGTTCTCGGAGGCGTGCAGGTGGACGGGGAGGCCGTGGGCGAGGGCGAGCTCGGCGGCGGCGGCGAGGTCGGCGTCGGTCACGGTGTAGGGGGCGTGCGGGGCGAGGGCGGTGGTGATACGGCCGTCGGCCCCACCACGGTGACGGAGCGCGAACTCCAGCGACGCCTCACGCCCGCGGTCGCCCTGCGAGGAGAAGTAGGCCTGCCCCAGATGGGCCCGGATTCCGCACTCGGCCACGACGGCGGCAACCGCGTCCATGGCGAAGTAGTGGTCGGCGAAGCAGGTGACACCGCCGCGGATCATCTCGGCGCAGGCGAGCCGCGCGCCCAGCTCGACGTCCCGCTCGGTGAGGTTGGACTCGACCGGCCAGACGACGTCGTTGAACCACTCCCCGGTGGGCAGGTCCTCGGCGAGGCCGCGCAGGGCGACCATCGGCGCGTGCGTGTGGCAGTTGACCAGCCCGGGCATCGCGACCTGGCCGCGGGCGTCGAGCCGTTCGGCCGCCGCGAGTCCGGCCGCCTCGGCGGCACGGGTGACGGCGTCGACGCGTCCGTCGCGTACGACGACGGCGGCGTCCTCCAGGAAGCCGACGCTCTCGTCCTCGCCCTGGGCGTCGTGCACGAGAACGGTGCAGCCGGTGATGACGAGGTCGGCGGCCGGAGAAGACGTCGGGGCGGGCGTCCGGGAGGGCGTCATCACGTCACCGTACGACGCCGTGGCCGGGGCGTGTGAGCCGTGACGGTGTTGTCCCGCCCGTCGGCCCTGTCGGCCGGACGCGTCCTACACGGCGACGGTCCCCCCGGGCAGCTCTCTCGGGAGCTCCACCAGTTCCCGGTGTGCGGCCAGTTCCCCGAGGAGTTCGGTGAGGCGTTGGCTCTGCCGGCGGCCGAGCCGTCCCGTGTCGTCGAAGTGGACGGCGCACGCGGTGGTGGTGTCGACGAGGCGTTCGAGGAGGGCGGCGACCTCGTCGGTGCCCTCGGTGTGCCGGGCCAGGGCGGGCAGTTCGGCGGCGGCGAGGGAGATGGCGGTGCGGGCCTCGGCGAGGGTGCGGTAGGCCTCGCGGCGCAGGGTCCAGCGGGCGGCGCGGTCGTCGGAGCCGTCGAGGACGTGGGCGAGGTAGGCGTACGCGGCGGTCGCGGCGGCGGCGAGCCGGGCGCGCACGTGCCCGCCGCGCTCCCCCGGCATCGGCAGGTGCCCGACGATCAGTACGAGCGCGCAGGCCAGCAGGGTCTCCCCGATCCGGCTGACGGAGGCCTGCGGCTCGCCGCCGACCATCACGAGGGCCAGGACGAGGACGGTGACGACGGCGGTCTGGGCGGCGAAGTGCCGGGTGGCGACGGGGATGAGCGCCCCGCACACGGCGACCAGCGCCACGAGCCCCTCCGGGCGGGGCAGCACGGCGGCGAACCCGGCGAAGAGAAGTGCCCCGAGCACGGTCCCCGCGGCCCGGCACAGCACCCGGGAGACCAGCGGCCCGAGGTCGGGCTTGACCAGGAACACGGCGGTGGCGGGCAGCCAGTACCAGTGCGTGTGCTGCCCGTACCAGTGGGAGTGGTGCAGGGCCTGCGCGATGGCGGCGCTCGCCCCGAAGCAGAGGCCGACCCGCATCCCGTACTCCCGGCCGCCGACCCCGAGGGCCCTGCGCAGCACGTCTCCCACGCTCCGCCGCCGTGTGTGCAGGTCACCACCGCCGCCCTGGTCGAAGGCGTCGGCGGCCTGCAACAGGGCGTCGTCGAGGGCACGCAGCGCGGGCGCCGACCGCGACGGCGCGGGCAGCGGCCCGGTGGGCGCGTTCTCCCGTACGGCGGCGGCGAGTCGCCGGGGTCCGACGGACGCCCGCTCCGCGACGGGCTCCCCGGCCCAGGCCAGGGCGGTCGCGGCCTCGGCGAGGGGCAGCGCGGCGGCGTACTGGGCGTGCAGCCGCCGTTCGGCCGCGGAGCTGGTGCAGCGCCGCAGGCGCGGGCCCGCGAGGGCGTCCTGCGCGTGGTCGAGGGCGGCGGTGAGGGCCGCGCGGCGGGCGGTCGCGTCCTCGGTGCCCACGGCGTCGAGCAGACGGGCGGCGGCCTCGTACACGTCGGCGACGGCGGCCCGTTCCCCGTCGAAGCGGAAGTCGCCGGCCAGCGCGCCGGGCGTGGGCAGGGCGAGCCGCAGGACGAGGAGCCAGCCGGCCCCGGCGAGGAAGGCGAGGGCGCGCACCCAGCCGCTCTCGGGGAGCGGCATGCCGGCCCCGATGGCCGCGGCGACGAGCAGTTGCGTCCCGGCACCCGAGGCGACGGGCCCGATGGCGCTCATGCCGCCGGCGATCAGTCCGAGCCCGGTGAGCACCAGGCTCAGCGCCACGGCTCCCAGCCGGTCCCCCGCGCAGGTACCGACGAGGAGTCCGGCCGCCCCCGCGAGCGCGGGTGCCCCGAGCCGCCTGACGGAGGCCCGCCGGCTGCCGGGCCGGTCGTTGATGCCGGCGAGCATGGCGGCGATCGCGGCGACGACACCCAGGGAGGTGCGGTCGACGAGCACGGCGAGCAGCAGCAACGGCCCGGCCGCGAGTGCCCCGCGCACGACCGCGCTCCACGGAACGGGCCCGCGCTGCGTCCGCAGGGCGTGGGCGAGCCAGGGCGGCAGAGCGGTGGATGTGCGAACGGCAACGGCGGAACGCGGGGACACGAAGCTCCTGTCGGGACGAGGGCGGGGGTGTGCCTTCGGGCGACGGCGGCCGGGGCTGTGCGGTGCGTGGTGTGGCGGTGTGCTGTGCCGGTGTGCTGCTGTGCCGGTGTGCTGTTGGTGCTGTGGTGTGTCTGCTGTGGTGTGTCTCCACGGTACGGGCGGATCTTGGAGGAGTCGGGACGGTTGCGTTTCGGCGAGGTGACAGTTCGCCGGAATCCCGCTTTCTTTATGAACGCAACTCCTCAGGTGCCCGGGAGCGGCGTCCGGGGACGCTCCTCCCGGGACGCGGTGCCCGCTGCCTCCACCGTCTCCTCGAAGAGCACCCGGGCGCGTTCGAGCGCCTCCGGGACGCTCCCGCGGCCCACCTCCGCGACGATGTCGTCGACGTCCCTCAGCCCGGCCCGCTCCAGCAGGCGCTTCTCGTTCGTCACCCACTCGCCGCGCGCGGCCAGCACGGCGTGCCCGGTCTGCGCGGCGGCGACGGCCAGGGCGCCGGCGGCCTCCGCGCGGCGGTCGTGGGGCGCGTGGTGGGCGGCCGCGTAGGCGAGGGTGGCACGGGCGGTGCCGTACCAGCGTTCGCACGCCGTCCGGCGCAGCTTCCCGGGGTAGGCGGCCGGTCGCGCCAGCTCGCCGCGCAGTACGCGGTTGACCGCCAGCTCGGCGACGACCAGGTAGCTCGGGATTCCCGCGAGGTGGAACATCAGCGGCTCCACCCGGAAGCGCCCTTCCTCCGCCTCCGCCCACTCGTGCTCGACGACGTCGAGGTCCCGGTAGTGGACGTCGACGCTCCGTCCGTCGATCGTCAGCCAGGCACCCCCGTTGAAGACGCCGCCGCCCCAGCCGCCGACCTCGGACACCTCGCCCTCCCAGCCGAGGGCACGGAGGTCGGCGGGGTCGAAGGGGCCCCGGTAGTAGACGGCCAGGTCCCAGTCGCTGCCGGGCTGGTCCGTGCCCTGGGCCCGGGAGCCGCCGAGGGCGACCGCGCGGACGGTGGGCAGGGCGGCGAGGCGGTCGGCGGTGGCGGCGAGGAAGTCGGCGTCGGTGAGGGCGGGCATGGGCGCAGCGTACGGAGCCGTGCGCCGCGGCTGCACGCGGTTTCGCACCGGGCTCGGGGCGATTGTCAGTGGTGCGCGTTATCAATGAACTCGTCACGCAGCGTAACGACGGGGGAGGTCGTGATGACGGCGCGGAAGAGGCAGCACGAGAGGCAACACAGGAGCGAGCGCGAGAAGGATGACAAGGGGAGTCGCGAGAAGGACTACCGGAAGGAGCACGAGGGTCGGGAGTCGGCCGACGGCAGGGCTGAGCCGGAGGCCGGGGAGGCGGCCGGTGACGGCGGGGAGGCCGGTGATGGTGGGGACGGCGCGGACCGCGGGGAGGCCGGTGATGGCGGGGACCGCTGGGACGGCGGGGAGGGTCGGGCCGGCGCCCAGCCGTCCCGGACACACCTGTCCGCAGCCGGTCTGCGCGCCCGGGGCTGGACCGCCGACATGATGCGGCAACTACTCGGCGAGCCCGATCTGTTCGGCGTCGACGCGCGTTTCCGCTCGGCGCCGCGCACCCGTCTCTACCTGGTCGAGCGGGTCGAGGCCGCCGAGCGGAGTGACGAGTTCCGGGCCGTGGCCGCGGCTGCCGCGCGCCGGTCCGGTGCGGCGAAGGCGGCCGATCGGCGCAGGCGACGGGAGGTGCTGGGACGCATCGCGGCGGAACCCCTCGACGTGCCCCGGCTGGCGCCGGACAGACTGGCGGCCCTGGCGGTCGAGCACCACCGCCGCCGGGAGGCGGAGCGGGCGCACGGGCGCTGGGGCCCTCCCGTGGCGGACCCCGCCGCGCCGATCGACGGCGCCGACGCCGAGGTCGACGCCGAGGTCGACGCCCGCACGCTCCAGCGGTGGAAGGTCGAGTATCTGCGCCATCGTCTGGCCCGGTACGTCGACGTTCTCGACGAGTTGTACGGGCGCACGGGGCGGGCGGCGGAGGAGCTGCTGCGGCGCAGGGTCTACGCGGCCATCGCCGGGGCGTACCCCGATCTCGCAGGCGAGTGCGAACGTCGGCTGCGGGAACGGGAGTGGGGTCCACCCCGGGCGTGACAGCGCGGGGCGGGGGCTCGCACGACCGGACCGACCGGCCGGCCGCGTCCCTGCGCTCCGCGCCCACGAAGGATGATCAGGCCCCGCGCGTACACGGAGCACCTGGCGGCCCGGCCCGAGTGGGGGTTGCCCTTGCTGGAGGGGAAAAGGGAGTGGGCCTACAGAGGAGGGAGTGGGCCGATGCCCGCAGGTGGTGTGACGTCGGCGAGCCGGAGGGGCTCGCCCGGGAGGTCGGCGTGTTCGCGTGGCCGACCCAGGAGGACGGCCGGCGGGTGGCGACGCCGTACGGCCCGCCGAGCGGGTGGCCGCGGACCTCGTCGAGGGCCGGCGGCGGCACCCGCCTCACCCCGCCGGAGGCCTCCAGTCCCGCCGCTTCGGCACCGGCTTGGCGAAGCTGCCCGACCGGCTCGTGCGCAGCCCCATCGCCACCAACGCCTCCGCCAGCTTCACCGCCGCCCCCACCCCGTCGACCACCGGAAGCCCCAGCTTCTCCCCCACCGCCTGCTCCAGTCCCGTCATCCCGGCGCACCCCAGGACCAGGACCTCGGCGCCCGCCTCGCGGGCCCGTTCCGCCGCCGCGAGGAAGGCGTCCTCGGTGCGCCGGGCGTCGTCGAGGTCGAGGACGCCCAGGCCCGTACCGACGACGGCGGCGCAGTTGCGGCCCACGCCGGCCAGTTCCAGGCTGTCCTCGATCTGCCCGCACGACCGCTCCAGGGTGGTGACGACCCCGTAGCGGCGGCCGAGCAGGCAGGCCAGATGGGCCGCGGCCTCGGTGATGTCGACGACCGGGACGTCCACCAGTTCCCGTACGCCCTCGCGCCCGTGCTCCCCGAAGCCGGCCATGACGACGGCGTCGTAGGGCGGCCCGTCGTAGGTCCGCAGGGTGTCGAGGACGGCGGCCGCCGAGAGGTAGCTGTCGAGCCAGCCCTCCGCGGACTCGGGTCCCCACGCGGGGGTCAGCCCGGTCACGGTGGTGCCCGGGCCTGCGGCGGCCCGGGCACCTCGTACGATCTCCGCGGTCATCTCCTGCGTGGTGTTGCAGTTGGTGACGACGATCCGCACGCTGCTCAGACCTCCACGGGCTCGTCGGAAGCGACCGCGGACCCGGCCGCCCGCTCACCGCGGCACAGAGCCGCGTACAGACCGGCCGCCAGCGCCGTCCCGATGAACCAGGAGTACGGGGCCACGTCGCTG
Organism: Streptomyces sp. NPDC014995; assembly: GCF_043080745.1. Lineage (NCBI taxonomy): Bacteria > Bacillati > Actinomycetota > Actinomycetes > Kitasatosporales > Streptomycetaceae > Streptomyces > Streptomyces sp. NPDC014995. The sequence goes on from NZ_JBIBVX010000001.1 coordinate 274,592, forward strand.
AACGTCGTCACCAGCGCGAGCACCGCCGCGACCGCGGCCGAGGGCAGGAACGCCCACATGGCCTTGGGGTTGACGCCCTTGCGGTAGTAGTAGCGGGAGCCCGGGCGGGCGTCGAACAGCTCGTCCACGTCGACGCGGCCGCGCTTGACGAAGTAGTAGTCGACCATGATCACGCCGAACAGGGGGCCCAGGAAGGCGCCGAGGCCGCCGAGGAAGTAGTTGACGACGGTCGGGTTGGAGAACAGGTTCCAGGGGGTGACGACCAGGGCCGCCACCGTGCTGATCATGCCGCCGATCCTGAAGGTGATCTTCTGCGGCCAGACGTTGGCGAGGTCGTACGCCGGGGAGACGAAGTTGGCGACGATGTTGACGCCCATGGTGGCGATGGCGAAGGTCAGCGCGGCCAGGACCAGCACCCAGGTGTTGCCGACCTTGGCGACGAGCTCCGCCGGGTCGGTGATCGCCTCGCCGAACACCTCCAGCGAGCCGGCCGTGACGATGACCGAGACGACCACGAAGGCGGTGGAGTTGATCGGCAGGCCCCAGAAGTTGCCCCGCTTGACCGTCCGGTAGTCGGGCGAGAAGCGGGAGAAGTCGCAGAAGTTCAGCATCAGCGTGCCGTAGGTGGCGAGGATCAGGCCGATCGCACCGAACCACTGCCGCCACTGCTCGCCCACGGACACCGGGTGCGGGGTGGAGGTGAGGGAGATCGTCCAGCCGGCCTTGGCCAGGATCCAGACCGCCAGCGCGATCATCACCAGCCAGATCGCCGGACCGCAGAAGTCCTGGAACTTGCGCACCGACTCCATGCCCTGGCTGATGATCACCGCCTGGATCAGCCACAGCGACACGAAGGAGACCCAGCCCAGCGCGTCGAGTCCCAGGAAGGAACTGTGCGTCCACGACTCCAGGCCCGGCCAGGCCGCCAGCAGCATCACGTTGACGGCGACGGAGGCGAGGTAGGTCTGGATGCCGTACCACATGATGGCGATCACGGCGCGGATCAGGGCGGGGATGTTGGCCCCCCACACGCCGAAGCTGATGCGGCTGACGACGGGGAAGGGCACGCCGTGGCGCTGGCCGATCTTCCCCATCCAGTTCATGCCGATGTAGATCAGTACGAAGCCGACGAGGAGGGAGGTGAAGACCTGCCAGACGTTCATGCCGAGGACCAGCAGGCCGGCCGCGAAGGTGTAGTTGCCGAGGTTGTGGACGTCGGACATCCACAGGGCGAAGAGGTCGAACACCTTCCAGTTGCGCTTCTCGGCGGGGGCGAGGTCTTCGTTGGTGAGCCGGGGATCGGGGACGAACGCTGGGGCGCCGGTGGCTTGGGCGCGGTCGGCGAGGGACACGAGGCCTCCCTGGACGAGGGGACGGAGGAGGGCTGCGGGGGGTGAAGGGCCATACGACGCGTCGTTTGGTATACCAAACTGCGGTCATGGTGCCGCCGTCAAGCGTTCGGACCGATGTCCCCCTTGTTACGGCTCCGTAAAAGACCTCTCGCATCGGCGAGGATGACACCCATGAGCTCCACGGCGAAGATCGAACCCCTCGGCGCGGTCCGCGAGCGCGTCCTGGCCACCCTGCGACAGGAGATCATCGCGGGCCGTCTGCGCCCCGGCGACCGACTGGTCGAACGCGAACTCGCCGAGCGGTTCGGCGTCTCCCGCGTGCCGGTCCGGGAGGCCATCCGCGCCCTGGTCGCCGAGGGCTTCGTCCTGTTCGAGACCCCGCGCCGGACGGTCGTACGGCGACTGAGCCCCACCGACGTCAAGGAACTCTTCGAACTGCGCGAGGCGTTGGAGGTGTACGCGGCCGGCCTGGCCGCCTCCCGCGCCACCCCGGAGGCGCTCACGGAACTGCGCGAACTGCTAGACCAGGCCGCCGAGGCGACACGGACCGAGGACGCCGAGGCGATCACCGACATCAACACCCGCTTCCACGACCGCATCCTCGCCCTCGCCGGCAACAGCCTGCTCATCTCCGTCATGGAACCGGTCGACGGTCGGCTGCGCTGGCTCACCCGGCAGAACGAGGAATGGCCCCAACTCCTCACCGAGCACTGCGAGTTGTACGAGGCGATCGCGTCCGGCGACCCCGACCGGGCCCGCGCCCACGCGCTGCGCCACGTCCAGGCCAACTACCGGTCCACCGTGCGGCATCTATTCGGGGAGCTTTCCGACCACCCGTCCGCCTAGACTCTGCCGACGCTTCGGACACACGTCCGAAGAGAACGGCCGGAGAACTCGGGACGGAGAGACCACATGGTCAGCAGACGTGGGCTGTTGAGCGGAGCGGCACTCGTGGGGGCGGGCACGGTGACCGGGGTGCTGGGCGGCGCGGGAACCGCCGCGGCCGACACCCCCCTGGACACCCCGTTCACACCGGTCGGCACACCGCACCTGGCGGAGGCCGAACGCATGGTGCGGTACCAGCGACTGCTCGCGGCCGGCTACCTGCCGGGCGGTCTGGCCGGGCTCTGGCCGCTGGACGGATCCGGCGCCGACCGCTCCGGGCTGGGCCGGCCCGTCACCCCCGGCGCCGGCACGACCTGGACGACCCTGCGGGCCGGCGGCGAGCTCAGCCTCGACGGCACCTCCGGCGCCTACGCCGCCACGGCCTCCGTACTGGACACGACGGCCCCCTTCACCGTCTCCGCCTGGGTACGCCTGTCCAACGACGCCACCAGCCCCGCCGACCTGGCCAACATGTACACCGCCGTCAGTCAGGACGGCACCAGTTGCAGCCGTTTCCTGCTCCAGTACGACGACACCGCCGGCACCTGGGCGTTCAAGGTCCGCAGCGAGGACCAGAGCGTCAAGATCTCCGCCCTCGCCACCACCGCCCCCGTGACGGGCCGCTGGACCCATCTGACCGGGGTGTGGGACGGCACCCGCATCCACCTCTACGTCGACGGTGTTCTGGAAGGCAGCGCCGACGCGGCCGTGTCATGGGCCGCCACCCAGGGCTTCAACATAGGCCGCGCGCGGTGGGACGGCGCCTACGTCAACCGCTTCAAGGGCGCCATCGACGACGTCCGCGCCTACGGCCGCGCCCTCACCGCCGACGAGGTCTCCGTGATCAGCGGCCGGACGGCCCGCCTCAACAACGTCTACCTGATCGGCTCCCCGTCGACCGTCACCTGGGGCACGCCCGACGACCTGACGAGCTGGATCGCGCGGGCCCGCTGCTCGTCCTTCATCACCTGGCTGCTGAAGCACACCTACGGATGGGCCACCGACGCCTACTTCACCCAGTACTTCCAGGACCGCATCCCCGAGGCCGCCGACTACCGGCAGGCGTTCACCAACGGCACCGCCGGCCCGCGCTTCCGGCAGATCCGCAAGGTCACCGACCTCCAGCCGGGCGACCTGATCTCGGTGGACTACATGGGCCAGGTCGAGGACAACACCGGCCACATCGTCATGGTGCGCGAGGTCAAGGGCGTCTTCAGCGGCGTCGCGGACTTCACCGGCGAGACCCAGTACGCCGTCGAGGTCGTCGACTGCACGGCCGAGCCGCACGGCGTGTACGCCCTGACCAACTACCCCAAGTATCCCGACACCCGCATGGTCAGCCTCGTGCAGGAAGAGAACCTCGAAGGCGTCGGCATCGGCCACATGATGTTCTACGCCTCCGACGCCACCGGCGAATTCTCCCGCTACCGGTGGAGCGTCAACACGGCCAAGGCAAGCGCCCACCCGGTGACGTCCCGGCCGATCGCCGCGGCCCGCATCGTCTGAGCGGACAGCAGCGGCGGGGCGGCGGCAGCGGAAGAGGTGCGGCAACGCAGGGCGGCGGCCGCGTCCGGGCGGTGGCAGCCGGACGTAGCAACGACCGGGCGGCGGCAGCGACCGGGCGGTGGCAGCGGCCGACTGGTCACGACAGTCCTGCCGCTGCCGCCGCCGTCCGCAGTACCTCCTGCAACATCTCGGGCGTGAGCCGCCCGGTGAAGGTGTTGCGCTGGCTGACATGGAAGCAGCCGAAGAGATCGAGGCCGTCGAGCGGCACCCGGGCCCCGTGCGCGAAGACGGGCCGCGGACGGGGGACCGGCCAGCCGGCCTCGGCGAGCGCGGGCAGCGCCGCCTGCCAGCCGAACGCGCCCAGGACGACTACCGCCCGCAGCGTCGGCCGCAGCAGCCGCAGCTCCTGGACGAGCCAGGGACGGCAGGTGTCCCGCTCCTCGGGGGTGGGCTTGTTGCCGGGCGGCGCGCAGTGCACGGGCGCGGTGACCCGCACGCCGTGCAGGACGAGACCGTCGTCGGCCGACACCGACGTCGGCTGCGAGGCCAGCCCCAGGTCGTACAGCGCCTGGTACAGCACGTCCCCGGAACGGTCACCGGTGAACATACGGCCGGTGCGGTTGCCGCCGTGCGCGGCCGGGGCCAGCCCCACGATCAACAGACGCGCGTCGGACGGGCCGAAGCCGGGCACCGGCCGCCCCCAGTACGTCCAGTCGGCGAAGGCCGCCCGCTTCGTCCGGGCCACCTCCTCACGCCAGGCCACCAGCCGGGGACAGGCCCGGCAGCCCGCGACGCGCCGGTCGAGGGCGGTGAGGGCATGCGGGGCGTCCATGTGTCCACCGTAAGGCCGCGGCAGCCCCGCGTCGGCGGCCGCCCGTCGGCACCTGACAGTGCCTGTCTCCGCCGGCCGGTGCCTGACACTGCCGTCGGTGCCTGACACTGCCCCCTTCGATGCCTTTCGGTATCTCTCGACGGCGGGCGACGACACCATCGGCCCGTGCAGCGGCCGGGCTGTACAGGGCCGTACCAGGGGCCGTACAGGCGGACCGGGGTCCCCTCCACGACCCTGCACGGCTGTAGTGCCCTGCGTGTGTGGCCTGTAGCGCTCCGGTACGACGGCAACAACCGGGCCGCCCCCAGCCGTCACGCCCGGCGCCGCAGCAGCCGCAGCAGCCGCAGCAGCTCCACCGTAGAGCCCCTCCGCGCCCAGGCGATCAGAGTCAGCGGGACAAGGAGAATGACCGGTGTCGCCGCGTTCTGCCCGTCGAAGACGACCACCTGGACCACGAACGCGCCCACCATCAGCGCGCCCAGCGCCACTGCCGCCACCGACTGGAGAACCGGCACCAGCAGGGCGATGGCGCCGGCCAGTTCGAGGACGCCGATCGCGTACATGCCCGCGCTGCCCCAGCCCATCTGGTCGAAGCCCTCGGACGCCGACGGGTGCGCGATCAGCTTCGGCAGCGCGCTCGCGATCCCGTAGAACAGGGCGAGCACGATCTGCAGGCCCCGCAGGGCGATCCGGGCCCGGCGACCACGAGCGGTCGCGGACTCGGCGACGACCGTGCCGGAGGACGAGGGGGAGGCGGTGGAAGCAGCGGCGACGACGGAAGCCGTGGTCTGGGACATGGGGGTCTCCCGGGGGATGTGGTCCGTGGTGATGTCGAGGAGGTAGACCGTGTCCCGGCGCCGAACTCATCGACACCCGCCTGCTCTTCTCCCGTCGCTTCCTCGGTCACACAGCCGCCTGCTCCCCCACCCGCACCGCCCTCACCCAGGTCCGATCCTCCGTCAGATACCGGTCCACTCCCAGGCCCGCCTCCGCCAACGCCTCCTCGAACTGTTCCTCGGTCAGCGGACGCGCACGGAACGTCTGGGTCCACACGGCGTCCGGGAACACGTACTCCACGCGCACCGAGTTGACCCCGTCGCCGACCGGGTCCACCGACACGATCCGTACCGTGTGGCCGCTCGGGTCGACGCGCTCGCGCGGCACGTCGGTGTGGTAGTCCTCCCCCTCCCGCTGGATCAGCACGCACCCGTCCCTCGTGACGTGCCGTGCGCAGGCGCGCAGCATCCGCCGCCGGACCTCGACGTCCCCGTTGTGCACGAGGAACGACGCGAGCATCACCACGTCGAACGTCTCTTGCAGGTCGAGGTCCTCGATGGGGCCGCATATCGTGCGCGCCCCGCGCACGCGCTCCAGCATCTCGGCGGACTCGTCCACCGCCGTGACGGTGAACCCGCGCTCGAGGAGAGCGTGGGTCACGCGGCCCACGCCACTGCCCAGCTCCAGGATGTGCGCGCCCGCGGGCACCGCCGCGGAGACGACGTCCGGCTCGGTGCCCACCGGCAGCCGGGCGTACAGTTCGACGGCGCAGCCGTCCGCGGTGATCGCGCCGGGCCCCGTGCCCTCGTAGCCCGCACGCATGTCGAGTGTCATGCCCGTCCAACGGCCGTGCTGCGCAACGCCGTTCCCCTCCGACGCCAGTTCACTCGTTCGAGTGATGGCATCCGTGTTCGATCGGTGTCGGCAGCTCTCCTGCTCCTGGCCGCCGCCCCGGCCACTCCCGCGGCAGCCGGCTACAGCACGAACCAACCCGTCCCGACGTACCAGTGGCCGCCGTCCCGCAGGTGGTCCACGACGGCGCGCTCCAGGACGGTCCGGCGCGGCAGCCGGTCCAGCGGCACGTCGGTGGTGCCGAAGACGAAGCGCACGGGCGTCGTGTCCTCCGGTTCCTCGGGCACATGACTGATCGTGAACCGCTCCTGGAAACGGACGATGTTGGAGTGTTCCGGCAGGTACCGCTTCAGCTGCGGGTCGAGCAGCCACGAGTCGCAGGTGGCCACGGTGTAGGGCTCCTCGGGGTAGTGCCGGGCGAAGAAGTCCCGGGCCCGCGCGAGGGAGCGGTCGCAGGCGTCCGGTGCCAGCGGTCCCATGAAGTCGGGCACGTGCAGGCCCAGGGCGGGGTCGCCGGGCCCGGGCGCGAGGCCGGCCGCCGCGAGGGAGTCGCTCGTCCGGTGCCCGACGCGGTCCCGCTGGAACTGCAGCCGGCCCAGTTGGTACAGCTCGCCGTGGAGGTGCAGCGACAGCCACCGTGGCGAGAGCAGTCCCCCGGTGCCGTGCCAGCGGCGGTGCCAGGCGACGCCCCGCCCGATGTCGGCGAGGGTGCGCCGCGAGATCTCCTCGGGGATGCCCCGCTCACGGTGGTGGGCCCGCACGTACGGCAGGGCGGCCACGCACACGTAGAGCGGGAAGAAGCGCGCGAGCGCCTCCGAGGCGCCCGGGAGCTGAGGTATGTCGACCATCCCCCGGATCTCGCCCATCCCGTCGACGAGGTCCGCCACGCTCTTTTCCAGGAACCCCAGTGCGTCCGGATCGCCCACCACCTGTCGGCTGAGCCGTACGGGTTCGTCGATGTCCTGGTGCGGTACTCCGAGGTCGAGGAGCACCTCGGCCAGTTCGTCACGGTCCGGCAGCACGAGTGGAAACCTTCCCTTCGATCGGCGCTCTGTCGCGGGACGACTCCATTGAGGAACGTCCGGACCGAAGAGTACGTTTCAGGAAGGAGTGATGATCCGATGCGTACGGGCAGTGAGCCGAGGACAGCGCGCAGTGCTCTGCGGATGCGGCTCTGGCTGAGCCTGTGGGGACTGGTCTGGGCCACCTTCGGCACGATCGCGTTCGCACTCTCCGGGCGGCTGGGCTGGGCCGTGGCCTGTGGAGTGCTGTGGCTGGTGATCACCGTCGATCTGATGGTGATCCTCCGGCACATCCGGCAGGGGCCTCACTTTCAGCCCGGCCGGGACGTTCCGCCGTACCGGCCTCCGGACCACCGCCCGTGAGCCGGGGCACAGCGCTCAGGAGTCGAAACGCGCCGCTTTCAGGTACTGCGGATTCGGGTCCAGCGCGGCCGCCAGGCGGAAGTGGCGTTTGGCCTGGTCACCGCGGCCCTGCCGCTCGTAGGTGCGGGCGAGCGCGAAGTGCGCGAACGCGTTGTCCGGCTCACGCTCCAGGACGATGGCGAATTCCAGCTCGGCGGGCCGCAGTTGCGCGGCGGCGAAGAAGGCACGCGCGCGCAGCAGGCGGGCGGCGGTGTTCTCGGGGTGTGCGGCTATGACACCGTCGAGCAGCTTCACCGCGCCCCGCGGGTCCCGTGCGGCGAGCAGCTGCTCCGCGGCACGGAAGTCGATGACGTGCGTCTCCGGAGTACGTCCGGTCGAACCGCTGATATCGGGCACGGAAAAATCCTTCCCTCACTGCACGCGTTCAACGCGCGGAGCGGGGGCCGCTATTCCTGGGACGGTTCGCCGGACTGTTCCTCCGACGGGGTCGGGGACTGCCGTGGCGCGCGCGCTCGGCGAGCCAGCTCGGCCCATACGTCCTTGACGCGTCTCTCCAGGTCCGCCAGCGGTACGTCGTTGTCGATCACGATGTCCGCGATCTTCCGGCGCTGCTCGCGTGTCGCCTGCGCGGCCATACGCGCGCGTGCGTCCTCCTCGGTCATGCCGCGCAGCCGGAGGAGCCGGTCCAGCTGGGTCTCGGGCGGGACGTCGACGACGACCACGAGGTCGTACAGGGGTGCGAGTCCGTTCTCCGTGAGGAGAGGGACGTCGTGGACGACGACGGCGTCCTCGGGTGCTGCGGCCTCCAGCTCGCGGGAGCGGGCGCCGACGAGAGGATGCACGATCGCGTTGAGGACGGCGAGTTTCTCGGGGTCGGCGAAGACGATCGAGCCCAGTGCGGGCCGGTCGAGGCTGCCGTCCTCAGTGAGGACGTCCCGGCCGAAGGCGTCGGCGATCGCGGCGAGGCCTGGGGTTCCGGGCGCGACGACCTCGCGTGCGATCCGGTCCGCGTCGATCAGCACGGCGCCGCACTCGACGAGCAGCCGCGACACCTCGCTCTTGCCGGCGCCGATTCCGCCGGTCAGCCCCACGGACAGCATGACCGCGTCCTCCACCTCACGACCCCCGCTGGCGCGGGGAGCACGTCCGACTCCGATACCGCCGGTCAGGCCCACCGGATCAGCTTCGCGTGCGGGAAGAGCGGTGGGGTGCGGTCGCCGGCCAGCCTAGCGGATCAGCCCTCTCCCTCCCGCTCGGCCAGAAACTTCTCGAACTCCCGCCCGATCTCGTCCGCCGACGGGATGTCGACCGGCTCGGCGAGCATGTTGCCGCGGCTCTCGGCGCCCGCGGCGGCGTCGTACTGGTGCTCCAGGCCCTGGACGAGGGCGGTGAGCTCCTCGTCGCCCTCCTGGATCTGGCGGTCGATCTCCGTCTGCGTGCGGTGTGCGTCCGTGCGCAGGGAGTGCGCGATGCCGGGGAGGACGAGTCCGGTGGCGGCCGTGATGGCCTCCAGGACGGTCAGCGCCGCGTCGGGGTACGGGGAGCGCGCGATGTAGTGCGGAACGTGCGCGGCGACGCCCAGGACGTCGTGTCCGGCGTCCATCAGGCGGTATTCGACGAGTGCCTCGGCGCTGCCGGGGACCTGTGCCTCGTCGAAGGGGCTGCGGTGGCCGGGGACGAGGTCGGTGCGGTTGCCGTGCGGGGTGAGGCCCACCGGCCGGGTGTGCGGGACGCCCATGGGGATGCCGTGGAAGTTGACGGACAGGCGTACGCCGAGCCGCTCCACGATCTGTCTCACGGCCGCGGCGAAGCGCTCCCACTCCACGTCGGGCTCGGGTCCGGACAGCAGCAGGAAGGGTGCTCCGGTGGTGTCCTGGACGAGCCGTACCTCGATGGCCGGATCCTCGTACTCGGCCCATCGGTCGCGCTTGAACGTCAGCAGCGGGCGGCGGGCGCGGTAGTCCACCAGCCGGTCGTGGTCGAAGCGGGCGACGACCTGGTGGGGCAGCGCGTCGAGCAGCCGGTCGACGATCTGGTCGCCGGTCTCACCCGCGTCGATGTATCCGTCGAAGTGGTAGAGCATGACAAGTCCGGCCGACTCCTGGGCGAGCGCCATGTCGACGACGGCCAGCCCCTTCGGCTCCCATGCGTACAAACCCTGCGGATCAAGCACTTGGACCGCTCCTCCTCGTGTTCGTACTGGACAACGCGCCGCAGGACGTGGGCATTCCCGGCCCATGCCCCTGATCAGGTGACTCCCTACGGCCTTCGCGTGGCGGACGGTGTCAGGAGCCCGGCACGCGCCGCGTGGATCGCGATGACCGCCTTGCGGGCGGAGGTGAACGCGCCGTGCTGCAGGCATCGGTGTCACTGAGCCAGTCGCCGGCGAAGCGGACGCGTCCGCTGGGCTCGTCGAGGGGCTCGTCGAGGGGCTCGTAGCGGGGGTGGTCGAGGAGGAGGCCACCGGCCGACTCAGAGGTAGGGCGGCGGCGTTGACGTCAGGTCGGCCGACTCGTTCCCGACCCGTACTGAGGCTGTGCCATGACTGGGCTCCCCTTCCGATCCGGAACGAAGACCGGGGAAGCGTGCCAGTACCGGGTTACGACCCGTCAGCTAATCGTGTATCCCGCACGTTTCTACGAGCACGGGCAGCTCCCTGAGGGGCGGCAGGGCAACTCCCTCCAGGGGCGCGGGGAACCGCGCGACCAGCCATGGACGGCCCGCGCCAGGATGACGGCCGCACTCCCGGGGCACGCCTGAGGGCCCGCACCTCGAAAGGTGCGGGCCCTCAGACCTAACGGCTAACCCTCAGCGGCAGCGATCAGCTCTGGCCGCCGGCCAGCTTCTCGCGCAGCGCGGCAAGCGCCTCGTCCGAAGCCAGGGCACCGGAGGTGTCAGCACCCTCGGAGGAGTACGAACCGCCACCGGACGCGGCCGGAGCCGCACCCGCCGCGTCGCCACCCTCGGCAGCGGCCTTCTCGTCCGCCTCGCGGGACTTGATGACCTGCTGCTGGTGCTGCTCGAAGCGGGACTGCGCCTCGGCGTACTGGCGCTCCCACTCCTCACGCTGCTTCTCGTACCCCTCGAGCCAGTCGTTGGTCTCCGGGTCGAAGCCCTCGGGGTAGATGTAGTTGCCCTGGTCGTCGTACGACGCGGCCATGCCGTACAGGGTCGGGTCGAACTCGACCGAGGCCGGGTCGGCACCGAAGGACTCGTTGGCCTGCTTCAGCGAGAGGCTGATGCGACGGCGCTCGAGGTCGATGTCGATGACCTTGACGAAGATCTCGTCGTTGACCTGGACGACCTGCTCCGGGATCTCCACGTGGCGCTCGGCCAGCTCGGAGATGTGGACCAGACCCTCGATGCCCTCGTCCACGCGGACGAACGCACCGAACGGAACCAGCTTCGTGACCTTGCCGGGCACGACCTGGCCGATCTGGTGGGTGCGGGCGAACTGCTGCCACGGGTCTTCCTGGGTCGCCTTCAGCGACAGGGAGACACGCTCGCGGTCCATGTCGACGTCGAGGACCTCGACGGTGACTTCCTGGCCGACCTCGACAACCTCGGAGGGGTGGTCGATGTGCTTCCAGGAGAGCTCGGAAACGTGGACCAGACCGTCGACGCCACCCAGGTCCACGAAGGCACCGAAGTTGACGATCGAGGAGACGACGCCGGAACGGACCTGACCCTTCTGGAGGGTCGTGAGGAACGTCTGGCGGACCTCGGACTGGGTCTGCTCGAGCCAGGCACGGCGGGACAGGACCACGTTGTTGCGGTTCTTGTCCAGCTCGATGATCTTGGCCTCGAGCTCCTTGCCCACGTAGGGCTGGAGGTCGCGAACGCGGCGCATCTCGACCAGGGAGGCCGGGAGGAAGCCACGGAGGCCGATGTCGAGGATGAGACCACCCTTGACGACCTCGATGACGGTACCGGTGACGATCCCGTCCTCTTCCTTGATCTTCTCGATGGTGCCCCAGGCACGCTCGTACTGGGCGCGCTTCTTCGAGAGGATCAGGCGGCCTTCCTTGTCCTCCTTCTGGAGAACAAGGGCTTCGATCTCGTCACCGACGGCGACGACCTCGTTGGGGTCGACGTCGTGCTTGATCGAGAGCTCACGGCTCGGGATAACGCCTTCGGTCTTGTAACCGATGTCGAGCAGGACCTCGTCCCGGTCGACCTTCACGATGACGCCGTCGACGATGTCGCCGTCGTTGAAGTACTTGATCGTCTCGTCGATCGCGGCGAGGAAGGCTTCCTCGTTACCGATGTCGTTGACCGCTACCTGCGGGGTGGTGGCGGTGGTCTCGGTGCTGCTCGTCATGTGGGAAAGGGCTCCGGTACGGACATTGAAGTCGTAGGTACTGCTTACGCCGGGAGCCCGTTTCGCTCTGCAGAAGCCGGACAGCCAAGGAAGCGCCCCACCGGTGAACCGGTGATGACGCCTCGACAACCGAGGGGACATACAACAGATGCGAGCGCAGCCTGCTACGTCTGAGGTGCGCAGGCCCGCAGCGCAACTTGTAGCATACGGGGGCAGCCGGGCAGGGTCAATGCGCGAAGGCGCACACCCGGGGCGGATCGCCGCATACCCGGCACAAAACCTGTCTCCTGAGGCCACCTGGGCCGCAGGACGGCCCGCGTGTGACACGCAGATGGCACCGCCGGGGCGGGTTGGACGGAAGAGTACGACGAGGGAGCCGGTCATCCAAGAGTTCGTATCGTCCGAGCCGGTGTTCGAGCCGGAGGCCACCCGACGCGATGCCGGCGTCTCGGAGAGCGCCCGGGCCAACCGGGGCTGGTGGGACCGCAACGCGGACGAGTACCAGATCGAGCACGGCACGTTCCTCGGCGACGACCGCTTCGTGTGGTGTCCCGAGGGCCTGGACGAGGTGGAGGCCGGGCTGCTCGGCCCGGTGGAGGAGCTGACGGGCCGGGACGTCCTGGAGATCGGCGCCGGCGCGGCCCAGTGCTCGCGCTGGCTGGCCGCCCAGGGCGCGCGTCCGGTCGCCCTGGACCTCTCCCACCGCCAGCTCCAGCACGCCCTGCGCATCGGCGCAACGTTCCCGCTGGTGTGCGCCGACGCGGCCGCGCTGCCCTTCGCGGACGCCTCCTTCGACCTTGCCTGCTCGGCGTACGGGGCGCTGCCCTTCGTCGCCGACCCGGTGCTGGTCCTCGGCGAGGTGCGGCGGGTGCTGCGCCCGGGCGGTCGTTTCGTCTTCTCGGTGACCCACCCGATCCGCTGGGCCTTCCCGGACGAGCCCGGGCCCGAGGGCCTGTCGGTCTCCGGTTCCTACTTCGACCGCACGCCCTACGTCGAGCAGGACGACGAGGGCCGCGCGGTCTACGTCGAGCACCACCGCACCCTCGGCGACCGGGTCCGCGACATCGTGGCGGCGGGCTTGCGGCTGGTGGACCTGGTCGAGCCGGAGTGGCCGGCCTGGAACACCTCGGAGTGGGGCGGCTGGTCGCCCCTGCGCGGGAACCTGATCCCGGGGACGGCGATCTTCGTCTGCGAGCGGGACTAGGGCGGGCCCGTCCGGCCGGTCGTGCCGCGGACGCGGGGTCCGGGACCGCCGGGACGACATCGCCGGGCTGCGACGTGACCGGCCGGACAGGTCCTGGCCGCGACCGGTCGCGCACGCGCGCGTGGGGTGCGTCTTCGGGGGGCGTACGACACTGGGGGCGTGATCCGTTACGACGCTCTGGACGCGCTGCCCGTGCGGGCCGCCCTGCCCGCCCTGAACGAGGCCCTGGACGGGCGCGGGACCGCCGTACTGGCCGCGCCGCCCGGCACCGGCAAGACGACGCTGGTGCCGCTGGCGCTGGCCGGGCTGCTGGGCGAGGGGCCCGTCCGGCGGGTGGTCGTGGCCGAGCCGCGGCGGATCGCGGCACGGGCGGCGGCCCGGCGGATGGCGTGGCTGCTGGGTGAGAAGGCCGGCGAGAGCGTCGGGTACACCGTGCGCGGGGAGCGGGTCGTCGGGCGGCACACGCGCGTGGAGGTCGTCACGACCGGTGTGCTGCTGCAACGCCTCCAGCGCGACCAGGAGCTGACCGGCGTCGACGTGGTGGTGCTGGACGAGTGCCACGAACGGCATCTGGACGCGGACACGGCGGCCGCCTTCCTGTGGGACGTACGGGAGACGCTGCGGCCCGAGCTGCGGCTGGTGGCCGCCTCCGCGACGACCGACACGGAGGGCTGGTCGCGGCTGCTGGGCGGCGCGCCGGTCGTCGAGGCCCGGGGGTCCGCGTTCGGCGTGGGGGTGGTCTGGGCGCCCCCGGCCCGTCCGGTACGGCCGCCGCACGGCATGCGGGTCGATCCGGCGCTGCTGGCGCACGTGGCCTCGGTGGTGCGGCGGGCGCTGGCCGAGCGGTCGGGGGACGTGCTGTGCTTCCTGCCGGGCGTCGGTGAGATCGCGCGGGTCGCGGGGCAGCTCGGGGACCTGGGCGGGGTGGACGTGCTCCAGGTGCACGGGCGGGCGCCGGCGGCCGTGCAGGACGCGGTGCTGGCGCCCGGCGAGCGGCGCCGGGTGGTGCTGGCCACCTCGGTGGCCGAGTCGTCGCTGACGGTTCCGGGGGTGCGGGTGGTCGTCGACTCGGGGCTCGCGCGGGAGCCCCGGATGGACCACGCGCGCGGGTTGAGCGCGCTCGCGACCGTGCGGGCCTCCCACGCGGCGGCGAGGCAGCGGGCGGGGCGGGCGGGCCGTGAGGCGCCGGGGGTGGTCTACCGGTGCTGGTCGGAGGCGGAGGACGCCCGTCTGCCGCGTTTCCCGGCCCCGGAGATCAAAGTGGCCGACCTGACCGCGTTCGCCCTGCAAGTGGCCTGCTGGGGCGATCCCGACGCCTCGGGGCTCGCGTTGCTGGACCCGCCGCCGGGCGGGGCGATGGCGGCGGCGAGGGCTCTGCTGACGGCGATCGGCGCGGTGGACTCCGCCGGCCGGGCCACGGGGCGGGGGTCGCGGCTGGCCGGCCTGGGGCTGCACCCCCGGCTGGGGCGGGCGCTGGTGGACGGGGCCGCGTCGGTGGGGGTCGAGCGGGCCGCCGAGGTGGTCGCCCTGCTGAGCGAGGAGGCTCCGCGGGAGTACGGGGATGATCTGGCGGCCGCCGTGCGCGCCGCGCGGCGTGGGGGTGACGCCTACGGGGCGCGGTGGCGGGCCGAGGTACGGCGGCTGCGGGCCGTCGTCCCCGCGAACGTCTCCCGCCCGCCCACCGGTGACACGCCGTCGGACATCCGCCCCAGGGCCGGACGGAGCACCCGGGAGGATCAAGTCGCCGGGCTCGTGGCCGCCCTCGCCTTCCCGGAGCGTGTCGCCAGGCCCGACGGCGGGTCGTATCTCATGGTCTCCGGTACGCGGGCCGAGCTTTCCGACGGGTCCCCTCTGCGGGGCGCCCCGTGGCTCGCCGTCGCCGTCGCCGACCGTCCCGTGGGCAGGGGCCACGCGCGCGTGCAGCTCGCGGCGGTCGTCGACGAGGAGGTCGCCCGGCTCGCGGCCGGCCCGCTGCTCGACGAGCGGGAGGAGGTCCACTGGTCCGACGGTGACGTCGTGGCCCGGCGGGTCGAGCGGCTCGGTGCCGTGGAGCTGGCGGTGCGGCCGCTCAGGGACGCCGACCCGGCGCTCGTACGGGAGGCGGTGGTCGAAGGGCTGCGGCAGGAGGGGCTGACGCTGCTGCGGTGGTCGCCGGAGGCGCTCGTGCTGCGGCAGCGGCTGGCCTTTCTGCGGCTGCACCGGGGGGAGCCGTGGCCCGACGTGTCCGACGCGTCGCTGCACGCGCGCGTGGACGACTGGCTGGAGCCGGAGCTCGGCCGGGCCAGGCGGCGGGCCGATCTCGCGCGGATCGACGCCGGGGAGGCGCTCGCCCGGCTGCTGCCCTGGGCCTCGGGTGAGGCGGCCCGGCTGGAGGAGCTGGCGCCGGAGCGGATCTGCGTACCGAGTGGGTCCAGGATCCGGATCGACTACGCGAACCCGGAGCAGCCCGTGCTCGCGGTGAAGGTGCAGGAGATGTTCGGGCTGCAGGAGTCGCCGCGTGTCGCGGGGGTGCCGCTGCTCGTGCACCTGCTCTCCCCCGCCGGCCGGCCCGCGGCGGTCACCGCCGACCTCGCCTCCTTCTGGAGGGACGGCTACAAGGGCGTACGGGCGGAGCTGCGGGGCCGGTATCCGAGGCATCCGTGGCCGGAGGACCCGGCCGGTGCCGAGCCGACCCGGCACACCAACGCGCGGCTCAGGCGGTGACCGGCTCCGGTGCGGCGGGCTCGGTGGGTGCGGGCTCGTCCGGGCGGCGGCCGCGGGCCTCCAGCCAGAGGGAGAGGGACAGCAGGAGGGCGCCGAGGAACAGCAAGCCCCAGGGCAGGTGGGACGTCATCAGCAGCACCAGGGTGCGGTTGGACTTGACCAGGGCGACGGTGTGCTCGATGTAGTCCTCGCGCATCTTCACGTGTCCGGCGAACGCCGTCACCTTGTCGCGGTCGCCGAGCAGGGTGCCGCCGCGCAGTTCCTCCTTGTGGATCTCCTCGCCGTAGACGGGTGCGCCGGTGAGCGGTTCGACCCAGAACCTGCGGACGGTGGTGTACCAGCGCGTGGTGCCGGTCCGGGCGACGGTCTCGGGGGTGATGCCGGCGACGGGCATGGTCCTGGGCATGGGGACCCTGGTCCAGGGGACGGTCTGCTCGAAGTAGTAGACCTTCACACCGCGGAAGTCGCGGGTGCCCTTGTAGTGGATGGGGGCGGTGAGGCGGGCCTGTGCGTCGAAGTACTCGTAGTCCCGTTTCTCCGTCAGGAACGGCCACTTGAACTCCAGCCCCTCCCGTCGGACCGGGTCGCCGTCGACCATCTCGCCGGTGGCGTGGACGGGTTCCTGGGTGTGGGCGTCGAAGATGTACCGCTCGGGGACCTTGGAGACCATCCTCCCGTCGGGGCCCTGGACGTAGGACAGGCCGTCCCAGACGACGACGTCCCGGCCCGCGGTCCTCTCGATCCTCTCCGACGCCTCCACGTTGCCCCTGAGGGTCTGGACGATGGTGACCTTCGGGACCGTGCGGGCGGTCATCGTGCCGTAGTCGAGGAGGGTGGCGTTCTCCGCCTCCAGGACCATCTCCTGGTACGCGTTCGCCGGGACCTTGGCCAGGCGGGGGAAGGCGTACCAGCGCAGCAGTGGGGACAGCGCCGTGAAGAACACGGCGAGGGCGAGCAGGATCAGACTGGCCTTGCGGCGCATCTCGGCCTCCCTCCCGGGCGGTTACGGGTGTGCGGGCACCGTCGTCAGCAGCGGTTTCGGGGAGGTCGTGCCCGTGGGGGCGCCCAGGGCGGTGAGCGTGAGGACCAGGGCGAGCGCGACGGCGAGGCCGGTCGCGGCGGCGATCAGGGCGCGCATACGGGCCTCCCGGTGCGGCGCGGCGGCCACGGGAACTGATAGGGCGTCAGATCCGGCACCGTAGCAACGGGCGCTCGAGATGAGAACACGTCGTGCACGACGGCGGCGCCCCGCTCGGGTGGAGGGGGCGCCGCCGTGATGTGGAGGTGCGTTACGAGCCGGTCGTCGTCGACTCGGAGGGGCTCGGGGACGCGCTCTCGGAGGTGCTCTCCGACGGGCTCGGCGAGGACGACGGAGCCGCCGTGACGGTCAGTTCGACGGTGAGCGTGGCTCCGCCCGTGGTGGTGATGCGCAGCAGGAACGTGCCGGCGGTGTCGTCGGCGTAGAGCTTCGGCAGCTTCAGCAGGCCGGCGGAGTCGGTCTGCAGGCCCGTCAGGGTGCGGACGGGGTTGCCGGCGGCGTCCTTGAAGTAGGGGCCCTTGTCGTTCGCGGTCGGGTTGTCGGCCGACGTGATCAGGGTGGCGGTGGCGGCGACCTTGTCCGCCACGGCACCCTTGTAGGTGGCCCTGACCTCCACCTGGTCGGTGAACTCGCCGCCCGCGGTGCAGGTCAGCGCGGTGCCGCTGGTGCGGGCGAGGCTGTCGGCGGCGCGGTCGGTGACGGTGGCCGTGTAGTCCAGGACGGGGAGCACGCGGCCCACGACCGTGGCGCGGACGGTGAAGGTGCCGGTCTTGTCGCCCGCGTGCAGGGCGGGCGCGGTGGCGACGCCCTTGCCGTCGGTGACGACCGTGGCGACGTTCTCGCCGCTGCTGAAGGTGGCGTCGGTGCCGCCGACAATGGTGAAGCGGATCCTGACCTTGCCGACGGCCTTGCCCGCGTCGGTCTCGGCGCGGGCGCTGATCCGCTGGGTGAACGCGTCGCCCGCCATGGCGGTGAGCTTCGCCGTGCCAGCGTCCTCGAGGTGGTCGACCGTGTCGGTCGGCGTCGGGGCCGGAGTGGTCGGCGGGGCCGGCGTCGTGGGCGGGGCCGGCTTCGGGGGCTTGCCGGGCGTCGTCGGCGGGGTGGGCCCGGGGCTCGCCGGGGGCGTGGTCGGCGGCGTGGGCGACGGGGAGGTGGACGCACCGCCGCCGCTGGTGTCGTCGCTGCGGTTGGAGGGCAGGGTGCCGGTGCCGTCGGGGATCTCGTGGGTGCCCTTGCGGTAGTACTCCAGCCACGACCGGACGGTGTTGAAGTACTCCGTGGAGTTGTTGTAGCTGAGGATCGCGCTGCGCAGCCCGGAGTCGGTGGCCATGTCCCAGTTGAAGCGGCACAGGTAGTGGCCGGCCGCGAGGGCCGCGTCGTAGATGTTGTTGGGGTCCTTCTTGCCGTCGCCGTTGCCGTCGCGGCCCGCCCACGCCCAGGTGGACGGGATGAACTGCATGGGGCCCACGGCACGGTCGTAGGTGGTGTCGCCGTCGTAGGCGCCGTTGTCGGTGTCGCTGATGTTGGCGAAGCCGTTGCCGTTGAGGACCGGGCCGAGGATCGGCGAGAGGGTGGTGCCGTCGGCGCGGACGTTGCCGCCGCGGGCCTGGCCGGACTCGACCTTGCCGATGGCGGCGAGGAGCTCCCAGGGCAGGTTGCAGCCGGGCTTGGCGTCGGCGAGGGCCGCCGCGGCCTTCTTGTAGGCGTCCAGGACGGTCGCGGGGATGCCGGCCTCGCCGGTGGCGGCCGGCGTGGTGCCGGCGCTCTGGCTCGGCGCGGGGGTGGGGCTGTTGAGCGGCGGCAGGTCCGTGTAGTACGGCGAGTTGCCGGTGGCGCTGTCCTCGGCGCCCGCGTCGGCGGACGGGGCGTCGGCGGCGGTCCGCCCGCCGGCCTGGCCGCCGGCCGTGACGTCGGGTGCCTGGGACGCGGCCAGGGCCGCGACCGCCACCGCGGCCACGGTGGTGTTGACCGCTCCCTTGCGCAGCCTGCTGCCGAAATGCGCCGACATGAAGTGAACCCCTCCCGTGGACACTCGAGCGCCCGTATCCGTCTGCTTCGCTCGCCCCTGTGGGGACGATCCGCCTCGCTCGCCCTGTGGGGACGACCTTCCCGCCCGAACGGTTGCGCTCCTGGGCGGTTCGCGCTGTTCTGTTCGGTTGTTCGACCGTGCCCGCGGGCACGGCGACCCAAAGGACCCTACGACAACTTCTTTTGCCCCGGCACCCGTTCGAACACGGTCTTCACTCCATGGCCACCTCCGCTCGCCTGTCGGTGGCGTCCCGCATACTGGTCACGTCGTCGAACTCCTGGCCGGACTGTCCGGCAACGTCCGCAGCGGGGAGCCCAGTTGCCGTTCACCCTCAGTCACGCGGCGGCCGTGCTGCCCGCCGTGCGCACCGACGGAACCGGCCGCGGACGGCTCGTCCCGGCTGTCCTGGTGGCGGGGTCCTTCTCGCCCGACATGACCTACTACGCGGCGAGTGTCGTGTCCGGCGCCATGGAGTTCGGTGACGTCACGCACTCCTTCGCCGGCGTGTTCACCGTCGACGTGCTCGTCGCCTGGGCGCTGGTGGGGCTGTGGCTGCTGGTGCGCGAACCGCTCGTGGCCCTGCTGCCCCGGGCCCGGCAGGGTCGCGCGGCCGCCCTGACGCGCTGTGGCGCGCCCCGCGCGCGGGTCCGCCCGTCCGCGCTGCTGTGGTGGTACGTGTCCGCGACGCTCGGCGCGCTGACGCACGTGGTGTGGGACGAGTTCACCCACCTCGACCGGTGGGGCATGCGGATGTTCCCCGTGCTCGGCGAGACGGTGGCGGGCTCACCGCTGTACTGGTACCTGCAGTACGGCGGTTCGGCGGTGGCCGCGGGGGTGCTCGTGGTCTTCGTGGCGTACGCGCTGCGCAGGGCGCCCGCCGCCGAACCGGTCGGGGTGCCGGTGCTGTCGGCCCGCGACCGGTGGTGGGCCGGGGCCGTGATCGGCGGCTGCGCGCTGGTCGCGGCGGTGCAGCGGGCGACGCGGTGGTGGGAGTACTGGGGTTCACGGGCCAAGCCGTACGAGCTGATCCCGACTCTGTGCTTCGGCGCGGGCGCCGGGCTGGTGCTCGGACTGCTGCTGTACGCCGTGGGCGTGCGCGCGACCCGTCCGGTCGCCCCGGAGACCGTGGACCGGCCGGACGAGCTCAGCGTTCGCTGAACGGCTCGCCGGTCGGCGTCACCCTCGCGACGAAGACGGTGATACGACGCCCCGCCCGGGGTCTCGGGAGCCGGCCGAGGAAGCCGAGGGCGAGGGCCAGGTAACCGCGCGCGACCTCGGCCCCGGAGAACGGGGCGAGCCGGCCGAGCCGTACGGCGGCCGCGCGCAGGGCGGTGACGGGGGTTCCGGGGATGCGGGGAGTGGCGGCGCCGCCCGCGACGGCCGGCAGGGGCCGTCCCAAGGGCGTCGCGTCGGGGTCGACCTGCGTGTCGGCGGTCGCCGTGGCGTGAACGCGTGCGGTTGCCGTCCGGCGGTGAAGCATGCGTATACCCATGGCGGCATCTTGGCGGGCGGGAGCGGCAGGGGGCGTCTTGGCGGGGGCCACGTGGGTGAGGGCCCATCGGGGGACGTACCGGGGGTTACCGGGGCGGCGGAGAGCACAACCACTGGTCACAGGGCCGGCGACGCACGCGCCGGGCGCCCGCCCGGGCCACGGGACGTGAGGCCCGGGACGGACCCGGCGAGGAAGCCCACCCCCGGGTCGGCAGCCCCCGTCGACCCGCCCCAGCTCCATCACCCTCCGGAGGCGGTCGCAGCCGAGCCGATCCGCTCCCGCCCCACCACGCAGACCACCGTCGCGCCCGACCGAGCCCCGGCCCGCGCACCCGCCCCCGTGCCCTCCCCCGCCGGGCCTAATGCGCTGCCGACTCCCAGTCCGCCCCCGCGCCCACCGACACGTCCAGCGGGGCCCTGAGGTGGACCGCGCCGGCCATCTCGCGGCGGACGAGTTCCTCCGCGGCCACGCGCTCGCCGGGCGCGATCTCCAGGACGATTTCGTCGTGGACCTGGAGCAGCATGCGGGACTTGAGGCCGGCCTCCCGCAGCGCGCGGTCCACCTTCAGCATGGCGATCTTGACGATGTCGGCCGCCGTGCCCTGGATGGGCGCGTTGAGTGCCATCCGCTCGGCCGCCTCGCGGCGCTGACGGTTGTCGCTGTTGAGGTCGGGAAGGTAGCGGCGGCGCCCGAACAGGGTCGCCGTGTAGCCCGTCGCCCGCGCCTCGTCGACGGCCCGGCGCAGGTAGTCCCGTACGCCGCCGAAACGCTCGAAGTAGGCGTCCATCAGGGCGCGGGCCTCCGCCGCCTCGATGTTCAGCTGCTGCGACAGGCCGAACGCCGACAGGCCGTACGCCAGGCCGTACGACATCGCCTTGATCTTGCGGCGCATCTCCGCGTCCACGGCGGCGGGCTCGACCGCGAACACCTGGGAGGCGGCCGTGGTGTGCAGGTCCTCGCCGGAGGTGAACGCCTCGATCAGGCCCTCGTCCTCGGAGAGGTGGGCCATCACGCGCAGTTCGATCTGGCTGTAGTCGGCGGTCATCAGGGACTCGAAGCCCTCGCCGACGACGAAGCCCCGGCGGATGGCCCGGCCCTCGTCGGTGCGCACGGGGATGTTCTGCAGGTTCGGGTCCGTCGACGACAGCCGTCCGGTCGCGGCGACCGTCTGGTTGAACGTGGTGTGGATACGGCCGTCGGCGGCGATCGTCTTGATCAGGCCCTCGACGGTGACGCGCAGCTTCGCCTGTTCGCGGTGGCGGAGCATGATGACCGGCAGTTCGTTGTCGGTCTGGGTGGCGAGCCAGGCCAGGGCGTCGGCGTCGGTCGTGTAGCCCGTCTTGGTCTTCTTCGTCCTGGGCAGGCCCAGTTCACCGAAGAGGACCTCCTGGAGCTGCTTGGGCGAGCCCAGGTTGAACTCGTGCCCGGCCGCCGCGTGCGCCTCCTTCACCGCCTGCTGGACGGCGCCCGCGAACATCTGCTCCATGGCCTCCAGGTGGGCCCGGTCGGCCGCGATGCCGTGCCGCTCCATGCGGGCGAGCAGGGCGGAGGTGGGCAGCTCCATGTCGCGCAGCAGGTCGGCGGCGCCGACCTCCTCCAGCCGGCCCCGGAACGCCTCGCCGAGGTCGAGGATCGCGCGGGCCTGGACCATCAGGGCCTCGGCCTCGGCACCGTCGTCCGCGCCGAAGGCGAGCTGGCCGTCGGCCGCGGCGGGCGGGGTCAGCTCACGGCCCAGGTACTCCAGGGACAGCGCGTCCAGGTCGAAGGAGCGGCGGCCCGGCTTGACCAGGTAGGCGGCGAGCGCGGTGTCCATGAAGACGCCGGCGACGCTCCAGCCGTGCTCGGCGAAGACCCGCATGGCGCCCTTGACGTCGTGCAGGACCTTGGGGCGGTCCTCGGCGGCCAGCCAGGCCGCCCACGCGTTCTCGTCGGCCTCGTCCAGCTCCGACGGGTCGAACCAGGCGGCCGCTCCGTCGGCGGCGGCGAGCGCGACCTCGGCGACCGAACCGGTGCCCAGCGCCCAGGTGTCGACGGTGGCGACGCCGAGCGTCTGCGTGCCGTGCTCGGCGAGCCAGCCGGCCAGCTCGCCCGTGCCCAGCACCGAGCCGTCCAGCTCCACACCACCGGTGACCACCGGGGTCGCCTCGGCCTCCTCGCCGCCCGGGTCGACGGCGAGGAGCCGCTCACGCAGCGAGGGGTTCCGGATCTCCAGGGTGTCCAGGACCATCGCGACGGCCTTGCGGTCGTACGGGAGGCGCGCGAGGTCGGCGGCGGTCCTGGGCAGTTCGACGGTGCGGACCATCTCCGTCAGGCGGCGGTTGAGCTTGACGGCCTCCAGGTGGTCACGGAGGTTCTGCCCGGCCTTGCCCTTGACCTCGTCGACCCGCTCGACCAGCTCCGCGAACGAACCGAACTGGTTGATCCACTTCGCGGCCGTCTTCTCCCCGACGCCGGGAATGCCCGGGAGGTTGTCGGACGGGTCGCCCCGCAGGGCCGCGAAGTCGGGGTACTGCGAAGGCGTCAGCCCGTACTTCTCGAAGACCTTCTCCGGGGTGAAGCGGGTCAGCTCGGAGACGCCCTTCGTCGGATACAGCACGGTGGTGTGCTCACTGACCAACTGGAAGGAGTCCCGGTCGCCGGTGACGATCAGCACCTCGAAACCCTCGGCCTCGGCCTGGGTGGCGAGCGTGGCGATCACGTCGTCGGCCTCGAAGCCGTCGATCGCGAACCGCGAGACGTGCATCGCGTCGAGCAGCTCGCCGATCAGCTCGACCTGCCCCTTGAACTCGTCCGGGGTCTTGGAGCGGTTCGCCTTGTACTCCGTGAACTCCTCGGAACGCCAGGTCTTCCGGGAGACGTCGAAGGCGACCGCGAAGTGCGTGGGCGCCTCGTCACGCAGTGTGTTGGCCAGCATCGACGCGAAGCCGTAGATCGCGTTCGTCGGCTGGCCCGTCGCGGTGGTGAAGTTCTCCGCGGGCAGCGCGAAGAACGCGCGGTAGGCCAGCGAGTGCCCGTCCATGAGCATCAGGCGGGGCCGCTCGCCGCCGGAGGTCTTCTCGGTCTTCTTCGATGCTGTTTCTGCCACGCCCCCGATCCTGCCACGCCCCACTGACACTCCACCCCACACCGCCCTCCTCCCCCCTCCCCACCCCGCACCCGCACCCGAGGCGGTCCGGACCCCCCACACACCGCACCGGCACCCGGCACCCGGCACCCGGCACCCGGCACCCGGAACGCTCCCGCACTCGCACGACGGCGGGAGTGGGTCGTGGCGGTGCGGCGCAGCCCGTCGCTCAGCGCTGCACAGCCAAGTTCCACTACTGCCGGCAGGCAGCCGTACGCCCAACCGGCGACGGACTCGCCGCACTGCCACGACCCCGACCCACCCACGACGGAACCGCGCTTCCACACCAGGCCCCGCGCCAACCACCACCGCGCCGCAGCCACCGCCCCCCGTCCCCCGCCCCACCACCGCAAGGAATGCTCACGAGCTCCGCAAGCCCGCCCCCTCTCACTGTCACCGCAGCGTGCGAGGATCGGAGACACAGGTCACCTCACCCGTGCCAGCGAAGGAGAGCCGCGATGGCATCGAAGCCGCCCAAGGCCGATCCGGTCCAGGACGCGCCGCAGGTCGCCGAGCCGAAGCACGTGGCGGCGGGCCTCCCGGCCATCGGGCACACCCTGCGGATGGCCCAGCAGCAGATGGGCGTGAAGCGCACCGCGCTGACCCTGCTGCGGGTGAACCAGAAGGACGGCTTCGACTGCCCCGGCTGCGCCTGGCCGGAGCCGGACCACCGGCACGCGGCGGAGTTCTGTGAGAACGGCGCGAAGGCGGTGGCCGAGGAGGCCACCCTGCGCCGGGTCACCCCGGAGTTCTTCGCCGCGCACCCGGTCGCCGACCTGTCGACCCGCAGCGGCTACTGGCTGGGCCAGCAGGGCCGGCTGACGCACCCCATGTACCTCCCCGAAGGGGCAGAGCGCTACGAGCCGGTCTCCTGGGAGCGTGCCTTCGACATCGTCGCCGAGGAGATGACCGCCCTCGCCTCCCCCGACGAGGCCGTCTTCTACACCTCGGGCCGTACGAGCAACGAGGCCGCGTTCCTGTACCAGCTCTTCGCGCGCGAGCTCGGCACCAACAACCTGCCGGACTGCTCCAACATGTGCCACGAGTCCTCCGGCTCGGCCCTGTCGGAGACGATCGGCATCGGCAAGGGCAGCGTCCTGCTGGAGGACCTGTACCAGGCCGACCTGATCATCGTCGCCGGCCAGAACCCGGGCACGAACCATCCGCGCATGCTCTCCGCCCTGGAGAAGGCGAAGGCGAACGGCGCGAAGGTCATCAGCGTCAACCCGCTGCCCGAGGCGGGGCTGGAGCGCTTCAAGAACCCGCAGACACCCAAGGGCCTCACCGCGGGCGCCGCGCTCACCGACCTGTTCCTGCAGATCCGCCTCGGCGGCGACCAGGCCCTCTTCCGCCTCCTCAACAAGTTGGTCCTGGAGACGGAAGGCGCGCTCGACGAGGCGTTCATCAGGGACCACACCCATGGCTTCGAGGAGTTCGCGGAGCAGGCCCGCGGCGCCGACTGGGACGAGACGCTCACGGCGACGGGCCTCACGCGCGCGGAGATCGAGCAGGCCCTGCGCATGGTGCTGGCCTCCGAGCGCACCATCGTGTGCTGGGCGATGGGGCTGACCCAGCACAAGCACTCCGTGCCGACCATCCGCGAGGTGGTCAACTTCCTGCTGCTGCGCGGCAACATCGGCCGCCCGGGCGCGGGCGTGTGCCCGGTGCGCGGGCATTCGAACGTGCAGGGCGACCGCACGATGGGCATCTTCGAGCGCCCCGCGCCCGCCTTCCTGGACGCCCTGGAGAGGGAGTTCGGCTTCGCGCCCCCGCGTGAGCACGGCTTCGACGTCGTCCGGGCCATCCGCGCGCTGCGCGACGGCGAGGCGAAGGTGTTCTTCGCGATGGGCGGCAACTTCGTGTCCGCCTCCCCGGACACGGAGGTCACCGAGGCGGCCATGCGGCGGGCCCGGCTGACGGTGCACGTGTCGACGAAGCTCAACCGCTCGCACGTCGTCACGGGCGCGCGGGCGCTGATCCTGCCGACGCTCGGCCGCACCGAGCGCGATGTGCAGGGCGGCGGCGAGCAGTTCGTGACCGTGGAGGACTCCATGGGCATGGTGCACGCCTCCCGGGGGCGCCTGGAGCCGGCGAGCGCGCACCTGCTGTCGGAGCCGGCGATCGTGTGCCGGCTGGCGCGCCGGGTGCTGGGCGAGGACAGCAAGGTGCCGTGGGAGGAGTTCGAGAAGGACTACGCGACGATCCGGGACCGCATCGCGCGCGTGATCCCCGGTTTCGAGGACTTCAACGCGCGCGTGGCCCGCCCCGGCGGGTTCGCCCTGCCGCACGCCCCGCGTGACGAGCGCCGCTTCCCGACGGCCACCGGCAAGGCCAACTTCACCGCGGCGCCGGTCGAGTACCCGAAGCTGCCCGAGGGCCGCCTGCTGCTGCAGACGCTGCGCTCGCACGACCAGTACAACACCACGATCTACGGCCTGGACGACCGTTACCGGGGCATCAGGAACGGGCGGCGGGTCGTCCTCGTCAACCCCGAGGACGCGCGGCGGCTCGAGCTCGCCGACGGCTCGTACGTCGATCTCGTCAGCGAGTGGAGGGACGGTGTGGAGCGGCGGGCGCCCGGCTTCCGGGTCGTGCTCTATCCGACGGCGCGGGGCTGTGCGGCCGCCTATTACCCGGAGACCAACGTCCTGGTGCCGTTGGACGCCACCGCGGACACCAGCAACACCCCGGCCAGCAAGTCCGTCGTCGTCCGTCTGGAACAATCGGCGACCGACTGAGCGTTTGCTCAGCCAGCACGGTCACCGTACCGGTCACGACGAACGGAGCACGGCCCCATGGGCGAGCAGCAGCACGTGAAGTTCCCGCAAGAGGTCATCGACGAGTACGCGGCGCTCGGCGTCGACCTCCAGGCACTGTTCTCCGCCGGCCACCTGGGCACGCGCATGGGCGTGCAGATCGTCGAGGCCTCCGCGGACCGGGTCGTGGGGACGATGCCGGTGGAGGGCAACACCCAGCCGTACGGGCTGCTGCACGGCGGCGCCTCAGCGGTCCTCGCCGAGACCCTCGGTTCGGTCGGCTCGATGCTGCACGGCGGCAGCTCGAAGATCGCCGTCGGTGTCGACCTCAACTGCACCCACCACCGCGGCGCGCGCTCCGGCCTGGTCACGGGCGTGGCCACGCCCGTGCACCGGGGGCGCTCCACGGCGACGTACGAGATCGTCATCAGTGACGAGGCAGGGCGGCGGGTGTGCACGGCGCGGCTGACGTGCCTGCTGCGGGACGTGAACCCGGGCGACGCGACCCACGTACGGGCGACCGGCTGACGCATGCCCCACGACGCACCGCACGTGCGGACGGCCGACCGGCCCCGTGACGGACGACGCGACACACGTACGGACGCCCCGATGACGCACGCCGGACGACGTGACGCACATGCGGGCGGCCGACTGGCATGCGCCGGACAATGCGACCCCCATGCGAACGGCCGGCCGACGTGCGCCGGGCGGCGGGACCGTTGCCCCTCCCCGCCGGGCGGCCTAGCGTCTGGGCATGGCAACGGGAGGGGTCCTCTGGCCGGCGGCGGCGCGACTGCTCGGAATCGCGTTCGCGGCGGGTGTGTTGACGACCGGGTGCGGCGGCTCGGGCGGCGCGGAGGCGAGGGGCACACCGTCGCCGTCCGCCACGCCTCCGGAGGTGCTGTGCACCCGGATCGTCGCCTACTGGTCGCGCGAGGTGCTCGACAGCGGGACGTACGGGGACTACCAGTCGATGGGGCTGTCCAACGGCCAGTACGAGATCCTGCGGACCGTCGTGGACGCGGCGCGCGCCGAACGGAAGCGGCAGGGGACCGACGCGGCCGACGAGGTGATCGACCGCGAGGCACGGGCCGGCTGCGTGGAGCGGTACCGCTCCGGCGGCCCCGGCAAGAACCCCTGGCAGTGAGCGGCATCGGCCCCGTCGAGCCCGGCGAGGGCACGCGCGCGCGGGAGGGTGCCGACGCCCCCGGCAGCGGCCGTTCGCGCCCGCGCGGGCACCTGGCCCGGTACTACGACGGACACCGCCGGGCCGTCCTCGCGGTTCTGGTGGCCGCCGCCCTCCTCGCGGGCGGCGGCCACCTGTACCTCACCCGCCCCCACGACCCCGGGCCGGCCACCGTCGAACCGCCGTACCCGTCCCAGGTCGTGGACGTCACCTACGTCGGCGTCCGCGCCGTACCGTCCGGCGCCCGGCCCCGGACCTTCGCCTTCGAGGTGCTCCTGAGCGTCGAGTCCGGTCCGCCGGTCACCACGACGCGTCTGGCGCAGCCCTACGCCGGACTGTCCCTGACCTCCGCGCCCCGGGCGCCCTTCCGTACGACGGCGGGTTCCGCCCGCAAGATCGTCGTCATGATGCGGGTGACCGAATGCGGAAAAGCGCCGAGGAACGCCGGACTCCCTTTCCTGGACGTAACTCTGCGTAATGCGCGCGCAATACAAGTACACAGTTTCATCCTCGGCCCGCGCTATGCCGAGGACCTCTCCCAGGCCCTGCAAGTCGCCTGTAGCAACGATTTCAGGTAATCACCAAAACGCTTGAGACGCCTGAAACGTCTGGGTCGCGTCCTGGGAGTTCTCACTATGCGGACAGGGCGAATCAGCCCGAAAGTCGCTGTTCCACCCGCTCAGTACCGCTCTGCATTACCTCGTGTCATAACAAGAGCGTCACAGCCTTGGTCAGAGCCTCCTCCACGTTCCCTTCACCCGTTTAGAGTCACGGCCAGTCACCGCGCGGTCGGAAAGTCACTCCGGACCAGCGATCGACTCGGCCGCTTCCAGGGGGAAGGGCCGTGCCAGGGAAAGGACTGGATCGTGCGTCAACGTTCGTTCATCGCCATCACCGCCGCGCTGGCGGCGGGAGCACTCACCCTCACCGCCTGCGGCTCGCGCGGAGACGACGGTGGCTCCGACTCCGAGGGTGGCGGCACCACCGTCGTCATCGGTGTCGACGCTCCGCTGACCGGCGACCTGTCCGCGCTGGGTCTCGGCATCAAGAACTCCGCCGACCTCGCCGCCAAGACGGCCAACAAGGAGAAGTACGTCGAGGGCGTCACCTTCAAGGTCGAAGCCCTCGACGACCAGGCGCAGCCCTCCTCCGGCCAGCAGAACGCCACCAAGTTCGTCGCCGACAAGGACGTCCTCGGCGTCGTCGGCCCGCTGAACTCCTCCGTCGCCGAGTCCATGCAGAAGGTCTTCGACGACGCGAAGCTCGTCCAGGTCTCCCCGGCCAACACCAACCCGGCCCTGACCCAGGGCACGGACTGGCAGACCTCCAAGAGCCGCCCGTACAAGTCGTACTTCCGCACCGCGACCACGGACGCCGTCCAGGGCCCGTTCGCCGCCCAGTACGTCTTCAACGACGCCAAGAAGAAGAAGGTCTTCGTCATCGACGACAAGAAGACCTACGGCGCCGGTCTGGCGGCCACCTTCACCGAGGAGTTCAAGAAGCTCGGCGGCACGGTCGTCGGCACGGAGCACATCGACCCCGAGACCAAGGACTTCTCCGCCGTCGCCACCAAGGTGAAGTCCTCGGGCGCGGACGTCGTCTACTACGGCGGCGAGTACCCGCAGGCCGGCCCGCTCAGCAAGCAGATCAAGGCCGCAGGCGCCAAGATCCCCCTCGTCGGCGGCGACGGCATCTACAGCGGCGAGTTCATCAAGCTGGCCGGCTCCAGCGCCACCGGCGACCTCGCCACCTCCATCGGCGCCCCGGTCGAGGAACTCGCCTCCGCCAAGGAGTTCGTCGCCAACTACAAGACCGCCGGGTACAAGGACGCCTACGAGGCCTACGGCGGCTACTCCTACGACTCCGCCTGGGCGATCATCGAGGCCGTGAAGAAGGTCGTCGACGACAACGACGGCAAGCTTCCCGACGACGCCCGCGCCAAGATCACGGAGGCCGTGCAGAACGTCTCCTTCGACGGCGTGACCGGCAAGGTCTCCTTCGACGAGTACGGTGACGCCACCAACAAGCAGCTCACCGTCTACTCCGTCGAGGGCGGCCAGTGGAAGGCCGCGAAGTCCGGCACCTTCACCGGCTGACCCATACCCGCACCCACCCATGAGCCGCGCGGGGCGCCGCACCACTAGCGCCCCGCGCGGACTCACATCCGGTCACATCCCTCGACTATCCGAAAGTCTCGGAGGACATGCGGTGAACGAACTGCCGCAGCAGCTGGTCAACGGCCTGCTACTGGGATCCATGTACGGGCTGGTCGCCATCGGCTACACGATGGTCTATGGCATCGTCCAGCTCATCAACTTCGCCCACGGTGAGATCTTCATGGTGGGTGGCTTCGGCGCCCTCACCATGTATCTCTACGTGCTGCCCGACGGCACGTCCATGTGGGTTGCACTACCCCTGATGCTCGTCGGCGGCATCATCGTCGCCGTCCTCGTCGCCGTGGGAGCGGAACGTTTCGCCTACCGGCCTCTGCGCGGAGCACCACGCCTGGCCCCCCTCATCACCGCCATCGGGCTCTCCCTCGCCCTCCAGCAGGCCATCTGGGCCTGGTACCCCGACGGCAAGGACTCGATCAACTTCCCGCAGATCGAGGGCGGCCCCTTCGAGATCGGCAACGTCACCATCCAGACCGGTGACATCTTCCTGCTGCTCGCCGCCCCCATCAGCATGGCGATCCTCGCGTACTTCGTCATGAAGACCCGCACCGGCCGCGGCATGCAGGCCACCGCGCAGGACCCCGACACCGCCAAGCTCATGGGCATCAACACCGACCGCATCATCGTGATCGCGTTCGCCCTCGGCGCCGCCTTCGCCGCCATCGGAGCCGTCGCCTACGGCCTGAAGTACGGCCAGGTCCAGTTCCGCATGGGCTTCATCCTCGGCCTCAAGGCGTTCACCGCCGCCGTCCTCGGCGGCATCGGCAACATCTACGGCGCCATGCTCGGCGGCCTCGTCCTCGGCGTCGCCGAATCGCTGTCCACCGCCTTCATCTCCGACATCCCCGGCATGGAACAGTTCGGCAGCCAGTCCTGGGCCAACGTCTGGGCGTTCGTACTCCTCATCCTCGTGCTCCTCTTCAGGCCGCAGGGCCTGCTCGGCGAGCGCGTGTCGGACAGGGCGTGACACCGATGACCACACAGAACACCGCACCGCAGACCACCGGCAAGACCACCGCCGGCACCCCGCACAGCCTCGTGGGCATCCCACCCCGAACCGGCCGCGCCCTCGCCACCGGCGGCGGCGTCCTCACCGTCGTCTCCACCTTCTTGGCCTGGACCTGGACCTCCGCCTTCCCCGGCGACCTCACCGTCTACGGCTACCCCGGCGGCCTCCAGGTCCTCGTCCTCATCGGCGGCGCCCTCACCACCCTGTTCGGCCTCTCCTCCTACGGCATCAAAGGCCTGCGCTGGCTGACGCCCGCAAGTGCCGACAGCGCCATCAAACTGGCCGCACTCGGCACCTTCGCCACCGCCTGGTACACCGTCATCGCGATCAGCGCCCAGCTCGGCGGACTCGTCAACCTGGAGCCCGGCGCCTGGGTCGCGGCCATCGCGACCCTCGCCACCCTCCTCGGCGCCCTCTCCCTGCCGTTCGCGCTGCCGGAGACCGAACTCACCGACCCCGACGACACCGGCTGGGAGCAGTTCCGCCACAGCACGCGCGCCCAATGGACGGTCGTCAAGGCATCCTTCGCCTCCGGCACCGCCACCCCCGCACGCAAGCTGCCCGCCTACGCCGAGATCCTGATCATCGTCGCGGCCCTCGCCCTCGGCCTGACCGTCTTCACCTACGGCATCGGCACCGAGTACGACGAACTCTTCGTCGGCTTCCTCATCACCGCGGGCTTCGGCTTCGCCGCCGCCGCCAAGGCCGGACTCGTCGGCCGGATCTCCGCACTCACCACCAAGCACCGCAACGTGACGATGATCGGCGCGTTCGTCGCAGCCGCCGCCTTCCCCTTCACCCAGTCCGACGACCAGTACGCGACCATCGGCGTCTACATCCTGATCTTCGCCACCGTCGCCCTCGGCCTGAACATCGTCGTCGGCCTCGCCGGCCTCCTCGACCTCGGTTACGTCGCCTTCCTCGGCGTCGGCGCCTACACCGCCGCCATGGTCTCCGGCTCCCCCTCCTCACCGTTCGACATCCACCTGCCGTTCTGGGCCTCCGCCATCCTCGGAGCCGCCGTCGCCATGATCTTCGGCGTCATCATCGGCGCCCCGACCCTGCGACTGCGCGGCGACTACCTCGCCATCGTGACCCTCGGCTTCGGTGAGATCTTCCGCATCACCGTCCTCAACATGGACGGCACCTCCGGACCCGACATCACCAACGGCTCCAACGGCATCTCCTCCGTCCCGAACCTCAACATCCTCGGATACGACTTCGGCCAGGAGCACTCCTTCCTCGGGTTCACCATCGGCCGATTCGCCAACTACTTCCTGCTGATGCTCCTCATCACACTGGTCGTGGTCGTCGTCTTCCGACGCAGCAGCGACTCCCGCATCGGCCGCGCCTGGATCGCCATCCGCGAAGACGAAACCGCCGCCCTCGCCATGGGCATCAACGGCTTCCGCGTCAAGCTCATCGCCTTCGCCCTCGGCGCCGCTCTCGCCGGCCTCGCCGGCACCGTCCAGGCACACGTCACCTACACCGTGACCCCCGAGCAATACCAGTTCGCCCACGTGGTCCCGCCGAACTCGGCATTCCTCCTCGCGGCCGTCGTCCTCGGCGGCATGGGCACCATCAGCGGCCCCCTCGTCGGCGCCGCACTGCTCTACCTGATCCCCGCCAAGCTCCAGTTCCTCGGCGACTACCAGCTCTTCGCCTTCGGCCTCGCGCTCGTCCTGCTGATGCGCTTCCGTCCGGAGGGCCTCATCCCCAACCGGCGCCGCCAGCTCGAATTCCACGAAGAAGCCGAAGCGCCCACAGTCCTCAGCAAGGCAGGGGCCTGACCACCATGACTACCGACACCACCACCAAGGACACCGCACCCGGCGGCGCCGGAGGAACCGGCGAAACCGTCCTCGACGCCCGCGGCGTCACCATGCGCTTCGGCGGCCTCACCGCCGTGAGCAACGTCAACCTCACCGTCAACAGCGGCGAAATCGTGGGACTGATCGGCCCCAACGGCGCCGGCAAAACCACCTTCTTCAACTGCCTCACCGGCCTCTACATCCCGACCGAAGGCGAAGTCCGGTACAAGGGCCAGGTCCTGCCCCCCAAGTCCTTCAAGGTCACCGCGGCCGGCATCGCCCGCACCTTCCAGAACATCCGGCTGTTCGCCAACATGACGGTCCTGGAAAACGTGCTCGTCGGCCGCCACACCCGCACCAAAGAAGGCCTCTGGTCCGCCCTGCTGCGCGGCCCCGGCTTCCACAAGGCCGAAGCCGCCTCCCGCGAACGCGCCATGGAACTCCTGGAGTTCGTGGGCCTCGCCAACAAGGCCGACCACCTCGCCCGCAACCTCCCCTACGGCGAGCAGCGCAAGCTCGAAATCGCCCGCGCCCTCGCCAGCGAGCCCGGCCTGCTGCTCCTCGACGAGCCCACCGCCGGCATGAACCCCCAGGAAACGCGGACGACGGAGGAACTCGTCTTCGCCATCCGCGACAGGGGCATCGCCGTCCTCGTCATCGAGCACGACATGCGGTTCATCTTCAACCTCTGCGACCGCGTCGCCGTCCTCGTCCAGGGCGAGAAGCTCGTCGAAGGCGACAGCGCCACCGTCCAGGGCGACGAGCGCGTCGTCGCCGCCTACCTCGGTGAGCCCTTCGAGGACGCCCCCGGCGCCGAGGAGATCGCCGAAGTCGAGGCCGCCGAGGCACACGCCGAGACCACGACGGACGCCGCGCCCGGCAAGGAGAACGACCGATGACCGCACTGCTCGAGGTCGAGGACCTCCGCGTCGCCTACGGCAAGATCGAGGCCGTCAAGGGCATCTCCTTCAAGGTCGACGCCGGCGAAGTCGTCACCCTCATCGGCACCAACGGCGCCGGCAAGACCACCACCCTGCGCACGCTCTCGGGCCTCCTCAAGCCCGTCGGCGGCCAGATCAAGTTCAACGGCAGGTCGCTGAAGAAGATCCCCGCCCACAACATCGTCTCGCTGGGACTCGCCCACTCCCCCGAGGGGCGGCACATCTTCCCCCGCATGACGATCGAGGACAACCTCCGCCTCGGCGCCTTCCTCCGTAACGACAAGGCCGGCATCGAGAAGGACATCCAGCGCGCCTACGACCTCTTCCCCATCCTCGGCGAACGTCGCAAGCAGGCCGCGGGCACCCTGTCCGGCGGTGAGCAGCAGATGCTCGCCATGGGCCGCGCCCTGATGTCCCAGCCCAAACTGCTCATGCTCGACGAGCCCTCCATGGGCCTCTCCCCGATCATGATGCAGAAGATCATGGCCACCATCGCCGAGCTGAAGTCCCAGGGCACCACCATCCTGCTCGTCGAGCAGAACGCCCAGGCCGCCCTCTCGCTCGCCGACCACGGCCACGTCATGGAGATCGGCAAGATCGTGCTCTCCGGCACCGGACGGCACCTCCTCCACGACGAGTCCGTCCGCAAGGCGTACCTCGGCGAGGACTGAGCCGCCGACTCGGCACCGACGCGACGAGGCCCGCGCCCCTCTTCTCCGGGGGCGCGGGCCTCGTCGTGGGTACTCCTGGGCTCAGCCCTTGGACGCCTTCTTCTCGTCCGCGTCCTGAATGACCGCTTCCGCGACCTGCTGCATCGACATCCGCCGGTCCATCGACGTCTTCTGAATCCACCGGAACGCGGCCGGCTCCGTCAGCCCGTACTCCGTCTGAAGAATCGACTTCGCCCGATCCACCAGCTTCCGCGTCTCCAGTCGCTGCGTGAGGTCCGCGACCTCCTTCTCCAGCTCCTTCAACTCCGTGAACCGCGACACGGCCATCTCGATCGCCGGCACCACGTCACTCTTGCTGAACGGCTTGACCAGATACGCCATCGCACCGGCGTCCCGTGCCCGCTCCACCAAGTCGCGCTGCGAGAACGCCGTCAGCATCAGCACCGGAGCGATGCGCTCCTCCGCGATCTTCTCCGCCGCCGAGATACCGTCCATCTTCGGCATCTTCACGTCGAGAATCACCAGATCCGGCTGGTGCTCACGGGCGAGTTCGATCGCCTGCTCGCCGTCACCGGCCTCACCGACGACGCTGTAGCCCTCCTCCTCCAGCATCTCTTTGAGGTCGAGCCGGATCAGGGCCTCGTCCTCGGCGATGACGACACGGGTCGTCAGCGGAGGCACGTGCGACTTGTCGTCGTCGGGCGCGTCTACGGGCTGGGGCGACTCGGGGGCGGTCACGGGGGCTCCTTGTTCAGGGCGGGGTGCTGCTCCCAAGAGCCTACCCAGCTGCGGTAAGGTGGGTGCGCGGAGGGTCAGGGAAAACCTTTGATTCTACGAGCCCCGGTAGCCCAATTGGCAGCAGGCAACGGATTCAAAACCCGTACAGTGTCGGTTCGAGTCCGACCCGGGGCACTTTTCCTTGGATTCCAAGGTCACATCCCAAGTCGGAGGTTCACGTTCTCGTGAACCTCCGGCCGTCGCTCTCCTCGACACCCACGTAGACCCCAGGCGCGGACCTACCTGTCGTCCTCCCCGATGTGGTGCACCCGCACCAGGTTCGTCGAGCCCGACACCCCCGGGGGTGAGCCGGCCGTGATCACCACCACGTCGCCCTTCTGGCAGCGCCCGTACTTCAGCAGCAACTCGTCCACCTGGTCGACCATCGCGTCCGTCGAGTCGGCGTGGGGGCCGAGGAAGGTCTCCACGCCCCAGGTCGCGCTCAGCTGGGAGCGGGTCGCCGGTTCGGGGGTGAAGGCCAGGAGCGGGATCGGGGAGCGGTAGCGGGAGAGGCGGCGGGCGGTGTCGCCCGACTGGGTGAAGGCGACGAGGAACTTGGCGCCGAGGAAGTCACCGATCTCGGCCGCCGCCCGGGCGACCGCGCCGCCCTGGGTGCGGGGTTTGTTCTGTTCGGTCAGGGGTGGGAGGCCTTTGGCCAGGATGTCCTCCTCGGCCGCTTCGACGATCCTGGCCATCGTGCGGACCGTCTGTACCGCGTACTTTCCGACGCTCGTCTCGCCGGACAGCATCACCGCGTCCGTGCCGTCGATGACGGCGTTGGCGACGTCCGACGCCTCGGCCCGGGTCGGGCGGGAGTTCTCGATCATGGAGTCGAGCATCTGGGTGGCGACGATGATCGGTTTGGCGTTGCGCCTGGCCAGCTTGATCGCTCGCTTCTGGACGATGGGGACCTGTTCGAGGGGCATCTCGACGCCGAGGTCGCCTCGGGCGACCATGATGCCGTCGAAGGCGGCGACGATGTCGTCGATGTTCTCGACCGCCTGGGGTTTCTCCACCTTGGCGATGACCGGCAGGCGGCGGCCTTCCTCGTCCATGATGTGGTGGACGTCGAGGATGTCCTTGCCGCTTCTGACGAACGACAGTGCGACGGCGTCGAAGCCGGTGCGCAGTGCCCAGCGCAGGTCGTCCTCGTCCTTCTTGGAGAGCGCGGGGACGGATACCGCCACTCCGGGGAGGTTGAGGCCCTTGTGGTCGGAGACGACGCCGCCTTCGACCACTCGGGTGTGGACGCGGGGGCCGTCGACGGTGGTGACTTCGAGGCAGACTCTGCCGTCGTCGACGAGGATGCGTTCGCCGTCCGTGACGTCGTCCGCCAGGCCGGCGTGGGTGGTTCCGCAGATGTGGCGGTCACCTTCGACGCCTTCTTCGACGGTGATCGTGAAGGTGTCTCCGCGTTCGAGGAGTACGGGGCCTTCGGTGAAACGGCCGAGGCGGATCTTGGGGCCTTGGAGGTCGGCGAGGATGCCGACGCTGCGGCCGGTTTCGTCGGAGGCCTTGCGGACGTGCTGGTAGCGCTCCTCGTGTTCGGCGTGCGTGCCGTGGCTGAGGTTGAGGCGGGCCACGTCCATTCCGGCTTGGACCAGGGCTTTGATCTGGTCGTAGGTGTGGGTGGCGGGGCCCAGGGTGCAGACGATTTTTGCTCGGCGCATGGTTCGAGCCTATGGCTTACCGCTGGGTAGTGAATTGGTGGGGCATGTCTGTCCAACGACCTCTGGGTGAAGGCTTATTGACGAGCGTTGAATTGTGCGGGGGGGGGATGCTCGGATGAGCATGCGCATTTCCTTCTGGAATTCCCCGAACGGGTGAATTCACAGGTGCGGGGGGACCATGGTGAATTGCGCGCTGACTTCGGCTTGGACACGGAGGCGTGGCGGTTCGAGGTCGAGTGGTTCGGGGGTGGTGTCGGGCTCGGCGGTGGCCGCGGACATGCGGACGGCCCGGCGGTCGAAGGCGGCGCGGGGGTGGGGGCCCTGGGTGCCGGTGTCGGTGAGTTGGATGAGGGCGGCGAGGGTGGTGCCGAGGGCGTCGGCGTATTCGTGGGCGCGTTGGACTGCTTCGTGTACGGCTTGCCGGCGTGCCTGGCGGTGGACGGGTGAGGTGGGTCGGAGTGCCCACCAGGGTCCGTCGATGCGGGTGAGGTCGAGGTCGGCGAGGCGGGTGGTGAGTTCGCCGAGGGCGGTGAAGTCGGTGAGTTCGGCGGTGACGTGGGTGTGGCCGTGGTAGGTGCGGACGCGTTCGCCGCGGCCGCGCGGGGTGAGTTCGGGGGTGATCGAGACGGCGCCGGTGGCGAGGTGTTCCACGGTGTCGCCGTAGGACTTGACGAGGTCCAGGACGGTGGCGTTGCGGCGGGTGAGGTCGTCGAGGGTGGTGCGGCGGTCGCGGCCGCGGGCGGTGACGGTGATGCCGATGCGGGCGATTTCGGGGTCGACTTCGAGGGTGGTTTCGCCGCGGACGGTGAGGAGGGGGGCGTCGGGGGTGCCGTGGGGGGTGGCGGGAGGGGTGTCGGCGGGGGTGGTCATACGCCCCACTCTGGCAGGCGTTTCCTGGTTTTGGGGGTGGGGTGGTGCAGGTGAGGTCATCAGATCGAAACCTGCGGGGCCTGTTGTCGTCCGCTGTGGCCGGGTCAGAATCTACGCGCGTTATCTACGCGCGTCGTTGCCGTTTCGCGAGGAGAGCAGGACATGCCGTTGAACCGCCGGAAGTTTCTGAAGAAGTCCGCCGTGACCGGGGCCGGGGTGGCGATCGGGGGCGCGGCAGCGGCTCCGGCGGCGCAGGCGGCGGAGACGGCCGGGGCGTCGAAGCCCGCGAAGCGGTACGCGTTCACCGTGATGGGCACGACGGACCTGCACGGCAACGTCTTCAACTGGGACTACTTCACGGACAAGGAATTCGACGACAAGGCGCACAACGATGTCGGTCTGGCGAAGATCTCCACTCTGGTGAACCGGGTGCGGGCCGAGAAGGGGCGTTGTCACACGCTGCTGATCGACGCGGGCGACACGATTCAGGGGACGCAGCTGTCGTACTACTACGCCAAGGTGGACCCGATCACCGCCGAGGGTGGTCCGGTGCATCCGATGGCGCAGGCGATGAACGCGATCGGCTATGACGCGGCCGCGCTGGGGAATCACGAGTTCAATTACGGCATTCCGGTGCTGCGGAAGTTCGAGGAGCAGTGTCGTTTTCCGCTGTTGGGGGCGAATGCGCTGGACGCGAAGACGCTGCGGCCGGCTTTCCCGCCGTACAGCATGCACCGGCTGAAGACGCCGTTCGGCCGTGAGGTGAAGGTGGCGGTTCTCGGCCTCACGAACCCGGGGATCGCGATCTGGGACAAGGCGAACGTGCAGGGGAAGATGACGTTCCCGGGTCTGGAGGAGCAGGCGGCGAAGTGGGTGCCGAAGCTGCGTTCGATGGGTGCGGACGTGGTGATCGTGTCGGCGCACAGTGGTTCGTCGGGGACGTCGTCGTACGGTGACCAGTTGCCGTACGTCGAGAACGCGGCGGGTCTGGTGGCGGAGCAGGTGCCGGGTATCGACGCGATCCTGGTGGGTCATGCGCACACGGAGATTCCGGAGTACTTCGTCACCAACAAGGAGACGGGCCGGCAGGTCGTGCTCTCGGAGCCGTTGAAGTGGGGTCAGCGTCTGACGCTGTTCGACTTCGAGCTGGTGTGGGAGAAGGGCCGTTGGGCGGTCGAGAAGGTGGGGGCGCGGGTCCTGAACTCCAACACGGTGGAGGAGGACCCGAAGATCGTGAAGTTGCTGGGCGACGAGCACGAGAAGGTCGTGGCGTACGTCAATCAGGTGATCGGTACGAACGCCGCCGAGATGACGTCGGTGGAGGCTCCGTACAAGGATGTGCCGATCATCGATCTGATCAACCACATCCAGGCGGACACGGTGAAGCAGGCGCTGGCGGGCACGGAGTACGCGGCGCTGCCGGTGTTGTCGCAGGCGGCGGCGTTCTCGCGGAGCGCGGTCATTCCGGCGGGTGAGGTGACGATCCGGGACGTGGCGGGTCTGTACGTCTTCGAGAACACGCTGGAGGCGCGTCTGATGACGGGTGCGCAGATGAAGGCGTACCTGGAGTTCTCGGCGAACTACTTCGTACAGACGGCGGCGGACGCGGTGGTGGATCCGGCGAAGCTGACGAACGCGAACGGTACGCCGGACTACAACTACGACGTGGTGAGTGGTCTGACCTACGAGATCGACATCGCCAGGCCGGCGGGTTCGCGGATCGCGAACGTGCGGTTCGAGGGTGCGCCGCTGGCGGACGAGCAGCGGTTCGTGTTCGCGGTGAACAACTACCGGGCGAACGGTGGTGGCAACTTCCCGTTTGTGGCGGCGGCGGCCTTGCTGTGGTCGAACTCGGACGAGATCCGCAACACGATGATCGCCTGGGTGAAGGCGAAGGGGTCGATCGATCCGGCTGAGTTCGCGTCGGTGGACTGGAGACTGACGCGGAACGGTACGCCGGTCTTCTAGGGGTGCCGTGTGAGGGGCGGTGGGAGGAGTTCTCCCGCCGCCCTTTCGTCTCTCTACCGGCCTTCGACGAGAGGGGTGAGGGTCGGTGGTCGTCGGGCCGGGGGGACGCGGGGCTGGGTTTCCAGGCCGAAGGTGGTGAAGGCGGTTCGGGTGGGCAGCTGGTAGGTCTCTTTGCCGGTGAGGGTGTTGAGGATGGTGGCGCTGCGCCAGGCGGCGAGACCGAGGTCGGGGGCGCCGACGCCGTGGGTGTGGCGTTCGGCGTTCTGGACGTAGATGGCGCTGCCGGTGGCGGCGATGGTGGGATCGAGGGCGAGGCGGAAGCGGGCGTCGATGTGGGGGCGTTGGCTGCTGTCGCGGCGCAGGTGGGGGTCGAGGCCGGCGAGGATGCGGTCGAGGGGGCGTTCTCGGTGGCCGGTGGCGAGGACGACGGCGTCGGTGGTGAGGCGGCTGCGGGTGTTCTGCTGGATGTGTTCGAGGTGGAGTTCGATTTTGCTGGTGGCGATGCGGCCTGCGGTGCGGACGCGGACGCCGGGGGTGAGGACGGCGTCGGGCCAGCCGCCGTGGAGGGTGCGGCGGTAGAGCTCGTCGTGGATGGCGGCGAGCGTGGTGGCGTCGATGCCCTTGTGGAGTTGCCATTGGGTGGTGGCGAGGCGGTCGCGGACGGGTTCGGGGAGGGCGTGGAAGTAGCGGGTGTAGTCGGGGGTGAAGTGTTCGAGGCCGAGTTTGGAGTACTCCATGGGGGCGAAGGCCTCGGTGCGGCCGATCCAGTGGAGTCGTTCGCGGCCGGTGGGGCGGTGGCGCAGGAGGTCGAGGAAGACTTCGGCGCCGGACTGTCCGGAGCCGACCACGGTGATGTGGCCGGCGGTGAGGAGGGCGGTGCGGTGGTCGAGGTAGTCGCAGGCGTGGACGACGGGGACGCCGGGTGCGTCGACGAGGGGGCGCAGGGGGTCGGGGATGTGGGGTTGGGTGCCGATGCCGAGGACGATGTTCTTGGTGTGGGTGCGGCCGAGGGCGTGGACTTCTCCGTCGGCGTCGAGGTGGGTGAAGTCGACTTCGAAGACGTCGAGGTCGGGGTTCCAGCGGACGGCGTCGACCTGGTGGTGGAAGTGGAGGCCGGGGAGGTTTTCGGCGACCCAGCGGCAGTAGGCGTCGTATTCGGCGCGCTGGATGTGGAAGCGCTCGGCGAAGTAGAAGGGGTAGAGGCGGTCGCGGGTCTTGAGGTAGTTGAGGAAGGTCCAGGGGCTGGTGGGGTCGGCGAGGGTGACGAGGTCGGCGAGGAAGGGGACCTGGATGCGGGCGCCGTCGATGAGGAGGCCGGGGTGCCAGTCGAAGGTGGGGCGTTGTTCGTAGAAGACGGCGTCGAGCTCGGTGAGGGGGTGGGCGAGGGCGGCGAGGGAGAGGTTGCTGGGGCCGATACCGATGCCGACGAGGTCGCGGGGGGTGCCGGGGGGCGGGGGTGTGGTCATGCGGGGGTGTTTCCTTCCACCAGTTTCAGGAGGGC
This sequence comes from Streptomyces sp. NPDC014995, assembly GCF_043080745.1. NCBI lineage: Bacteria > Bacillati > Actinomycetota > Actinomycetes > Kitasatosporales > Streptomycetaceae > Streptomyces > Streptomyces sp. NPDC014995. The sequence goes on from NZ_JBIBVX010000001.1 coordinate 315,427, forward strand.
GGCGAGGTCGTCGGGGTGGGTGTGGGGGTTGAGGAGGGTGGCCTTGAGCCAGAGCCGGCCGTCGGGGCGGGCGCGGCCGAGGACGGCGCGGCCGTCGGTGAGCAGTCGGCGGCGTACGGCGGCCACGGTGTCGTCGGGGGCGTCCGCGGGGCGGAAGAGGACGGTGCTGAGGGTGGGGCGGTCGTAGAGGTGGAAGGCGGGGTGTTCCTGGACGAGGTCGGCGAATGTGTGGGCGAGGGAGCACACCTGGTCGACGAGGGTGGCGAGTCCGTTGCGGCCGAGGGTTCTGAGGGTGACCGCGATCTTGAGGATGTCGGGGCGGCGGGTGGTGCGGGGTGAGCGGCCGAGGAGGTCGGGGAGGCCGGCGTCGGTGTCGTCGTCGGCGTTGAGGTAGTCGGCGCGTTGGTGGAGGGCGGTGAGGTCGGTGGGGTCGCGGACGGCGAGGAGGCCGGCGGCGGCCGGTTGCCAGCCGAGTTTGTGCAGGTCGAGGGTGACGGTGTGGGCGGCGTCGAGGCCGGTGAGGCGGGGGCGGTGGCGGTCGCTGAAGAGGAGGCCGCCTCCGTAGGCGGCGTCGATGTGGAGGCGGGCGCCGTGGGCGGCGGCCAGGGCGGCGATGTCGGGCAGGGGGTCGATGAGGCCGGCGTCGGTGGTGCCGGCGGTGGCCGCTACGACGAGGGGGCCGGGGATGCTGGTGAGCGCTTCGTCGAGGGCTGCGGGGTCGAGGGTGCCGGCGGGGGCGGGGACGACGACGGGGTCGGGCAGGCCGAGGAGCCAGGCGGCGCGGGGCAGGGAGTGGTGGGCGTTGGCGCCGTGCACGAGGCGGACGCCGGCGCCGTGCCGTTCGCGGGCGAGGAGGAGGGCGAGCTGGTTGGATTCGGTGCCGCCGGTGGTGACGAGGGCGTCGGCCATCGCGGCTTCCTGGGCGAGGGCGCGGGTGACGAGTGCCTCGAGTGCGGAGGCCGCGGGGGCCTGGTCCCAGGAGTCGAGGGAGGGGTTGAGGGCGGACACGGCGAGGTCGGCCGCGGTGGCCACGGCGAGGGGTGGGCAGTGCAGGTGGGCGGCGCACAGGGGGTGGGCGGGGTCGGCGGCGCCTTCGGCGAGGGCGTGGACGAGGGTGGACAGGGCGTGCGGGTCGCCCTCGTCGGGCAGGACGTCGCCGACGGCGTCGCGGACGCGTGCGGCCACCGCGGCGGGGCCGCCCGCGGGGAGGGGGCCGCCGCGGGCGTGGGTGCCGGTGCGCAGGGCGTCGAGGACGGTGTCCAGCAGTGGCCGCAGGTTCCCTGCGGGGCCTTCGGGGCCTGAGGCGAGGGGCGGAAGGCTCATGGGGCTCCTCCGGGGGGCGGGGGGAGTCCCAGTGTGTCGACGGATGCGGCGAGATGGCCTGAAAGCGGGGGGATGTGGCCCGAAAGTGGGAGTGTGTGGGGTGTGCTGGTGTTTGTGCCGGGGGTTGTGCGGGGCGGGTTGTGCGGGGCGGGTTGTGTCCGGGGGGTGCGCGGGGCGGGGGGGTGCGCGGGGCGGGAGGTGTGTCCGGGGGGCGCGGGTGGGGCAGCGGTTGCGCGGGCCGGGAGGTGTGTCGGGGTCTGCCGCTTCCGGGCCGCCGCTTCAGTCCTGAACGGGCCTTGTCCTCACGCGCCGGACGGGCTGGACGGTGGGGACCGTGCCGTCCGGCGCGTGGGGTTCGGCCTTGTCGTTACGCTCCCTGCACGCGCAACGCCCGCCGCAGGTCGTCGAGTTGGTCCACGAGCTTGCGTCGCAGCGCCGGGATGGGGTCGGCCTCGCGCAGACAGGTCTCGCCGAGGGTCAGGTTCTCGGTGTCGACGGCGTGCGCGGGGAAGGCCCAGCGGCCGGCGGCCTCGGCGATGGCGGGGCCGCGGCGGGCGGCGAGGGTGACCGCGTCCTGGTAGAAGCGCGGCACGTACTCCCGCACCAGATCGGCCTGTTCGGGCTGCCAGAAGCCCTGGGCGGTGGCGGTGAAGAGGTAGTTGGAGAGGTCGTCGGTCTCGAACATGGCTGCCCAGGCGGTGCGCTTGGTCTCCGGGTCGGGGAGGGCGGCACGGCAGCGGGCGGCGCCTTCCTGGCCGGTGGCGGAGGGGTCGCGGCGCAGTTCGGCGGCGATCGTGCTCTCGTCGGTGGCGCCGAGGACGGCGAGCCGGGCCAGGACGCGCCAGCGCAGGTCGGGGTCGAGTTCGGGGCCGCCGGGCACGGTGCCGTCGGCGAGCCAGGCGGCGATCGTGTCGGGATGGGCGGCGACGTCGATGAAGTGGCGTACCGCGATCAGGCGCAGGCCGGGGTGGTCGCCGTCCTCGGTGCGGCGGATGAGGTCGCGGCAGAGGGAGGAGAGGGTGGCCAGGGCGGCGGGGCGTTCCTGCGGGGTGACGTAGCGGTCGGCGACCTGGGCGGAGGCGAACGCGAGGACGCCCTGGGCGAGGGCCAGGTCGGTCTCGCGCGGGAGGTGGGTGCGGGCGGTCTCCAGGTAGGCGGTGGGGGCGAGGGCGCCGTCGCGGACCGCGTCGCGCAGGGCGTTCCAGACGACGGCCCGGGTCAGCGGGTCGGGCAGGCGGGACAGGCCGGTGCGGACGGCTTCGAAGGACGGGGTGTCGAAGCGGACCTTGGCATAGGTGAGGTCGCCGTCGTTGAGGAGGAGCAGGGCGGGCCGCTTGCCGATGGGCTGCGGTGCGCTCTGCGGGAGGTCCAGGTCGAGGCGTTCGCGCAGGGTGAGGCGGCCCTCCTCGGTGAGGTCCTGGTCGTAGAGGCCGACGGCGATGCGGTGCGGGCGGCTGCCGGTGTGTTCGACGGTGAGGGTGCAGGCGCCGGCGTCGGTGGTGAGGGTGGGGGTGAGGGTGTCGACGCCGGTGGTGCGCAGCCAGGCGTCGGCCCAGGCGTGGACGTCGCGTTCGGTGGCGTCGGCGAGGGAGTCGATGAAGTCGGCGAGGGTGGCGTTGGCGAACCTGTGGCGGGCGAAGTGGGTGTTGATGCCGGCCAGGAAGTCCTTCTCGCCGAGCCAGGTGACGAGTTGGCGCAGGGCGGAGGCGCCCTTGGCGTAGGAGATGCCGTCGAAGTTGAGGAGGGCGGAGGCGGTGTCCTCGACGTTCTCGGGGGCGACGGGGTGGGTGGAGGGGCGCTGGTCGGCGTCGTAGCCCCAGGCCTTGCGGACGACGCCGAAGTCGACCCAGGTGTTGGTGAAGCGGGTGGCTTCGGTGAGGGTCTGGTAGCCCATGTACTCGGCGAAGGACTCGTTCAGCCAGATGTCGTCCCACCACTTGAGGGTGACGAGGTCGCCGAACCACATGTGGGCCATCTCGTGGGCGATGACCATGGCGCGGGTCTGGCGTTCGGTGTCGGTGACGGCGGAGCGGTAGACGAACTCGTCGCGGAAGGTGACCAGTCCGGGGTTCTCCATGGCGCCGGCGTTGAACTCGGGGACGAACGCCTGGTCGTAGGAGTCGAAGGGGTACGGCTCCTCGAACTTCTCGTGGTAGCGGTCGTAGCACTGCCGGGTGATCTCGAGGATCTCGTCGGCGTCGGCGTCCAGGTGGGGGGCGAGCGAGCGGCGGCAGTGGATGCCGAAGGGCAGGCCGCGGTGTTCGGTGCGGACGGAGTGCCAGGGGCCGGCGGCGACGGCGACGAGGTAGGTGGAGATCAGCGGGGTGGGCGCGGCCTGCCAGCGGCCGTCGCCGAGGTGTTCGGTGATGCCGTTGGACAGGACGGTCCAGCCCTGGGGAGCCTTGACTGACAGGTCGAAGACGGCCTTCAGGTCGGGCTGGTCGAAGGCGACGAAGACGCGCTGGACGTCCTCCATGAACAGCTGGGTGTAGACGTAGGTCTCGCCGTCGGACGGGTCGGTGAAGCGGTGCATGCCCTCGCCGGTGCGGGAGTAGCGCATGCTCGCCCGGATGCGCAGCTCGTGGTCGCCGGCGGTCAGGTTCTTCAGGGGCAGCCGGTTGTCGTCCAGGGTCTCCGGGTCGAGGGGCTCGCCGTCGAGGGTGACGGAGCGCAGTTCGGCCGGCCTGAGCTCGACGAAGGTGTCCGCGGCCGTGCGCGCGGTGAACCGGATGACCGTCCGGGACTCGAAGGTCTCGTCACCGGTGGTCAGGTCGAGCTCGATGGTGTAGCGGTGGACGTCGAGGAGCTGGGCGCGGGTCTGCGCTTCGTCGCGCGTCAGTACGGACATGCAGGCCATGCTGCCCGATGGCGTGGGCGGGGCACAGGGGCGGATCGGTACGTGCGGTTTGTCTGTTGCTGCGGTGGGGGGCGCGGGGGGCCGGGGGTGGGGGCTCCGGGGGGGCCGGGCGCGGGGGCGCCCGAGCCGGGGTGCGCGCCGGGCGCGGGGCGCCGGGCGTGGGGACGCCGTGGCTTATGACGCTGCTGGTGCCGTCGGGCCGTGGGCGTCCGCCTCGCGTTGGACGGGGACCAAGGTGTGGTCGTTGACGAGGGCGCGCAGTGTCCGTACTTCGTGCTGGAGGGCCACGTGGCGCTGGTGGGCGTCGTAGAGGTAGCGGACCTTGGTGCGCAGGGCCCAGGGGTCGACGGGCTTCAGGACCAGGTCGGCCACGCCGAGGCCGAAGGCGGCGGAGGTCAGTTCCTGGTCGAGGCCGAAGCCGGTGAGCAGGATGACGGGGATGTGCTGGGTCTGCTCCAGGCGTCGCATGTAGCGGACGACGTCCAGGCCGCTGACGCCGGGCATGCGCACGTCCAGCAGGAGCAGGCCCACCTGGCCGCGCAGAACGTGCTTGAGGGCCTCGTCGCCGCCGGTGGCGCGGGCGAGCCGGTAGCCCAGCGGGGCCAGGACGTTCTCCAGCGCGTACAGCGTGTCCTGGTGGTCGTCGACGATGAGGATCTTGGCATCCGGTGGCATGACCGCCGTCCCTCCCCGCGATGGGACCACCAGCTTACGACCGAATGCTGACCGGCCGTGCCCGGTGACTGACGCGCGGTGCCCGCCGGCGGGGGTGCGGGGCGGGCGGCGGTGGGTGCCGGGGTGTGGTCGGGGCGCGGGTGGGGGTGCTTCCGTGTGCCGGTCGGGGGCCGTCCGTCGAGGTCAGGAGCGGGTGCCGTGGACGGCGTCCTCGGCGATGCGCTCGTGGTGGCGGATCACCTCGGCGATGATGAAATTGAGGAACTTCTCAGCGAAGGCCGGGTCCAGCTTGGCGTTCTCGGCGAGGGCGCGCAGCCGGGCGATCTGGCGGGCCTCGCGGGCCGGGTCGGCCGCGGGCAGCTGGTGGCGGGCCTTGAGGAGGCCGACCTGCTGGGTGGCCTTGAAGCGTTCGGCGAGCATGTGCACTACGGCCGCGTCGATGTTGTCGATGCTGTCGCGCAGCCGCGCGAGCTCCTCGTGGACCGCGGGGTCGACGGCATCGGTTCCGTTGTGGCTGGTGGTCATGGGCGTTCACCCTAGTGCGTTGCCGGATCGGGGCTGTCTTCGGCCGGGCGCGCCTGCGCCTGCCGTTCGTCGTGGGTCGGGGTCGTGGCGGTGCGGCGAGCCCGTCGCCGGTTGGGCGTACTGCTGCCTGCCGGCAGAAGTGGAACTTGGCTGTGCAGCGCTGAGCGACGGGCTGCGCCGCACCGCCACGACCCACTCCCGCCGTCGTGCGAGTGCGGGGGTGTGGGGCGATGACTGCTGCGGTCCGTGGGTCGGGGGGGGGCGAGTGCGGAAGTGCGGTGGTGACGACTGCTGTGGTGCGGGGGTGGCGAGTGCGGTGCGTGGTGGTCCGACTGCTGCGATGCGGTGGTGGTCCTGATTGCTTCGGGTGGCGGTGGTGGGGGCGGTCCTGTTGTTGCGGTGACTTCTGCGGCTGGGGGGCGCGGCTTGTGGGGGCCGGCTCGTAGAGTGGGAAGCGGGTTCACGGCGTCTTGGGGGTGCGGGCGTGGGCAGCGGCGGAGCGGTCGAGCACGGGTATCCGCATCTGGAGACGGTGCGGGGTGCCATCACCACGCTCTACAGGCGGTTGTCCTACGACACCGTCCATCAGTTCGACACGAGCGTGGCCCCGGTCGACGTGGCGTTCTGCGACACCGACGATCTTCATTTGGGGGCGCAGCGGGTGGCGCGGGAGCTGGTGCGGCACTTTCGGCTGCCGGACGCCCGGTTGGTCGTCGGCTTCCGGGAGATGGAGCAGGCGGCGAACGTCGAACTGGCGGCGGGGCCCGAGTACTTCGTGGAGCTGAACGACCGGTTCCGTAGGCACCGGCGGGACATCGGGGCGGCCCTGGCGCACGAGATCATGCATGTGTTCCTGCATCGCCTGGATCTCTCGTTTCCGGGCACGCGCGACAACGAGATCCTGACGGACACGGCCACGACGTACCTGGGGGCGGGCTGGCTGCTGCTCGACGCCTACCGGGAGGACGCGGACTCCTCGCAGAAGCTGGGGTATCTGACGCCGGAGGAGTTCGGGTACGTGCTGGCCAAGCGGGCGGTGCTGTTCGGTGAGGATCCGTCGGTGTGGTTCACCAGTCCGCAGGCGTACACGGCCTATGTGAAGGGGCGGGAGCTGGCCCGGCTCGATGAGCGGCAGCCGCCGTTGACGGCGGCGGGGTGGGCCGGTCGGCGGCGCTACTTCCGTGATCGCCGTCATGCGCAGGACCTGCGGCCCGTCGCGGACGCCGCGTACTCGTTCGTGCCGGATGCCCGGGGGCCGCTGCGGGTGACGTTTCCGTGCCCGACCTGTCACCAGCGGATCAGGGTGCCGGTGCGGGGGCGGGTGCGGGCTCGGTGCGCCCTGTGCAGGACGGTGCTGGAGTGTGACACGTAGGCGGTTCAGGTCCCGTGGACCGGTAGCGGCGGCTCGGCCTCGGTGAGGAGTTTGCGTGCGGTCTCGCCTGCTTCCGCGGGGGTCCGGCGGGCCCCTTTGTCGGCGGTGGGGCCCGGGCGCCAGCCCTCCATGACCGTGATGCGGCCGCCCTCCGCCTCGAAGACCCGGCCGGTGACGCCGGCGCTCGCCGGGGAGCCCAGCCAGACGACCAGGGGCGAGACGTTGTCGGGGGCCATCGGGTCGAAGCCGGTGGCGGGTGCGGCCATGGTCTCGGCGAAGGTGCGTTCGGTCATGCGGGTGCGGGCGACCGGGGCGATCGCGTTGACCTGGACGCCGTAGCGGGCGAGTTCGGCGGCGGCCACGAGGGTCAGGGCGAGGATTCCGGCCTTGGCCGCGCTGTAGTTGGCCTGTCCGAGGGAGCCGAGCAGTCCCGCGCCGCTGCTGGTGTTGACGACCCGGGCGGCGGGGGGGCGGCCTGCCTTGGTCTCGGCCCGCCAGTGCGCGGCGGCGTGTCTGAGGGGGAGGAAGTGGCCCTTGAGGTGGACGCGTACGACGGCGTCCCAGTCGTCGTCGGTGAGGTTGACCAGCATGCGGTCGCGCAGGAAGCCGGCGTTGTTGACGAGGGTGTCGAGTCGGCCGTACGTGCGCAGTGCGGTGGTGACGAGGGTGGCGGCGCCCTCGGGTGTGGTGATGTCGCCGGTGTGTGCCACCGCCTCGCCGCCCGCCTCGCGGATCTCGTCGGCGACCCGGGCGGCCGGGCTGTCGGGGTGGGGGGTGCCGTCGAGGCCGACGCCGAGGTCGTTGACGACGACGCGGGCGCCCTCGGCGGCGAAGGCGAGGGCGTGGGCGCGGCCGAGGCCCCGGCCGGCGCCGGTGACGACGACGACCCGTTCCGCGCAGATTCCGCTCATCTCACGTCTCCCTGTTGACGGTTGCCGTGGTTGACGGTGGCCGCGTCCAGGAACGCGGGACGTTCTCCGCCGCCGTGGACGAGAAGGCTGGCTCCGGTGATGTAGGCGGCGGCTTCGGAGGCGAGGAAGACGGCCGCGGCGCCGACGTCGGAGGGCTCGGCGAGGCGGCCGAGCGGGACGGTGCGGGAGACGGCGGCGATGCCGTCGTCCTCGCCGTAGTGGAGGTGGGACCGCTCGGTGCGGACCATGCCCACGACGAGGGTGTTGACGCGGACGTCCGGCGCCCATTCCACGGCCATCGAGCGGGCGAGGTTCTCCAGGCCCGCCTTGGCCGCTCCGTAGGCGGCCGCGCCGGGTGAGGGGCGGCTGCCGCTGACGCTGCCGATCATCACGATCGAGCCCCGGCTGCGCCGCAGGTGGTCGTAGGCGGCGAGGGAGGTGGTCAGCGGGGCCAGGAGGTTGAGTTCGAGGACGCGGAGGTGCCGTGCGGCCTCGGCCCGGGCGAGGGGGCGGTAGGGGGCGCCGCCCGCGTTGTTGACGAGGACGTCGAGGCGGGGCAGTTCGGTGAAGAAGCGCCGTACGGCGTCGGCGTCCCGTACGTCCAGCGGCTTGAACTCCGTTTCGGGCAGGGGCGTCTCCGGGGGGCGGCGGGCGCAGATCACGACCTCGGCGCCGGTCTCGGCGAAGGCCTGCGCGATGCCGGCGCCGACCCCCCGGGTGCCGCCGGTGACGACCACGACCCTCCCGTTCGGCTGCATTCGCCGCTACCCTTCGTCTAACAAACGTTTGGTGGAAAGGTAGCTGATGCTTCCATGGGTGTCTCCACCTCGTCCCCGGAAAAGGGGATTTCCGTCGTCACCGTCGACTTCCCGCCGGTGAACGCCCTGCCGGTGGCGGGCTGGTTCGCGCTGGCCGACGCCGTGCGCGCGGCGGGCCTCGACCGGGAGACCCGGTGCGTGGTGCTGGCGGCCGAGGGGCGGGGGTTCAACGCGGGCGTGGACATCAAGGAGATCCGGACGCGGGGGCCGAGCGCGCTGGCCGGCGCCAACCGGGGCTGTTTCGCGGCCTTCTCGGCGGTGTACGAGTGCGAGGTGCCCGTGGTGGCGGCGGTACAGGGCTTCTGCCTGGGCGGGGGCGTCGGGCTGGTGGGGAACGCGGACGTGATCGTGGCGAGCGAGGACGCCGCCTTCGGTCTGCCCGAGCTGGACCGGGGGGCGCTGGGTGCGGCCACGCACCTGGCCCGGCTGGTCCCGCAGCACCTGATGCGCGCCCTGTACTTCACCTCGCGCACGGTCACGGCGGCCGAGCTGCACGCGCACGGGTCGGTGTGGCGGGTCGTACCGCGCGGCGCGCTCCCGTCGGCCGCGCTGGAGCTGGCCCGCGAGATCGCCGCCAAGGACGGGGAACTGCTCCGTCTCGCCAAGGCGGCCATCAACGGCATCGACCCGGTCGACGTGCGCCGCAGCTACCGCTTCGAGCAGGGCTTCACCTTCGAGGCGAGCGTCACCGGGGTGGCGGACCGGGTCCGTGACGGGTTCGGGAAGGAGGGCTCCAGGTGAGGGACAAGACGATGACCGCCGACGAGATGGTCTCCCGGCTGGAGAGCGGGATGACCCTCGGCATCGGCGGCTGGGGCTCGCGCCGCAAGCCGATGGCCCTGGTCCGCGCGCTGCTGCGGTCCGCCGTCACCGACCTCACGGTCGTCTCGTACGGCGGCCCGGACGTGGGCATGCTCGCGGCGGCCGGCCGGATCCGCAGGCTGGTCACCGCCTTCGTCACCCTCGACTCGATCCCGCTCGAACCGCACTACCGGGCGGCACGCGAGCACGGGGCCCTGGAGCTGACGGAGGTCGACGAGGCGATGTTCATGTGGGGGCTGCGCGCGGCCGCCCACCGGATGCCCTTCCTGCCGGTGCGCGCCGGACTCGGATCGGACGTGATGCGGGTCAACCCCGGCCTGCGCACGGTGACGTCGCCGTACGAGGACGGGGAGACGTTCGTCGCCATGCCCGCCCTGCGGCTGGACGCGGCGCTGGTGCACGTGGGGCGGGCCGACCGGCGGGGCAACGGGCAGTACCTCGGTCCGGACCCGTACTTCGACGACCTGTTCTGCGAGGCGGCCGACGCGGCGTACGTCTCCTGCGAGCGGATCGTGGACACGGCCGAGCTGACGAAGGAGGCCGCGCCGCAGACGCTGCTGATCAAGCGGCACACGGTGACGGGCGTGATCGAGGCACCGCGGGGCGCGCACTTCACGTCCTGCGCGCCCGACTACGGGCGGGACGAGGCCTTCCAGCGGGAGTACGCGCGCCTGCCGTGGGCGGAGTTCGCCGGGCGGTTCCTGGAGGGCGAGGGCGAGCAGGGGTACCGGGCGGCCGTGCGGGCCTGGCGGGGGGAGCGGTCATGAGCGCGGCGCATCCCGTCCCTCTCTCCCCGCCCACCCGCGCCGAGTACTGCGTGATCGCCTGCGCCGAGGCCTGGCGGGACGCGGGCGAGACCCTGGCGAGTCCGATGGGCCTGGTCCCGTCCGTCGGCGCGCGGCTCGCCCGGCGCACCTTCGCCCCGGAACTGCTGCTGACCGACGGCGAGGCGATGCTCGTGGACCCGGACGGCACCGTCGAGGGCTGGCTGCCGTACCGGCAGCACCTGGCCCTGGCCGCCGGCGGGCGGCGCCACGTGATGATGGGCGCGAGCCAGCTCGACCGGTACGGCAACCAGAACATCTCCTGCGTCGGCGACTGGGCGAAGCCGAAACGGCAACTGCTGGGGGTGCGCGGCGCGCCCGTCAACACCCTGAACCACCCGACCAGTTACTGGATCCCGAAGCACTCCCGGCGGGTCTTCGTGGAGCGGGTCGACATGGTGTGCGGGGTGGGGTACGACCATGCCGGCGGCGCCCGTCACCACCGCCTCGTGCGGGTCGTCACCGACCTCTGTGTCCTCGACTTCGCCACGCCCGACCGCTCGCTGCGGCTGGCGTCGCTGCATCCGGGGGTGACGGTGGAGGGGGTGCGGGAGGCGACGGGGTTCGCGCTCACCGTCCCGGACGAGGTGCCGTACACCCGGGCACCGACGGCGGAGGAACTGCGGCTGATCCGCGAGGTGATCGATCCGCAGCAGACCCGCGCACGGGAGGTGCCGGACTGATGGAGACCGCGCTCACCCGGCTGGTCGGGGTCCGCCACCCGATCGTGCAGACCGGGATGGGGTGGGTGGCGGGCCCGCGTCTGGTGTCGGCGACGGCGAACGCGGGCGCGCTGGGCGTCCTGGCCTCGGCGACCATGACCGTCGACCGGCTGCGCGAGGCGATACGGGAGGTGAAGTCCCGTACCGACGCGCCGTTCGGGGTCAACCTCCGCGCGGACGCGGGTGATGCCGGTGACCGGGTCCGCGTCATCGTCGACGAGGGGGTGCGGGTCGCGTCCTTCGCGCTCGCCCCCTCCCGGGAGCTGATCGCCGAACTGAAGGCGGCGGGCGTCGTCGTCATCCCCTCCGTCGGCGCGCGCCGGCATGCCGAGAAGGTCGCCGCGTGGGGGGCGGACGCGGTGCTCGTGCAGGGCGGGGAGGGCGGCGGTCACACCGGGGAGGTGGCGACGACGGTGCTGCTGCCGCAGGTGGTGGACGCCGTGGACGTCCCGGTCGTGGCGGCGGGCGGCTTCTTCGACGGGCGGGGCCTGGTCGCGGCGCTGGCGTACGGGGCGGCGGGGGTCGCCATGGGCACCCGGTTCCTGCTGACGTCGGACTCCACGGTGCCGGACGTGGTGAAGGCGCGGTACCTGGCGGCGACCGTCCGGGACGTGACGGTGACGCGGGCGGTGGACGGTCTGCCGCACCGCATGCTGCGTACCGAGCTGGTGGCCGCCCTGGAGGACTCCGGCCGTGCCGGGGCGCTGCTGCGGGCCGTGCGCGCAGCGGCGGGTTTCCGGCGGCTGTCCGGGCTGACCTGGCGGCAGATGGTCCGCGACGGGCTGGCGCTGCGGCACGGCAAGGAGCTGACCTGGAGTCAGCTGCTGCTCGCCGCGAACACGCCGATGCTGCTGAGGTCGGCGATGGTGGACGGCCGTGCGGATCTGGGGGTGATGGCGGCGGGGCAGGTCGCCGGGGTGATCGACGACCTGCCGTCGTGCGCGGAGCTGGTGGAGCGGATCGTGCGGGAGGCGGAGCACGCGCTCGGGACGCTGGAGGGGCTCAGGACCCCTCACTGAGCGTCACCTCACAGCCGTTCGATGATCGTCACGTTGGCCTGTCCGCCGCCCTCGCACATCGTCTGGAGGCCGAAGCGGGCGCCGGTGCGCTCGAGTTCGTGCAGCAGGGTGGTCATCAGGCGGGCGCCGGTGGCGCCGAGGGGGTGGCCGAGGGCGATCGCGCCGCCGTTGACGTTGACCTTGGCGGGGTTCGCGCCGGTCTCCTTCAGCCAGGCCAGGACGACCGGTGCGAACGCCTCGTTGATCTCGACGAGGTCGATGTCGTCGATCGTCAGGCCGGTCTTCTTCAGGGCGTGGGCGGTGGCGGGGATGGGAGCCGTCAGCATGCGGATCGGGTCCTCGCCGCGCACGGAGAGGTGGTGCACGCGGGCCCGGGGCCGCAGCCCGTGCTCGCGGACGGCGTCCTGCGACGCCAGCAGCAGGGCGGCGGCGCCGTCGGAGACCTGCGAGGAGCAGGCGGCCGTGATCGTGCCGCCGTCGATGACCGGCTTCAGCGCGGCCATCTTCGCCAGGGAGGTGTCCCGGCGCGGCCCCTCGTCGACGGTGACGTCGCCGTAGGGCACGGTCTCCCGCTCGAAGCGGCCCTCGTCGATCGCCCGGACCGCCCGCTCGTGCGAGCGCAGCGCGTACTCCTCCTGGTCCTGCCGGCCGATGCCCCACTTGGCGGCGATCATCTCGGCGCCGGCGAACTGGTTGACGGGGCGGTCCCCGTAGCGGGCCCGCCAGCCCTCGCTGCCCGCGAAGGGGCCCTGGGTGAGGCCGAGCGGCTCGGCGGCCTGCCGGGTGGCGAAGGCGATCGGGACCTGCGACATGTTCTGCACGCCGCCCGCGACGACCAGCTCCTGCGTGCCGGAGAGCACGGCCTGCGCGGCGAAGTGCACCGCCTGCTGCGAGGATCCGCACTGCCGGTCCACGGTCACGCCCGGCACCTCCTCGGGCAGCCCGGCCGCCAGCCAGCAGGTCCGTGCGATGTCCCCGGCCTGCGGTCCGACGGCGTCCAGGCAGCCGAGGACGACGTCCTCGACGGCGGCCGGATCCACGCCGCTGCGGGCCATGAGTTCCTTGAGCACATGGGCGCCGAGGTCGGCCGGGTGCACCCCGGCGAGCCCTCCCCCGCGCCGCCCCACGGGCGTGCGGACCGCTTCGACGATGTAGGCCTCGGCCATGGCGACTCCCCAGTGAGTTACGGACGTACGGCGATCCCGTCCAGCACCATCGACAGGTACTGCCGGGCGATCTCCTCCGGGCTGTGCTGTCCGCCGGGCCGGTACCAGGACGCGGCGACCCAGACGGTGTCGCGCACGAACCGGTAGGTGAGCCGGACGTCGAGGTCGGACCGGAAGACCCGGTCGGCGACCCCGCGCTCCAGCGTGGACAGCCACGCCTTCTCGAACCTGCGCTGCGACTCGGCGAGGAACGCGAACCGGTCCTGCGCCACGAGCTGCCTGCTCTCCTTCTGGTAGATCGCGACGGCGGCCCGGTGCCGGTCGATCTCCCGGAACGACTCGGTGACCAGCGCCTCGAGGGTCTCGCGCGGCCCGAGCCCGGCGCCCAGGACGGTGTCGTAGCCGTCCCAGAGTTCGTCGAGGAAGGTGCGCAGGATCTCCTCCAGCATCGATTCCTTGGAGTCGAAGTGGTAGTAGAGGCTGCCCGCGAGCATGCCCGCGTGGTCCGCGATCCTGCGGACGGTGGTGGCGTTGTAGCCCTGCTCGGCGAAGACCTCGGCGGCGGTGTCGAGGAGTTCGCGGCGGCGGGCGGGCGCGGCGGTCACCTGGGGTTTCTTCTTCGTAGGCACGCGGACATTCTCGCCCCCCGGCTCAGGCCCGCTGGCTGCTGACCGACACGACCTCGCCGGTCATGTACGAGGAGTAGCCGGAGGCCAGGAAGACGATCACGTTGGCCACCTCCCAAGGCTCGGCGTGGCGGCCGAAGGCCTCGCGGGCGGTGAGTTCCTCGAGCAGCCGCGGTGTCGTCACCTTCGCGAGGTGGGGGTGGAGGGCGAGGCTCGGTGAGACGGCGTTGACCCGTACTCCGTAGGGCGCCGCCTCGACGGCCGCGCACCGGGTCAGCGCCATCACGCCGGCCTTCGCCGCCGCGTAGTGCGCCTGTCCGGCCTGGGCGCGCCAGCCGACGACGGAGGCGTTGTTGACGATCACGCCGCCGTCCCCCTGGTCGCGGAAGAGGCGCAGGGCGGCCCGCGTGCACCGGAAGGTCCCGTTCAGCGTCACGTCCAGCACTCGGGACCACTGTTCGTCCGTCATGTCGACGAGCGGCGAGGTGCCGCCGAGGCCGGCGTTGTTGACCACGGCGTCCAGGCGCCCGTGCGCCCGTACGGCCGCCTCGAACAGGGCCCGCACCTGGTCCTCGTCGGTGACGTCGCAGGCGACCGCGCCGACCGACGTCTCGCCGAACTCGCCGGCCAGCTCGGCCGCGTACTCCGTGAGCCGCCGCGTGTGGGCGTCGCTGATCAGTACGCGCGCGCCCTCCTCCAGGAAGCGCCGCGCGGTCGCCCCGCCGATGCCCGCGCCCGCCGCCGCGGTGATGACGGCGGTGCGTCCGCTGAGCAGCCCGTGTCCGGGTAGGTACGCCGGACCCTCGACGTCTGTCATGACAGCACGCTAACCTACCAAACACTTGTTAGGGAAGGACGCGCACAGGCCCCGTACGAGAGCGCGCACAAAGGACCCGCACGAAGGACGGTGACCGTGGACCTCTCGCTCTCCCCCTCGGACGAGGCCTTCCGGGCCGAGGCCCGCGCCTGGCTCGCCGCACACGTGCCCGCCGCGCCGCTGCCCTCGCTGGAGACCGCCGAGGGCTTCGCCGCGCACCGCGGCTGGGAGGCCGAACTGGCCGCGGACCGCTGGTCGGTGGTGAACTGGCCGACGGAGTACGGCGGCCGGGCCTCGGGCCTGGTCCGCTGGCTGCTCTTCGAGGAGGAGTACTACGCGGCCGGCGCACCCGGACGCGTCAACCAGAACGGCGTCGGCCTCCTCGCCCCGACGCTGTTCGAGCACGGCACCGAGGAGCAGCGCGCCCGTGTCCTGCCGCCCATGGCCGCCGGCGAGGTGGTCTGGGCGCAGGCCTGGTCGGAGCCCGAGGCCGGTTCGGACCTGGCGTCCCTGCGGTCCAGGGCGGTCCGTACGGAGGGCGGCTGGCTGCTCAGCGGCCAGAAGACCTGGTCCTCCCGGGCGGCCTTCGCCGACCGCGCCTTCGGCCTGTTCCGCAGCGAGCCCGGCACCCCGAAGCCCCACCAGGGCCTGACGTACCTGATGTTCGACCTGCGGGCTCCCGGCGTCACCGTCCGCCCCATCGGCCGGCTCGACGGGAAGCCGGCGTTCGCCGAGCTGTTCCTGGACGGGGTGTTCGTGCCCGACGAGGACGTGATCGGCGAGCCCGGCCAGGGCTGGCGGGTCGCGATGTCGACGGCCGCGAACGAGCGCGGGCTCACCCTGCGCTCTCCGGGGCGGTTCCTCGCCTCGGCCGGCCGCCTCCTCGGCCTGTGGCAGGCCCAGGGCAGGCCCCGGAGCGCCGGGAGAGGTGTCGCCGACGCCCTGATCGACGCCCGCGCCTACCAGTTGTTCACGTACGCCGCCGCCTCCCGCGTCCTGGCGGGCGAGCCGCTCGGACCGGAGTCCAGCCTGAACAAGGTCTTCTGGTCCGAGTACGACATCGCGCTGCACGAGACGGCCCTGGACCTGCTGGGCGGCGACGGCGAGTTGGCGGACACCGACTGGGCCGAGGGCTACGTCTTCTCCCTCGCCGGCCCCGTCTACGCGGGCACCAACGAGATCCAGCGCGACCTCATCGCCGAACGCCTGCTCGGCCTGCCGAAGGGACGTCGCTGATGCGCTTCCTCCTCGATGCCGAACAGCGGGCCTTCGCCGACTCGCTGCACGCGATGCTCACGGCCGCGGACACGCCCTCGGCGGTACGGGACTGGAGCCGCGGCGATCCCACGGCCGGCCGCGCGCTGTGGTCCCGTGTCGCGGAGGCCGGCGTCTTCGGCCTGGCGGTTCCGCAGGAGTACGGGGGGGCCGGCCTGCGGCCCGTGGCACTCGCCGTCGCCTTCGTCGAGCTGGGGCGCCACGCGGTGCCGGGACCCCTCGTGGAGACGGTGACGGCGACGGTGCTGCTCGCCGGGACGTCCCACGCCGGACGGTTCCTGCCGGGGCTCGCGGCCGGCGAGGCGATGGCGACGGTGGCGTACGACGACGCGTACGCCGTGGACGCGGACATGGCGACGCACCGCTTCTCCGTCACCCGCGACGGCCTGTGTCTGGCCGCCGGCCACGGCCCCGTCCGCCCCTCCCTCGACCCCGCCCGCCGCCTCGCCCCTCTGCTCTCGGGCGGCGAACTGCTCACCGCGCGGCCGGCCCGGCCGCACGCCCTGCGCTGGGCCCGTCTCGCCACCGCCGCACAGGCCCTCGGGGTCGGGCTCGCGCTCCTGGACCGGACCGTCGCCTACGTCGGGCAGCGCGTGCAGTTCGGCGTGCCCACGGGCTCGTTCCAGGCGGTGAAGCACCGGCTGGCGGACGCGAAGATCGCGCTGGAGTTCGCGCGCCCCCTGGTCCTCGGCGCGGCGCTCACCATGGCTCCGGCGGACGTGGCCGCCGCGAAGGTGCGCGCCTGCGAGGCCGCGTACACCGCCGCCCGTACCGCGCTGCAACTGCACGGCGCGATCGGCTACACGGCGGAGTACGACCTGTCCCTCTGGCTCACCAAGGCGCGCGCCCTGCGCACCGCCTGGGGCAGCCCGGACGAGTGCCGGGCCGAGGTCCTCGGCGCCGGCTGACTCAGCGGGCGGGGCGCACGATGCCCTGCGCCCGTGCCGCCACCAGCCACTTCGGGAACTCGCCCGTCAGCCGGTCGTACAGCTCCGCGTCCGGCACCTTCCGGGGATCCGGACCGGCGTGGAAGAAACCGGCGTTGTCGACGATCCGCTTGTCCGGCACGGACAGCTCGTCGAGCTTGCGCAGGTAGTCGAACTGCCGGCTGCCCGGGTCACCGAAGCCGATGAACTGCCAGAACAGCGGCAGCCGGGCCGCCTTGCACAGGTACCGCTCCGCGGCGAGCTTGTTGATCGGGCCGCCGTCGGTCTGGAAGACGACCAGGGCGGGCTCGGTGGAGCCGCTGTCGAGGTAGTGGTCGATGACGGCGTCCATGGCGAGGTGGTAGCCGGTCTTGCCCATGTGGCCGAGACCGGCGACGATCCGCTCGATCCGCCCCCGGTGGTCGGCGAGGGCGATCTCGGTGACGGCGTCGACGTCCGTGGAGAAGAACACGACCGGCACCCTGCCGTCGTCGTCGAGGTGCGCGGACAGTCCGAGCACCCGGTCGGCGAGCGCCTGCACGCTGCCGTCCTTGTAGTACGGCTTCATGGAGCCCGAGTAGTCGACCACCAGGTAGACGGCGGCCCGCTGCCCGTCCAGGCCGTTCTTGGTGAGGGACACCCCGGCGGTCTTGTACAGGCCGACCAGCGCGGGCGCGGTCTCCTCCACCTTGCCGAGACTGATCGCCGCCATGTCCGACTCCCCCTCGTCGCCGTTCCGGAGGCCGAAAGCCTACCCCTGGCCGGGACCGTGCGACGGCGCCTGCCCGGTCGTCCGGTCGGGGACAGTGGGGCAGGCGCCGTCAGTGTTCCGTACGCCGTTGTACGGGACGTATGGGGGGACCGTCAGACCATCAGCGCGCGGTCCGTCGGACGGATCGGGGCCGGCAGGTCGCTGGCCCCGGCCAGGAAGCGGTCGACGCCACGGGCGGCCGAGCGGCCCTCCGCGATCGCCCACACGATGAGGGACTGGCCGCGGCCGGCGTCACCGGCGACGAACACGCCCGGCACGTTGGTCTGGAAGTCGGCGTCGCGGGCGATGTTGCCGCGCTCGTCGAGCTCCAGGCCGAACTGGTCCACCAGGCCGTTCTCGCGGTCGGTGCCGGTGAAGCCCATCGCCAGCGTCACCAGCTGGGCCGGGATCTTGCGCTCGGTGCCCGGCTTCTGGGTCAGCTTGCCCTCGACGAACTCCACCTCGGTGAGGTGCAGCCACTGGACGTTGCCGTCCTCGTCGCCCTCGAAGTGGGTGGTGGAGACGGAGTAGACCCGCTCGCCGCCCTCCTCGTGGGCCGAGGTGACCTTGTAGAGCATCGGGAAGGTCGGCCACGGCTGGGAGACCGGGTTCCGCTCGTCGTTCGGGCGGGGCATGATCTCCAGCTGCGTGACGGAGGCCGCGCCCTGGCGGTGGGCGGTGCCCACGCAGTCCGCGCCGGTGTCGCCACCGCCGATGACGACGACGTGCTTGCCCTCGGCCGAGATCGGGGGCGCCACGAAGTCGCCCTCCTGGACCTTGTTGGCCAGCGGCAGGTACTCCATGGCCTGGTAGACGCCCTTGAGCTCGCGGCCCGGCACCGGCAGGTCACGGGCGGTCGTCGCGCCGGCGGCGATGACGACCGCGTCGTACCGCTTCTTCAGGTCCGTGGCCTTGAGGTCGCGGCCGATCTCGATGCCGGTGCGGAAGCGGGTGCCCTCCGCGCGCATCTGCTCGATACGGCGGTTGATGTGCCGCTTCTCCATCTTGAACTCGGGGATGCCGTACCGGAGGAGGCCTCCGACGCGGTCCGCGCGCTCGTAGACGGCGACCGTGTGACCGGCGCGGGTCAGCTGCTGGGCGGCGGCCAGACCGGCCGGGCCCGAGCCGATGACCGCGACGGTCTTGCCGGACAGGCGCTCCGGGATCTGCGGGGCGACGTCACCGGTCTCCCACGCCTTGTCGATGATCGAGACCTCGACGTTCTTGATGGTGACGGCCGGCTGGTTGATGCCCAGCACACACGCCGACTCGCACGGAGCGGGGCACAGACGGCCCGTGAACTCCGGGAAGTTGTTCGTGGCGTGCAGGCGCTCGGAGGCGGCGCCCCAGTCCTCGCGGTAGGCGTAGTCGTTCCACTCGGGG
The DNA here is from genome assembly GCF_043080745.1 of Streptomyces sp. NPDC014995. NCBI lineage: Bacteria > Bacillati > Actinomycetota > Actinomycetes > Kitasatosporales > Streptomycetaceae > Streptomyces > Streptomyces sp. NPDC014995. The sequence goes on from NZ_JBIBVX010000001.1 coordinate 334,239, forward strand.
ATCAGGTTCCCCAGCGGGCAGCCGTTGTGGCAGAACGGGATGCCGCAGTCCATGCACCGGCTGGCCTGCTTGCTGATGATCGGCAGCAGCGAGCCGGGGACGTAGACCTCGTTCCAGTCCTTCAGACGCACGTCCACCGGACGGGTCTTGGCGACCTCGCGACCGTGGTTGAGAAAGCCCTTGGGATCAGCCATTGGTCGCCGCCTCCATCATCTTCTCGGTGATCTCGGTCTCGGAGAGACCGGCTCGCTCGGCGGCGTCCTTGGCGGCGAGCACTGCCTTGTACGTGCTGGGGATGATCTTGCTGAAGCGCTCCACCGACACGTCCCAGTCGGCGAGCAGCTTCCCGGCGACCGTCGAGCCGGTCTCCTCGGCGTGGCGGCGCACCACGTCGTGCAGCCACTGCTTGTCCGTGTCGTCCAGCGCCTCGATCGCGTCGAGGTTGCCGACGTTGACGTTGTCGCGGTTCAGGTCGATGACGTAGGCGACGCCGCCGGACATGCCGGCCGCGAAGTTGCGGCCGGTCTCGCCGAGGATCACCGCGTGACCGCCGGTCATGTACTCGCAGCCGTGGTCGCCCACGCCCTCGGAGACGACGGTCGCGCCGGAGTTGCGGACGCAGAACCGCTCACCGGTCCGGCCGCGCAGGAACAGCTCACCGCCGGTCGCGCCGTACGCGATGGTGTTGCCCGCGATCGTCGAGTACTCGGCGAGGTGGTCGGCGCCCCGGTCGGGACGCACGATCACGCGGCCGCCGGAGAGGCCCTTGCCGACGTAGTCGTTGGCGTCGCCCTCCAGGCGCAGCGTGACGCCGCGCGGGAGGAAGGCGCCGAAGGACTGGCCCGCGGAACCGGTGAAGGTGATGTCGATGGTGTCCTCGGGCAGACCCGCCCCGCCGAACTTCTTCGTCACCTCGTGGCCGAGCATGGTGCCGACCGTGCGGTTGATGTTGCGGATGGAGACCTGGGCGCGCACCGGCTGGGCGTCGGTCGCCGAGTCGGCGGCCAGGGCGTCGGCGGCGAGCTTGATCAGCTCGTTGTCGAGCGCCTTCTCCAGGCCGTGGTCCTGGGCGACGACCTGGTGGAGGGCGGCGCCCTCGGGCAGCGACGGCACGTGGAACAGCGGCTCCAGGTTCAGGCCCTGTGCCTTCCAGTGGTCGACGGCGCGCTCGACGTCGAGGACCTCGGCGTGGCCGACGGCCTCCTCGATCGAGCGGAAGCCCAGCTCGGCCAGGAGTTCGCGGACCTCCTGGGCGATGAACTGGAAGAAGTTCACCACGTACTCGGCCTTGCCGGTGAACCGGTCGCGCAGCGTCGGGTTCTGGGTGGCGATGCCAACGGGGCAGGTGTCCAGGTGGCAGACGCGCATCATGACGCAGCCGGAGACGACGAGCGGCGCGGTCGCGAAACCGAACTCCTCGGCGCCGAGCAGCGCGGCGATGATCACGTCACGGCCGGTCTTCAGCTGGCCGTCGGTCTGCACGACGATGCGGTCGCGCAGGCCGTTGAGCAGCAGCGTCTGCTGGGTCTCGGCGAGGCCGAGTTCCCAGGGGCCGCCCGCGTGCTTCAGCGAGGTCAGCGGGGAGGCGCCCGTGCCACCGTCGTGGCCGGAGATGAGCACGACGTCCGCGTGCGCCTTCGACACACCCGCGGCGACCGTGCCGACGCCGACCTCGGAGACCAGCTTGACGTGAATCCGCGCCTGCGGGTTCGCGTTCTTCAGGTCGTGGATCAGCTGGGCGAGGTCCTCGATGGAGTAGATGTCGTGGTGCGGCGGCGGGGAGATCAGGCCGACACCGGGGGTGCTGTGCCGGGTCTTGGCGACCCAGGGGTACACCTTGTGGCCGGGCAGCTGGCCGCCCTCGCCGGGCTTGGCGCCCTGGGCCATCTTGATCTGGATGTCGTCCGCGTTGACCAGGTACTCGGAGGTGACGCCGAAGCGGCCGGAGGCGACCTGCTTGATGCTGGACCGGCGTGCCGGGTCGTACAGGCGCTCGGGGTCCTCGCCGCCCTCACCGGTGTTGGACTTGCCGCCCAGCTGGTTCATGGCGATGGCGAGGGTCTCGTGCGCCTCCTTGGAGATGGAGCCGTACGACATCGCGCCGGTGGAGAAGCGCTTGACGATCTCGGAGACCGGCTCGACCTCGTCGACGGGGATCGGGTCCCGGCCGGACTTGAAGCCGAAGAGTCCGCGGAGCGTCATGAGCCGCTCGGACTGCTCGTTCACGCGGTCCGTGTACTTCTTGAAGATGTCGTAGCGGCCGGTGCGCGTGGAGTGCTGGAGGCGGAAGACCGTCTCCGGGTCGAACAGGTGCGGCTCGCCCTCGCGGCGCCACTGGTACTCGCCGCCGATCTCCAGCGCGCGGTGGGCCGGCGCGATGCCGCTGGCCGGGTAGGCCTTGGCGTGGCGGGCGGCGACCTCCTGGGCGACGACGTCGATGCCGACGCCGCCGATCTTGGTGGCCGTACCGCTGAAGTACTTGTCGACGAACTCGTCATCGAGACCGACGGCTTCGAAGACCTGGGCGCCGCGGTAGGAGGCGACGGTCGAGATGCCCATCTTCGACATGACCTTCAGGACGCCCTTGCCGAGGGCGTAGATCAGGTTGCGGATGGCCTGCTCGGGCTCGATGCCGGACAGGAACGTCCCGGCGCGGACCAGGTCCTCGACGGACTCCATCGCCAGGTACGGGTTGACGGCGGCGGCGCCGAAGCCGATGAGCAGGGCGACGTGGTGGACCTCGCGGACGTCACCGGCCTCGACCAGCAGACCCACCTGGGTGCGCTGCTTGGTGCGGATGAGGTGGTGGTGGACGGCCGCGGTGAGCAGCAGCGACGGGATCGGCGCGTGCTCGGCGTCGGAGTGGCGGTCCGACAGGACGATCAGGCGGGCGCCGTTGTCGATGGCGGCGTCGGCCTCGGCGCAGATCTCGTCGATGCGCGCGGCGAGGGCGTCACCGCCGCCGTGCACCCGGTACAGGCCGGACAGGGTCGCGGCCTTGAAACCGGGCATGTCGCCGTCGGCGTTGATGTGGATGAGCTTGGCCAGCTCGTCGTTGTCGATGACCGGGAAGGGCAGCGTGACGGTGCGGCACGACGCGGCGGTCGGCTCCAGCAGGTTGCCCTCGGGGCCCAGCGACGAGCGCAGGGAGGTGACCAGCTCCTCGCGGATCGCGTCCAGCGGCGGGTTGGTGACCTGCGCGAACAGCTGGGTGAAGTAGTCGAAGAGCAGACGCGGGCGCGAGGACAGCGCGGCGATCGGCGAGTCGGTGCCCATCGAGCCGATCGGCTCGGCGCCGGCCTTGGCCATCGGCGCGAGGATGACGCGCAGCTCCTCCTCGGTGTAGCCGAAGGTCTGCTGGCGGCGGGTGACCGAGGCGTGCGTGTGCACGATGTGCTCGCGCTCGGGCAGGTCGCCCAGCTCGATCTCGCCGGCCTCGAGCCACTCGGCGTACGGCTTCTCGGCGGCGAGCTGGGCCTTGATCTCGTCGTCCTCGATGATGCGGTGCTCGGCGGTGTCGACGAGGAACATCCTGCCGGGCTGCAGGCGGCCCTTGCGGACGACCTTGGCGGGGTCGATGTCGAGGACGCCGACCTCGGAGCCGAGGACGACGAGGCCGTCGTCGGTGACCCAGTAGCGGCCGGGGCGCAGACCGTTGCGGTCGAGTACGGCGCCGACCTGGGTGCCGTCGGTGAACGTGACGCAGGCGGGGCCGTCCCAGGGCTCCATCATCGTGGAGTGGAACTGGTAGAAGGCGCGGCGGGCCGGGTCCATGGAGTCGTGGTTCTCCCACGCCTCCGGGATCATCATCAGCACGGAGTGCGGCAGGGAACGGCCGCCGAGGTGCAGCAGTTCGAGGACCTCGTCGAAGGACGCCGAGTCGGAGGCGTCGGGCGTACAGACCGGGAAGATGCGCTCGATGGCCTTCTCGTCGCTGCCGAACAGGTCGGAGACGAGCTGCGACTCGCGGGCGGTCATCCAGTTGCGGTTGCCCTTGACGGTGTTGATCTCACCGTTGTGCGCGACGAAGCGGTACGGGTGGGCGAGCGGCCAGCTCGGGAAGGTGTTCGTGGAGAAGCGCGAGTGGACCAGGGCGACGGCCGAGGCGAAGCGGCGGTCGGACAGGTCGGGGAAGAACGGCTCCAGCTGGCCGGTGGTCAGCATGCCCTTGTAGACGATGGTCCGTGCGGACAGCGACGGGAAGTAGACGCCGGCCTCGCGCTCGGCGCGCTTGCGCAGCACGAACGCCTTGCGGTCGAGGGCGATGCCCTGGCTCGCACCGTCGGCGACGAAGATCTCGCGGAAGACGGGCATCGTCGAACGCGCGGTGGCGCCGAGGAGTTCGGGGGCGACGGGGACCTCGCGCCAGCCGAGGACCGTGAGGCCCTCCTCGCCGGCGATCGTCTCGATCCGGGAGACGGCCTCGGCGGCGGTGTCCTCCGGCAGGAAGGCGATACCGACGGCGTAGGCACCGGCCTCGGGCAGCTCGAAACCGGCGACCTCGCGGAAGAAGGCGTCCGGGACCTGGGTGAGGATGCCCGCGCCGTCGCCGGAGTCCGGCTCGGAGCCGGTGGCGCCGCGGTGCTCGAGGTTGCGCAGAACGGTCAGCGCCTGCTCGACCAGCGTGTGGCTCGCCTCACCGGTGAGGGTGGCCACGAAGCCGACGCCACAGGCGTCGTGCTCGTTGCGGGGGTCGTACATACCCTGCGCAGCAGGGCGAGCATCCATGAAGGACCAGTTCTGGCCATTCGTGGAGTGCTGGGACGGCTGGCGCGGCGTACGCATCGGCTCTCCCGTCGTCGTCAAGTGGCATATGCAGATTGCCGAGGGACGACGTTGGCCCTCTGCGTGGGTGCAAAATTTCGTGCAGGTTACATGATGGAACGGTTCTCGGGAACCGGATACTCCGTTCCAGCATGCGGACGCCGCGGGGTGGCGACGGGGTGCCGCGGAGTCGCGACAGGTGCCGCGCACAACGGCTTGAAGTTGGTGGGGACCGAACGGGACAGATCGGTGTCCGTCGGTCCGAATCGGCGGGGAGGGCGTCGTCGCCCGCTCCGCGAGTGCGCCGCAGGCCTCATTGCCCACAGCGCTTACGGCTCATGCCCGGTGGTTAAGCGGTCGAAACCAGCGAGTAACGGCTACTTATGCGGCCCCACGCATAAGTAGCAGCCGACCTATCCTACGGCCGTTCCGAAGAAACTGCCCAGGGCGTACGTCACACCGGCCGCCGCGCCCCCGAGAAGGAGCTGCCGCAGACCGCTGTACCACCAGGTCCGCGCGGTCACCCTGGCCACGACCGCGCCGCACAGGAAGAGCCCGAGCAGCGCGAGCAGCACGGCCGGCCACAGCGCCGTAGCCCCCAGCAGATACGGCAGGACGGGCAGCAGGGCGCCCAGCGCGAAGGAGCCGAAGCTGGATACGGCGGCGAGGGCCGGCGAGGGCAGATCGCCGGGGTCGATGCCCAGCTCCTCGCGGGCGTGTATCTCCAGGGCCTGCTCCGGATCGCGCGACAACTGCCGGGCGACCTGCCGGGCGAGACGCGGCTCGACGCCCCGCGCCTCGTACAGCGCGGCCAGCTCGGCCTCCTCGTCCTTGGGGTGCTTCCTCAGCTCCCGCCGCTCGACCTCGAGCTCGGCCTCGACCAGCTCGCGCTGCGAGGCGACGGAGGTGTACTCGCCGGCGGCCATGGAGAAGGCGCCGGCGGCGAGACCCGCGAGTCCGGTCAGCACGATGGCCTGCTGACCGACCGAGCCACCCGCGACACCGGTCATCAGGGCGAGGTTGGAGACCAGACCGTCCATCGCGCCGAAGACGGCGGGGCGCAGCCAGCCGCCGTTCACATCCCGGTGCGTGTGGTTGTCGCGGTGCGCCTCGTGCAGCGCGGCCTCGGTCTCGATGATGGCCATGAAGTCCCCCAGAAAGGTAAGGCAGAAAAGCTAAGGCAAAGCTAAGTCTGGACTGGTTCTACTTTTCGACAACACTCACGGTACGCCCCCGCATTCCCCGCCACCAGCAAGGAAAGCCTGCTCTAACCTGCGACTTCCTCCGCTTTCGCTCATACGATCGCCAGGCCGCACAGATGTCGACCGGGTGACATGACGCCTCCCAGGCTCAGGTCAACCGCCGACGGTGGGACACATCCGCAAAGGGCTCCGCGCCCGTGCGGAACCCCCGGAGGAGAGGCCCCGTATGGCATTGATCGCCTGCATCCCCTCGGTCCAGGCGCCGGGGGACGCCGCCGAACTCCGCGAACGGGCCCGCGGCGCACTGCTCGGCCTCGCCGTGGGAGACGCCCTCGGAGCACCGGCCGAGAACATGAAGCCCTCGGAGATCCGGGCCCGTTGGGGCCGCATCACGGGCTACGTCACCGAGAAGCCGGCCGGCACGGACGACACCGAGTACGCGATCTTCTCGGGCCTGTTGCTGGCCCGCCACGGCTCCGCGCTCACCCCCGCCCACGTGGAAGCGGCCTGGCACGAGTGGATCGCCGACCGCGCCGAGGGCCCCTTCCGCGGGGCGGGCTTCAGCGAGCGCGGCACACTGGAGAACCTCCGCCGGGGCCTGGCCGCCCCCATCTCCGCCCAGCACCGGCACGCCTGGAGCGACGGCCTCGCCATGCGCGCGGCCCCCTTCGGCGTCTTCGCCGCCGGCCGCCCCGCCGAGGCGGCCCGCCTGGTCGCCATCGACGGCTCGGTCAGCCACGACGGGGAGGGCATCTACGGCGGCCAGGCGGTCGCGGCGGGCGTGGCGGCGGCGATGGCGGGCGCACCCACGGTCGCGGTGGTGGCCTCGGCGCTCGCCGTCGTCCCCGACGACTCCTGGACGGCCCGCTCCCTGCGCCGCGCGGTGGCGGTGGCCCACCGCGGTGAACGCGCGGTCCGCTCGGCCGTCGTGATCGGCGGCTACCCGTGGACCGACCTGGCCCCCGAGGCGGTCGCCCTCGCCTTCGGCGCGTACGCGGCGGCCGACGGCGACTTCACCCGGGCCGTCCTCACCGCCGTGAACATGGGCCGCGACGCCGACACCACGGCGGCGGTGGCCGGCGCCCTGTCCGGCGCGACACAGGGCGAGTCGGCCATCCCGGCCGAGTGGGCTCGGGCCATCGGCCCGGCCCGTGGCAGCTGCCTGCCGTCGATGGCGGGCCACCACGTCCTGGACGTGGCGGAACTGCTGACACCCGGGCAGGACGGGAGGTGGAGACCGGGGGGCTCCGTACCGGAGGAGCTACCGGCACGGGGCGAGACCCCCACCCGACCCGCCACGGAGGTCCGCCCATGAGACCGCCCGGACCGTGGGAGGACGGAATGACGATGGGCGTGACCGACCCGCCGCCCACACCGGAACGGGACGAGCCGGAGACGGAGGGACCGGAGAGCGAGAGACCGGAGACGAAGGGGCCGGAGGCGAAGGGGCCGGAGGCGAAGGGTTCGCCGGTTGCGGTGGTCGCGGTGGACGGGCCGGAGGCGGACGCGTCGTTGGTCGCGGTGCTCGCAATGGGGGTGGGCGGACCGGAGGCGGACGGGTCGGAGGCGGACGGGTGGGCCGCCGCCGCACCCCACCCCCGCCCACACCCCCGCCGCACCGAAGGCCTCCTGCTCGGCCTGGCCGCAGGCGACGCCGCCGGCTGGCCCGCCGCCCGCCACCGCGCCGCCCGTATGCCGGACTGGACCCGCCGCCTCACCCGCGAACTGGACACCTTCGCCGAACAGAACGCGACCACCACCCTCCCCGTCCCCATCGCCCTCAACCAGCCCCCCGAACCCCTCCGCCTCGGCCCCTCCGACGACGCCGAATGGGCGGCCTTCGCCGCGGAGGCCGTCCTGCGCGCCGGCGACGACAGCGCGCTGGCCGACCTGAGCCGCGACCGCCGTACCCGCGCCGCCATCGACCTCACCTGGAACGCGATCGCCGGCGAGGTCGCGGCGGCAGCCGACCGCGCCCCCGAGGTCGAGTCGGCCGTACTGCCCCTGCGTGCCCGCATCTCCGTCCGCGCCGGCCTCGGCAACCTCGCCACCGGCCTGCGCCCGCCCGCCACCGGCCACGACAACCCGCACTACTTCGACGACGCGGCCTGCGTACGCGCCTGCGTGCTCGCCGTGGCCCACCCCGGCGACCCCGGACGCGCCGCCGAACTCGCCGAGTTCGACGCCCGCTACACCCAGGACGGCGACGGCGTGCACGGCGCCCGGGCGATGGCGGCGGCACTGGCGCTGGCCCTCGCCGGCGCGGACGCCCAGAGCTGCGTGGCGGCGGCCCTCGCCGAACTGCCCGAAGAGACGGAGATCGGCCGCAACGCCCGCCACGCCCTGAAACTCGCCCGCGACGCCGAGAGCGCCTTCGCCCTGGTCCCGCTCCTGGAACACCAGATCGTCGACCACGTCTACAGCTACGGCATCGCCGCCGCCGAGACGGTCCCGGTCGCGCTGGCCCTCGCCCTGGCGTCCGGCGGCCGCGTCGCCGAGGCCGTACCGGCGGCGGCCTGTCTGTCCCGGGTGGCGGACTCCGCCCCCGCCCTCGCCGGCGCCCTGACCGGCGCGCTGGGCGGCGGCGACGCGATCCCGGCCACCTGGCGCGACACCTGCCGCACCCTCTCCGGCTGCGTCCTCCCCCGCCTCACCGGCACCGACCTGGTGGAACTCGCCGAACTCCTGGAAGCCACACACCCGGCCCCACCAGGAGGATGATTCGGTCATGACGCGCAAAACAGAAGAACGTCGCGGAGGGCCCGGCGGAACAGGGGACACCGGAGGAGCCGGAGGACCCGCAGGATCCAGAGCGGACGGAACCGGCGGAACCAACGGAACCGCAGGAAGCCTCGAGGAACGCATCACCGCCGCCCTGGTCGGCGCGGCCGTCGGCGACGCCCTCGGCGGCCCCGTCGAGGGCTACTCCCCCGACCAGATCCTCCAGCGCCACGGCGGCCGCGTCCACGGCATCGTCGGCCCCTGGAACGGCGACGCCTGGCGCACCGCCCGCCCCATCGCGCCGTACCACAAGGGCGACGGCCACGTCACCGACGACACCTTGATGACCCACGCGCTGGTCAGGGTCTACGCCACGGTCCGCGACCACCTGGACGCGTACGCGCTCGCCGACCACCTGGTCCCCGACCTGATGACCACCCCGCGCTGGATCCCCGAGCTGGAGGCCGAGGCGCTCCCCCTGCACCGCCTCTTCCTGGCGGAGAAATGGCTGGTGACACGGCTCCACTACGGCCATGTCGACCCCCGCGAGGCCGGCGTCGGCAACATCGTCAACTGCGGTGCGGCGATGTACATGGCCCCGGTGGGCCTGGTCAACGCGGCCAACCCGCCGGCCGCCTACGCCGAGGCGATCGACCTCGCGGGCGCCCACCAGTCGTCGTACGGCCGTGAGGCGGCGGGCGTCTTCGCGGCGGCGGTGGCGGCCGCCTGCACCCCCGGGGCGACGGCGGACTCGGTGGTCACGGCCTGTCTGGCCCTCGCCAAGGACGGCACCCGCACCGCGATCGAGAAGGTCCGCGACGTGGCGGCCCGCCACACGGACTTCGAGTCGGCCCTGACGCCGCTCCGCGAGGCGGTCGCCCCCTACGACACGGTGGGCCCCGACTACCGGCAGCCGTCCCTCGCCGCCCGCCGCCCCTCCCGCCTGCACGCCATCGAGGAACTCCCCGTGGCCCTCGGCATGTTGCTGGTCGCCGACGGCGACTACCGCCACTGCGTCCTGGGCGCGGTGAACTACGGCCGTGACTGCGACTCGATCGCGACGATGGCCGGCGCACTGGCCGGCGCGCTCGGCTCCCCCGTCCCCGAGGAGTGGTCGAAGCGGGTGGCGGAGGCCAGCCGCCTGGACCTGTGGGCACCGGCGCGCACGCTCACCGAGGTGGCCCGGGAGATCTTCGAGCAGGACCTCCGCCGCCGCAGGGCCCACGAGCAGGCGTTCACCGGGCTGGGAGGTGACGGATGCTCCGACTGACCTGGGTCCAGCCGGAGGACCTCCTCGGCCACGAGTTGCGCCAGGCGGCCCAGGACGGCCGCGAACCGTCGGCGATCGCGTCCCGCTGGAAGGCGGCCGGCGGCTGGGAGGCCCCCGAGAGAGCGGGCGCCTCGCCCGAGCGCGCCTCCCGCTACCTCCGGCTCCTGGCGGAGGACCTGCTGGACGAACTGGCGGATCTGCCGAGCAGTTTGGCGGAGGACGAACCGACGGACCTGGAGAGGATCAGGTCACGGTGCCCCGACTGGCCGGGGCAGCCAGGTGGCCGCCGGAACGCGCCCGCCCCGGCCGCCCTGGAAGCCGCCTGGCTGGGCCGAGCGGTCGGCTGCCTCCTGGGAAAGCCCGTGGAGAAACTCCCGTTGGACGGCATCCGCACCCTGGCCGAGTCGGCCGGCAACTGGCCCCTCACCACCTACTTCACCGCACGGGGAGTCCCCCCGGACGTCCTCACGGCGTACCCGTGGAACCGCCGCTCGGCCGGGACCTCCCTCGCCGAGAACATCGACGGCATGCCCGAGGACGACGACCTCAACTACCCGCTCCTCAACCTCCTCCTGCTCCGACGCCACGGCAGGAACTTCACCACCTGCGACGTGGCCCGGCTCTGGCTGGACGAACTCCCGGCGGGCCGCACCTTCACCGCCGAGCGCATCGCCTACCGCAACCTCCTCTCCGGCATCGACCCCCCGCACACCGCCCGCCACCGCAACCCCTTCCGCGAATGGATCGGCGCCCTCATCCGCGCCGACGTCCACGGCTGGACCCACCCCGGCGACCCGGCCGCCGCCGCGGAGCAGGCCCACCGCGACGCCACCCTCACCCACACCGCCAACGGCGTCTACGCGGCGATGTTCACGGCGGCCACCATCGCCACCGCGGCCACCGGCGGCCACGACGTCCACGCCTGCCTCCGCACCGGCCTCACGGTCGTCCCGCCCCGCTCCCGCCTGGCCCGGGCGCTCACCCACGCCATCCGGCTCGCGCAGTCCCACGAGGACTTCGACACCGTCGTGGACGCCCTCCACGCCACCCACGGAGCGACCCACCACTGGGTGCACGCGATCCCCAACACGGCGCTCATCGCCGCCGCCCTCACCCACGCCGACGGCGACTTCACCGGCTCCATCTGCCGTGCCGTGTCCGGGGGTTGGGACACCGACTCCAACGGCGCCACCGCCGGCAGCATCGCCGCCCTCCTGGCCGGCGACCCCGCCGCCCTCCCCGACCGCTGGACGGCCCCCCTCAAGAACCGCCTCGCCACCTCCGTCGCCGACCTCGACGGCAGCGGCTTCGACACCCTCGCCCGCCTGACCCACCGGGAGGCATCGCGCCCATGACCGACATCGTCGTGCTCGGCAGCACGAACATGGACCTCGTCGCCTACGTCGAGAAGGCCCCGCAGCGCGGGGAGACCGTGACGGGACGGGAGTTCCGTACGATCCCCGGCGGCAAGGGCGCCAACCAGGCGATCGCCGCGGCCCACGCGGGCGCCACCGTCTCGCTGATCGGCGCGGTGGGCAACGACTCCTTCGGCACCCGCCTGCGTTCCACCCTGGAACACTCGGGAGTCAACACCGACCACCTGCGCACCGTCGAGTCCCCCTCCGGCACCGCCCACATCGTGGTGGACGCCGAGGGCGGCAACGCGATCGTCGTCGTCCCCGGCGCGAACGGCACCGTCGACCACCTCGTCCCCGGTGACGAAGGCCTCATCGCCTCCGCCGACGCGCTGCTGCTCCAGCTGGAGATCCCCCTGCCGGCGGTCGTCGCGGGTGCCCGGGCCGCCCGCGCCCACGGCGTCCGGACCGTCCTCACCCCCGCCCCCGCCCAGCCCCTGCCAGCCGAACTGCTCGACGCCACCGACCTGTTGGTCCCCAACGAGCACGAGGCCGCCACACTCACCGGCCGTACCGACCCGCGCGAGGCCGCCCTCGCCCTCCTCGACAGCGTCCCGGAGGTCGTCGTCACCCTCGGCGCGGCCGGCAGCCTGTACGCGGCCCGCGGCACCGAACCGCTGACCGTCCCCGCCCCGCACGTCACCGCCGTCGACTCGACCGGCGCGGGCGACACCTTCGTCGGCGCCCTCGCGGTGGCCCTCGGCGAGGAACGTCCCGTACGGGAGGCACTGGCCTGGGCCGCCGCGGCCGCCGCGCTGTCGGTCCAGCGGCCCGGCGCGTCGGCGTCGATGCCGTACCGCTCCGAGATCGACAAGCAGTACGCGTCATGACCGAAACGACCACGACCACGACTGCGACTGCGACTGCGACTGCGGAGACGACCGGCCCGGCCCACGCCCCGCTGCACGGCCTGCGCGTCCTCGACCTGGCCACCCTCTTCGCCGGCCCCCTCGCCGCCACGATGCTCGGTGACTTCGGCGCGGAGGTCATCAAGGTCGAGCACCCGGAGCGGCCGGACCCGTCCCGCGGCCACGGCCCGTCCAAGGACGGCGTGGGCCTGTGGTGGAAGATCCTCGCCCGCAACAAGCGCACGATCACCCTGAACCTCTCCCGGCCCGGCGGCCGGGCCACGCTCCTGCGCCTCGCCGCCACCGCCGACGTGATCATCGAGAACTTCCGCCCCGGCACCCTGGAGAAGTGGGACATCGGCTGGGAGGAACTGTCGGCGGCCAACCCGCGCCTGGTCCTCACCCGCGTCACCGCCTTCGGCCAGTTCGGCCCCTACGCCCACCGCCCCGGCTTCGGCACCCTCGCCGAGGCGATGAGCGGCTTCGCCGCGATCACCGGCGCACCGGACGCGCCTCCGACGCTCCCGCCGTTCGGCCTCGCCGACTCCATCGCGGGCCTGGCCACGGCGTACGCGGTCATGACGGCCCTCGCCGCCCGCGACCGCACGGGCGAGGGCCAGGTCGTCGACATGGCGATCATCGAGCCCATCCTGACCGTGCTGGGCCCCCAGCCCCTCTGGTACGACCAGCTGGGCTACGTCCAGGAGCGCACCGGCAACCGGTCCGCCAACAACGCCCCGCGCAACACCTACCGCACGGCGGACGGCAGTTGGGTCGCCGTGTCGACGTCGGCCCAGTCGGTGGCGGAGCGCGTCATGCGGCTGGTCGGCCGCCCCGACCTGATCGACGAGCCGTGGTTCGCGACGGGCGCCGAACGGGCCGCCCACGCCGACGTCCTCGACGAGGCGGTCGGCCGGTGGATCGCCGGCCACACCCGCACCGACGTCCTCGCCGCCTTCGAGAAGGCGGAGGCGGCCGTCGCCCCGGTCCAGGACGTCCGGGACGTGATGACGGACCCCCAGTACCAGGCCCTCGACACGGTCACCACCGTCGACGACCCCGAACTGGGCCCGATCCGCATGCAGAACGTCCTCTTCCGCCTCTCCTCGACCCCCGGCGCGATCCGCTGGGCCGGCCGCCCGCACGGCGCGGACACCGAGGCGGTCCTCACCGAACTGGGCCTGACCCCCGCCGACCTGGCCGCCCTGCGCGCGGAGGGCGCCCTGTGACCTTCCCGCTGACCTGGCTGTACGTCCCCGGCGACCGCCCTCACGTGGTCGCCAAGGCCCTCTCCTGCGGAGCGGACGTCGTCGTGATCGACCTGGAGGACGCGGTCGCCCCCGACCGCAAGGAGTACGCCCGCGCGGCCACCGCCGACCTGCTCTCCGAGGGCCGGCCGGTCCCGGTGCACGTCCGGATCAACGCCCTGGACGGCCCTCTCGCCGCCGCCGACCTCCAGGCCGTCGCGGAACTCCCCGGCGTGTCCGGCCTCCGTCTCCCGAAGGTGACGTCACCCGCCCAGATCACCGGCATCGCGGAGAAGGCCCGGGGCCCGCTCTACGCCCTCCTGGAAACGGCCCTCGGCGTCGAACACGCCTTCGCCATCGCCGGCGCCCACCCCTCCCTCCGCGGCATCTCCCTGGGCGAGGCGGATCTCCGTGCCGATCTGGGCATCCGGGAGGACGCGGGCCTCGACTGGTCCCGCTCCCGGGTGATCGTCGCCGCACGGGCGGCGGGCCTGCCGCCGCCACCCCAGTCCGTCCACCCCGACACCCGCGACCTGGAGGGCCTGGCGGCCTCCTGCGCCCACGGCCGCACCCTCGGTTTCCTGGGCCGCGCCGCCATCCACCCCCGCCAGCTCCCGATCATCGAACGGGCCTACCTGCCCACGCAGCGCGAGCTGGAGGAGGCGGAGACGATCGTCAAGGCGGCGGCCACCGAACAGGGCGCCCAGGCCCTCCCCGACGGCCGCTTCATCGACGCGGCGGTGGTGGCGACGGCCCAACGGACCCTGTCACTGGCCCGCAGGATTCAGGTGTGCTGACCGGCCACTCCAGCGCCGCGCGCTCCGCCGCCCGCACACGACGAGGGCGCCCGGGAGACCCCGGGCGCCCTCGTCGTCGTACGAGCAGTCGTCAGCTCTTGTTGCCCGCCGACTCGGACTCGGCTTCGGCCTCGCCCTCGGCCTTCACGCCGTCCTTGGCCTTCACGCCGTCCTTGGCATCTGCGCCGGCGTCTTCCTCGGCGTCCGCCTTCGTCTCCGAGGACTTGGCCCCGTCCTCCGCCTCGTCCTTGTCCTTGTCCTTGGCGTCCTCCGGCGTGCTCTCACCGTCGGCCGCTGCCGCATCGCCGGAGGCATCCGCCCGCGCGTCCGGCTCGACGACCGCTTCCCGTCCCGGACGCTTCTTCGCCGACACCACGAAGTAGGCGGTCGCGAGCAGGAACACGAGGAGCGCGGTCCAGTTGTTCAGCCGCAGGCCCAGGATGTGGTGGGCCTCGTCGACGCGCAGGTACTCGGTCCAGAAGCGCCCCGCGCAGTACGCGGCGACGTACAGGGCGAACGCCCGGCCATGGCCCAGCTTGAAGCGGCGGTCGGCCCAGATCACCAGCAGTGCGACGCCGATGCACCACAGGGACTCGTACAGGAAGGTCGGGTGGTAGTAGCCCGGCACCCGGCCGTCCGCCGAGGACGTGATGTGCAGGGCCCAGGGGACGTCGGTCTCCTTGCCGTACAGCTCCTGGTTGAACCAGTTGCCCCAGCGGCCGATCGCCTGGGCGAGGGCGATGCCGGGCGCGACGGCGTCGGCGTAAGCGGGCATCGGGATGCCGCGGCGGCGGCAGCCGATCCACGCGCCCAGCGCGCCGAGCGCGATCGCGCCCCAGATGCCGAGGCCGCCCTCCCAGATCTTGAAGGCGTCCACCCAGTCACGGCCCTCGCTGAAGTACAGCTCGTAGTCCGTGATCACGTGGTAGAGGCGGCCGCCGATCAGGCCGAAGGGCACGGCCCAGACCGCGATGTCGGCCACCGTGCCGGCCCGCCCGCCCCGGGCGATCCAGCGCCTGTTGCCGAGCCAGACCGCGACGAAGACGCCGATGATGATGCAGAACGCGTAGCCGCGCAGCGGAATGGGGCCGACGTACAGCACCCCGCGCGACGGGCTGGGAATGTAGGCAAGTTCCATGGCAAGGTCGACGCTACCCTGCCGCACCGGGCCCACGGCAGGCAGCCCGGCTACGGCTCCATAACGGGCCGGGGAGAAGATGGCTCACCCCTGGTCGGCTTCCTCCACCATCTGCTTGAGCTTCGCCGGCGTCATCGTCCGGTCCTGGTAGATGTTCTTGCCGTTGAAGAGCACGGTCGGCGTGCCGGTGAAGCCGCCCTTCTGGAAGGCCTCGTTGGACTTGGCGACCCAGCTGTTGTGCGTGCCCTTCTCGACACAGGTGCGGAAGGCGGGCGTGTCGAGGCCCTCGACCTTGCCGGCCAGCTCCAGGAGTCTGCTGTTCTTCGCGAAGGCATCGTCGGTCTCGGGGGGCTGGTTCTGGTACAGCACGTCGTGGTACGCGGGGAACTTGCCGACGTCCTGGGCGCAGGCCGCCGCGTTGGCCGCGTTGCGGGAGCCGGTGCCGCCCATGTTGCCGTCGATGATGGTGGCCAGGTGGTACTCCACCTTCAGCTTCCCGGCGTCGGTCAGCTCGTGGATCGTCGAGCGGTAGGCGTCCTCGAAGGTCTTGCAGGCCGGGCAGCGGAAGTCCTCCCACACCGTGAGCGTCGACTTGGCGCCGTCCTGGCCGGCCGGGATGACGAGGGCGTCCTTGCCCTGCGCGCCGGAGGGCGCCACGACCGGGCCCGCGCTGTCGCTGCCGGCGTCCTTGCCGACGTTCGCCGCGACGACACCGATGACCGCCGCCAGACCCAGCACGCACACGACGCTCGCTCCGACGATCAGCGTCCGGCGCCGCCGCTCCGCGGCATCGTGCTTCTCGCGCTCGGCCGCCAGCCGCTCCCTGGCGGTGCGCTTTCCTTGACGATTTTTCTCGCTCACACCCCCAGAACGAACCGGGGAGGCGCAGCGCGCCTCCCCGGTCCCAGGTCCACTCGTTAGAGTGACCGATTCTTCCCGTTACGCGGGGCGGCTACGCCTGCCCGCGCACACCCTTCGCCAGCTCGCCCGCGAGCGCGCGCACGGCCTCGACGCCCGCCGCGTGGTCCGGCGCGTCCAGCATCCGCTTGACGAAGGCGGAGCCGACGATCACGCCGTCCGCGAAGCCGGCGACCTCGGCGGCCTGTTCGGCGTTGGAGACACCGAGGCCGACGCAGACGGGCAGGCCGGTACCGGTGGCCCGGGTGCGCTCGACCAGGTCCTGGGCCTGCGCGCCCACCGACTCACGGGTGCCGGTGACGCCCATCAGCGAGGCGGCGTAGACGAAACCGCTGCCCGCCGCGGTGATCTGCGCGAGCCGCTCGTCCTTGCTGCTGGGCGCCACCACGAAGACCGTCGCCAGGCCGTGCTTCTCGGCGTGCTCCCGCCACAGCGCCGACTCCTGCACCGGCAGGTCGGGCAGGATCGCCCCGGCCCCGCCCGCCTCCGCGAGCTCGGCCGTGAACCGCTCGACGCCGTAGCGGTCGATGGGGTTCCAGTACGTCATCACGAGCACCGGCTTCCCGGTGGCCGCGTGGGCCTCCCGGACCGTGCGCATGACGTCGGCGATCCGCACGCCGCCGCGCAGGGCGATGTCGTCGGCGGTCTGGATGACCGGGCCGTCGAGGACGGGGTCGCTGTGCGGCAGGCCCACCTCGACGACGTCGGCGCCGCCGTCCAGCACGGCCTTGACGGCCTCGATGCCGCCGTCGACGGTCGGGAACCCGGCCGGGAGGTAGGCGATGAGGGCGGAGCGTCCCTCGGTCCGGGCGGCGTCGAGGGTGTCCGACAACAGCTGCACGTTCCCGCTCACTTGGCGTCCCCCTCGATCTCGGCGGTCTCCGTGTCCGCGTCCGCGGCCACGCTGGCATCGGTGTCGTACAGGCCGAAGTAGCGGGCGGCCGTGTCCATGTCCTTGTCGCCGCGGCCGGACAGGTTGACCACGATCAGACCGTCCTTGCCCAGCTCCTTGCCGACCTCCAGGGCGCCGGCCAGCGCGTGGGCGGACTCGATGGCCGGGATGATGCCCTCGGTGCGCGACAGCAGGCGCAGTGCCCGCATGGCCGCGTCGTCGGTGACCGCGCGGTACTCACCGCGGCCGGAGTCCTTGAGGTAGGAGTGCTCCGGACCGATGCCCGGGTAGTCCAGGCCGGCCGAGATGGAGTACGGCTCGGTGATCTGCCCCTCGTCGTCCTGGAGGACGTACGAGCGCGAACCGTGCAGGATGCCTGGCTCGCCGGCGGTGAGGGTGGCCGCGTGCTCGCCCGTCTCGACGCCGTGGCCGGCCGGCTCGCAGCCGATGAGGCGGACGCTCTCATCGGGGATGAAGGCGTGGAAGAGGCCGATGGCGTTGGAGCCGCCGCCGACGCAGGCGACGGCCGCGTCGGGCAGCCGTCCGGCGCGCTCCAGGAGCTGGCGGCGGGCCTCGACGCCGATGACGCGGTGGAAGTCGCGGACCATCGCCGGGAAGGGGTGGGGCCCCGCGACCGTGCCGAACAGGTAGTGGGTGTGGTCGACGTTGGCGACCCAGTCGCGGAAGGCCTCGTTGATGGCGTCCTTCAGCGTGCGGCTGCCGGACTTCACGGCGACGACCTCGGCGCCGAGCATGCGCATGCGGGCCACGTTGAGGGCCTGCCGCCGGGTGTCGATCTCGCCCATGTAGATGGTGCACTCGAGGCCGAACAGGGCGCAGGCGGTGGCGGTGGCCACGCCGTGCTGGCCGGCGCCGGTCTCGGCGATGACCCGGGTCTTGCCCATGCGCTTGGTGAGCAGGGCCTGGCCGAGCACGTTGTTGATCTTGTGGGAGCCGGTGTGGTTGAGGTCCTCGCGCTTGAGGAACACCCGGGCGCCACCGGCGTGTTCGGCGAACCGGGGCACCTCGGTGAGGGCGCTGGGCCGGCCGGTGTAGTGGACGAGCAGGTCGTCGAGTTCGCGCGCGAACTCGGGGTCGTGCTTCGCCTTGTCGTACTCGACGGCGACCTCGTCCACGGCGGCGACGAGCGCCTCCGGGATGAACTTGCCGCCGAACGCGCCGAAATAGCCCTCGGCGCTGGGGACCTGACCCTCGGGGTCGGGGATGAAGAACTCGCTGGGCATGCGGAAACCTCACGGTGAGACGGTGAGTGTGTGGACACCTGTCGCCGTGGGGCGGGGGTGGTCAGTGGGCCGACGGCCGACTGTGGCTGCTCGCGCCGTTCCCCGCGCCCCTTTCAGGGGCGCACCATCGACGGCCGTTCACCTGCCCGGGCTCGTCTCCGATGACGTACCGCACCCGTCGGCCGTGCACCCGGCGTGCGGGCGCGCGGCAGCCACGGGGGCGGCAGCCGCGCGCGAGGCGGGCATACCGGTCCGTGGCCGTCAGGGTGATCGGAAGCGTCATCGGGACCAAGCCTATCCGGAGATCAGCCCCGGCCGTGCCGCAGTGCCGGATGTTCCCCGGCCGCCACCAGGTCGGCGACCGCGGTCTTCGGGTCGCGGCCCGTCACCAGGGACTCGCCGACGAGTACGGCGTCGGCGCCGGCGTTGGCGTACGCGATCAGGTCGTGCGGGCCGCGGACGCCGGACTCGGCGACCTTGACGATGCGGTCGGGGATCTCGGGGGCGATCCGCTCGAAGGTGCCCCGGTCGACCTCCAGCGTCTTCAGGTTGCGCGCGTTGACGCCGATCACCTTCGCGCCCGCGTCCACCGCGCGCTCGACCTCGTCCTCGTCGTGCACCTCGACGAGCGGGGTGAGACCGATGGACACGGCACGCTCGATCAGCGACTCCAGGGCCGGCTGGTCGAGGGCGGCCACGATCAGCAGCGCGAGGTCGGCGCCGTACGCGCGGGCCTCCCACAACTGGTACGAGGTGACGATGAAGTCCTTGCGCAGGACGGGGATGTCCACGCGCGCGCGGACCGCCTCGAGGTCGGCGAGGGAGCCGCCGAAGCGGCGCTGTTCGGTGAGGACGGAGATGACGGCGGCGCCGCCCGCCTCGTAGTCCGCGGCCAGCCCGGCCGGGTCGGCGATCGCGGCCAGCGCGCCCTTGGAGGGGCTGGAGCGCTTGACCTCGCAGATCACCTTGACGCCGTCGCCCCGCAGCGCGGCGACCCCGTCCTTGGCGGCGGGGGCCTTCGCCGCGCGCTCCTTGAGCTCGTCGAGGCTGACGCGCGCCTGCCGCTCCGCGAGGTCGGCACGGACTCCGTCGATGATCTCGTCGAGCACACTCACGCGAGCGGCCCCCTTCCAGACGGTTGACAGTTCCAGCGACCAGTGAGAAGCGGTGGTCACTTGCGATGGTATCCGGAGGAAGCCGAAGGCCTCGCATCCGGTTGACGCCGGTCCCACTACCTGGACGTTCATCCGCCGATCAAGGATGAAGCCAGCCACCGAACGGCAGGTTCCGGACAACCGTGAAGACCAGCAGCAACACACCCAGCGACCACAGGTGCACCGGCCGCGGGTCGAGGCGCGCCGGGCGCCCGCGGGCCGCGCGGACCACCCAGACGGTCCACAGCACGGCGAAGCCCAGGTAGGCGAGGACGGCCGGCGCGTTGGCCTGCAAGGCGGTCGCGAAGTCCCCGTGCGCGAAGGCGTGCGCGCTGCGCAGTCCGCCGCAGCCGGGGCAGTAGACCCCGGTGTAGCTCAGGAGCGGGCAGACCGGGTAGTGGCCGGGTTCGTTGGGGTCGACGGCCCCGACGTAGACGAAGGCCCCGGCGACGGCCGCGAGGATCCCGGCGGGCACGGCGAGCCGTCCCAGGACGGTTCCCGGGGCGGGCGGTGGCACGCTCTGGCGGTCGGGGTTCACGTCTCGCATTGTGCCCCGCGCGGGCCTCCGCGCGCGCGTGAGGGGCGGCCGGTCGGTCACCGGCCGCCCCTCACGAAGTCGTGCGGGGTCTCAGCCCTCGACGCTCGCCGGCTCGCGCGTGGCCGTCACCTGGTGCACCGGGTGGACGGTCTTCGGCTGGCCCAGGCCCATGGACCGCATGATCATGCCGACGACGCCGCCGAGGACCACGATCACCATGCCGGCCCAGAAGCCGAGCGGCTCGGCCATGACCATGAACGCGCCCGAGACGCAGAAACCGATGAAGGCGATGGTGACACCGGTCCAGGCGGCCGGGGTGTGTCCGTGGCTGCTGCCCGCCATGACTTGCTCCTCGTTGCTGTCTACGTTTCGTACGTGCTGTACGTGTCCGAGCCGGAGGCTCGTCGACCATTGTCCCGTACGCGCGCGCCTGCCGTGTGCGGGGGTCGGTTCCCGTCGACGTCTGATTCACCACATCGGGAGACGGACGATCACCTCGGGAACCGGGCGGTGACCGTCGTCAGGCCGGATCCATGCCCGTGGGGTCCTCGCCCCGGTCCAGGGCCTTCCACATGTCCTCGGGCCGGTCGGGGTCGACGGGCCGGGGCCTGCGCCGGGGCTGGGGGGTGCCGCCGCGCTCGTACCGGCCGGACATGCCGGGCCACAGGCGGCCGTAGCGCAGGGCGAGCAGGCCGGCCAGGAGGATCAGGGCGCCGCCCACGGCCGCGGCGTACGGCCAGGCGGTGTGGGTGAGCGAGGCGACGGTGGCGGAGGTGTCGCCGGAGGCCTGGGCGGCCTTCTCGTCGAGCGCGGAGCTGTCGGAGGCGCCGAACAGGGCGGCGGCGATGATGCCGGCGCCGGAGAGCGCGAGGAGGGCGGAGACCGCGAGGCGGCCCGCCCTGCGGACGGCGAAGACGGCGACGAGCGCGGCGAGGCCCACTATGGCGAGCGCCGCGGGGACGCCGGTGACGTCACTGCCCTTGGCGGTCAGGGGGAAGGCGCCGCCGGCCACCGTCGCCGTGCCCTCCGACCAGCGCTGCCGGGTCGAGAGCAGGGCCACGGCCGCGCCCAGCGCACCGCACAGCAGGGCGAGGGCGAGGCTCCGGCGGCCGGACCGGGCGGGGTCGGCGGCTTCGGAACGGGGGTGGGGAGCAGCAGTCACGTACTCCACTATCGCCTGAACCCCGGGCGAACCGGCACCCGGGGTTCCGTGAGAAGCGCCCCACTTTCCCGGGTTTCCCGGGTCAGCGCCCTACGTGCCCAGCCGGTTGGCGGTGTGGACCGCGCGCAGCACGGCCGCCGCCTTGTTGCGGCACTCCTGGTCCTCGGCGACCGGGTCGGAGTCGGCGACGACACCGGCGCCGGCCTGGACGTAGGCGGTGCCGCCGCGCAGCAGGGCGGTGCGGATGGCGATGGCGGTGTCGGAGTCGCCGGCGAAGTCGAGGTAGCCGACGCAGCCGCCGTACAGGCCGCGGCGGGACGGCTCGAGTTCGTCGATGATCTGCATGGCGCGGGGCTTGGGGGCGCCGGAGAGGGTGCCCGCCGGGAAGCAGGCGGTGAGGACGTCGAAGGCGGTGCGGCCCCGCGCGACCCTGCCCGTCACCGTCGAGACGATGTGCATGACGTGGGAGTACCGCTCGATCGACATGAAGTCGACGACCTCGACCGAGCCGGGCTCGCACACCCGCCCCAGGTCGTTGCGGCCGAGGTCGACGAGCATGAGGTGCTCGGCGCGCTCCTTGGGGTCGGCGAGCAGTTCGTCGGCGAGGGCCTGGTCCTCCTGCGGGGTCGCCCCGCGGTGCCGCGTCCCGGCGATGGGATGCACCATGGCCTGCCCGTCCTCGACCTTGACCAGGGCCTCCGGGGACGAGCCGACGACGTCGAAGCCGTCGAATCGGAACAGGTACATGTACGGCGACGGGTTGGTGGCCCTGAGGACCCGGTAGACGTCCAGCGCGCTCGCCGTGCACGGCGTCTCGAAGCGCTGGGAGGGGACGACCTGGAAGGCCTCGCCCGCGCGGATGCGCTCCTTGATGTCCTCGACGGCCGCCTGGAAGTCGGGGCCGCCCCAGAGCGCGGTGTACTCGGGGAGTTCGGAGGGCGGGAGGACGGCGGGGGGCTGGGCCACCGCGCGTGAGAGGTCCGCCTCCATGGCGTCCAGGCGGGCGACCGCGTCCGCGTACGCCTCGTCGACGCCGGTGTCGAGGTCGTTGTGGTTGATCGCGTTGGCGATCAGCAGGACGGAGCCCTCCCAGTGGTCCATGACGGCGAGGTCGCTGGTGAGGAGCATGGTCAGCTCGGGCAGCCCGAGGTCGTCGCGCTCGCCGGGGCCGATCTTCTCCAGGCGGCGCACGATGTCGTAGCCGAGATAGCCGACCATGCCGCCGGTGAAGGGCGGCAGGCCCTCCTGATGGGGGGTGTGCAGGGCCTCGATGGTGGCGCGCAGGGCGGCGAGGGGGTCGCCGTCGACGGGGACGCCGACGGGCGGGGTGCCGAGCCAGTGGGCCCGGCCGTCGCGTGCCGTCAGCGTGGCCGCCGACCGTACGCCCACGAACGAGTAGCGGGACCAGGAGCGGCCGTTCTCCGCCGACTCCAGCAGGAAGGTGCCGGGGCGCTCGGCGGCGAGCTTGCGGTAGAGCGCGACCGGGGTGTCGCCGTCGGCGAGGAGCTTGCGGGTGACCGGGATGA
The DNA here is from genome assembly GCF_043080745.1 of Streptomyces sp. NPDC014995. NCBI lineage: Bacteria > Bacillati > Actinomycetota > Actinomycetes > Kitasatosporales > Streptomycetaceae > Streptomyces > Streptomyces sp. NPDC014995. The sequence continues at coordinate 357,075 of NZ_JBIBVX010000001.1, forward strand.
CACGGCGGTCGGTGGCGAGCTTGCGGAACGTCTCGAGGTCCATGGCGGCTGACCTTACTGATCCGTGGCGGGCGCGCCGGAATCGGCGCCGCTGCCGCCGTCCTCGAGCAGCACGTCGGTGTCGAAGCAGGTGCGGGCGCCGGTGTGGCAGGCGGCGCCGACCTGGTCGACCTTGACCAGCACGGTGTCGGCGTCGCAGTCGAGGGCGACGGACCTCACCCACTGGAAGTGACCGGAGGTGTCGCCCTTGACCCAGTACTCGCGGCGGCTGCGCGACCAGTAGGTGCAGCGGCCGGTCGTGAGGGTGCGGTGCAGCGCCTCGTCGTCCATCCAGCCCAGCATGAGCACCTCACCGGTGTCGTACTGCTGGGCGATGGCGGGAACGAGCCCGTCGGGGCTGCGCTTGAGGCGTGCGGCGATCTCCGGGTCGAGGCGACCGGATCGAGAACTGCGGCGCGAAGCGTGACGGGCGGGCGGGGGCGTGCTGGTCATGCCTGCCATTGTGCCGCGCGGGACCGACAGGGCCGGGCCGGTGTCCACTGTCCGGACCTGCTACGCGGTCGTAGGCTGACTGCATGTCGACTTTCGCCAAGCGTGAACGGCTCCTGCTCGCCGACCTCTTGGAAACCGCGGGGCCGGAGGCCCCGACCCTCTGCGAGGGCTGGCAGACCCGTGACCTGGCCGCGCACGTGGTGGTGCGCGAGCGCCGGCCGGACGCCGCCGGGGGGCTGCTGATCAAGCAGCTCGCGCCCCGCCTGGACAAGGCGATGGAGGAGTTCGCCGCCAAGCCGTACGAGGAGCTGATCCAGCTGATTCGTACCGGTCCACCGCGTTTCTCGCCGTTCCAGCTCAAGCAGATCGACGAGGCGTCGAACACGATCGAGTTCTACGTCCACACCGAGGACGTCCGCCGTGCCCAGGCGCAGTGGACGCCCCGCGAGCTGGACCCGGTCTTCCAGGACGCCCTGTGGTCCCGTCTGGAGCGCACCGCCCGCCTGATGGGCCGTGGCACGCCGACCGGCCTGGTCCTGCGCCGCCCGGACGGCCGCACGGTGGTCGCCAACCGCGGCACCCCGGTGGTGACGGCGACCGGCGAGCCGTCGGAGCTGCTGCTGCTCCTGTACGGCCGGCAGAGCGCCGCCAAGGTCGACCTGGCCGGCGACGAGGACGCGATCGAGAAGCTGCACGGCAGCAAGCAGCTCGGGATCTGAGGCGGAGGGGGCCGGCCGAGGCGCCCTGGCCCTGAGGGGGCCCGGGGCGCGGTCCCCTCAGGAGCCGGGGCACACCGCCGCGCACCCGGTGAGGACCGCACCACCCTGCGCCGCCGGCCCCTGCGGACGCCGTACGAGGGCGCACCGGGCGGGGGCGCGCCCCGCGGTGCGCGCATGCCCTGCGGCGGAGGCGGCGTGCCGGGGGCGGCGTGCCGGGGGCGGAGTTCCCGGGCACCTGCGGACAGCCGTAGGACCACGCGGCGTGGCCTGCGGACCACCCGGAGGCGCAGTCCCCGGACCACCCGGCGCACCAAGCCCCTACGGACAGCCGAAGGACCACGCGGCGTAGCCTGCGGACCACCCGGAGGCGCAATCCCGGAACACCCGGCGCACCAAGCCCCCGCGGACAGCCGAAGGACCACGCACCCGGCGGGGCCGGCGGCATCCGGACCGGTGTGCCACCCGCGACGGCCCAGCGACCCCGGTGCGCCGCCCGCGACGGCCCAGCGACCACCGGGAAGGTGAGCGGCGCGACGCCGAAGCCGACCAGGGTGGAGACCGAGGTGACGCGGCCGTGGAGACCGAGGTGACGCGGCCTGCCCATGAGTGGGCCCCGGCCACCGAGGTGACCGGGGCCTGCCTTCGGCCGACCGAGGTCCGCCTCGGCTCGTCGAGGCGTCACCGCACGGGGTGCCCCGCCTCGCGCAGCGCCTGCTTCACCTCGCCGATCCGGAGATCGCCGAAGTGGAAGACGGAGGCGGCCAGGACGGCGTCCGCGCCCGCGTCGACGGCCGGCGGGAAGTCGGCGAGCCTGCCGGCCCCGCCGGAGGCGATCACCGGGACCGTGACGTGCTTGCGGACGGCGGTGATCATCTCCAGGTCGTAGCCGTCCTTGGTGCCGTCCGCGTCCATCGAGTTCAGCAGGATCTCGCCCGCGCCCAGCTCGGCGGCCCGGTGCGCCCACTCGACGGCGTCGATGCCGGTGCCCTTGCGGCCGCCGTGGGTCGTCACCTCGAAGGAGCCGGACTCGGTGCGGCGGGCGTCGACCGACAGCACCAGCACCTGGCTGCCGAAGCGCTCGGCGATCTCCCTGATCAGCTCCGGGCGGGCGATCGCCGCCGTGTTGACGCCCACCTTGTCGGCGCCGGCCCGCAGCAGCTTGTCCACGTCCTCGGGGGTGCGCACCCCGCCGCCGACGGTGAGCGGGATGAACACCTGCTCGGCGGTGCGGCGCACCACGTCGTACGTCGTCTCGCGGTTGCCCGACGAGGCGGTGATGTCCAGGAACGTCAGTTCGTCGGCGCCCTCGGCGTCGTACACCTTCGCCATCTCGACGGGGTCGCCGGCGTCGCGCAGGTTCTGGAAGTTGACGCCCTTGACGACCCGGCCGTTGTCCACGTCCAGGCAGGGGATGACTCGGACCGCCAGGGTCATGACTTCACGGCTCCTCTGAATGCTTCCAATTCCACTGAGACCAGGACGCGCGGGTCGATGAAGCCCTCCACGATCAGCAGGGTCGCGGCCGGGCGCACGGCGTCGAAGAGCTCCTTGTGGGCCCGGCCCACCTCGTCGACGTCCCGCGGATGCGCCAGGTACATCCGGGTCCTGATCACCGACTCGGGCCCGAGCCCGAACTCGGCGATCGCCTCGAGCGCGCTGGTGAAGGCCACCTTGGCCTGCTCGTACGGGTCGCCCTCCCCGTACAGCACGTCGCCCTTGAAGGCCGTCGTGCCCGCCACCAGCACACGGTCGCCGGCCGCGACGGCGCGTGCGAAACCGAAAGTCTCTTCCCAGGGATTCCCGCTCTGCACACGCCGTACGGCTCCGGACGTCATGACGACACAGCCTCCAAGGCCTCTTCCAGGGTGAACGCCTTCGCGTACAGCGCCTTCCCGACGATGGCGCCCTCGACACCGAGGGGCACCAGCTCGGCGATGGCCCGCAGGTCGTCGAGGGACGACACGCCACCGGAGGCCACGACCGGGCGGTCCGTCGCGGCGCAGACGTTCTTCAGCAGTTCCAGGTTCGGGCCCTGGAGGGTGCCGTCCTTGGCGATGTCGGTCACCACGTAGCGCGCGCAGCCCTCCTTGTCGAGGCGCTCCAGCGTCTCGTAGAGGTCGCCGCCGTCGCGGGTCCAGCCGCGGCCGCGCAGGGTGGTGCCGCGGACGTCGAGGCCGACGGCGATCCTGTCGCCGTGCCGGGCGATGACCTCGGCGACCCACTCGGGGGTCTCCAGGGCGGCCGTGCCGAGGTTGACCCGGGTGCAGCCGGTGGCGAGGGCGGCGGCGAGGGTGTCGTCGTCGCGGATGCCGCCGGACAGCTCCACCTTGATGTCCATCGCCCCGGTGACCTCGGCGATCAGGTCCCGGTTGTTCCCGGTGCCGAACGCGGCGTCCAGGTCGACCAGGTGCAGCCACTCGGCGCCGGCCCGCTGCCAGGCGAGGGCGGCCTCCAGGGGGGAGCCGTAGGAGGTCTCGGTGCCGGACTCGCCGTGGACGAGGCGGACGGCCTGGCCGTCGCGGACGTCGACGGCGGGGAGGAGTTCGAGCTTGCTCACAGGGTTCCGATCCAGTTGGTGAGGAGCTGGGCTCCGGCGTCGCCGGACTTCTCGGGGTGGAACTGCGTGGCCCACAGGGGGCCGTTCTCCACGGCGGCCACGAACGGCTTGCCGTGCGTCGACCAGGTCACCCTGGGGGCGTGCATGGTCGGGTTGTGCACTTCGAGGGACCAGTCGTGGACGGCGTAGGAGTGCACGAAGTAGAAGCGCGCGTCCGCGTCCAGGCCGGCGAACAGCTCGGAGTCGGCCGGGGCGTCCACGGTGTTCCAGCCCATGTGGGGGACGATCTCGGCCTGGAGCGGCTCGACCGCGCCGGGCCACTCGTCGAGGCCCTCGGTCTCCACGCCGTGCTCGATGCCCCGCGCGAACAGGATCTGCATGCCGACGCAGATGCCCATCACCGGGCGGCCGCCGGACAGCCTCCGGTCGATGATCCAGTCGCCGCGCGCGTCGCGCAGGCCCTTCATGCAGGCGGCGAAGGCGCCGACGCCCGGCACCAGCAGGCCGTCGGCGTTCATGGCCCGGTCGAAGTCACGGGTGATCTCGACGTCGGCCCCGGTGCGCGCCAGGGCACGCTCGGCGGAACGGACGTTGCCGAAGCCGTAGTCGAAGACGACTACCTTCTTGGAAGCGGCGTTCAATTCCACACCTCCAGCCGCATGACGCCCGCGACGAGACACATCGCGGCGCCGATCGAGAGCAGCACGATCAGGCTCTTGGGCATCTCCTGCTTGACGAAGGAGATGATGCCGCCGACGAGGAAGAGGCCGACGACGATGAGGACGGTCGACAGGCCGGTCACAGCGCGCCCTTCGTGGACGGCAGGATGCCGGCGGCGCGCGGGTCGCGCTCGGACGCGTACCGCAGCGCCCGCGCCAGCGCCTTGAACTGGCACTCCACGATGTGGTGCGCGTTGCGCCCGTAGGGCACGTGCACGTGCAGCGCGACCTGCGCCTGGGCGACGAAGGACTCCAGGATGTGCCGGGTCATCGTGGTGTCGTACTCGCCGATCATCGGCGCCATGTTCTCGGGCTCGGTGTGCACGAGGTAGGGGCGGCCGGACAGGTCGACGGTGACCTGGGCGAGGGACTCGTCCAGCGGGACCGTGCAGTTGCCGAAGCGGTAGATGCCCACCTTGTCGCCGAGGGCCTGCTTGAAGGCGGCGCCCAGCGCGAGGGCGGTGTCCTCGATGGTGTGGTGCGAGTCGATGTGCAGGTCGCCCTCGGTCTTCACGGTGAGGTCGAACAGACCGTGCCGGCCGAGCTGGTCGAGCATGTGGTCGTAGAAGCCGACGCCCGTCGACACGTCGACCTTGCCGGACCCGTCGAGATCGATCTCGACGAGGACCGAGGTCTCTTTCGTCACTCGCTCCACGCGTCCCACGCGGTTCATGAACCCTGCTCCTTCTTGATGTCACGGACCGCGTCGAGGAACGCGTCGTTCTCTTCGGGGGTGCCGGCGGTGACCCGCAGCCAGCCGGGCACGCCGTTGTCCCGGACCAGGACGCCCCGGTCGAGGATCTTCCGCCAGACGGCGTGGGCGTCGGTGAAGCGCCCGAACTGCACGAAGTTGGCGTCCGAGGCGGTCACCTCGTAGCCGGCCGCGAGCAGCTCGGTTACCAGCCGGTCCCGCTCGGCCTTCAGCTGCTCGACGTACTTCAGCAGCGTGTCGGTGTGCTCCAGGGCGGCCAGCGCGGTCGCCTGGGTGACGGCCGAGAGGTGGTAGGGCAGCCGGACGAGCTGGACGGCGTCCACGACCGCCGGGTGCGCGGCGAGGTAGCCGAGGCGCAGGCCGGCCGCGCCGAAGGCCTTCGACATCGTCCGCGAGACGACGAGATTCGGCCGACCTTCGAGCAGCGGCAGGAGCGAGTCGCCGTGACTGAACTCGACGTACGCCTCGTCCACGATCACCATGGACGGCTTCGCCGCCTGCGCGGCCTCGTACAGCGCGATGACGGTCCCGGACGGGACGGCGGTACCGGTGGGGTTGTTGGGGGTGGTGATGAAGACGACGTCCGGCCGGTGTTCCGCGATCGCCTTCTCGGCAGCCGCCAGGTCGATGGTGAAGTCCTCGTGGCGGGGACCGGAGATCCAGCCGGTCCCGGTGCCGCGCGCGATGAGCCCGTGCATCGAGTACGACGGCTCGAAGCCGATCGCGCTGCGGCCGGGCCCGCCGAAGGTCTGCAGCAGCTGCTGGATGACCTCGTTGGAGCCGTTCGCCGCCCAGACGTTGGCCGGGCCGACCTCGTGACCGGAGGTGTCGGTCAGGTACGCGGCGAGCCGGGTGCGCAGCTCGACGGCGTCCCGGTCCGGGTAGCGGTTGAGGTGACGGGCCGCCTCGCGCACCCGCTCCGCGATCCGCTCGACCAGCGGCTCGGGCAGCGGGTAGGGGTTCTCGTTGGTGTTCAGCCGTACGGGGACGTCCAACTGGGGCGCGCCGTAGGGGGACTTGCCGCGCAGCTCGTCCCGTACGGGGAGATCGTCGATTCCGAAGCTCACTTGCTCGTCGGTACCTTCCACCCGAACCTTGCCTTGATCGCCGCGCCGTGCGCGGGCAGGTCCTCCGCCTCCGCCAGCGTCACCACGTGGTGCGCGACCTCGGCCAGCGCCTCCCGCGTGTAGTCGACGATGTGGATGCCGCGCAGGAAGGACTGGACGGACAGGCCGGAGGAGTGGCAGGCGCAGCCGCCCGTGGGCAGGACGTGGTTGGACCCGGCCGCGTAGTCGCCGAGGGAGACGGGCGCCCACGGTCCGATGAAGATCGCGCCGGCGTTCCTCACCCGGTCGGCCACGGCGGCCGCGTCCGCCGTCTGGATCTCCAGGTGTTCCGCGCCGTACGCGTCGACGACCCGGAGGCCCTCGTCGACGCCGTCGACGAGCACGATCGCGGACTGCTTGCCCTTGAGTGCCGGGACGATCCGGTCGTCGATGTGCCTGGTGGCCGCGACCTGCGGCTGGAGCTCCTTCTCGACGGCGTCCGCCAGCTCGACGGAGTCCGTGACCAGGACGGCGGCGGCCAGCGGGTCGTGCTCGGCCTGGCTGATCAGGTCGGAGGCGACGTGCACCGGGTCGGCCGTGGCGTCCGCGAGGACCGCGATCTCGGTGGGGCCGGCCTCGGCGTCGATGCCGATCTTGCCGGTGAAGTAGCGCTTGGCGGCGGCGACCCAGATGTTGCCGGGTCCGGTGACCATGGTGGCGGGCGGGCAGGACTCGGTGCCGTACGCGAACATCGCGACCGCGGTCGCGCCGCCGGCCGCGTAGACCTCGTCGACGCCGAGCAGCGCGCAGGCGGCGAGGATCGTCGGGTGCGGCAGCCCGCCGAACTCGGCCTGCGCCGGCGAGGCGAGCGCGATGGACTCGACGCCGGCCTCCTGCGCGGGCACGACGTTCATGACCACGGAGGACGGGTAGACCGACCGGCCGCCGGGAGCGTAGAGCCCGACGCGCTCGACCGGAACCCATTTCTCGGTCACGGAACCGCCGGGCACGACCTGGGTCGTGTGGGTCGTACGGCGCTGCTCGCGGTGGACGAGACGGGCGCGGCGGATGGACTCCTCCAGGGCCGCGCGCACGGCCGGGTCGAGTTCCTCCAGGGCGCGGGCGAGGGCCGCGGCGGGCACCCGCACCTGGTCGAGCCTGACCCCGTCGAACTTCTCGGCGAAGTCGATCAGCGCCGCGTCGCCCCGATGATGCACGGCTTCGCAGATCGGACGCACCTTCTCGAGGGCGGTCTGAACGTCGAAGTCGGCTCGGGGCAGCAGGTCGCGCAGGGCGGGGCCCTCGGGGAGGGCGTCGCCGCGCAGATCGATTCGGGAGATCACGTCGTCAATTCTCTCAGACCGGCATCGGACGTCGTCCGCACGTATCAATGGCTGATACAGAACGTGGCCGGATTCGAAGGCTCAGGGGGTCCTGGAGGGTGTCCCCCGGAAGGCACAGCACGGTTGGCGTTCGGGACGTCACCCAACGGGCATGAACGGGTGGCGAGACCCGGGCGCGAGCGAAGGGACCGAACAGCGTGACGGAGGGGGCCGGCTTCCACGCCGGGGACCTGCCGGACGACCTGACCGCCGCCGAGGCCGGCATGTGGCAGGCCTTCCGCAACGGCAGTGTGTACGACCTGAGCAGCGGGGACACCGTCGTCGACGATCCGCACGGCGGGCATCCCTGGGGCGAGGCGCGCAGCGTGCGGGCGCGGATCGTGGCCTGGCTGCTGTTGGACGGGCCGCCCGCGCTCGCGGGCCGGGTGTCCTCGCTCAAGCTCGTCGGCGTGCAGATCAGCGGCACGCTCGACCTCGCGGGCGGCACGGTAGAGCCGTACGTCGAGCTGAAGCGCTGCCGGTTCGAGCGGGACGTGCTGCTGCCGGAGGCGCGGGTGACGACCGTGCGCATGGTGGACTGCTCGGTGCCGCGGCTGGAGGCGGCCCGGCTCCAGACGGAGGGCGACCTGCACCTGCCCCGCTGCCGCTTCCACAACGGCGTCCGGCTCACCGACGCGCACATCGGCACGGACCTGCTGCTCAACCAGGCGATCGTCTACCGCGACCGCACCGGCCGCTCGATCTCCGCCGACGGCCTGACCGTCGGCCAGGACCTCCAGGCGGAGATGCTGGAGTCGCACGGCGAGCTGAGGCTGCGCAGCGCCAAGATCGGCGTGTCGCTGAGCCTGCGCGGGGCCCGGCTGGCCAACCCGTACACCCGGTTCGCGCTGAACGCGCCCCAGCTGACCGTGGAACGCTCCCTGTACCTGACCCCGGCCGGCGTCGGCGGCCTGGCGCTGAGCGGTACGACGCCCGCGCGCGGGACGCGCGTCCAGCGCTTCGAGTGCCGGGGCGGGGTGCGGCTGGACGACGGGCGGTTCGGGGACGCCGTCGACCTGGAGCGGGCCCGGTTCGCCTTCACCGACGACCAGGAGCTGTCGCTGCGCCGGGTGCAGACGCCCGAGCTGCGCTTCCTCGGGGAGCATCCGCAGCGCGGCAAGGTGGTGCTGTCGGGCGCCCGGGTGGTCAACCTGGTGGACCGCGCGAGCGCCTGGCCGGCCCCGGGCAACCTGCACATGGGGGGCTTCGCGTACGAGAATCTGGTGCCGCAGGGCCCGTTCCCGCTGGAGGAGCGGCTGGAGTGGGTGGCCGCCGCGACCGCCGAGTACAACCCGGAGCCGTACGAGCGGCTGGCGGCGGTGCTGCGGGCCGGCGGGGAGGACGAGGACGCCCGCGAGGTGCTGCTCGCCAAGCAGCGCCGGCGCCGCGAGACCCTGCCGCCGGCCGCGAAGCTCTGGGGGTACGCGCAGGACTGGACGGTCGCCTACGGCTACCGGCCGGGCCGGGCCGCGGTGTGGATGGCGGTGCTGTGGGCGGCGAGCACCCTGGCCTTCACGCACGCCGACCATCCGCCCGTCAACCGTGAGGGGCACCCGCCCTGGAACCCGGCTCTCTTCGCCCTCGATCTGCTGTTGCCGGTGATCGACCTGGGGCAGGCCGGCCAGTGGCGGCTGCACGGCGGCTGGCAGTGGGTGCAGACGGCGATGATCCTGCTGGGCTGGGTCCTGGCGACGACGGTGGCGGCGGGCACGACCCGGCTGCTGCGGCGCAGCTGACGGCGGGGGCGGGAGAGGCGCCCGGGGAGGAGATCCACCGGAGGGGGCGCCGCCCACGGCCGCGAACAGTTGTCGAACAGTTACCTTTTACCTGTCCTTGACTCGGCGGCGTACAACTTTCCACAGGTTCGCCCTGCCCTCTGGCATTCGTGGACCTGCGGCTTTTCAATGGCAAAACCATGGCTCTGCTGCCCCCCTTCATCCGCGCCTCCCGGACGGTCACGTCCCGGCAGGCACGGACCGCCGCCCCCCACCCCGTCGCAGGGCTCCCGGCCGACGACGAGGTGCTCCTCGACGTGCCCGACGACCGCCTCGGACCCGCGCTGGTCGCGGCCGGGCGGGGCGGGTACGAGACCGCCGCGGAGCTGCTGGCCGGCACCCGCGAGCGGGCCGAGTGGGAGTACCGCGACCGGTACGCCCTGCGCCTGGCGTCCTTCGCGGGCTCGCGTCCGGAATGGTTCGAGGAGTGGCGCGCCGCCGCCCCGCGCGACCCGGACGTCCTGCTGGTCGCCGCCCAGCTCGCGGTGGACCGGGCCTGGCGGTCGCCCGCCCGGGCCGAGCTGCTGCGCGAGGTCAGCCCGCTGATCACGGCGGCCGCGCAGAGCGACGTCCGCGACCCGGTGCCGTGGCGGATCGCCCTGGACCACGCGCGCGGGGCGAACGCCGGACACACGTACTTCCAGGAGCTGTGGGCGGCCGCGGTCCGCCGCGCCCCGCACCACTACGGCTGCCACGTGGCCGCCAAGCGCTATCTGGCCGAGTCCTGGCACGGCTCCCACCGCGAGTGCTTCGACTTCGCCGACCGGGCCGCGCAGGACGCCCCCGCGGGCTCCCTCGTGCAGGCCCTGCCGGTACGGGCGACCTTCGCCTACCTCACCGACGGCTGCGGGCCCGAGGTGCCGCGCGAACGCCTCGACGCGGCCGCCGACCGGGCGATCGACCTCTCCGCCCGCTTCCCGGCGTCCGACCCCTGGCCCGCCGAGATCCGCAACCTGCTGACGTACGTCCTGGCCCGCCTGGACCGCCGCGAGGAAGCCCTCGTCCAGCTGCGTCTGATCGGCCCGTACGCGACGTCCTTCCCCTGGGGGCGGCTGTCGGACGACCCGCTGGGGCACTTCCTGGCGGTGCGCGCGGGCGTGTGCTCCGGACCGTCCGGGCAGTCCCTGGGGCATCCACGGAATGGTCACGGGGAACAGACGTACCCCGGGGACCACTAGGCTTCTGCGCCGTGACCACCGTCCGGCTGCCGCTCTTCCCCCTGAACTCGGTGCTGTTCCCGGGGCTCGTCCTCCCGCTCAACGTCTTCGAGGAGCGCTATCGCGCCATGATGCGCGATCTGCTCAAGTCGCCCGAGGAGGAACCGCGCCGGTTCGCCGTCGTGGCGATCCGCGACGGCCACGAGGTGGCGCCCAGCGCGCCGGGCATGCCCGACCCCACGGCGCTGCCCCGGCGCGGGCCGGCGGCCGGCTTCGGCGACGACCCGGCCAAGTCGTTCCACGGGGTCGGGTGTGTCGCCGACGCGGCGACGATCCGGGAGCGGTCCGACGGCACCTTCGAGGTCCTGGCGACCGGCACGACCCGGGTGCGCCTGCTGTCCGTGGACGCGTCGGGCCCGTACCTGACGGCGGAGTTGCAGGAGCTGCCGGAGGAGCCGGGCGACGAGGCGGGCGCGCTCGCGGAGGGCGTGCTGCGGGCCTTCCGCCAGTACCAGAAGCGGCTCGCGGGCGCCCGGGAACGCTCACTGACCACCGGGGCGGACCTGCCGGACGAGCCGTCCGTGGTGTCGTACCTGGTGGCGGCCGCGATGATGCTCGACACCCCGAGCAAGCAGCGGCTGCTCCAGGCCCCGGACACCGCCTCCCGGCTGCGCGACGAGCTGACACTGCTGCGCGCGGAGACGGCCATCCTGCGTAGCCTGCCCTCGCTGCCCGCGGCGGACCTGACGCGCGGGCCGACGAGTCTGAACTGACGCACCCAGAAGGCCCGAAGAGCGAAGATGGCGAAGAAGTCGAAGAAGCAGCAGCCCGGCGGCACGCCCGCGACCGTCGCCCTCACGACGGCGGGCGTGGACTTCACGGTCCACGCCTACGACCACGACCCGAGCCACCCCTCCTACGGCGAGGAGGCGGCCGAGGCGATGGGCGTCTCCCCCGACCGGGTCTTCAAGACCCTCGTCGCGGACGTCGACGGCACCCTGACCGTGGCGGTGGTCCCGGTCGCCGGCTCGCTGGACCTGAAGGCGCTGGCGTCGGCGGTCGGCGGCAAGCGCGCGGCCATGGCGGACCCGACCCTGGCGGAACGCACCACGGGCTACGTCCGCGGCGGCATCTCCCCGCTGGGCCAGCGCAAGAAGCTGCCCACGGTCCTCGACGACTCCGCGAGCGCCCACGCCACCATCTGCGTGTCGGCGGGCCGGCGCGGGCTGGAGGTCGAAGTGTCCCCGACGGACCTCGCCAAGCTCACCGAGGCGGTCCTCGCTCCCATCGGGCGTGCGTGAGCCTCGGCGGATCGCAGGAGACGCGGACCGCGGGTGGCGGGTGGTGAAGGGCCGTTGAACCGCGGACGGCGGCCCGCCCCGGCCGACCGGTTCGGGTCTCCCCGGTCCCTGCCCCCGCCCCCTGCCGGTCGCGAGGGAGCCGGTGGGACGCGGTCGGACGCCGTCGGACGCCGTCGGACGCGGTCGGACTCCTCGATCACCGGCGCCACGGAGAACGTGCCGCGCCGGCCGGCCCACCAAGAGGCGGCGTGGTGAAAGGGACGCGTGGCGATGCTCTGTTCCTGGGTGGAGTGCCTCGCCCACGCCGAGGTCGCCCGGTCGATCGGCCGGCCTACCGGAGCGGACGAGGAAGTGGTCGCCCGCCAGAGCAGGACGCGGTCGGACGCCCCTACGCCGTCGGGCCCTCGTACGGCTTCGCGTACGGTCCGTACTGCCCGTACACCTCGGGATCCCGCGGGCCGAACAGGGCCGTGAGGCCGAGGTGCACCACCAGTGCGGCCACGGACCAGGCCAGCAGCGCGCCCTTCGCGCCCAGCTTCAGGGGGGCCGAGAACGTGACGCCCCGGCCCGCCGCCTTCGCCTGGGCGAGCACGTCGCCGACGGAGCCGAGCCAGACGCCGAGGCGCCAGGCCACGAGTGAGCCGAGCAGGCCGCCCACGGCCAGCGCCACGACCAGGGGCACGCTCCCGCGCCGCCGCCACGCGAAAGCGGCCAGCGCGCTCACGGCACCGAAGGCCATGGCCAGCAGCGTGAACATGCCGTCCACGCCGACGGCCTGCTCGCCCTCGGTGTCCTTGAAGTAGACGACCCATTCGCCGTCCACGACGTCCCCGACGAGCGGCACGCGCGGTGCGAGCCACACCCACAGCAGTCCGAGCAGCACCCCGGCGAGCGCGACCAGCACCGTGACCACGGCCGCTTCCCGCAGCTCGGTCTTCATCCCGGGTCCGCCCTGGCCGTAGGCGGCGTCGGGCGCGGCCACCCCCGGGTACCCGCCCGGCGCCGGAGGCCAGGGGCCGTGCGGGGACGGTTCGTGCGGGGGCGGAGGGGGAGTCAGCGGTGCGGTCACCCTGACATCGTGCCAGGCCCGCCCGAGCGGCGCGTCATCGGACGGCGGCCCGGCGGTACGCCCAGGTGGCGACGGCCAGCGACACGACGCCGACGCCCGCGCAGACCGCGAGGTCACCGAGGACGAACGCCCAGTCGGGGCTGGCCCGGAAGGTCCGCGCGAACGCCTCGACGCCGTACGTCGACGGCAGCAGGTCACGGGTGAAGCGCACCGGTTCCGGCATCCGGTCGGGCGGCAGCACACCCAGCAGCAGCGCCGCCGACATGCCCAACTGCCCCAGAACGGTGGCCAGCTCGGGCCTGGGCGCGAGCAGCCCGAAGGCCGCCCCGAGCCCGGACAGCGCGGCTCCCGCCAGCGGGATCACCAGCGCCAGTATCCACAGGTGGGTCAGCGGCAGCCCGAACAGCACGCACCCGAAGACGGCCGTGACCAGCGTCCCCGGCACGGTGAAGGACGCGTACGCGCCCGCCGCGCCCAGCACCACGGCGGCGGGCGGCACCGGCAGGGTCGCGTAGTGGTCCAGCCCCCCGCTCGCCCGCAGCTGCCCGAAGTACTGCGCGAGCAGGTTCAGCGCGACGAAGGCGACGACGAGGACCGCCGAGCCGGCCACCACGGCCTCCGCCTCCCTCCCCCCGTCCACGACCCCGCGCATCATGATCAGGATGCCGACCGACTGGAAGGTCGCCACGAACAGCAGGGGGATGCGCGCCACGCGCGCACGGGACAGCTGCGCCCGGTACACGGCCACCAGAGACGGCCACAGCCGCGCGCGCGGCCCCAGCTCGGCCACCGCGCGGACCGGCTGCTCGTCCACGGCCAGGACGCTGCCCGGCAGAACCTCTGCGGGTACGACACTCACGTCGCGCTGCTCTCCCTCTCGGAGTTCACTCCGTCAGTCGTCCTGTTCGGTACGGATGCGATGGCTGCCTTGCTCAAACCTTCACCAGCCCTTGCAGCGCGGCGCCACCCAGGGCCAGATAGACGTCCTCCAGGCTCGGCGTGGCCAGGGTGAAGTCGTCCAGGGCGGCGAAGGCGGCCCCGCCGGTGACGGTGGCGACGACCGCGCGGGCCTCCTCGGGGGCCAGCCGCAGCGTCCAGCGGCGCCCCGACTCCACGGCCCGCTCGCGCAGCGCGGCGACCTCGGGCACGTCCAGCGGCGCCCGCTCCCGCCACACCAGCTCCACCCGTACCTCGCCCGCGACCTGCTCCTTGAGCCCGGCGGGCGTGTCACAGGCGATGACCCGGCCCTTGTCGAGGACGGCGACCCGGTCGAGCACGGTCTCGGCCTCGATGACGTTGTGGGTGACGAGGAGCACGGTCGTCCCGCGCTCGGCCCGCCGCCGGTCCACGGCGCCCCACACGGCCCGCCGGGCCACGGGGTCCATGCCCGTGGTCGGCTCGTCCAGCACCAGCAGGGGCCGCTCCCCCACCAGCGCGGTCGCGAAACAGGCCAGCCGCCGCTGTCCGCCGGACAGCTTCCGCAGCGGCCGCCCGGCGATCGGGGTGAGCCCGAGTTCGTCCAGCACGGCGTCCCGCTCCCGGCGTGCCCGCCGTACGTCGAGGCCGCGCAGGCGTCCGGTGGTCTCGGCGGCGAGGGAGACGGTGAGTTCGTCGAGGGCGGTGGACTCCTGGCCGAGGTAGGCGAGGATGCGCGCGGCCCGCTCCGGGTGGCGCACGATGTCGTGCCCGAGGATCTCCACGCTGCCCGTGTCCGGCCGCATCAGCCCGGTCACCTGCCGGACCAGGGTGGACTTGCCGGCCCCGTTCGGCCCGAGCAGGCCGAAGATCTCACCGCGCCGGACGTCCAGACGTACGTCGTCGGTGGCGCGCACCTCGGGTGTCGCGGGGGTGCCGCGCCGGCCGCGTACGGCCGGATAGGTCTTGGTCAGGCCGCGCACGGCACACACGACCTCGCCCCTGTGCCGAATTGCCGGTGCCGCGCGCGTACTCACAAGGGACGAGACTACGGGGTCGGCGCCCCCCGCTCGCCGTCGGGGGCGTCGGGAGCGCCCGTCTCAGTCCGTCGCGGGCGCGTGCTCGGCGGCCGCCCGCACGTCGATCTCCCGCCAGAAGCCCGCCCGGATGGCGTAACGGTCGTGCTCGTCGATCTGGTCGTCCTTGTGTGCGAGCAGCCCGAAGCGGGCCGCGTACCGCAGCAGCTCTCCGTCGATGCGGTGCGGGATCCGCGGATACATCCCGGACAGCTTCTGCAGGCGGCTCTGGTCGCCGAGGCGCTCCATCCACCGCCGGGCGAAGACCTGCCCCACCTCGTACGGGTCGCCGCCGACGGTGGTGATGTCCTCCTCGCGGTCGGCCCACCGCTGCTCGGCCGTGGTGAGCTGGGCGAGCGTGGGCATGGAGGCGGCCTCGGAGGGCTCGGCCGCGACGCCGGGCCGGTCGACCCAGCCCTTGTCGGAGGACCAGCGCAGGGTGGCGGTCGCGGGGTGCTGGACGGCCTGGGCGCCGGGCGCGCGCAGTGCGGCGAGGTCCTTCGGGGTGGGGACGCCCTTGGGCGCGGGGACCCGGTCCCGCGGGGCGTCGCCGTCGGCCGACGAGGTCGTGGGAGCGTGCTCGCCGTCCTCGGTCGTGTGCCCGTCCGCGGGGCCGAGCCCGGAGTCGGGCAGCGGCGCGGAGAGGATCGCGGCGATCTCGGGCCGGGGCGCGGGCGGTGGCGCGCAGATCCCGCCGAGGTCCTTGGCGCGTACGGCCTTGGTGATCCACGTACGGTCCAGGACGCGCCGTTCGTCGGCCTCGGCGACCAGGTCCTCGGACTGGTTGTAGTCGCCGTCGGCGGCCTGCACGGCCCACAGGTGGACGGCGACGCCGTGCTCCTTGGCGGCCATCATGCCGGGCAGCAGGTCACCGTCGCCGGTGACGAGGACGACGTCGGAGCAGGCGCGGTTGCGGGCCAGCTCGGTCAGCTCGGCGTGCATGGCGGCGTCGACGCCCTTCTGCGCCCAGCGGCCGTCACTGCGGGTCAGGGCGCCCAGGCGGACGGTCACCCGGGGCATCACGCGCAGCCGGCGGTGCTCGGGCTGGGGGACGCGGTCGGGGGCGCCGTCGAACCAGTAGATGCGCAGCAGGGGCCGTTCCGTGTCGGACTCGGCCTGTTCGCGCAGGCCCTGGATCAGGGCGGAGTGGTCGACGGTGATCCGGGACCGCGACGGCTCTCCCGCGAGGAGACTCGCGGCGGCCCCCAGCAGATACCCGGCGTCCACCAGGACGATGCAGCGGTCCACACGACTCACCCTCTTCCTGGGAGGTTTGCTTCGGGCCTGCTTCGAGTCTGCCCGACCACGCGGGGGTTAACGGCCCGAACTCGATCTTCGGCGTGGCGTTTCGGGAGGCGCGTGCTCCGACGAGCCCTGTCACACACGGTAATTATCCGAAATGCGCCGTGTGTCAGCTTATGTGAATCTGGTCCCGGCCCTGGCCCCCAGACCCCCGAACAGGAGGCAGATCCCCATGGCCAAGAACAAGAACCGTGACCGTAAGCAGTCCCGCCCCGAGCGCACCCCGCAGACGGCTCAGCCGTCCACGATGGAGCCGCAGGACGAGCAGCACGTCACGCAGGTGACGCCCGGTGACGTCGGCCGCGGCAAGGGCCGCGGCAAGCGCTTCGGCCACAACTAGCAGCTGTGTGAAGGGCCCTTGAAGCCCGGCGCATACCGAGGGGCGCACCCGGTGTCGGGTGCGCCCCTCATGTGTGTCCGTCACCGCGGGGTCCCCGCCGCGTCTTCTGCGCTGCCGGTTCCTCGCCGCGTCTTCTGCGCTGCGGGTTCCTCGCCGCGTCTTCTGCGCTGCGGGTTCCTCGCGGGGCGTTCCCCGCAGGGCGTTCCCCGCAGGGCGTTCCCCGCAGGGCGTTCCCCGCAGGGCGTTCCCCGCGGAGTGCTCCTCGCTCAGCCCGCCAGGCAGGACGGGCCGAGCAGCACCTTGAGGTCGCCGAACAGCGCCGGGTCGGGCTTGACCCGGTGCCGGTCCAGGCGCAGCACCGTCGTCTTCGTCGGGCCCTGGAGCCTGATCCGGACCTCGCTGTCGCCCTTGTGATGGGTGAGGATCTCGCCGAGGCGGCTGACCATCGGCGGGGTGACCTTCATGGCCGGGATGGTCAGGATCACGGGCGCGTTGGTGCCCGCGGTGGACAGGTCCGGGACCATCAGCTCCATCGCGACGAGGCGCGGCACGTCCTCGCGCTTGTCGAGGCGGCCCTTGACGAACACCACGGCGTCCTCGACGAGTTGGGTGGACACCAGCTGGTAGGTCGCCGGGAAGAACATGCACTCGATGGAGCCGGCCAGGTCCTCGACGGTGGCGATCGCCCAGGCGTTGCCCTGCTTGGTCATCTTGCGCTGGAGGCCCGAGATGATGCCGCCGATGGTGACCACCGCGCCGTCCGCGTGCTCACCTCCGGTGAGCTGGGCGATGCCCGCGTCGGCCTTGTCGGACAGCACGTGCTCCAGGCCGAACAGCGGGTGGTCGGAGACGTACAGACCGAGCATCTCGCGCTCCTGCGCGAGCAGGTACGTCTTCTCCCACTCGTCGGTCGTGAACTCGACGTCGAGGCCGAAGCCGGGTTCGCTGGTCTGCTCCTCGCCCATGCCGCCGAAGAGGTCGAACTGACCCTCGGCCTCCTTGCGCTTGACCGCGACCACGTTGTCGATCATCGGTTCGTACTGGGCCGTCAGCCCCTTGCGGGTGTGGCCCATCGAGTCGAAGGCGCCGGCCTTGATCAGGGATTCGGTGGTCCGCTTGTTGCAGACGACCGCCTCGACCTTGTCCAGGTAGTCGGGGAAGGAGGCGTACTTCCCCTTCGCCTTGCGGGTCTTGATGATCGACTCCACGACGTTGGTGCCGACGTTGCGGACGGCGGAGAGGCCGAAGAGGATCACGTCGTCGCCCTGCGCGGCGAAGTTCGCCTCGGACTCGTTGACGTTCGGCGGGAGCACCTTGATGCCCATGCGCCGGCACTCGTTGAGGTAGACGGCCGACTTGTCCTTGTCGTCCTTGACGGACGTCAGCAGCGCGGCCATGTACTCGGCGGGGTGGTTCGCCTTCAGGAAGGCGGTCCAGTAGGAGACCAGGCCGTACGCGGCGGAGTGCGCCTTGTTGAACGCGTAGCCGGCGAAGGGGACCAGCACGTCCCAGAGGGCCTGGATGGCCTCGTCGCTGTAGCCGTTCTTGCGGGCGCCGGCCTGGAAGATGGTGAAGTTCTTCGCCAGCTCCTCGGGCTTCTTCTTGCCCATCACACGGCGGAGGATGTCGGCCTCGCCGAGCGAGTAGCCGGCGATGATCTGGGCGGCCTTCTGCACCTGCTCCTGATAGACGATCAGGCCGTAGGTGACGTCCAGGACCTCCTTGAGCGGCGCCTCCAGCTCGGGATGGATCGGCGTGATCTCCTGCTGGCCGTTCTTGCGCAGGGCGTAGTTCGTGTGGGAGTTCATGCCCATCGGGCCCGGGCGGTACAGGGCCGACACGGCGGAGATGTCTTCGAAGTTGTCCGGCTTCATCAGGCGCAGCAGGGAGCGCATGGGGCCGCCGTCGAACTGGAAGACGCCGAGGGTGTCGCCGCGCTGGAGCAGCTCGAAGGTCGTGGGGTCGTCGAGCGGGAGGCTCAGGAGATCGATGTCGATCCCCTTGTTGGCCTTCACCATCTTGACGGCGTCGTCCATGATCGTGAGGTTGCGCAGGCCCAGGAAGTCCATCTTCAGCAGGCCGAGCGACTCACAGCTCGGATAGTCCCACTGTGTGATGGTCACGCCGTCGGTGTGCCTCACCCAGACCGGGACGTGGTCGGTGATGGTCTCGCTGGACATGATCACGCCGGCCGCGTGCACGCCCATCTGCCGGACCAGGCCCTCGACGCCCTTGGCGGTGTCGATGACCTTCTTCACGTCCGGTTCGTTCTCGTACATCGCCCGGACCTCGCCCGCCTCCGAGTAGCGGGGGTGGCTGGGGTCGGTGATGCCGGAGAGCGGGATGCCCTTGCCGAGGACGTCGGCGGGCATGGCCTTGGTGATGCGGTCGCCCATCGCGTACGGGTAGCCCAGCACGCGCGCGGAGTCCTTGATCGCGTTCTTGGCCTTGATGGTGCCGTACGTGCCGATCATGGCGACCTTGTCGGCGCCGTACTTCTCCGTCACGTACCGGATCACCTCGACGCGCCGGCGCTCGTCGAAGTCGATGTCGACATCGGGCATGGAGACGCGCTCGGGGTTGAGGAACCGCTCGAAGATCAGGCCGTGCGGGATCGGGTCGAGGTCGGTGATGCCCATGGCGTAGGCGACGATCGAACCGGCCGCGGAGCCTCGGCCGGGGCCGACCGCGATGCCGTTGTTCTTGGCCCACATGATGAAGTCGGCGACGACGAGGAAGTAGCCCGGGAACCCCATCTGGATGATGACGTCCATCTCGTACTCGACCTGCCTCTGCCGGTCCTCGGGGATGCCGCCGGGGAAGCGGCGCTCCATGCCGCGGCGGACCTCCTCCTTGAACCAGGTGACCTCGGTGTAGCCCTCCGGGATGTCGAACTTCGGCATGAGGTCGCGCTTCTCGAACATGCCCGTGGTGTCGACCTGCTCGGCCACCAGGAGCGTGTTGCGGCAGCCCTCCTGCCAGGCGTCCGAGGAGTCGATGGCGTACATCTCGTCCGTGGACTTCAGGTAGTAGCCGGTGCCGTCGAACTTGAAGCGGTCGGGGTCGGAGAGGTTCTTGCCGGTCTGGATGCACAGCAGCGCGTCGTGCGCCCCCGCCTCGTGCGCGTACGTGTAGTGCGAGTCGTTGGTGACCAGCGGCGGGATGCCGAGCTTCTTGCCGATGTCGAGCAGGCCGTCGCGGACCCGGCGCTCGATCTCGATGCCGTGGTCCATCAGCTCCAGGAAGTAGCGGTCCTTGCCGAAGATGTCCTGGTAGTCGGCGGCGGCCTTCAGGGCCTCGTCGTACTGGCCGAGGCGCAGCCGGGTCTGGAGCTCGCCCGACGGGCAGCCGGTGGAGGCGATCAGCCCCTCCGACCACTGGGAGATCGTCTCCTTGTCCATGCGCGGCCACTTCTGCAGCCAGCCCTCGGCGTAGGCGTCGGAGGACAGCCGGAAGAGGTTGTGCAGTCCCGTCGCGTTCGCCGCCCAGATCGTCTTGTGGGTGTAACCACCCGAACCGGAGACGTCGTCCCGCTTCTGGTGCGGCTGGCCCCACTGGATCTTGCGCTTGTTGCGCCGAGACTCGGGGGCGACATAGGCCTCGATCCCGATGATCGGGGTGATGCCGGCCTTCTTCGCGGAGTGGAAGAAGTCGTAGGCCCCGTGGAGGTTGCCGTGGTCGGACATGGCGATGTGCGTCATGCCCATCTCGTTGCAGGCGTCGAACATGTCCTTCAGCCGCGCGGCACCGTCCAGCAGCGAGTACTGGGTGTGGACGTGCAGGTGCGTGAACGGCGGCTTTGACACGGCGTGGCCTCCAAGGGAAACACTCGACGACAGGCTGGCGGACAGTCTGGGGGTCAGCGTCGAAGTCTATGCCTCGGGACTGACACTCGGAGGGCTCCCCCGCGTACCTTCACAGCGGGCGTCGCGGGCACTTTCGCGCGCACCCGCCCGTTGGAGACGACAGAAACGCTGTCGTACACGTCATGCACCAGGAGGCACCCCGCGATGTCGGTCCCGCAGCTCAATGACGAGCCTCGCGGCGAGGAGATCCTCGCTGTCTTCGACACCGCCTTCGGCGCGCTCCTGGCCGCCGACCCGGCCGCGTTCCGCGTGAAGTTCCGGAAGATGGCGGCCTCGGCGTTCGCGTTCTACCGGGGTACGGCGTGCCTCTTCTACCACGACCTCGACACGGCGAACGCCGGGCGGGGCGGTGGGCGGATACCCAGCGGTCCGTACCTGGACGAGCGCACCTCGCGCGTGTGGATCCACGGCGACCTGCACGCGGAGAACTTCGGCACGTACATGGACGCCAACGGCCGCCTGATCTTCAACGTCAACGACTTCGACGAGGCGTACGTCGGCCCCTTCACCTGGGACCTCGAGCGCTTCTCCGCCTCGATCGCCCTCATCGGGTACGCGAAGGCGCTCGGCGACGACCAGATCACCGACCTGGTGGAGGTGTACGCGGGCGCGTACCGCGAGCGGATCCACGCCCTGGCCACCGGCGCCAAGAGCGACGAGGTGCCGCCGTTCACACTGGACACGGCCGAGGGACCGCTGCTGGACGCGCTGCGGGTGGCCCGCTCCCTGACCCGCTTCGGGCTGCTGGACTCCATGACCGAGATCCGCGACTTCGAGCGCCGCTTCGCGCCGGGCGGCGGCTCCATCGAGCTGGACGCGGCGACCCGCTACAAGGTGCTGGCCGCCTTCGACGGCTATCTGGAGACACTCCCGGAGACCTCGCTGGCCCGCCCGGACTCCTACCGCGTGAAGGACGTCGTCGGCCGCCGGGGCATCGGCATCGGGTCCGCCGGCCTGCCGTCGTACAACATCCTGCTGGAGGGGCACAGCGACGCCCTGGAGAACGACGTCGTGATCTACATCAAGCAGGCCCAGACCCCGGCCGTCTCCCGGCACATCACCGACCAGGCGATCCGCGGCTACTTCCAGCACGAGGGCCACCGCACGGTCATCTCGCAGCGCGCCCTCCAGGCGCACGCCGACCCGTGGCTGGGCTGGACCGAGCTGGACGGCGCCGGCCAGCTGGTCGCCGAGGTCTCGCCGTACGCCGTGGACCTCGACTGGGGCGACATCGACGACCCGGAGGAGATCGCGGCCGTCGTCGCCGACCTGGGCCGGGCCACGGCCACGATGCACGCGGCGGCGGACGACACCTCCGGCGAGTCCCTGGTGCCGTTCTCCACCGAGCGGGCCATCGACGCGGCCATCGCCGCCGACGAGGAGGGCTTCGCCCCCCTGCTGGTGGACTTCGCGCACACCTACGGCGCCCGCGCGCGTGCGGACCACCAGATCTTCGTCGACCTCTTCCGCAACGGCCGGATTCCGGGCCTGTGACCGATACCCGACACGCATAACGAATAGAGCTCGCACCCCGCCCCTTTAGGGGCCTCTTACAGGAGCGCGTGACAGACTTCCTCCGCCATGGACATATCCGGGACCCGACTCAGAGCCGTACGCGCGGCGCTGTTCACGGCCTTCGTCGTGACGCTCAGCACCGCGTCGCACGTCCTGCTGTCCCGGGCCCCGCTGCCGCTGAACACGGTGGCCGCCGTCGCGGTCGCCGTGTTCGTCCTCGCGTACGCCCTCGCGGGCCGCGAGTGCGGCTTCGGGCGGATCGCCGCCCTGCTGATCCCGTTGGAGCTGGCGGCCGACACGATCTTCACCACCGGCCAGCACGTCTGCTACGGCCGGGCGGGCGGCCCGGTCGCCGGCCCACTGGCCTCGGTCGGCTGGGACGTGCTGTGCGGTGACGGCACCCCCGTCGGGACGCCGCTGGCCCAGGTCACCGGCACCGACACCGCCGAGCTGGGCGGACTCCTCGCCCACGCCGACCCGGCCACCGCCTGGCTGCTGCTCGGCGCCCACATCGGCGTCGGCCTGGTGGCCGCCGCCTGGCTGCGCCGGGGCGAGCGGGCGCTGGCCCAGTTGCTGCGGGCGGCCGCGGCGACCACCTTCCGGCCGCTGCTGCTGGCCGTCGCCGCCGTGACCGTACGACGCGCCCCGGCGGCCCGCCGCCTGCCGCGGCCCACGCGCCGTACGATCGCCGTCCGCGACCGGATCCTCGTGCACTCCCTGGGCCGGCGTGGACCGCCGCGCCGGGTCGCCCTCGTCTGAGCGACACCCACCGCGTCGCGCCGACGAGCACGTGAGCACGCCAGTCCACACACGTATTCCAGCGCACCCCCGTGCGCGTCCCACATGGAGAACACCCACATGAGCAAGCGGAACAGCCAGGCGGCGAAGAACGCGGCCCGGGAGCGGCTGCGCGTCGAACGCGAGCGCCAGGCCAAGAGGGCCAAGGTCAAGCGGCAGATCGTCGTCGCCTGCTCGGTCGTCGGCGTCCTCGCGGCGGCGGGCGGCATAGGCTACGCCGTCGTCCAGGCCAACAAGCCCTCCTACTGGGAAGAGGCCAAGAACGCCAAGCTGGTCAAGCCGGCCAACACCACCGGCGAGAACGGCACGACCGTCGTCATCGGCAAGAGCACCGCCAAGAAGACCCTCGCCCTGTACGAGGACCCGCGCTGCCCGGTCTGCGCCCAGTTCGAGCAGACGGTCGGCTCGACGGTGAAGGCGGACTACGACGCCGGCAAGTACAAGATCCAGTTCGTCGGCGCCACCTTCCTCGACCGCAGCCTGACCGGCGAGGGTTCCAAGAACGCGCTGAGCGCCCTGGGCGCCGCCCTCAACGTCAGCCCCGAGGCCTTCCTCGAGTACAAGACCGCCCTGTACTCGGCGAAGTGGCACCCCGAGGAGTCCGACGACAAGTTCAAGGACGACAGCTACCTGATCAAGGTGGCGGACACCGTCCCGGCGCTGAAGGGCAACACCAAGTTCCAGACGGCCGTGAAGGACGGCACCTTCGACAAGTGGGCACTGGAGATGTCCGCGACGTTCGACGCGAGCGGCGTGTCGGGCACCCCGACGCTGAAGATGGACGGCAAGACGCTGACCGGCTCCGGCGGCAAGAACGCGCCGATGACGGTCGCCGACTTCAACACCGCGATCGCGGCGGCCCTCAAGGCCTGATCCGACGCCGAGTCGAAGAGCGGGCGAACTTTTCCGGTTCGCCCGCTCTTTTGTCGTACCGGTCAGTAATCTGATCGGCCGTGACCAGTCGATACAGATCAATAGAGAGCACCGACGCGTCGTCCACCGGCCCCAACTCGCTTGCGCCGCGCCGCCGTACGGTCGTCAAGGCGGCCGCCGCCACCGCCGTGCTGGCGGGCCCGCTCGCCGCCGCGCTGCCCGCCCGGGCCGCCGAAGAGGTCCCGGCCTTCGCGCACGGTGTCGCCTCCGGCGATCCGCTGCCCGACGGCATCCTGCTGTGGACCCGGGTGACGCCCACCGCCGAGGCGACACCCGGCTCCGGGCTCGGCCCGGACACCGAGGTCGAGTGGGTCGTCGCCGAGGACAAGGCGCTGACCGCCATCGTGGCCAAGGGTTCCGTCACCGCCACCGCCGCCTCCGACCACACCGTCAAGGCCGATGTGCGCGGCCTGAAGCCGGCCACCGACTACTGGTTCCGCTTCTCGGCCGGCGGCACCGACTCCCCGGTGGCGCGTACCCGCACCGCGCCGGCGGCGGACGCGTCGGTGGCGAACCTCCGCTTCGGCGTGGTCTCCTGCGCCAACTGGGAGGCCGGCTACTTCTCCTCGTACCGCCATCTCGCCGCCCGCGGCGACCTCGACGCCTGGCTGCACCTCGGCGACTACATCTACGAGTACGGCACCGGTGAGTACGGCACGCGCGGAACCGTCGTACGGCAGCACGCGCCCACGCACGAGATCCTCACGCTCGCCGACTACCGCACCCGGCACGGCAGGTACAAGACCGACCCGGACCTCCAGGCCCTGCACGCGAAGGCGCCCGTCATCGCGATCTGGGACGACCACGAGATCGCCAACGACGCCTGGTCGGGCGGCGCGGAGAACCACACCGAGGGCACCGAGGGCACCTGGGCGGCCCGTCAGGCGGCCGCGAAACAGGCCTACTTCGAGTGGATGCCGGTCCGCCCGGCGCTCGCCGGCACCACCTACCGCCGGCTGCGCTTCGGCAGGCTCGCCGACCTCTCCCTGCTGGACCTGCGCTCCTTCCGCTCCCAGCAGGTCTCCGTCGGCGACGGCGAGGTCGACGACCCGGACCGCACGCTCACCGGACGTGCGCAGCTCGACTGGCTGAAGGCCGGGTTGAAGGCGTCGGACACCACCTGGCGGCTGGTCGGCAACTCGGTGATGATCTCGCCGTTCGCCATCGGCTCGCTCTCCGCCGACCTGCTCAAGCCGCTCGCCAAACTGCTCGGCCTGCCGCAGGAGGGCCTCGCCCTCAACACCGACCAGTGGGACGGCTACACCGACGACCGCCGGGAGCTACTCGCCCACCTGCGCGCGAACGCCATCCGCAACACGGTCTTCCTGACCGGCGACATCCACATGGCGTGGGCCAACGACGTGCCGGTGGACGCCGGGACGTACCCGCTGTCCGCCTCGGCCGCCACGGAGTTCGTGGTCACCTCGGTGACCTCCGACAACCTCGACGACCTCGTGAAGGTCCCCGAGGGCACGGTCTCCGCGATCGCCGCGCCGGTCATCAGGGCCGCCAACCGCCACGTCCACTGGGTCGACACCGACCGGCACGGCTACGGCGTCCTGGACATCACCGCCGACCGGGCGCAGATGGACTACTACGTCGTCTCCGACCGCACGAGGGCCGACGCGGCCTCGTCGTGGTCGCGTTCGTACCGCACGCGCAGCGGTACGCAGAAGGTGGAGCGGACGTACGACCCGGTGTAGCCGGTCCCGCCTAGAGGCTTTCGAGGAAGCCGAGCGCCACCCGCCAGGTGGCCTCGGCCGCCTCCTCGTCGTAGTCCGGCAGGTCGGGGTCGGTGTAGAGGTGGCCGGCCCCGGCGTACCGGTAGATCTCCACGTCGGCGCCGGCTCTGCGCATCTGCAGATACCAGGCGCTCAGCCAGTCGTCGGTCTCGAACGGGTCCGGCTCGGCGACGTGCAGCTGCACCGGCAACTCGTCCACCGACGCGTTCGGCGCGAGGTCGGAGGTGCCGTGCAGGAGCAGCAGGCCACGGGCCTTGTCGTCGCCCAGAGCGAGGGTCTGCGCGATGGACGCGCCGAGCGAGAACCCCGCGTAGACCAGGCCTCTCTCCGAGTAGGGGGCGGCGGCCAGGACGGCTCTCCTCAGCAGCTCGTCCTTGCCGGCCTCCTCCTCGTGGGCCATGCCCTCCTCGACCGTGTCGAACGTGCGCCCCTCGAAGAGGTCCGGCGTCCACACCTCGTGCCCGGCGGCGCGCAGCCGGTCCGCCGCCGCCCGCACCGCGGGGCGCAGTCCATAGGTCGAATGGAAGAGCATGATGTTCATGGGGCCATGGTGCCAGCAGTCACCGACAACGCCCCATGAGCCGCCATGCACACCTCAGGACGTGTGTCTCTTCACAAAAGGCGCATGTTCATGACCCGGCCGGGCCGGTTACGTTCGAAGGCATGGAGAACCTACTCCGCCCACTGATCGTGGTCGGCGGCTCGGTCGTACTGACGTTGTTCATCGGCTGGGCCACCGACCGTCTTCTGTGCAAGGCCGACCGAAGTCACCCCGAGACGCCCCTGTGGGGGCTGCTGCGCCGTGGCCGCATCCCGTACCAGCTCGTGCTGTGCGCGGCGATGCTGAGAGGGTCGTTCGACCAGGCGGAGCTGTTGCAGGAGCACAAGGTCGGCATCGGCCGGACGCTCACGCTGGTGCTGATCGGCGCCGCCGCCTGGCTGGTGATCCGGATCGCCGCCGCGGTGGTGGAGACCTCCTACAGCCGGTACGCGCGCGCCCACCGCGACCCGGCCCGGGTCCGTCGGGTGCGCACCCAGGTGACGCTGATCATGCGGGTGGTCGCGGCGGTCGTCGGTGTGGTGGCGGCGGCGGCGATGCTGCTGACGTTCCCCGCGTTCCGCGCGGCCGGCGCCTCGCTGCTGGCCTCGGCCGGGATCCTCGGCATCGTCGCCGGTGTCGCCGCGCAGTCCACGCTGAGCAACATGTTCGCCGGGCTGCAGATCGCCTTCGGCGACATGGTGCGCATCGGCGACACCGTGGTGGTGGACGGCGAGTGGGGCACGGTCGAGGAGATCACCCTGACCTTCCTGACCGTGCGGACCTGGGACGAGCGCCGGATCACGATGCCCGTCTCGTACTTCACCTCCAAGCCGTTCGAGAACTGGTCGCGCGGCACGCCGCAGATGACCGGCATCGTCTACTGGCACCTCGACCACTCGGCACCGCTGGAGGCGATGCGCGAGAAGCTGCGCGACATCCTGCGCGAGTGCCCGGCCTGGGACGGCCGCGCCTACGGCCTCGACGTCACGGACACCACCCCGAACACCATGCAGGTGCGGGCCCTGGTGACCGCCAAGGACGCCGACGACATCTGGACGGCCCGGGTCACGGTCCGCGAGGGCATGATCCGCTGGCTGTTCGAGGAGCACCCGTACGCGCTGCCCCGCGTCAACACCGCGGACGCGCTGCTGCCGCCGGGCCGTTCGAACGGCAGGCCGTTCCCCGACGGCGTGGCGCCGCGCCAGCGCCGCGCCCACGAGTCGCCCCGGGGGGCGGACCGCTGACCGTCAGCGTCCGCGCTCGGCGCCTCCGTTGACCTGCACGATCTGCGAGGTGATGTGCCCGGCGCCCGGGGAGGCCAGCCAGTGCAGGGTGCCGGCGACGTCCCCGGGCGTCCCGGCACGCCCGTTCGCCGTCTCCGCCACGAGCCGCTCGCGCCGCCCCTCCTCGATCGCCCCGCCGAAGAACCCGGTGTCCTCGACATATCCGGGCGCGACGACGTTCACGGTGATGCCGTGCGGTCCCAACTCCCGTGCGAGATCGTGCGCGTACGGATGCAGCGCGGCCTTGGCAGCGCCGTACGCCCCGCTCCCGGACCCCCGGTGGGCGGCGATCGAGCTGACGAACAGCACCCGCCCACCGGGCCGGGCGAGCCGGCCCTTCAGCGCCTCCGTGAGCAGGGCCGCGGTGAGGGTGTTGAGCCGGAAGTTCACGGTCCAGCTGTGCGCGACACGGTCGAGGGGATCGTCGCTGTCGGGCTGCGGTTCCAGTTGCCCGGTCCCACCGGCACCGTGGATGAGCACATCCACCGTCCCGAGGGTCTCTTCGACGAACAACTCGATCTGCCGCACCTCGTCCGGCTCACTGAGGTCGGCGGCATAGGTGAGCGCCCCGTCCACCCCGGCCCTCTCCAACACCTCCCGCCGGCGCCCGAGCAACAGCACCCGGTCCCCGCCCGCTGCGAAGGCCTGCGCCGCGGCAAGCCCGATCCCGGTCCCTCCACCACTGATGACGACGTTGCGTGCCATGGATCCGACCCTACGGAGGAGGAGACGGACGGTCACCGGCGTTTACGCAGTCGGCACGAACAACGCACACGCGGCACCGGCGGCGCGCCGCAAGAGCGACCGGCGGGCAACTCCCCGCCACCTCACCGCAGACTCCGCACATCGAGATGCCGAAGCACCCGGTCCACGATCTCCGGATCGGCCCCCGGCTCACTCCGTGCCGCCACCACCTCATGCCGCGCCGCGCTCAGCATCTCCCCCTGAATGCGCCGCACCCGTTTCAGCCTCCGCACCCGCTGCTCGTGCGCCTCCCGCCGCTCGTCCTCCGCCATGTCCGGACTGATCCGCAAGCCGATGTCGAAGGCCCGCCGCACCATCTGCTCGGACAGTTCCTCCGGCAGCTCCTCCTCGGCCTCGATCTCCCTCAGCCTCCGCTTCGCCGCCTTGGCCGCCCGCACGGCCAGCTCCTTCTCGAACGCCTTCTCCCGGTCCGTGTCCGCCTGGACGCCGAGCCGCTGCACCAGCCACGGCAGGGTCAGCCCCTGCACCACCAGCGTCGCCATGATCACCCCGAACGCGATGAACACGATCTCGTCCCGGTTCGGGAAGGCCGCCCCCTCGTCCGTCCGCAACGGGATCGCGAGGGCCAACGCCACCGAGGCCACCCCCCGCATCCCGGACCACCACATGACGACGGTCTCCCGCCAGCTCACCGGGATGTCCTCGTCGTGGTCCCGCCTGGCGTGCATCCGCCGGGTGAGCCAGGTCGCCGGCAGCAGCCACAGCAACCGCACCACCACGACCACCCCCACGATCGCCGCCGCCCACCCGAGCATCTCCCCCCACCGCCCGGACGCGGTCCGGATCGCGTTGTGCAGCTCCAGTCCGATCAGCCCGAACGCGACCCCCGTGACCAGCGTGTCGACGATGTCCCAGAAGGTGTGCCCGGCGAGCCGCGTCATCACGTCGTCGGGATCGGTGCCGTACTCGGCGAGGAACAGCGCGGTGGTGAGCACGGCGAGCACCCCGGAGCCGTGGAACTCCTCCGCCATCACATAGGAGGCGTACGGCACCAGCAACGTCAGTCCGATCTGCAGGGTCGCGTCGCCGAGCAGATCCATCAGCTTGTTGGCGCCCCAGCCCAGCGCGAGCCCGACCGCCACCGCCACGACGGCGGACAGCACCAGGTCCAGCCCCGCCCGCCAGGGAGAGAAGGTCCCGCTGACGGCCGCGGCGATCGCCACGTGGTACAGCACGATGGCCGTGACGTCGTTGAACAGCCCCTCGCCCTCCAGGATGGACACCAGTCGGCGAGGCAGCCCGAGTTGCCCGGCGACGGCAGTGGCGGCCACGGGGTCGGGCGGCGCGACGAGCGCCCCGAGCGCGACGGCCGCGGCGATCGGCAGCCCGGGCACGATCGCGTGGGCGACGGCGGCCACACAGAGCATGGTGACGAACACCAGCGCCACGGCGAGCAGGAAGATGGGCCGTTTGTTCGCCGTGAACTGCCGCCAGGAGGTCCGCCGGACCGCCGCGTACAGCAGGGGCGGCAGCAGCAGCGGCAGGATCAGGTCGGGCGGGATGTCGACGTTGGGCACGAAGTCGAGGACCGCGAGCACGATCCCGAGCAGCGTCATCAGGACCGGCGCGGGCAGTCCCCACCGGTCTCCGAGCGGGACGCTCACCACGGCCCCGAGCAACAGGACGAACAGCAGGGCCAACTGGTCCACGGTCAGTGCTCCGGAGGTCCGACGTCACACGGCTGACCTCCAGCCTGCCACGTCACCTCGGCCACAGTCCGTTCGGCGGTCCGTCGGCTACAGCACCCGCCGCATCGCCCGGTGCGCAATGCCCGCGTCCGGGAACTCCGGCCCGTACGCCGCGTATCCCAGCCCCTCGTAGAACCCCAGCGCGTGCGTCTGGGCGTGCAGGTCGACGGCCGCGAGCCCCCGCGCGCGTGCCGCCTCCTCGATGGCCCGCACCAGCGCGGCCCCGACGCCGAGCCCGCGGGCCTCCTTGGAGACGGCGAGCCGCCCCAGCGATCCGACCGACAGGTCGCCGTCGGTCTTCGCCGCGGCCGCCTCGCCGTACAGCAGCCGCCCGGTCCCGAGCGGTACGCCGTCCGCACGGACCGCCAGCACGTGCACCGCCCCGGCGTCGTAGGCGTCGTACTCGATGTCCTCGGGGACGCCCTGCTCGCCGACGAAGACCTCCTTGCGCACCGCGAAGCAGGCCTCGCGGTCGGCGGGGTCCTCGGCGACGCGCACCGCGTACGCGCGCGTGCTCATCCGTAGGTCTCCTCGCGGACCTGGTCCAGGGCCTGCTGGAGATCGTCCGGGTAGTCGCAGGAGAACTCGGCCCACCGGCCGTCCCCGGGGTGCTCGAAGCCCAGCCGCACCGCGTGCAGCCACTGTCGGGTCAGGCGCAGCCGCTTGGCGAGCGTCGGGTCGGCGCCGTAGGTCAGGTCGCCGACGCACGGGTGGCGGTGGGCGGCCATGTGGACGCGGATCTGGTGCGTGCGTCCGGTCTCCAGCTTGACGTCCAGCAGGGAGGCCGCGCGGAACGCCTCGATCAGGTCGTAGTGCGTGACGGACGGCTTGCCGTCGGCGGTGACCGCCCACTTGTAGTCGTGCTGGGGGTGCCGGCCGATGGGCGCGTCGATGGTGCCGCTGGTCGGGTCGGGGTGACCCTGGACGAGCGTGTGGTAGCGCTTGTCGACCGTGCGCTCCTTGAACTGGCGCTTGAGCGAGGTGTACGCGTACTCCGACTTGGCCACGACCATCAGGCCGGAGGTGCCCACGTCGAGCCGGTGCACGATGCCCTGGCGCTCGGCGGCACCGGAGGTGGAGATGCGGTAGCCGGCGGCGGCGAGACCGCCGATGACGGTCGGCCCGGTCCAGCCGGGCGACGGGTGGGCGGCCACCCCGACCGGCTTGACGATGACGACCACGTCGTCGTCGTCGTGCACGATCTCCATGCCCTCGACGGGCTCGGCCACCACCTGCACCGGCGCGGGCGCCTGCGGCATCTCGACCTCGAGCCAGGCCCCGCCGCTCACCCGCTCGGACTTCCCGACCACCGACCCGTCGACCGTGACCTTCCCCGCGGCGGCGAGTTCGGCCGCCTTGGTCCGGGAGAAGCCGAACATGCGGGAGATGGCGGCGTCGACGCGCTCGCCCTCCAGGCCGTCGGGCACGGGCAGGGTACGGATCTCGGGAATCGTGCTCACCCGTCGAGTATGCCGGACGGGCCCGGCGGCCCCGTACGGGCCTGTGGACAACCCCGCGCGGGCTCGGCCCCCGTGGGCTCAGTCCTTGTGGACGGTGCCGTCCGGGTCGAGGCCCTTGAACGACAGCAGCACGATCAGGATGCCGCCGCACACGATGGCCGAGTCGGCGAGGTTGAAGACCGCGAAGTGCTTGGGCGCGATGAAGTCCACGACCGCGCCCTCGAAGACGCCCGGCGAGCGGAAGATCCGGTCCGTGAGGTTGCCGAGCGCACCCCCCAGCAGCAGGCCGAGCGCGATCGCCCAGGGCAGGCTGTAGAGCTTGCGGGCGAGCCGGGCGATCACCACGATCACCGCCGCCGCGATCACCGTGAAGATCACGGTGAAGGCCTCGCCGAAGCCGAAGGCCGCACCCGCGTTGCGGATCGCCTCGAACCTCAGCCAGTCCCCGATGATCTCGATCGGCTCCTGGTGCTCCAGCTTCGCGACCACGATCATCTTGCTGACCAGGTCCAGGGCGTACGCGATCGCGGCGACCACGAACAGCACGGCGATCCGGCGCCTGCCGCGCGGCCGGCCCGCCCCGTCCGCCGCCGACGCGTCCGCGCCGGACGACTCGTCCGGCGCCGGCTTCCCGACGTTCTCGTCGGACGGCTGCGGCTCGGCTCCCGCCGCCTCTGGGGTGTCCGGCGTACCGATGATGCGCTCCGCCTCTGCCACGTGTGTCCCTCGACCTAGGTACCTGACTGACGACGAGGGTACGGCACACCCCCGGGCAGTCGGGTGATCAGTACCGCCGCTCCTGCTTCTGCTTGCACTCGACGCACAACGTGGCCCGCGGGAAGGCCTGCATACGGGCCTTGCCGATGGGCTCGCCGCAGTTCTCGCACAGGCCGTAGGTACCGGCGTCGAGCCGCTCCAGGGCGTGCTCGGTCTGGATCAGCATCTCGCGCGCGTTGGCTGCCAGCGCCAGTTCGTGCTCGCGCGTGATGTTCTTGGTCCCGGTGTCCGCCTGGTCGTCGCCGGCGCCGTCCCCGGAGTCCCGCATCAGTCCCGCCAGGGCGGCCTCGGACGAGGCGAGCTCCGCGCGCAGCCGCTCCTTCTCGGACTGCAGCTCGGCTCGGGCCTCCGCGACCTCCGCGGGCGTCCAGGGCTCCTCACCGGGGCGCACCGCCAGCTCGCCCGGCTCCGCCGCGGCGAGCCGTGCCTTGGGAACGGCGGTCTTGGCCGCCGTGGCCGTGCCAGGGGTCTTCTTCGCAACCACCGTCGTGGCTCCCGTCTGCTCCGCGGCCGAGGCCGCGTCCACCTTCTTGGCCGTGCTCTTCCTGGCGGTGCCCTTCTTCGCGGCGGCCTTTCCGGCCGCCGCCTTCCCGGCAGTACCGCCCTTGCCGCCGGCCCCCTCCGAACCGGCAGCCACCCTTCCGACCGCCCCCTCCGCAACGGCGACCGTCCCGTCTGCCGCACCTTCGGGAACCACGGCCGCCTCTCCGACCGCGTCCTGCGCACCGGCGGCCACCTCGCCACCGACGCCCTCCGCCACCGCGGCCTTCTTCGCCGCCGGCTTCTTCCCGGCGGCCGTCTTCTTCGAGACGGCCTTCTTCCCGACCGCCTTCCCGACCGCCTCCTCGGCCGGCACCACCTCGTCGACCGCCGCCTTATCGGCCGGCACCTTCTTGGCGGCGGCCTTCTTGGCCGGCACCTTCTTGGCAGCCGCCTTCTTCGCCGCCACCTTCTTGACGGCCGTCTCCCGCGCCACCGTCTTCTTCCCGGGCGCCTTCTTCGCGGACGCCTTCTTCACAGCAGCCGTCTTCTTGGCTGCCGTGCTCTGGACGGCCGTCTTCCTGGCCCCCGTGCTCTCAGCAGCCGTCTTCCTGACAGCCGCCTCGGCAGCAATCGTTTTCCTCCCCACCGCCTCCTCGGCCACCCCCTTCTTCCCCGCCGACGCCCCACCAACCCCCGATCTCCGCGCCCTCTCCCCGACAGCCGCGTTCTTCCCGCCGACCGCCTGCTTCGCCCCCTTGGCGACGGCCTCCCCCACCGTCTTCACGGCCTTCACGGTCCGTGCGGCGCCCCCTGCCCGCGTGCTCTTCTTCGCCCCGACGTCCTTGGCCGCACCGCCGGAGGCACCCGTGGACCTGCCGGACGCCGACTGCTGTACGGCGGTCTTCTTCGCCACCATGGCCGCGGCCCCTTCACATATTGTGATCTTGCGCGCAAATCGTTCTGGGACGATAAATCGACTTGAGTCCCGCGGCAACGGGGCACACCGCCCGATTCGCCCACCTCGCGCACGTCGCGCGGCAAGCCTGCATGCGTTGTGCCCAGCTCCCCGCCGGGTAATCCGCCGACCCGGCCGTCCCGAAATCCGAACACCCGTACCTCCCCATTCGGGTCATGCCGGGCCCGCCTCCACCCCACTCCCGCGCGCGCCGAAAACCGGTCGGCCGCCGTCGTCGCGGCGCCGTACACTGGGCGGAGCGAAAAGCGTGGATGGGGACGAGTAGCGGCGTACGCAGCCCAGAGCGACCCGGGGACGGTGGAAGCCCGGGGGCGAGCGCGACGTGAAGATCACCCCGGAGCCGCCGGAAGAAAGCCGCAGCCGACAGGCGACGGCGAGTAGAACCGGCATCGCGACCCCAATGAGGGGGCTCACCGGAGCGTACGGCGCACCGGAGGGCCAAGGAGGGTGGTACCGCGGGAGCGCGCCGCACACGGCGTACACAGGACAGAAGGCTCTCGTCCCTCCGACGGAAGGCAGCACGTCCGCCGGAGGAAGATCGATGACGCTGTACCGCCAGGTGCCCGCCCAGGTCGACCTGCCCGCGCTCGAGCACGCGGTGCTCGACTTCTGGCGCGAGCAGAAGATCTTTGCCAAGAGCCTGGACCAGTCCGAGGGCCGCCCCGAGTGGGTGTTCTACGAGGGCCCGCCCACCGCCAACGGCATGCCGGGCGCCCACCACATCGAGGCGCGCGTCTTCAAGGACGTCTTCCCCCGCTTCCGCACCATGCGCGGCTACCACGTGGCCCGCAAGGCCGGCTGGGACTGCCACGGCCTCCCGGTGGAGCTGGCGGTCGAGAAGGAACTGGGCTTCAGCGGCAAGAAGGACATCGAGGCGTACGGCATCGCCGAGTTCAACGCCAGGTGCCGCGAGTCCGTGCTCCGCCACACCGACGCCTTCTCCGAGCTGACGACCCGCATGGGCTACTGGGTCGACCTCGAAGACGCGTACGTCACGATGGACCCCGAGTACATCGAGTCGGTCTGGTGGTCGCTCAAGGAGATCTTCACCAAGGGCCTGCTGGTCCAGGACCACCGCGTCGCCCCCTGGTGCCCGCGCTGCGGCACGGGCCTGTCGGACCACGAGCTGGCCCAGGGCTACGAGACGGTCGTCGACCCGTCCGTGTACGTCCGTTTCCCGCTCACCTCCGGTCCGCTCGCCGGCCAGGCCGCACTCCTGGTCTGGACGACGACCCCCTGGACGCTGGTCTCCAACACGGCCGTCGCCGCGCACCCCGAGGTCACCTACGTCGTCGCGACCAACGGCGAGGAGAAGCTCGTCGTCGCCGAGCCGCTCGTCGCCAAGGCGCTCGGCGAGGGCTGGGAGACCACCGGCGAGACCTTCACCGGCGCCGAGATGGAGCGCTGGACGTATCAACGACCGTTCGAGCTGGTGGAGTTCCCGGCCCCGGCGCACTTCGTCGTCAACGCCGAGTACGTCACGACCGAGGACGGTACGGGTCTGGTCCACCAGTCCCCCGCCTTCGGTGAGGACGACCTCAAGGTCTGCCGCGCCTACGGCCTGCCCGTCGTGAACCCCGTCCGCCCCGACGGCACCTTCGAGGAGACCGTCCCCCTCGTCGGCGGGGTCTTCTTCAAGAAGGCGGACGAAAAGCTCACCGAGGACCTCCAGCAGCGCGACCTCCTGTTCAAGCACATCCCGTACGAGCACAGCTACCCGCACTGCTGGCGCTGCCACACCGCGCTCCTCTACTACGCGCAGCCGTCCTGGTACATCCGCACCACGGCGATCAAGGACCGTCTCCTCCAGGAGAACGAGAACACCAACTGGTTCCCGGACACGGTCAAGAACGGCCGGTACGGCGACTGGCTGAACAACAACATCGACTGGGCGCTGTCCCGCAACCGCTACTGGGGCACCCCCCTGCCCATCTGGCGCTGCGAGGACGACCACCTCACCTGCGTCGGCTCCCGCGCGGAGCTGACCGAGCTGACCGGCACCGACCAGTCGGAGCTGGACCCGCACCGCCCGTTCATCGACGACGTGACCTTCGCCTGCCCGCAGTGCCGGAAGACGGCCACGCGCGTGCCGGAGGTCATCGACGCCTGGTACGACTCGGGGTCCATGCCGTTCGCGCAGTGGGGCTACCCGTACAAGAACAAGGAACTGTTCGAGAGCCGCTACCCGGCGCAGTTCATCTCCGAGGCCATCGACCAGACCCGCGGCTGGTTCTACACGCTGATGGCGGTCGGCACGCTGGTCTTCGACAAGTCGTCCTACGAGAACGTCGTCTGCCTCGGCCACATCCTCGCCGAGGACGGCCGCAAGATGTCCAAGCACCTGGGCAACATCCTCCAGCCGATCCCGCTCATGGACCAGCACGGCGCGGACGCGGTCCGCTGGTTCATGGCGGCCGGCGGCTCCCCGTGGGCGGCCCGCCGCGTCGGCCACGGCACCATCCAGGAGGTCGTCCGCAAGACGCTCCTCACGTACTGGAACACGGTCGCCTTCCAGGCCCTGTACGCCCGTACGGCGAGCTGGTCGCCCTCCGAGGCCGACCCGGCCCCGGCCGACCGCCCGCTGCTGGACCGCTGGCTCCTGTCCGAACTCCACGCGCTCACCGACCAGGTGACCCAGTCGCTGGAGGCCTACGACACCCAGCGCGCCGGCAAGCTGCTCTCGGCGTTCGTCGACGACCTGTCCAACTGGTACGTCCGCCGCTCCCGTCGCCGCTTCTGGCAGGGCGACAAGGCGGCGCTGCGCACGCTGCACGAGGTCGTCGAGACGGTCACCAGGCTGATGGCGCCGCTGACCCCGTTCATCACCGAGCGGGTCTGGCAGGACCTGGTGGTCCCGGTCACCCCGGGCGCCCCGGAGTCCGTGCACCTGGCGTCCTGGCCGGAGGCGGACCTCTCGGCGATCGACCCGCAGCTGTCGAAGCAGATGGTCCTGGTCCGCCGCCTCGTCGAGCTGGGCCGCGCCACGCGGGCGGAGTCGGGCGTGAAGACCCGCCAGCCGCTGCGGCGCGCGCTGATCGCGGCCACCGGCTTCGACGCCCTCTCCCCCGAGCTGCACACGCAGATCACGGAGGAGCTGAACGTCGAGTCGCTCGCCTCCCTGTCGGACGTCGGCGGCAGCCTGGTCGACACGACCGCGAAGGCCAACTTCCGCGCCCTGGGCAAGCGGTTCGGCAAGCGGGTCCAAGACGTGGCGAAGGCCGTCGCGAACGCCGACGCGGCCGCGCTCTCCCTCGCCCTGCGCGAGGGCACGGCGTCGGTCGAGGTCGACGGCGAGACGATCACCCTCGCTCCGGACGAGGTGATCATCACGGAGACCCCGCGCGAGGGCTGGTCGGTCGCCTCCGACTCCGGCGCGACGGTCGCCCTCGACCTGGAGATCACGGAGGAGCTGCGCCGCGCGGGCCTGGCCCGTGACGCGATCCGCCTGATCCAGGAGGCCCGCAAGAACAGCGGCCTCGACGTCGCCGACCGCATCGCGCTCCGCTGGACCGCGACCGACCCGGCGACCGTCCCGGCCCTGACCGAGCACTCCGCCCTGATCGCCGACGAGGTCCTCGCCACGGACTTCGCCCAGGGCGAGGCGGACGACACGTACGGCACCCCGTTCACCGACGAGGGCCTGACGCTGACGTTCCGCCTGCGCAAGGCGTAGGGCCTCCGGCGCCGACGAGGGCCCGGTTCCCCACGGGGGCCGGGCCCTCCCGTCTGCCGTCACGACGGCTGTCCGCCCAGCTCCTCCAGCAGGCTGCCGGGCACACCGGCGATGCGGAGCGTGTACCAGGAGTCCGGCCCGCCGCTCACCCCCACGGAGTAGCCCGCGGAGGTGCGGGTGGTCACTCCTCCGTCATCGCCACGACGACCTCGTGCGCGTGCTTCCTCACCCGTGAGCCCCGCTCGGTGTCCGGCTCGGCCCGCTCGACAGCCGTGATCGGCACGGGCGCCACGCTCCAGCCGGCAGAGCCCCCTCCGTGACCTGCTCCCGGGAGCCGACACGGACGACGACGCCGGGCACGGCCCCCGCGCTCATGCCGCCCGGCCGCACGGGCTGCCCTGCCGCCGTCGGCTGCACGCGGACCGCCTTCGCCACCGCCTCCCGCGGCCAGCGCGTCTCCGCATCGGCCAACCCGTCCTCGTCCCGCCGTTTCCTCCCCATGACCCCGCACGTACCGCCGGTCGCCCGCAACGCGCGTAAAAAGGGCGGGACCCCGGATCGGAATCCGGGGCCCGCCCTTTGAACGCTGCCGACGCCTAAGGCGTACTACTGGCCGTCAGTTGTCGTCCTCGTCGATGAGGAAGCCGCGCATCGGCGAGGGGGCCTGGCCCATCGGCGACGGGCCCTGCGGCCGCACCGGAGCCATCGGCTGGGTCATCGCCGGGGACATCTGCTGCTGGCCGCCGTAGGACGGAGCAGCCTGGCTCGGCGCGCCCATGCCCTGGTTGCCGCCGTAGGACGGGGCGCTCGCGCCGGCCGGGGCCATGGAGGGCGCCGGGGACGGCGGGAGGGACGCCGTGGCCGGGGTGCGCGGCGGGGCGAGGGAGTCGTCGGCCTGGGTCTCCAGCTGACGCAGCTGCGACTCCAGGTACGACTTCAGGCGCGTGCGGTACTCGCGCTCGAAGCCGCGCAG
Source organism: Streptomyces sp. NPDC014995 (assembly GCF_043080745.1). Lineage (NCBI taxonomy): Bacteria > Bacillati > Actinomycetota > Actinomycetes > Kitasatosporales > Streptomycetaceae > Streptomyces > Streptomyces sp. NPDC014995. Next base: position 395,110 of record NZ_JBIBVX010000001.1, read on the forward strand.
GTCCTCGACCTTGCGCTCCAGCGTGGCGCGGGCGGACTCCAGGGAGCCCATCGCGACACGGTGCTTCTCCTGCGCGTCCCGCTCCAGGGCGTCGGCCTTGGCACGGGCGTCACGCTCGAGACCCTCGGCACGCGAACGCGCCTCGCCGACGATCTTGTTGGCCTCGGAACGGGCCTCGGCGATCGCCTGGTCGGCGGTCTGCTGGGCCAGCGAGAGGACACGGGCGGCGCTGTCGCCACCGGGGCCCTGACCGGGGCCGCCCATCGGACCGCCCATGGGGCCGCCCATCGGGCCACCCATCTGCTGCTGCATGGGAGGCTGACCACCCATCGGACCCTGCCCCATGGGGCCCTGGCCCATCGGACCGGGACCCTGCGGGCCCTGGCCACCGGGGCCGGCAGGCAGCTGCGGGGCACCGCTCGGCAGCTGGGGCGGACCACCCATGGGGCCACCCATCTGCTGCTGCGGCGGGCCCGATATGCCGGCGGGCACCGGAGCGCCCGGACCTCGCATGCCCTGCTGCGGCGGCATGCCCTGCTGCTGCGGCGGCATGCCCTGCTGCTGCTGGTCCTGCTGCTCCGGAGGCTTGCGCATGTTCTGCTGGTTCTGGGCAGCAGCGCGCGTGGCCGCGGCCAGTTTGGCGCGCAGGTCCTCGTTCTCGCGGAGCAGTCGGGTCAACTCGGCTTCGACCTCGTCGAGGAAGGCATCGACCTCGTCCTCGTCATAGCCTTCTCGGAGGCGGACGGTCGTGAACTGCTTGTTCCGCACGTCCTCGGGGGTCAACGGCATCTCTTCACCTCAACGTAGTCGTCGGCATTCGGCAAGACGGTAGTTCACATCGCTCACAGCCGGCTCACGATCGAGATCAGGATGTAGACGATGATCATCAGTACGAAGAAGGACAGGTCGAGCGCCACGCCCCCGAGACGCAGCGGCGGGATGACCCGCCGCAGAAGCTTGAGCGGTGGATCGGTGACAGTGTAGGTGGCCTCCAGAACGACCACCATCGCCTTGCCGGGTTGCCATGAGCGGGCGAACTGGAAGACGTAGTCCATGACCAACCGGAAGATGAGCACGATGAGGAAGACCATCAGCGCGATGTAGACGACATCCAGGACCACGCTCATGTTCGGTGCTTCCCTCTCCCCTGCTACGTGCTCTCTCTGTACTGCAATTCCGGTCGTGCGTCTCAGCTCTGGTTGAAGAACCCGCCCTCTGCGATGCGGGCCTTGTCCTCCGCCGTGACATCGACGTTAGCAGGCGACAACAGGAACACCTTCTGCGTCACCCGCTCGATGCTGCCGTGAAGACCAAACACCAAACCGGCCGCAAAGTCGACAAGTCGCTTCGCGTCTGTGTCATCCATCTCAGTCAGATTCATGATCACCGGGGTGCCCTCACGGAAGTGTTCCCCGATGGTACGGGCCTCGTTGTAGGTCCGGGGGTGAAGCGTGGTGATCCGGTACGGCTCTCGTTCCGACACGACCTTGGGCATGATCACCGGTGCGTTCTTCTCCAGGGACTGACGTTCTTGTGTGATGGACGCCACGGGCGCGATGCGCGCCGGACGCCCGGATTCCGCGGCGAGCGAAGTGGACCGGGCCACCGGTTCGCGCGGCGCGGGTGGCTGCACGATACGCACCTCGTCGTCCCTTTGGGACTGATGTGCGCCGTGTGACTGATGCGACGGCTCGTGCCGCCGGTGGTCACGCTCGGGCTCAGGGTCGAGCTCGGGTTCGAAGTCGTCATCGGGGTCGAATCCCCGGCCGTCGTACCCATCGTCCTCCACGAGGCCGAGGTAGACCGCCATCTTGCGCATCGCGCCGGCCATTCTCTGAGTCCTCCGCTCTGTGGTGGATCGGCTGACGACTGCCAAGTCCTGCGATCCACGTGGTCCTTATGCCCGCCTTTCGACGGAAATGACCATATTTTCTGCTGTGGTCCGACTTCCTGGCGACGTTACCCGAGCCTGGGGCGGACTCCGAGTACCGCAGTGCCGACGCGCACATGTGTCGCTCCGGCCGCCACGGCCTCCTCGAGGTCCGCACTCATCCCTGCCGAGACCATGTTTGCAGTCGGATGGGCTCTGCGCAGGTCGGTCGACAAATCCATCAACCGCTCGAACGCCGCCCGTTGGCGACCCGCGTACTCCCCGGTCAGGGGTGCGACGGTCATCAGTCCGTCAAGCCGGAGCCCCGGGGACCGCGCGACCAGGCCGGCCAACTCCTCGATGCCGCCGGGCGCCACGCCGCCCCGCTCCCCCCGCGCGCTCTCACCGGCGTCGAGCGCGACCTGGATCAGGCATCCCACCTCGCGCCCGGCCCGTACGGCCTCCTTCGACAGGGACGTCACCAGCCGGGAACGGTCGACGGACTGCACGACATCCGCGTAACCGACCACGGAACGGACTTTGTTGGTCTGCAACTGGCCCACGAAGTGCCAGGAAAGGGGCAGATCCGAGCAAGCCGCGGCCTTCGGCGCCGCGTCCTGGTCACGGTTCTCGGCGACGTGGCGCACACCGAGTTCCGACAGGATCCGCACATCGCTCGCCGGGTAGGTCTTGGTGACCACGATCAGGGTCACCTCCTCCCGCCCGCGCCCGGCCGCCACACACGCGGCGGTGATGCGCTCCTCCACTTTCGCCAGGTTTCCGGCGAGTTCGTCCTTACGGTCCGTCATCCCACATCAGTCCAGCCAGACATATCCCGCGAGTCGCCCCGTGGTGCGGTCGCGGCGGTACGAGAAGTGGTCCTGCGACTCCCGCGTGCACACCGGCGACTGCTCCCGGTCGTGCACCCCGAGCCGCTCGAGCTGCGCGTGCGCCCCGGCGGTCACATCGACCGCCGGCGTGCCCCAGCTCGTCTCGGCGTACGCCGCCGGCTCGACGGCGGCCACCTCGGCGCGCATCGCCTCCGGCACCTCGTAGCAGCGGCCGCAGACGGCGGGCCCGGTGCGGGCGACGATCCGCGACGGCTCGGCCCCCAGCTCCACCATGGCCCGTACGGCGGCGGGGACGATGCCGGCGACCATGCCGGGCCGGCCGGCGTGGGCCGCGGCGGCGATCCCGGCGACGGGGTCGGCGAGCAAGACGGGCGTGCAGTCGGCGGTCAGGACGGCGAGGGCGAGACCACGTCGGGCCGTGACGATCGCGTCGACCTCGGGTGCGGGACGCTCGCCCCACGGTCCGTCGACCTCGGCCACGTCCGTGCCGTGCACCTGGTTCATCCACACGACCCGGACGGGGTCCAGGCCGAGCGACTTCGCGGCCAGTTCACGGTTGGTCCGTACGGCTTCGGGGTCGTCGCCGACCGCTCCGCCGAGGTTGAGCTCCTCATACGGAGCGGCGCTCACCCCGCCCCACCGGTCGGTGAAGGCGAAGTGCGCGCCGCTCACGTGTCCGCGCTGTCCTATCACTTCAGGAAGTCCGGCACGTCCAGTTCCTCGGCCGCGCTGTCCGAGTAGGCCCGCGACGGCGGCACCGGCGGGGGGACCGGGAGGTCGGCCACCGGCTCGGGCGCCGGCTCCGGCTCCTCCTTCGGCGTGACGCTGCCGAGCGAGCCGAAGCTCGGGCGGCTCTCGGGCTGCCGCACCGGGGTCGGCTCCTCGCGGCGGGCCGGGGACGAGGAAGAGGAAGAGGAAGAGGACGAGCCGAGGACGTTGTCCCGGCGGGCCGGCGGCTGGCCGCCGTCGAAGCCGGCCGCGATCACGGTGACGCGGACCTCGTCGCCGAGGGCGTCGTCGATGACCGCGCCGAAGATGATGTTGGCCTCGGGGTGGGCGGCCTCGCTGACCAGCTGGGCGGCCTCGTTGATCTCGAAGAGACCGAGGTCGGAGCCGCCGGAGATGGAGAGCAGCACACCGCGTGCGCCGTCGATGGAGGCCTCGAGCAGCGGCGAGGAGATCGCCATCTCGGCGGCGGCCACCGCGCGGTCGTCGCCGCGGGCCGAGCCGATGCCCATGAGGGCCGAGCCGGCCTCGGACATGACCGACTTGACGTCGGCGAAGTCGAGGTTGATGAGACCGGGGGTGGTGATCAGGTCGGTGATGCCCTGGACGCCGGAGAGCAGGACCTGGTCGGCCGACTTGAAGGCGTCCAGAACGGATACCTGGCGGTCGGAGATGGACAGCAGCCGGTCGTTGGGGATGACGATGAGGGTGTCGACCTCTTCACGGAGCTCGGCGATGCCGTCCTCGGCCTGGTTCGCGCGGCGCCGTCCCTCGAAGGTGAACGGGCGCGTGACCACGCCGATGGTGAGGGCGCCCAGGGAGCGTGCGATGTTGGCCACGACGGGCGCGCCGCCGGTGCCGGTGCCGCCGCCTTCACCGGCTGTCACGAAGACCATGTCGGCCCCCTTGAGGACCTCCTCGATCTCCTCGCGGTGGTCCTCGGCGGCCTTGCGACCGACGGCCGGGTTGGCTCCGGCGCCGAGTCCGCGGGTGAGTTCGCGGCCGACGTCGAGCTTGACGTCGGCGTCGCTCATCAACAGCGCCTGCGCGTCGGTGTTGATGGCGATGAACTCGACGCCCTTGAGACCGACCTCGATCATCCGGTTGATGGCATTGACACCACCGCCGCCGACACCGATGACTTTGATGACTGCGAGGTAGTTCTGCGGTGCTGCCACGTCGAAGGCCTCTCGCCTCGAGTTACGTGTCGCCGTCTCGCGGTGATCCGCGCTCCGGCGACTGATGCCGAATGGGACGGTCCGTTTCGCCGACCCGAACCCTAACGTTGAAGTTTAGGGTTACCAGTGTGTCTGTTCCTTGGAGTCTTCTGAACAGGACACTAAGTCGACAAGTGGCGCCCGTTCAACGAACACGCCGAACCTCCCGTTTTTCTTTTCACCCTATGTGATCAGCCGTGTCGCTGCCCAACCAGGGTGCTGGCCTGCGCGGATGTGCGTCAACTCCCTGCTGACGCAGGGGCGGTGGGAGCGCTGACATCGAAGTGCCGTGCATCCGGGGAGGCTTTCATGAGAGCGGTGATGGTACGGGCCTTCGCGGCACCCTTCTCGGCACTCCCCCACGCGACCGTGCGGCCTCCGCTCAACTCCAGCGAGATGTCGTCGTAGGAACGGACCTTGACGACCCGCGTGTCCCGCGCGACGGCGGCCGGGAGGGCGCCGGCGACCTTCACCGCCTCGCGCACGAGTCGGCCCTTGCCGAAGCGGCGCAGGCTCGCGGAGGACGAAGTCGAGGAGGTGGTTTCCCATTCGAGGAGCGGAACACCTCGAGGCGCCTCGGAAACCGTGGCGAAACGGACGCCTTCGTCGTCCACTTCCACGAAGTTCCGCCCCTTTTTGACCAGCAGGACCGGCTTGCGCTCCGTCACTTTCAGGCCGATTCCATCGGGCCAGGAACGGACCACGTCAACCGAGTCGATTCGGGGCAGTTCCGAGCGCAAACGCGTCTCGATCGCACCGGTGTCGACGGAAATCAGCGGCGCCCCGACGGGAACATCGGCGGCCTGGCGCACCTGCTGCGGCGTCAGGACGCTCGTACCCGCCACGGAGACGCGCTCCACGCGCAGCCACTGGGAGCCGTACAACGCCCAGACCGTGCCCGTGGTGAGGAGGACGACGGCCAGCGCGAAGATGATGATCGTACGAAGTCGGCGCGGGCCCAGCCGCCGGGCGAGGGGCGGGCCGGACGACTCCTGCTGGCGTGCACCGCGTTCGGCGGTGGTGGGTCCGGCCACGCTCCCTGCCCTTCGCTCACAGAGCCCTACATGCCGTGCTTAGCGGTGTGCACGACTGGCGGCGATCGCCTCGTACACCATGCCGACGAGCAGGTCGTCGGCGTCCCGGCGACCGAACTCGCTGGCGGCGCGGGACATCTCGTACAGCCGGTGCGGGTCGGCGAGCACGGGCAGGACGTTCTCCCGGACCCACTCGGGGGTCAGTTCCGCGTCGTCGACCAGGAGACCGCCGCCGGCCTTGACCACCGGCTGGGCGTTCAGCCGCTGCTCGCCGTTGCCGATGGGCAGCGGGACGTAGACGGCCGGGAGCCCGACGGCGGAGAGTTCGGCGACGGTCATCGCGCCCGCGCGGCAGAGCATCATGTCGGCCGCGGCGTACGCGAGATCCATCCGGTCCACATAACTTACCGGGATGTACGGGGGCATTCCCGGCATCTGCTGGACCTGCGGCAGTTCGTTCTTCGGGCCGACCGCGTGCAGGATCTGGATACCGGCCTGCTGGAGCCAGGGGGCGACCTGCTGGACCACCTCGTTGAGGCGGCGGGCGCCCTGCGAGCCGCCGGAGACCAGCAGCGTCGGCAGGTTCGGGTCGAGGCCGAACATCGCACGGGCCTCGGGGCGCGCGGCGGCACGGTCCAGGGTGGCGATGGAACGGCGCAGCGGGATGCCGATGTAGCGGGCGTCGCGGAGCTTGCTGTCGGGCGTGGAGACGGCGACGCGGGCGGCGTACCGCGAGCCGATCTTGTTGGCCAGGCCGGGGCGGGCGTTGGCCTCGTGGATGACGATCGGCACGCCCAGGCGCTTGGCCGCGAGGTAGCCGGGCAGGGCCACGTAGCCGCCGAACCCGACGACGACGTCCGCCCCGGTGCGCTCCAGGATCTGCTCGGTCGCCTTGATCGTGCCGCGCAGCCGGCCCGGGACGGTGATCAGCTCGGGCGTGGGCTTGCGCGGCAGCGGCACCGCGGGGATCAGCGCGAGCTCGTAGCCCCGCTGGGGAACGAGCGTGGTCTCCAGGCCGCGCTCGGTGCCCAGGGCCGTGATTCCCACGGTCGGGTCCTGCCTGCGCAGGGCGTCCGCGAGGGCGAGCGCGGGCTCGATGTGGCCGGCGGTCCCTCCACCAGCGAGTACGACATGCACCGAAATTCACCGCTCTCCGGACGAGCGCGCCGCCGAGGCGCGCCGTCGCATCGTGTTCCATCTCCGGGGCCCCGTGAGGCCCCCGGCTCCCCGCTTTCTACCAAAGCGGGGATGCCGCATCGCAAGCGCCGCCCGCGCAGCGGGCTCGTCGCGTGCGAAGGCGATCAGCAGCCCGATGGCGAACATGGTCGGCAGCAGGGCGGAGCCCCCGTAGGAGAACAGCGGGAGGGGGACTCCGGCGATCGGCAGCAGACCGAGCACCGCACCGATGTTGATCACGGCCTGGGCCGTGATCCAGGTGGTCACACCTCCCGCGGCGTACCTCACGAAGGGGTCCTCCGTGCGTCCGGCCACGCGGATACCCGCATAGCCTAGAGCCGCGAACAGGGCGAGCACCGACAGCGTCCCCGCGAGGCCCAGTTCCTCACCGGTGACGGCGAAGATGAAGTCGGTGTGGGCTTCGGGGAGTTGCCCCCATTTCTCCACACTCGCACCGAGCCCGGAACCGAAGATCCCGCCGGAGGCGAGGGCGTAGATCCCGTGCACGGCCTGCCAGCAGGCGTCACCCGGACCGGGGTCGGTGGCGCCGATGCACTGCAGGCGGGCCATCCGGTTGGGGCTGGTCCTGATGAGGATCGCGCCGATCGTGGCCGCGACCGAGAGCACGCCGACGAAGAGGCGGGTGGGCGCGCCCGCCAGCCACAGCAGGCCGAACAGGATCGCCGTGAGGATGATCGCCGTACCCATGTCGCCGCCGAGCATGATCAGACCGAGCAGCATGAAGGCCACCGGTACGAGCGGCACCAGCATGTGCTTCCACTGGGCCAGCAGCCTCTTGTCCTGCTTGCGGGCGAGCAGGTCGGCGCCCCACAGCACCAGCGCGAGCTTGCCGAACTCGCTCGGCTGGATCTGGAAGGAGCCGCCGAGCGAGATCCAGTTCTGGTTGCCGTTGACCGCCATCCCTATCCCCGGCACCTGCACCAGGACCATGAGACCCACGGCACCGGCGAGGATCGGGTAGGCCAGTGCCCGGTGCAGCTTCACCGGCATCCGCGAGGCGACCAGCAGCAGCGTCCCGCCGATCACGGCCGCCAGGAACTGCTTGCGGAAGAAGAACGACCCCGGCAGCGACATCTGCAGCGCGGTGATCTGCGAGGCCGAGTAGACCATCACCAGACCGAGCACGGTGATCAGCAGGCTGCCGCCGAGGATCAGGTAGTACGCGGTCAGCGGCCGGTCCCAGGCCTTGCGCGCACGCGTGTAGAGCCGCAGTACGGCGTTCTCGCGCGTCGGCCCGGAGGCTGTGGGACGCCGGGCCGTCCGCTGCACGGGCGGCCGGCCGGTACGGCTACCGGGCATCGCCGGCTCCGGTGCTGAACGTCGACCTCGACGGTCCCACGCGTCCCTCCCAAGGTCCGCCCGGCAGGCGGCCGGGTCAGGCGCCGAGTTCGCGAACGGCCTCCGCGAACGCGTCACCGCGCTGGTTGTAGTTGGCGAACATGTCCATGGAGGCGCAGGCCGGGGCCAGCAGCACCGTGTCGCCGGGCCGGGCGAGCCGCCGGGCCTCCTGGACGGCCTGGAGCATCGCCCCAGTGTCGGTCCGGTCGAGGTCGACGACGGGTACTTCCGGGGCGTGTCGCGCGAGGGCGTCCCGGATCAGTGCCCGATCGGCACCGATGAGGACGGCCCCGCGAAGTCGCTTGGCGGACCTGGCGACCAGCTCGTCGAAGGTCGCGCCCTTCGCGAGTCCGCCCGCGATCCACACGATCGACTCGTAGGCCGCCAACGAGGCTTCCGTCGCGTGGGTGTTGGTGGCCTTGGAGTCGTCGACGTACGCGACGCCGTCCACGTCCGCCACGTGGGCGATGCGGTGGGCGTCCGGGGTGAAGGCCCGCAGGCCGTCCCGTACGGCCCTGGCGGGCACCCCGTAGGCGCGCGCGAGGGCCGCCGCGGCAAGGGCGTTGGCGATGTTGTGCGGGGCGGGCGGGTTGACGTCGGAGACCTCGGCGAGCTCCTGGGCGTTCTTCTGCCGGTTCTCGACGAAGGCGCGGTCGACCAGGATGCCGTCCACGACGCCGAGTTGGGACGGGCCGGGCGTGCCGAGGGTGAACCCGATGGCCCGGCAGCCCTCCTCGACGTCCGCCTCGCGCACCAGGTCCTCGGTGGCCTTGTCGGCGACGTTGTAGACGCAGGCGACGCGGTTGCCCTCGTAGATGCGGCCCTTGTCCCGGGCGTACGCCTCCATGGAGCCGTGCCAGTCGAGGTGGTCCGGCGCCAGGTTGAGCACGACGGCCGAGTGGGCGCGCAGGGAGGGCGCCCAGTGCAGCTGGTAGCTGGAGAGCTCCACGGCGAGGACGTCGTAGCGCTCCTCGCCGAGGACCGCGTCCAGCAGCGAGACGCCGATGTTGCCGACGGCCGCCGTGCGCAGGCCGGCCGCCTCGAGGATGCAGGCGAGCATCTGGACGGTCGTGGTCTTGCCGTTGGTGCCGGTGACGGCGAGCCAGGGGGCCGCGTCGGGGCCCCTGAGGCGCCAGGCGAGTTCGACGTCGCCCCAGACCGGGACGCCGGCCGCGTGAGCCGCGGCGAACAGCGGCTTGTCCGGCTTCCAGCCGGGGGTGGTGACGATCAGCTCGGTGCCCTCGGGCAGGGTCGCCCCGTCACCGAGGCGCACGGTGATGCCGAGCGCCTCCAGCTCGGCCGCCTGGGCACGCGCGCGTGCGTCGTCGCCGTCGTTGACGACGGTGACCTTCGCGCCGAGCCCGTGCAGCACCTTGGCCGCCGGGATGCCGGAGACGCCGAGCCCGGCGACGGTGACGTTCTTCCCCTGCCAGTCGGTCACTTTTCTGCTGCCCATCCCGCGTAGAAGAGGCCCAGTCCGACAATGACGCAGATGCCCTGGATGATCCAGAAGCGGACCACGACAAGGACTTCGGACCAGCCCTTGAGTTCGAAGTGGTGCTGGAGTGGCGCCATGCGGAAGACACGCTTCCCGGTCATGCGGAACGAGCCGACCTGGATGACCACCGACATGGTGATCAGAACGAACAGACCGCCCAGGATGGCCAGCAGCAGCTCGGTGCGGGAGCAGATCGCGAGACCCGCGAGCACACCGCCGAGCGCCAGCGAACCGGTGTCGCCCATGAAGATCTTGGCCGGCGAGGTGTTCCACCACAGGAAGCCCAGGCAGGCACCCATCAGCGCGGAGGCGACGACCGCGAGGTCCAGCGGGTCGCGCACCTCGTAACAGGCGTTGGGGTTGGTCAGCGTCTCGCCGTTGGCGCAGGACTCCTGGAACTGCCAGACGCCGATGAAGGTGTAGGCGCCGAAGACGAGCACGGAGGCGCCGGTGGCGAGGCCGTCCAGTCCGTCCGTCAGGTTCACGCCGTTCGACATGGCGAGGATCATGAACAGCGCCCAGACGACGAACAGCACCGGGCCGATCGTCCAGCCGAAGTCCGTGATGAACGACAGCTTGGTGGAGGCCGGGGTGATGTCACGGGCGTCGGCGAACTGCAGCGAGAGCACCGCGAAGGCGATGCCGACGATCAGCTGGCCGGCCATCTTGGCCTTGGCCCGCAGGCCCAGCGAACGCCGCTTGACGATCTTGATGTAGTCGTCGAGGAAGCCGACCAGGCCCATGCCGACCATCAGGCCCAGCACCAGCAGACCCGAGTAGGTCGGGGTGTAGCCGGTGATCAGCTTGGACAGGAAGTAGGCGGCGACCGTGGCGAGTATGAAGGCGATACCGCCCATCGTCGGCGTACCGCGCTTGCTGGCGTGCTCGCGCGGGCCGTCGTCACGGATGTACTGACCGTATCCCTTGCGCGCGAGCAGCTTGATCAGCAGCGGGGTGCCGACCAAGGTCAGGAAGAGACCAATGACGCCCGAGAACAGGATCTGCTTCATCATCGGGCGGCGACCTCACCCTCGGCACCGGTCGCGAGCAGCGCCTGCGCGACGCTCTCGAGGCCGACCGAACGGGACGCCTTCACGAGTACGACGTCTCCCGGGCGCAACTCGCTGCGCAACAGGTCGACCGCCGCCTGTGCGTCGGACACGTGCACCGACTCCTCACCCCACGAACCCTCGTTATATGCGCCCAGTTGCAGCCAGGAGGCTTCGATCCCCCCGACCGCGACGAGCTTGCTGACGTTGAGCCGGACGGCGAGCCGTCCGACCGCGTCGTGCTCGGCGAGCGCCTCGTCCCCGAGCTCGGCCATCTTGCCGAGCACCGCCCAGGTCCGGCCCCCCTCTGCCCGTGAGGCTTTGCCCATCGCTGCGAGCGCGCGCAAGGCCGCCCGCATGGACTCGGGGTTCGCGTTGTAGGCGTCGTTGACGATCGTCACGCCGTCCGGGCGCTCGGTGACCTCCATCCGCCAGCGGGAGAGGGAGCCCGCCTCGGAGAGCGCGGTGGCGATCTCTTCCGCGGACATGCCCAGCTCATGGGCGACGGCGGCCGCGGCGAGCGCGTTCGACACGTGGTGCTCACCGTACAGGCGCATGGTCACATCACTTGCACCGGAGGGTGTGCGAAGCCTGAAGGAGGGCTGTCCGCTGTCCGTGAGTCTCACGTTCTCGGCGCGTACGTCCGCTTCGTCGGACTCTCCGAAAAGGATCACCTTCGCCGTCGTACGGGAGGACATGGCCCGTACCAGGGGGTCGTCGGCGTTGAGGACGGCGACTCCGCCCTCGGTCGCCGGCGGAAGGGACTCGACCAACTCGCCCTTGGCCTGGGCGATCTGCTCCCGGCCGCCGAACTCGCCGATGTGGGCGGTGCCGACGTTGAGGACGAGGCCGATCCTCGGGGGCGTCAGGTCGGTGAGGTAGCGGATGTGGCCGATGCCGCGGGCGCCCATCTCCAGCACGAGGAACTTCGTCTCCTCGGTGGCGGACAGGGCGGTCAGCGGCAGCCCGATCTCGTTGTTGAGCGAGCCGGGCGTCCACACCGTCGGCGCCTTGCGCTGGAGCACCTGGGCGATGAGGTCCTTGGTGCTGGTCTTGCCGGCCGAGCCGGTGAGGGCGACGAGGGTCGCGCCGAGCTTTTGCACGACGTGCCGGGCGAGGGCGCCCAGCGCCGTCTGGACGTCGTCCACGACGATCGCGGGCACGCCGACGGGGCGCGACGCCAGAACGGCCGCCGCGCCCGCTTCCACGACCGCCTGCGCGAAGTCGTGGCCGTCGACGCGCTCGCCGGTGAAGGCGACGAAGAGGCTGCCGGGCTCCACCTCGCGGGAGTCCCGGACGACCGGCCCGGTGACCTGCACGGCCGGATCCGGTATGTCGTACGTCTGCCCGCCGACGACTGCTGCGATCTCGGCGAGGGAGAGGGCGATCACAAGTTCATCCCTGGGTCTTCTGGATAGCTTCGCGAAGCACCTGGCGGTCGTCGAAGGGACGGACCACACCGGCGATGTCCTGGCCCTGCTCGTGGCCCTTGCCCGCGACCAGCACGGTGTCCCCGGGCCGCGCGCGGCCGACGGCGGCGGCGATCGCGGCGGCCCGGTCCTCGAAGAGCTGCACCTCGCCGCGCTCGTGGGCCGGCACGGACGCGGCGCCCTGGAGCATGGTCGCGAGGATCGCGAGGGGGTCCTCGGAGCGGGGGTTGTCGGAGGTCAGTACGGCGGTGTCGGCGAGCCGGGCCACGGCGGCGCCCATCGGCGCGCGCTTGGTGGTGTCGCGGTCGCCGCCGCAGCCGAGGACGACGTGCAGCCGGCCCTTGGTGACCTTGCGCAGCGCCTTGAGGACCGACTCCACGGCGTCCGTCTTGTGCGCGTAGTCGACGACCGCGAGGTAGTCCTGTCCGGCGTCCACCCGCTCCAGCCGGCCCGGCACGCCCGGTACGGCGGCGACACCGTCGGCGGCGGTCTGCGGGTCGAGGCCGGCGGCGGCGAGGGCGACGATCGCGCCGAGGGTGTTGGCCACGTTGAAGGGGCCGGCGATCGGCGACCTGGCGGTGATCCGCTCCCCCTGCGGGCCGACGACGGTGAAGGTCGAGTCGAGCGGGCCGACCTGGACGTCCACGGCGCGCCAGTCGGCGTCGGGGTGGCCCTCGGCGGAGAAGGTGACGACCGGGACCTCGGCCTCGCGGACCAGCCGGCGGCCGTACTCGTCGTCGTGGTTGACCACGCCGAGTTTGCTGCGTTTCCGCGTGAACAGCTGCGCCTTGGCCCGGAAGTAGTCCTCCATGTCGGAGTGGAACTCCATGTGTTCCGGGCTGAGGTTGGTGAAGACGGCGATGTCGAAGACGCAGCCGTCGACCCGGCCGAGGACCAGGGCGTGGCTGGAGACCTCCATGGCGACCGCCTCGACGCCGCGTTCGCGCATGACGGCGAACAGGGCCTGGAGGTCGGTGGCCTCGGGGGTGGTGCGCTCGGACTTGATGCGTTCGTCGCCGATGCGCATCTCGACGGTGCCGATGAGGCCCGTGCTGCGGGCGGACTTCAGGCCGCCCTCGACGAGGTACGCGGTCGTGGTCTTGCCGGAGGTGCCGGTGATGCCGATCTGGAGCAGGTCGCGGCCGGGGTGGCCGTAGATCGTGGCCGCCAGCTCGCCCATCCGCGCGCGCGGGTCGTCGACGACCAGGACCGGCAGTCCGGTCGCGGCGGCGCGGTCGGCGCCGGTCGGGTCGGTCAGGACGGCGACCGCGCCCAGGCCCGCGGCCTGGGTGACGAAGTCGGCGCCGTGCAGGCGGGCGCCCGGGAGGGCGGCGTACAGGTCGCCGGGGCGGACGGCACGCGAGTCGTGGGTGATGCCCGTGACCTCGACGGCTCCTTCCGGCGTGGCGGCACCCAGCTGATCGGCGAGCTCCGCGAGGGGTGCGGCGGAGACCTGAGCCGGTCGCGGCGGTCCCGGATATGTCACGGAAGCGCCCTTCTGGGTGGTTTGGGACTGATCAGCGTGTGGCACGGCGGTGAGCGTACCGGGCGCACCCGCTTGCGGGCGAAGCGAGGGCTGGAGCGGGGTCCCGGGCGGGGCATGGTTCCCGGGATCGGGGGTGATCATGGTCACGGGCTGGTTTCCTGGCTGGTTCGGCGCTGAACACGGGCGGGCTGGTGACTCAGGGAGTGAAGGAGACCGGGAGGTTCGCGGCCTTCGCCCCGGTCGGGGGGACCTGCAGGGTCTTCAGGGCGAACTCCATCACCTGCTTGAAGATGGGACCGCAGATCTGGCCGCCGAAGTAGCTGCCCTTGGTGGCGTTCTGGATCGCGCAGTAGACGGTGACGCGGGGGTTGTCGGCGGGCGCGAACCCGGCGAACGACGAGGTGTAGCCGCGGTACTTGCCGGTGGCCGGATCCACACGGTTCGCGGTACCGGTCTTCCCCGCCACGCGGTAGCCGGGGATGCGCGCCTTGGTGCCGGTGCCCTCCTCGTCGTCCACGACCGACTCCAGCATCTGGGCGAGGGTCTTGGCCGTCTTCTGGCTGACCACCCGTGTCTTCTGGGGGGTCTGGGCCGGCGTGAAGCGTCCGTCGGGCCCCTTGGTGCCACGCACCAGGGTCGGCTCGACCCGGACGCCGCCGTTGGCGATCGTCGAGTAGACGGAGGCCGCCTGGACCGCGTTGATGGACACACCTTGGCCGAAAGGAATCGTGTACTGCTGCGAGGTGGACCACTTGTCGGGCGCGGCGAGGATGCCCTTGGTCTCGCCGGGGAAGCCGAGCCCGGTGTAGCCGCCGATGCCGAACTTGCGCAGGTAGGAGTAGAGGACCTGGTTCGCCTGGGGCTGCGTCTTGCCGAGCTGGCCGGTCGCCAGGATGGTGCCGATGTTGCTGGACTTGGCGAGCACGCCGTTGAGCGTGAGGTACCAGGTCGGGTGGTCGATGTCGTCCTGGAAGAGCCGGTCGCCGCGGTGCAGCCGGTTGGGCACGGTCACGCGCGTCAGCGGTGTGGCGACGTTCTCCTCCAGCACGGCGGCCATCGACATGACCTTGGCGGTGGAGCCGGGCTCGTAGGCGTCCTGGAGGGCCGCGTTGCCGAGCGCCGCGGGGTCCGCGTCCGACAGGTCGTTGGGGTCGAAGCCGGGCGAGTTCGCCATGGCGAGGATCTCGCCGGTGCGGGTGTCCTGGACGATGACGTAGCCGCGGTCCGCCTTGGACTTCGCCACCTGCTCGGTGATGGCGTTCTGCGCGGCCCACTGGATGTCGCGGTCGATCGTCAGCTCGACGTCGGAGCCGGGCACGGCGGGCGTCTCGGTGGAGCCCGCGGTGGGCACCTGGCGGCCGCCGGACTGGGCGTAGCGGATCTTGCCGTCCTTGCCGGCCAGGGTGCCGTTCAGCTGCTGCTCGATGCCGCCGCCGCCCTTGCCCTCGGCGTTGACCCAGCCCAGTATCCCGGCGGCGATGTCGCCGTTGGGGTACACGCGCTTGCTGCTGGGGACGGAGAAGACGCCGGCCAGGACGTTGACCGTGGAGCTGTCCGTCTCGGACTTGGTGGCGAGCGCGGACTTCAGGTCCTTGATCTGCTTCCACACCTGCGGGGTCTGCCGGCCGGCCAGCTTGGTGTAGCGCGCGTCCGGGTTCTTGGGCCGCAGCTTCTTGACGAGGTCGGACTGCTCCTGGCCGAGGATCGGCGCGAGGAGGGCGGCCGCCTGCTCGGGGCCGTCGTGGATCTTCAGCTGCTCGGGCGCGAACATCGTCGGGTCGGCCGTGATGTCGTAGGCGTCCTCGCTGGTCGCGAGGGCCACGCCGGCGCGGTCGGTGATCTCGCCGCGCTCGGCGGCCAGCACCTGGCCGACGTACCGGTTCTCCTCGGCCTTGGCCGCGTACGTGCTCGCGTCGACGGCCTGGACCTGGAGCAGGCGGACGACGAAGGCGACCAGGACCAGGGTCAGCGCGAGGCCGACCATGCGCAGCCGGGGGCGGGGGCTGCCGAGCCGGATGACACGCGGGGCCGCGGGGCGGGGCGTCGCCGGACGCCGGGCCGGACGGGCGCCGGGGCCGGGGCGCCGCTGGGCGGACGCGGGCCGGGCGGGCCGGGCGGGGCCGGGCACGCGCCGGCGCGGCGGTTGCCTGTCGGACACTTCCGTCACCTGCCGGGAGTCGTGGGGATGGCTGCGGTCGGGCTGGCCGCGGTGGGGGCGGCGGCCGGGACCGTTGCCGCCGGGTACGGGCCGGTCGGGAAGGCGCCCGGGACGGATACCGCCGACGGGTCACCGGGGGCGGGCGTCGCCGGGGGCAGCCCGGTCTCCATGGCCTCGGGCGGCCGTACGGCCACGGGAGCGTCCCCGGAGCGCAGGGCGGCGGCCGAGGGGACGCCCTTCACGGTGCCGTCGGGGTTCAGGAAGGCCGGGTCGCCGCCGGGGACCATGCCGAGTTCGCGGGCGCGGCGCTGGAGGGCGTCCGGGGCGGAGTAGGAGTCGATGTCCCGCTGGAGCGCCTGTTCCTCGTCGGTGAGGCTCTTGGTGTCCCGCTGGAGGTCGTCCATCTTGAACGACCCTTCGCTGAGCGCCGAGTTCAGTACGAGCAGACCGATCAGGCCGCCGCCGAGGAGCAGGACGACGAGCAGGACGAACGGGGTACGGGCGGCCTGGCGCGGGCCCGTCGGGAACAGACGCGCGAGCCGGGCGGCCCTCCCCCTCAGTTGGGGTTTCCCGCTCACTCGCCCTCCCCCGGGTCGCCGGTCAGGAACCCACTGGGCCGGGATGTCCCCCGGCGCGCCCGCCTCACGCCCCTCACTCGACGTCCTCCCTGATGCGCTCGGCCCCGCGCAGCCGCGCCGGAGCGGCCCGCCGGTTCTCGGCGATCTCTTCCTCGGTGGGAAGTTCGGCACCGCGCGTGAGCAGCTTGAGCCGCGGCTGGTAGCGCTCGGGGACGACCGGCAGCCCGGGCGGCGCGGTGGTGGCGGCGCCGGCCGCGAACACCTGCTTGACCAGGCGGTCCTCCAGCGAGTGGTACGACAGCACGGCGATCCGCCCGCCGACGTCGAGGGCCTTGACCGCGGCCGGGATCGCCCGTTCCAGGACGGCGAGTTCACCGTTGACCTCGATGCGCAGGGCCTGGAAGGTGCGCTTGGCCGGGTTGCCGCCGGTCCGCTTGGCGGCCTGCGGCAGCGCGCCCCGGATGAGCTCGACGAGCCGGGCGCTGTTGGTGAACGGCTCCTTCTCGCGCTCGCGCACGATCGCGGAGACGATCCGCTTGGCCTGCTTCTCCTCGCCGTACGCCCGCAGGATGCGCACCAGTTCGCCCGGCGGGTAGGTGTTGAGGACCTCGGCGGCGCTGATGCCGGTCGTCTGGTCCATGCGCATGTCGAGCGGGGCGTCCTGGGCGTAGGCGAACCCCCGTTCCGCCTCGTCGAGTTGCATGGAGGAGACGCCCAGGTCGAACAGGACGCCCTGCACGCGCGGAATGCCCAGACGCCGGAGCACCTCGGGGAGTTCGTCGTACACGGCGTGCACGAGCGTGGCGCGGTCCTTGTACGGCGCCAGGCGCTCGCCGGACAGGCGCAGGGCCTCCGTGTCGCGGTCGAGGGCGACGAGCCGGGCCTCGGGGAACCGGGTGAGCAGGGCCTCGCTGTGCCCGCCGAGGCCGAGGGTGCAGTCGACGACGACCGCTCCGGGCCGCTGGAGGGCGGGGGCCAACAGGTCCAGGCACCGCTGGAGCATCACCGGGACGTGTCGACTCTGACTCAAGGGGCCCTCTCAGATCCGGCGGGGGACGTCCGCACCGCCGGGTCCCCGCCCTGTCCGGCTGACGCCGGGGGTGCCCCGGCGAACGGGGCGGGCGGCCGGCGCCGGAAGCGTCAGCCGACCGGAGCGGGAGGAGGCCGAGCCGTACGTACGCGCCGCGCACGCGGGGAGATCTCCGGCTGCCGCGCCGGGGTCTCACGGGGAATTCAGTCCAGCAGGAAGATCGCCGCCTCCCGCTTCGCGCCACTTTAGTCCACCCTGTCTCGCGGTCAATCAACCGGCCTGCGCGTCGCGGTCCCGCGCGGGCGCGAAGCGGGAAACCCGCGGAATTCACCCGTTGGGACGGCTTGCTCTCCCTCCTGTGGCTTACCTCACAAGCAAGACGTGATGACGCTCTTTTTCCCATCTCACAACAGGACCGCGGCGGCGGTGACCAGTAACGTCATGGTTATGACGACTTCCACACCCGTACCCACCGACCCCGAAGGCGCCATAAACGGCGGAACCGTGACCGACCGCCTCGTCGAGGCGAACGAGCGGTACGCCGCCGCGTTCGTCGACCCCGGCATGGACGCCCGCCCCGTCCTGCACGTCGCGGTCGTGGCCTGCATGGACGCCCGGCTCGACCTGCACGCGGCACTCGGCCTGGACCTCGGCGACTGCCACACGATCCGCAACGCGGGCGGGGTCGTCACCGACGACGTGATCCGCTCCCTCACCATCAGCCAGCGCAAGCTGGGTACGCGCAGCATCGTCCTCATCCATCACACCGGCTGCGGCCTTGAGTCGATCACCGAGGAATTCCGTACCGAACTGGAGATGGAGGTCGGCCAGCGTCCCGCCTGGGCAGTGGAGGCGTTCCGGGACGTCGACCAGGACGTACGGCAGTCGATGCAGCGGGTGCGGACCTCACCGTTCCTGCTGCACACCGACGACGTGCGCGGCTTCGTCTTCGACGTGAAGACGGGCCTGCTGCGCGAGATCGACCCGGGGCAACCGTCTTAAGACCTGACATATCGCTGTCAGTTGTCCACAGGCGAGTGACACGAATCGGTAACGGCGGCAAGAATGCTCGAGTGGCGTCACGCGGAACTCGCGTGGTGTCCGTGTTTCGGGGTGGGCCGTCCGCACAGCAGAGCGCCGGCCCGGAAAGAACGGGCCGAGGAGGGCCGGGTGACGACCTATGACGATCGAGCGAGCCTCACTGATCTGACCGCCACTGTGGAGCGTGTCCGCAGTTCGGTGGAAGGAGTGATCGAGGGCAAGCCCGAGGTCGTTCGGCTTTCGCTGACCGTGCTGCTCGCCGAGGGGCATCTTCTGATCGAGGATGTCCCCGGCGTCGGCAAGACGATGCTGGCGAAGGCGCTGGCCCGGTCCATCGACTGTTCCGTGCGGCGCATCCAGTTCACCCCCGACCTGCTGCCGTCGGACATCACCGGCGTGTCGATCTGGGACCAGCAGCGCCGTGACTTCGAGTTCAAGCCGGGCGCGATCTTCGCGCAGATCGTGATCGGCGACGAGATCAACCGCGCCTCGCCGAAGACGCAGTCCGCGCTGCTGGAGTCCATGGAGGAACGCCAGGTCACGATCGACGGGCAGTCCTACGAGCTGCCCAGCCCCTTCATGGTGGTGGCCACCCAGAACCCGGTCGAGATGGAGGGCACCTACCCGCTGCCCGAGGCGCAGCGCGACCGCTTCATGGCCCGTGTCTCCATCGGCTATCCGAGCCCCGAGGCCGAGCTGCAGATGCTCGACGTGCACGGCGGTGCCAGCCCCCTGGACGACCTCCAGCCGGTGGCCCACGCGCACGAGATAGTGAAGCTGGTCGACGCCGTCCGCGGGGTCCACGTCGCCGAGGCGGTCCGGCGGTACGCGGTCGATCTGGTCGCCGCCACGCGCACCCACCCCGACCTCAGACTCGGCGCCTCCCCGCGCGCGACGCTGCACCTGCTGCGCGCGGCGAAGGCGTCCGCCGCCCTCGGCGGCCGGGACTACGCGCTCCCGGACGACGTGCAGAACCTCGCCGTGGCCGTCCTGGCCCACCGCCTGCTGCCCACCGCGCAGGCCCAGCTCAACCGACGTACCTCGGAGCAGGTCGTCGAGGAGATCCTCCAGCGCACGCCGGTGCCCGCGACCCCCCAGCAGCAGCGTGCCTACGGCCTGGGCGACGGTGCGCAGGCCTACGGCCAGCAGCCGCGGAGGCTGTGATGACCTCCGGAGCGACCGGACAGGCGGAGACCGGGCGCGGCGAGAAGGGCGGCGCACGCACCGCCCTGGCCGGCCTCACCACCCGCGGCCGCTCCTTCCTGGCCGCCGGCATAGCGGCCGCCATCTGCGCGTACGTCCTCGGGCAGCCCGACCTGCTGCGGGTCGGACTGCTGCTGGCCGCGCTCCCCCTCGTGTGCGCGGCCGTCGTCTACCGCACCCGCTACCGGGTCGCCGGCAGCCGCCGGCTGTCCCCCGCGCGCGTGCCCGCCGGCAGCGAGGCCCGCGTCCACCTGCGCATGGACAACGTCTCCCGGCTGCCCACGGGCCTGCTGATGCTCCAGGACCGGGTGCCGTACGTGCTCGGCCCGCGCCCCCGCTTCGTCCTGGACCGGGTGGAGGCGGGCGGCCGCCGCGAGGTGTCCTACCGGGTCCGCTCCGACCTGCGCGGCCGCTACCCGCTGGGCCCGCTCCAGCTCCGGTTGAACGACCCGTTCGGCATGTGCGAGCTGACCCGCTCCTTCTCCACGTACGACACGCTGACGGTGATCCCGCGGGTGGAGCCCCTGCCGCCGGTCCGGCTGACCGGCGAGGCCAAGGGGTACGGCGAAGGGCGGCAGCGTTCGCTGGCGCTGGCCGGCGAGGACGACGTCATCCCGCGCGGGTACCGCTACGGCGACGACCTGCGCCGCGTGCACTGGCGCTCCACGGCCCGTTACGGCGAGCTGATGGTGCGCCGCGAGGAGCAGCCCCAGCGCTCGCGCTGCACGGTGCTGCTGGACACCCGCGGCCCGGCCTTCGGGGGTGCGGGCCCCGACTCGGCCTTCGAGTGGGCGGTCTCGGCCACCGCGTCGGTGCTGGTGCACATGCTGGAGCGGGGTTTCTCCGTGCGGCTGCTGACCGACACGGGCAACTCGGTGCCCGGTGAGGGCGCCGACGGCTTCGCCGGGGCGAACCAGGAGTCGGCGGACGCCGCCGGGCTGATGATGGACACCCTCGCGGTGATCGACCACTCCGACGGCACCGGCCTGTCGCGGGCCTACGACGTGCTGCGCGGGGGCAACGAGGGGCTGCTGGTGGCCTTCCTCGGGGACCTCGACGAGGAGCAGGCCGCGGTGGCCGCGAAGATGCGCCAGCGCAGCGGGGGCGCGGTCGCGTTCCTGCTGGACGGCGACAGCTGGGGGCGTGAACCGAACGACGTGTCCGATCCGATGAACAGGACGGAGGAGCGGCTGCGGATGCTGCGCGAGGCGGGCTGGACGGCCGTGAGCGTGCCGCGCGGCGCTCCGCTGACCGAGCTGTGGCGCCAGGCGGACCGGGAGCGCTCCGGCGTGGTGACGGCGGGCGGGACGAGCAGAAGGGAGGCGGGATCATGAGCGGGCGGGCGCGACTCACGCTGTGCTCGGCGGCGGCCACGCTGATGGCCTCGTGTGCCCTGCTGCCCCTGGTCGACCCGGCGACCTGGATCCTCCAGGCGGCGTTCCTGCTGGCGGTCCAGTCGGCAGTGGGCGCGGCGGCCCGGCGGGTTCCGCTGGCCCGGCCGCTGACCGCGCTGGCCCAGACCCTGGTCACGCTGATGCTGCTCACCCTGGTCTTCGCCCGCGAGCACGCCGTCGTCGGGCTGATCCCCGGCCCGGAGGCCTTCCAGCACTTCGCCGACCTGCTCCGGTCGGGTGCGGACGACGTGGGGCGGTACGCGATACCGGCCCCGCTCTCCGACGGCATACGGCTGATGATGGTCGGCGGTGTGCTGGTGATCGGCCTCGCGGTGGACACCCTCGCGGTGACCTTCCGCAACGCGGCCCCGGCCGGCCTGCCACTGCTCGCGCTGTACTCGATCGCCGCCGGCCTGTCCGACGGAGGCGCCGACTGGCTGTGGTTCCTGGTCGCCGCCGCCGGGTACCTGATGCTGCTCCTCGCCGAGGGCCGGGAGCGGCTCTCGCAGTGGGGCCGCGTCTTCGGCGGCGCCCCGGGCGGGCCGCCCGGCCCGGTGGCCCCGGTGCGCACCGGGCGGCGCATCGGCGCGGTCGCCCTGGGCGTGGCCCTGGTGGTGCCGCTGCTCCCGCTGCCCGCGATCGACGGCGGCCTGCTGGACGGCGCCGGCACGGGGGTGAGCGCGGGCAACGGCAGCGGGGGCACGATCTCCGCGGTCAACCCGCTGGTCTCCCTGCGCGACAGCCTGAACGTGGACGAGGACCGCACGGTCCTGACCCTGCGCACCACCTCCGGCGACATCTCGGACCTGTACCTGCGGATCGTCTCGCTGGACGACTTCGACGGCACCACGTGGAAGCCGTCGAAGCGGAACATCGTCGCCGTGCCGGACGAGCTGCCCACGCCCCCCGGCCTGGGCTCGGACGTCCAGCGCTCGCAGATCACGACCCGGATATCGGCCGCCGACTGGTACGCCCAGGACTGGCTGCCGATGCCGTACCCGCCGAGCGGTGTCGAGGTCAGCGGCAACTGGCGGTACGAGCCGGTCGGCATGACCCTCGTCGGCGACCACGACCAGACCACACGCGGCAAGACGTACGAGGTCAACAGCCTCGAGGTGCGGCCGACGGCACGGCAGCTGGCCGCGGCCCGGGAGGCTCCCGACTCGGTGCGGAGCGAGTACACCGAGGTGCCGGACTCCCTGCCGGCGGTGGTGTCGCGCACCGCCCGCGAGGTGACCGAGGGCTCGACGAACGACTACGAGCGGGCGGTCAAGCTCCAGGACTACTTCGCGGTGACGGGCGGCTTCGAGTACGACACCGAGGTCGAGGTCGGCAGCGGCACGGACGCGATAGGCCGCTTCCTGCGCGACAAGCAGGGCTTCTGCGTCCACTTCTCGTTCGCGATGGCGGCGATGGCCCGCACGCTGGGCATACCGGCCCGGGTAGCGGTGGGCTTCGCGCCCGGCTCGCCGCAGGCGGACGGGTCGGTGGCGGTGGGCCTGAAGGACGCCCACGCCTGGCCGGAGCTGTATTTCGAGGGCGTGGGCTGGACCCGCTTCGAGCCGACCCCGACCCGTGGCACGACGCCCACGTACACCCTCCCGGACACCCCGGGCAACGCCGTTCCGGAGCTGCCGGAGGCCACGCGTTCGGCGGACGCCGCGCCGTCGGCCGAGCCGTCGGCGAGCACGAGCTGCTCGGCGGACGACAAGAGGCTCGACGGCTGCGCCAGCGCGCTGCCGCTGGACGAGGGGGAGCAGGGCGGCGGCGGCACACCGTGGTACAAGATCGCCGGGTGGACGCTGTTGGGGGCGGGGGTACTGCTCCTTCCCCTGCTGCCGATGCTGTGGCGGCTGAGACGGCGCTCGGTGCGGCTGGCGTCGGCCCAGCACGCCGGGTCCGCGGTGACCGGGGTGGATCCGGGACCGCGTGAGGACCGCGGCGGGCAGCCGGACGTCGACGCGGGTCCGGCGGTGTTGCTGGACGTGCCGTCGGACGAGGCCGCGGAGGCGGCCGTCCGGCATGTCCTGGCGGTCTGGCGCGAGCTCACCGACACGGCCTGGGACTACGGCATCGTGCCCGACGAGGCGCTGACGCCCCGGCGGGCGGCCGAGCGGATCGTGCGGCTCGGTGAGCTGGACGAAGCGGTGGCCGGTTCGGTGCACCGGGTGGCCGGTGCCGTGGAGCAGGTGCTGTACGCGCCGCAGCCGCGGACCGAGGCGGGCCTTGCGGACGATGTGCGCGAGGTGCGGATGGCCCTGCGGGCGCGGGTCAGTCGGCGCACCCGGCTGCGGGCGGTCGTCGCACCGCGTTCGGCCGTCCGTGCGGTCTGGGACCTGACCGACCGCTGGACGGCCGTGAAGGCGGCCTGGGCGGCCCGGCTGGCGACGCTGATGCGCCGCCTGTCGCCCTCGGGGCACGAGGGCGGCTGAGCCGGCCTGGCCGGCCGGTGGGAGTGCGGCGTTCGGCCCCCGTCCCGGGAGGAATCCCCGGGGCGGGGGCCGAACGCTGTGCGGGGTGAACGCTGTGCGGGGTGCGTGCGGGGCGAGGGCCGAACCCGCGCGGTGTGCTGCCGTGCGGGCGAGCCCGGCGGCGCGAGCGATACGTGCCCGGCGGCGCGAGCGCATACGTGAGGGGGTGACCACCCGGCTGGGTGGTCACCCCCTCACGGACGTCGATGTATGACGCTGCCGGGAGCCGGTGCCGAGGTCAGTGGCCCTGGCCGCCCTGTTCGTCACGGCGGCGCTGCCAGCGCTGCTCGATACGGTCCATCATGGAGCGCTTCGGCCGTCCCTGACCGCGAGCCTGCGGGGCACCCGTCGGCTGTTCACCCGGCTTGGGGGCCTTGCGCCAGCCGGTCACGGCGAGAACCGCGCACCCCAGCATGACGAGGAAGCCCACCACACTGAGCCAGACCTGCTTGGCGACCATACCGGCCATGAGGAGCGCGATACCCACGAGGAAGCCCGCGACTGCCTGGTAGACCCGCCGCCGGGTGTACGTACGCAGCCCGCTTCCCTCAAGCGCCGACGCGAACTTGGGATCTTCGGCGTACAGCGCTCGCTCCATCTGCTCGAGCATGCGCTGCTCGTGCTCCGAGAGCGGCACGGAGTCCTCCTCATCGTGCAGTCGCCGGGGCGACCCGGGGGGTCCCTTCAGGATAGGCAGGGAATCGCCCCCGTGAAACCCGCCCCTCTACGCCATTTGGCCAACCGGAGCCCGCCATGGACGTGCCGGCCCGCTGACATCTCCATTCCCCAGCGGCCGACCCGTCATGCCGGGCGGTCTCCCTCGATCATACGGCGCACAGCGCCCGAACGGAGGGCCTGTGGCGTACTCCATGTGCAGCCAAGCCGCTGATCAGCGGCGCACCCCGGGAGGCGACTCAGGCCCCGTCAGCTCCTCGGGTCTCACCGAGCACATGGAGCTGCGTGGCGACGGAGTGGAAGGCGGGCAGTTCCGCCGCCGCCTCCTCCAGCTTCAGCAGGGCCTCCAGGGCGCCGGGCTCGGTGTCCACGAGCACACCGGGGACGAGGTCGGCGAAGACGCGGACGCCGTGCACCGCGCCGACGCTGAGGCCGGCGCCCTCGACCAGCGCGGTGAGCTGCTCGGCGGTGAAGCGGTGCGGTACGGGGTCGCCCTCGCCCCAGCGGCCGTCCGGGTCGGCGAGGGCCTGGCGGGCCTCCTTGAAGTGGCCGGCGAGGGCACGTGCGAGCACGGCTCCGCCGAGGCCGGCGGCGAGCAGGCTGAGGACGCCTTCGGAGCGCAGTGCGGCCACCGCGTTGCGGACGCCTTCGGCCGGGTCGTCGACGTACTCCAGGACGCCGTGGCACAGGACGGCGTCGTAGCCGCCGCGCTCGACGACGTCGAAGAGGCCGTGGGCGTCTCCCTGCACGCCCTGCACGCGGTCGGCGACGCCGGCTTCGGCGGCGCGGCGCTCCAGGGCGAACAGCGCGTTGGGACTGGGGTCGACGACGGTGACCCGGTGCCCGAGGCGGGCGACGGGCACCGCGAAGTTGCCGCTGCCGCCCCCGGTGTCGAGGACGTCCAGCGACTCACGACCCGTGGCCTTGACGCGGCGGTCGAGGGCGTCCTGGAGGACCTCCCAGACCACGGCGGTACGGAGAGAGGCGCGGGGGCGCATCGGGTCCGACACGGCAGTTGACTCCTCGGCGCGGCACCGCCTCTTGCGCGGCGGAGCGAACGGGGCGCCTCCCCGGCCCCGACTGCGGGAGGAGGGAAGGCTTCAGGCCCTTCCACCCTATTGCCTCGGACACCTCGCCTGGTCACCGCGGTGGGCACGGGATGTGGGGCTCGTGGGGCCGGCCTGGAGCCCTCGACAGGCCGGGAGCCCTCAGCGGGGTCGGGAGTCCCGGGCGGGGCGCGGAGTCCTGCGCGGGCCCGGAGTCACTGCGCGGGCCCGGAGTCCTGCGCGGGCCCGGAGTCCTGCGCGGGCATGAAGTCCTGCGCGGGCCTGAAGTCCCGTGCGTACCTGAAGTCCTGTCGGGCCCGGATTCCCCGGCGGGGCCCGGAGCCCTCGGTGACGTGGAGTCCTCGGTCGGGTCCCGGGCCTGGAGTCCCGGCCAGTCCCGTCGTCCCAAAGGCGTGGAATCCCGGCCGGCCCGCAGTCCCCGGCCTGCCCGCAGTCCCCGGCGGCATCGAGTCCTCAGCCGCGTCCTGAGTCCCGGCCGGCCTGGTGCCCGGCCGACCCCGTAGCCCCCGGAGTCGTGGAACCCCCGGCGCCCCGGAGTCCTCGGCCGACCCGCAGCCCCAGGCGGCATCGCAGTCCTCAGCCGCGTCCCGAGTCCCGCCGACCCAGAGCCCCCGGCCGACCCCACATCCCCGGGGGTCGGAATCCCGGCGGGCCCGGGGTCCCGGGCAGGGCCCGGAGTCCCCCGTGGGCACCGCGCCGGCGCTCGGCCCGTCGGCCCGCTCCCGGTGGGTCGGACACTTCGCTCGCCGCCGCACCGCGGAAGGCCGGTCAGGGGTGCCCCTGATGTCCCTGCTCACCCCGCGTCCGGCATCTCCCGATCGCCGTCCGGAGTGTCCGGGGCCTCGCCCTCCTGGTGGCGGGGCTGGGGCAGGATCGGCTGGAGGACCAGCATGCGCTCCACGAGGCGGAGGAACATCGCCACGTCGCGTATCAGGTCGTCGGCGTCCCGGCGGCTGGCCGCGCCCTGGATGCCGGCCTCGGCCCGGGCGCGGCGCCGGGCTCCGGAGGCGAACAGCGCGCTCCACTCGGTGAGTTCGGGCGCGATCTCGGGGAGCACTTCCCAGGCGCTCCTGATGCGGGCCCGGCGCCGGGGCGATGGCTCCGGCCGGCCCCGCGCGGCGAGCACGGCGGCGGCGGTGCGCAGGGCGGCGAGGTGGGCCGTGGCGTACCGCTCGTTGGGGGTTTCGAGGACGGTCGCCTCCTCCAGGCCGGCGCGGGCCTGGGCGAGCAGGTCCAGGGCGGCGGGCGGGGCGGTGGTCCGGCGCAGCACGGGGTGCACGTCGCTCGCCGGACCGGTCAGTGAGGGGGCAGGGCCGGTGGCGCGGCGCCGGCGGGCGGCTGCTGCGTGGTAGCTGGCCATGACGAACCTCCTGTCGTCTGTGTGACGGCACGTCCTCTTCGGGGTGCCGTATGCGCCCATCGTGCGGTATGCCACTGACAATCCGTTCTGACCTGGGCTTTTGCTTCGAGCGAAGGTTCGGGCTAGTTTTTGCACTGACCAGTCAGTTCAATTTTCCGGCCGCAGGGGGAACTGTGGAAGGAGTCGGCGTCACAGCCGAGGGATTCGGGCTCCGGGGCCCCCGCGGGTGGGCGTTCCGGGGCGTCGGCCTCGACGCGCAGCCGGGCTCGCTGATCGTGATCGAAGGACCGTCCGGAACCGGAAGGACGAGCCTGCTGCTCGCGCTCACGGGACGGATGAGGGCCACGGAGGGCACGGCGACCGTGGGCACGGCACGGCTGCCGAAGCAGTTGGCGGCGGTCCGCCGGATCAGCGCCCTGGCCCACGTCGCCGGAGTCACCGACCTCGACCCGGCCCTGACCGTCGGCGAGCACCTGAGGGAACGGGCGCTGCTGGAGCGGCGGTACGGCGGCTCCGTACGGGAGTTGCTGCGGCCGCGCGCGGAGAAGGCCGACGAGACCCGGCTGCGCGTGGACGCCGCGCTGACCGCGGCGGGGCTCGACCGGGAGGCCCTGCCCAAGGGCGCGCGGACCGCCGTACGCGATCTGGAGCGGATCGAGGCGCTGCGGCTGTCGGTGGCGCTGGCCCTCGTGGGCCGTCCTCGGCTGCTCGGTGTCGACGACGCCGATCTGAAGCTGTCCGAGGCCGAACGCGCCGAGGTCCGGGCCCTGTTCACGTCCCTCACCGAGGCCGGCACGACGGTCGTCGCGGTGTGCGGCGAGGCCCCCGAGGGCGCCGTCACGGTCTCCACCCACGACAGCGACCACGCGACGCCGGAAACGCACGGGACGGCGGCGGCGACAACGACGACGACGGACGAGAACGTCGACAAGGAGGACACGCCGGATGCGCTCGCCGAAACTGGCCGCGCTTGAGCTGCGCCGCTTCGGCCGGGGGAAGCTCCCCCGTGCCGCCCTGGTGGCGCTCCTGCTGCTGCCCCTGCTCTACGGCGCGCTGTACCTGTGGTCCTTCTGGGACCCGTACGGCCGTCTCGACCGCGTCCCCGTGGCGCTGGTGAACGACGACGAGGGCGCGACCGCGGGCGGCAGGAGGATCACCGCCGGCGACGACATCAGCGAAGGGCTGCGCGACAGCGAGGTCTTCGACTGGCACGAGGTGAGTGCCGCACAGGCACGCGCGGGCGTGGAGGACGGGACGTACTACCTGTCGCTGACGATGCCCGCCGACTTCAGCAGGCGGATCGCCTCCAGCGCGGGCGACTCCCCCGAGACGAGCGCGCTCCAGGTGCGCACGAACGACGCGAACAACTACATCGTCGGGCAGATCTCGCGCACGGTCTTCAGCGAGGTGCGCACGGCCGCGTCGACGAAGGCGTCACGGTCCTTCCTGGACAGGATCTTCATCTCGTTCTCCGACATCCACGGCAAGACGGTGGAGGCCGCCGACGGAGCCGACAAGCTCAAGGGCGGCATCGGGAAGGCGGAGAAGGGCTCCCAGGACCTCGCCGACGGGCTGACGGACGCCGCGACGGGCAGCGGCAAGCTGTCCAAGGGCCTGACGAAGCTCAACAAGGGCGCCGACGACCTGGAGAGCGGCTCGCAGAAGGTCGCGGACGGCACGCAGACGCTCGCCGACAAGGTCAACGGCGCCGCCGACAAGGTGGGGCCCTTCCTGGAGGACAACGAGAAGACCATCGGGGACACCGCCCAGCTGGTCGCCGACTCCGCCGAGGTGATCCGCGGTCACCTCGCCACCCTGGTCAGGACCGCGCCGGTCGCCGCCAAGGGTGCCCACACGGCCTCGGACACGCTGGCCGGCGTCCACGAGGCGCGCTGCGAGACCCCGGTGCTGCCCGACGCCGCCTGCGCCGACCTGAAGAAGGCCAGGGACGCGGCCGCCGACGTCGCGTCGGTCGCCGACGACGTCAACACCGTCGTCGCCGACCAGGACGGCGACCTGAAGACGCTCCGCACCCACCTCGGCACGCTCCAGAAGCAGGCGCAGGCGCTCGCCGACCGGGCCCCGCACCTCTCCGAGGACCTCGACGACGCCGTGTCCAGGATCAACGCGCTGAACAAGGGGGCCGCCAAGGTCGCGGCGGGCGCCAAGAAGCTGCACACCGGTCTCGGCACCGCCAAGACCGGCGCCGAGGACCTCGACGAGGGCGTCGGCAAGCTCAAGACGGGCGCCGACGACCTCAGCGGCGGCATGTACAAGCTGGTCGACGGCTCCGTGAAACTCGCCGGCGGTCTGCACGACGGCGCCGAGCGGATCCCCGACTACGACCGGCGGGACCGCGACGCGCGCACCGCCGTCATGGCCGACCCGGTGCGGCTCGCCACCCAGGACCTGCACAAGGCGCCCAACTACGGCACCGGGTTCGCCCCGTACTTCATCCCGCTGTCGCTGTGGGTGGGCGCGATGGTGGCGTACATGCTGATCGCGCCGATGAACCGGCGCGCGCTCGCCGCGGGCGCCTCGGCGTGGCGGATCGCGCTGGCCGGCTGGCTGCCGGTGGTGGCGATCGGGGTGCTGCAGACGACGGCCCTGATGGCGGTGCTGCACTGGGCGGTCGGCCTGGAGATGGCGCGGGCGGCCGGGACGGTGGGCTTCCTGTTCCTGGTGACGGCCTGCTTCGCGGCCCTGGTGCAGTGGCTCAACGCGCGCTTCGGCGCGGCGGGCCGGATCCTCGTCCTCGCCCTGCTGATGCTCCAGCTGACGTCCGCGGGCGGCACCTACCCCGTGCAGACGAGCCCCGGCTTCTTCAACGCCCTCCACCCGTTCCTGCCGATGAGTCACGTCGTCGACGCGCTGCGCCGGCTCATCTCGGGCGGCGGTCTGGAACCGGTGTGGCACGCGTGCGTGGTGCTGATCGCCTTCACCGCGGGCGCCCTGGCGCTGACCGCCCTGGCCGCGCGCCGCCGCCAGGTGTGGACCCTGGACCGGCTGCACCCGGAGCTGAGCCTGTGACCACACGATCACGGCCTCCGGGGAGCCGGGTTCCTGTGACAATCAGGGGCATGGAAAGCACCACCACGCCGGGCGGTCGCACCCGCCGCGAGGCCACCCGGCAGAAGCTCTACGAGGCGGCCGTCACCCTCATCGCCGAGCAGGGCTTCTCCGCCACCACGGTGGACGAGATCGCCGAACGGGCCGGCGTCGCCAAGGGCACGGTCTACTACAACTTCGCGAGCAAGTCGGTCCTCTTCGAGGAGCTGCTGCGACACGGCGTGGGCCTCCTCACCGCCTCCCTGAGGGAGGCGGCCGAGCGCACGGCCCGGGAGGGCGGCAGCCGGGTCGACGCCCTGGACGCGATGATCCGCGCGGGTCTCGTCTTCATCGACCGCTACCCGGCGTTCACGCAGCTGTACGTGGCCGAGCTGTGGCGCACCAACCGGGCCTGGCAGTCCACCCTCATGGTGGTGCGGCAGGAGGCGGTCGCCGTCGTGGAGGGCGTGCTGCGCGAAGGTATCGAGGGCGGCGAGTTCAGCGACGAGATCGACGTTCCGCTGACGGCGGCCGCGCTGGTCGGGATGGTGCTGGTGGCCGCCCTGGACTGGCAGGCCTTCCAGCCGGAGCGCTCCCTGGACGACGTCCACGCGGCGCTGTCCCGGCTGTTGCAGGGGCGGGTGAGCGGCCACCGCCGGTGACACCGAAGCGCCGGTGACACGGAAGCGCCGGTCCGCCGTGGCCGCGTCCCCCGCGGGCCACCCCGAACCGGCGCTTCCTCGTGCTCCCCCGTTCCCCCGTCCCCCGTCCCCCGTTCCTCCCCCGTCGGTCCCCCGTTCGGTCGTTCCCCCGGATCTCCCCGTGCCTCGCTTCCGCCGACCGGGTCGGCGGAAGGAGCGGTCGAGGGGCGGCGCCGTTCCGCCGCCCCGTGTCGGCGGTGCCGGAGCCGCGCCCCTTCCCGTGCCTCCACTCTCCCGTTCACGCAGGTCGCCACCCATCCGCGCGCGTACTCATCTCGCCGCCTAGGTACCCGTACTCAGACCTGCGCACCGGCGCCCACGAGGCCGCGCCGTCCACTGGTGACGATCGCGTCCGTGCCCGTACTCCCTCACCGCTCCCTCACCGCTCCCTCGGCCGGGGGCCGAGGACGCCCGTCCCCCGGGCTGACGACGTCACTGTCGGTGGCGGCCGTTAAAGTCGCAGGCATGGCACGGATTGCGATGATCGGCGCCGGGATGGGCGCGCTGGCGGCCGCCGCCCGGCTGGCCGTCGCGGGCCACCGGGTGACGGTGTACGAGCGGACGGAGACGTACGGCGGTGCGGTGCGCCGTTTCGAGCGGGACGGCTTCTCCTTCGACACCGGGCCCGGCCTGCTGCCCCTGCCCGCGGTCTGGCGCGACCTGTTCCTCAAGACCGGCAAGGAGCCGCTGGAGGCGTGCGTCGAACTGGCCCAGGTCGACCCGTCCGCCCGGCACGTGTTCGCGGACGGCAGCGAGGTCTCCCTGCCGAACGCCTCGCGCGCGGGAGTCGTCTCCGCCCTGGAGGAGGCGCTGGGGGCGGGCGCCGGACAGCGCTGGGGCGACGTCCTGGTACGGGCCCGCGAGGCCTGGGACCGCACGCGCCGGCCGCTCCTGGAGGAGCCCCTGTGGCCGAACTGGTCGGTACTGGCCGAGCGCGAGCCCTACCCGTCGGTCCCGCACAAGCGTCTGCTGCGCACCCGCCGGGCCGGCACGCTCGCCGAGGTCGGCGCCTGGGAACTGCGTGACGACCGGCTCGCCGCGCTCCTGGAGAGCCACGCGCTCGCCCACGGCCTCGATCCCCGGGTCACCCCGGCGAGCGCGACCGTGCTGCCGTACATGGAGCACGCCTTCGGCATGTGGTACGTGCGCGGCGGGATGCGGGAGCTGGCCCGCGCGGTGTACGAGCGGTGCCTGGCCCGCCGGGTCGAGTTCGTCTTCGGCGCCGAGGTCACGCGGGTTCTGGAGAAGGACGGCCGGGCGGCGGGCGTGGAGCTGGCCGGGGGCACCTCGCAGGCCTTGGGCTCTGGGGGGAGGACGGTGGCCGAGGCGGACTTCGTGGTCGCCCCCGGCACACTGCGCGGTACCGCGACGGGCGTTCCCCCGCGCGGGGACGGCGAGGTGGCGCCCCCGAAGGGCCTGCCCAGCCGTGTGACCGTGCTGCTCGCCCTGCGTGGCGGGCGTCCGCAGGGGGCCGCGCACCGGACGGTGGTGCACACCGACGACCGTGACGGCGAGCTGGCGGGCCTCTTCGGCACGGCACCGGGAGTGCCGTCGCGCCCGACGGTGAGCATCCTGCGGCCCGACGACCCGGCGCTGGTGCCGGACGCGGACCACGAGGCGGTCGTCGTCGGCTCCGTGGTCCCCGCGGGGGCGGAGATACCCGTCGGCCATGTGGAAGCCCTGGTCACCGCCGCCGAGCGCGCCCTCCCGGGCCTCCGGGACCGGATCCTGTGGCGCGAGGTGCGCACCCCCGCCGCCATCGCGGAGGAGACCGGCTCGGAGGGCGGGTCCGTCCCGGCGCCGGCGCTGGCCGCGGGCGAAGGCCGGCTGCTGCACCCCGCCAACTCCACCGCCCTGCCGGGTCTGTTCACCGTGGGCGGCTGGGCGCATCCGGGCGGCGGTCTCCCGCACGCGGGCATGTCGGGTGCGCTGGTGTCCGGACTGATCGTGGAGGGACCGGAGTTCCGGGGCTCGCAGTGAGCCTCCGCCACGCGCCGTGAGCGCCGAGCGGCCCCCTGAGCGTCGAGCGGTCGGACCTCCGAGCGCCGAACGGCCCGCAGAACCGATACCGCTGATCGTCAGAACCGCATGTTCTGCTCGTCAGTACCGATACCGCTGCTCGTCAGTAGCGTTACCGCTGATCGTCAGTAGCGATACTGCTGCTCGTCGAACCCGTTCCCCTGTCCCTGCTGCTGTCCGTCGCCCTGGTAGGGGTACGGCTGCTCGGGCGGGAGTTCGCCGCCGAAGGGGTCGTCGGTGGTGCGCTGCTGCGGGACCCAGACGCCGCCGGCCGGGGTCTCCCCGTAGCCGCCGGTGCCGTACTGGTCCTGCCCGTAGCCGTGCTGGCCCTGCTGGGCGTGCTGCTGCTGGCCGTAGCCGGTGTCGTAGGAGGCCCCGCCGTAGGTCTGGGTGCCGATGTACGGGTCGGAGTAAGCGGCGTACTGCTGCTGCTCGCCGGAGGTGTCGTAGCCGTACTGCTGCTGGCCGTAGCCCGAGTAGCCGTCGTAGCCGTAGTTCTGGTCGGCGCCCTGGGCGGCCGTCGCGTACTGGTCCTGGGGCTGGCCGGCGGACGCGTACCCGGAATCGCCGTATATGCCGTAGGAGCCGGTGTCGTCGGGCATGGGCTGCGGCTCGTAGACGGCGGTGCTCTCGGCGGCCGTGGGGTCGTCGGTGCGCGCCGCGGGGGTGAAGACGTCGTCGCGGTCGTCGTCGTAGGCGTCCCTGTCCTGGCCGTACGACACGCTGTCACCGCCGAACGGCGCCGCGCCGTCCCGGCCGAACGCGTCGGGTGCGTCCGCGTAGCCGCCGTCGGCCGGCTCCAGGTCGGAGACCTCGAGGGTCGGGTCCTGGCGGCCGCCCTTGCCGCGGCGGCGCTTGGTGCCGTCGCCGCCGGGGCGGCTGACGGCCCAGCCCTCCGCGAAGCCACGGCGGAACGACAGCGTGACGTAGGTCTGGCCGACCGCGAAGGCGGCCGCGCCCAGACCGATGACGATGACGGACGGGATCAGCACGCCCAGCACGACACCGAGGAAGCCGACGAACGCCAGCAGCCGCCAGCGCAGCCGCGCCTTGTACTGCAGCAGCACCTCACCGAGCAGCCACAGCGCGACGATGCCGAACGCGATGTAGAGGACCGTCCAGCCCATGTACGCCCCTCTCCCAGTGGCCGCTACGCAGTGTGTCGTATGTCGGTGCGACCGGTCTAGGCCTGCGGCGGGTGGTGCAGGCCCAGGTTCTCGTAGATTTCCAGCGTCGCCGTGGAGTTGTTCAGCGTGATGAAGTGCAGTCCGGGCACTCCCTCGGACAGCAGCCGTGCGCAGAACTCCGTGGCGAAGTCGATGCCAATGGAGCGTACAGCGGTCGGATCGTCTTTTGCTGTGAGGATCCGCTCTTTCAGGGCGGCCGGGAAATGGGCGTTGCTGAGCTTCGGCAGCCGCTCCAGCATCTTCACGCTCGTCACCGGCAGGATCTCGGGGATGACCGGGGTCGCACAGCCGGCCGCCGCCACCCTGTCGCGCAGACGTAGGTAGGACTCGGGCTGGAAGAACATCTGTGTGATGGCGTAGTCGGCGCCGGCCCGGCACTTGTCCACGAAGTGCCGTACGTCCGTGTCCCAGTCGTCGGAGCGCGGGTGCATCTCGGGGAAGGCGGCGACGCCGACGCAGAAGTCGCCCGACTCCTTGATGAGCCGGACGAGCTCGGCGGCGTAGGTGAGGCCCCGGGGGTGCGGCACCCACTCGCCCATGGGGTCGCCGGGCGGGTCGCCGCGCACGGCGAGCATGTTGCGGATCCCGGCGTCGGCGTACTGGCCGATGATGTTGCGCAGCTCGGCGATGGAGTGGTCGACGGCCGTGAGGTGGGCGACCGGGGTGAGGGTGGTGTCGGCGACGATCTGCTCCGTCTCCTTGACCGTGGTCGCCCGGGTGGAACCGCCGGCGCCGTAGGTCACCGAGACGAAGTCGGGTGCCACCGCCTCGACCCTGCGAAGGGCATCCCACAGACTCCGCTCGCCCTTGGGGGTCTTCGGCGCGTAGAACTCGAACGAGTACGTCGTCTTGCCGGTGGCCAGGATGTCACGCACGGTGCGGGCGCGGTCTGTCCTGGTGGATGCGGTTCCGAGGGCCATACCCGCAGGTTAGCCAGGGGTCGGCGGTCACCCAACCAGATCCCGGGCATTTGCCCGATTTGTCGATTTACTGTCCATCCTTTGGACAGCATGCGGGAGCCGGGGAGCGGCCGGGCTCAGACCCGACCAGGTCCGCTCGGGCTTGGCTCAGGCCCGGCTCAGGCCTGGCTCAGCCGCTTCGCGAACTCCGTCGCAGCGGCGCCCGGGTCCTCCGCCTCCGTGATCGCCCGGACGACCACGACCCGGCGGGCGCCCGCCTCCAGCACCTCGTCGAGGTTGGTGAGGTCGATGCCGCCGATGGCGAACCAGGGACGGTCGGTGCCGAGGGACGCGGTGTGACGGACCAGGTCGAGGCCGGGGGCGGGGCGGCCGGGCTTGGTGGGGGTGGGCCAGCAGGGACCGGTGCAGAAGTAGTCCACGCCCTCCTGGACGGCGGCGGCCTCCGCCTCCGCCACGGAGTGCGTGGAGCGGCCCATGAGGACGTGGTCGCCGAGGATGGCACGGGCCGCGGGGACCGGCAGATCGCCCTGGCCGAGGTGGAGGACGTCGGAGCCGGCGGCATGGGCCACGTCCGCGCGGTCGTTGACCGCGAGCAGCTTGCCGTGGCGGGCGCAGGCGTCGGCGAACACCTTCAGGTGGTCCAGTTCCTCGGCCGCCTCCATACCCTTGTCGCGCAGCTGGACGATGTCGACGCCGCCCGCGAGGACCGCGTCCAGGAACTCCGGGAGGTCGCCCTGGCGCTTACGGGCGTCCGTGCAGAGGTAGAGGCGGGCGTCGGCGAGTCGGGCGCGGGCGGTGTCGGGCATGCGTGGGTCCCCCCGGGGCGGTGGTGTACGACCGTGGCGGTGCGGGCCACGGTCGTACACCGGGCGGTTGTTCGAATCAGCGGGTCAGACGGCGAGCGCCTGGGCGCGGCGCTTCACCTCCGTGCCACGATTCTCGCTCAGGGCCTGCGCCGGCGTACCGGGCAGGGACGGGTCGGGGGTGAAGAGCCACTCGAGCATCTCTTCGTCCGTGAAGCCGTCGTCCCGCAGCAGCGTCAGGGTGCCGGACAGCCCCTTGACGACCTTGTCCCCGTCGATGAAGGCGGCGGGCACGTGCAGCGCGCGGTTCTCGCCACGGCGTACGGCGATGAGCTGGCCCTCCTTGACCAGCTGCCGGACGCGCGTCACCTCGACGCCGAGCATTTCGGCGATGTCGGGCAGCGTGAGCCAGGCGGGGACGAGAGCATCGATCTTTGCGTCAATCTCGGTCACGGGAACAAGCCTGCCATCTGCCACTGACAGTCGGAAGCCGGGTCGCTCCGGCGGGGCCTGATCGGCAAGGCGTTCGGATCGGACCGTCACCGCTTTCCGCCCGGCTCCTCACACCCGGATCAGGCCGCCACCGCATCCCACCCGGCTCCTCCGGCCTCGGATCGGGCTGCCACCGCCCTCCGCCCGGCTCCTCCCACCCCAAGTCAGGCCGTCGCCGCCTTCAACGGTCTCGCCGGGTCCACGAGCAGCCGCGGGTTCATCGGTGTGCCCGCCTCGATCAGCCGGCGTCCCTGGGCGAGGTCGCGCGGGCGGCCCACCGCGAGGAGGGCGACGAGACGGTCCTCGCGCAGCCAGCAGACCGTCCAGGCCGGTCCGGACGGGTCGCCGCGCCACAGGGTGGTGTCGGCGCCGGTGTGGTGGCCGGCGTACTGGACGAAGCGGCCGAACTGCTCGGACCAGAAGTACGGGACCGGGTCGTAGACCGCCGGGGGCTCGCCGGTGGTCTCGGCGAGGATGTTCGCGGCGACCGTGCGCGGGCCCTGGAGGGCGTTGTCCCAGTGGTGGACGAGGAGCCGCTCGCCGTACCGTCCCGACGGGAAGGAGGCGCAGTCGCCGACCGCGTACACGTCCGGCGCGGAGGTGCGCAGGTGGGCGTCGGCCACGACCTCGCCGTGCGTGCCCAGCTCGATGCCGGAGCCGGCCAGCCAGGCCGTGGCGGGGCGGGCGCCGATGCCGACCACGACGGCGTCGGCGGGCAGCCGCGAGCCGTCGTCGAGGACGACCGCGCCGGGCTCGACGCGCTCCACGCGCGCGCCGGTGCGCAGTTCGGTGCCGCTGTCGGCGTACCAGGCGGCCATCGGGGCGGCGACCTCGGCGGGCAGGGCGCCGGCCAGCGGCCGGTCGGCGGCCTCGACGACGGTGACCGCGCAGCCCGCCTCGCGCGCGGCCGTGGCGAACTCGGCGCCGATCCAGCCGGCGCCGACGACCACGATGTCGTGCTGCCGGGCGAGCACGGGCCGCAGCCGTTCGGCGTCGTCCAGGGTGCGCAGCAGGTGGACGCCGGGCACGCCCTCGGCGCCGGGCAGCCGGATCGGTTCGGCGCCGGTGGCGAGGACGAGGACGTCGTACGGGACGGGCCCGGCCTCGGTGTCCAGCTCGTGGTCGGCGGTGCGTACGCCGAGGGCCTCGCTGCCCAGCCGTAGTCCGATGTCGAGGCTCTCGAAGTCGACGTCGAAGGCCGAGCCCTCCGCCTTGCCGAGCAGGACGGCCTTGGACAGTGGGGGCCGGTCGTAGGGCTGGTGGGGTTCGGCCCCGATCAGGGTCACCGTGCCGGTGAAGCCCTGTTCGCGCAGCGCGACCGCGGTCTGCACCCCGGCCATGCCCGCGCCGACGACGACCACGCGCCGCCCGGGTGCCCTGCCTTCTTCCTGCGTCTGCTCACTCACCTGATCACCTTAGACAACTGACGAATCGTCAGTCAGCCGTCGTGCTCCGTGACCTGCTCCACAACGCTCGTCCCGCTGCCCGGCC
The DNA here is from genome assembly GCF_043080745.1 of Streptomyces sp. NPDC014995. NCBI lineage: Bacteria > Bacillati > Actinomycetota > Actinomycetes > Kitasatosporales > Streptomycetaceae > Streptomyces > Streptomyces sp. NPDC014995. Next base: position 432,444 of record NZ_JBIBVX010000001.1, read on the forward strand.
GCGACTCCCACTCCCACGTCTCGTCGAGGCGCACCCGGCCGTCGGGCAGTTCCACGACCGTCGAGACGCAGTGTCCGCAGGACGTCGTCCCGTCCTGCCCGAGCTGCACGTACCGGAAGTCGAGCCGGTCTCCTTCCCGCGTACCCACCAGGTGCCCGCGCACGACGTCGCCACCCGCGTAGTCGGCCCAGATCACGCCGTCCCGCTCGTGGTACGCGAAGCGGGTGCGGGTGCCGACCTGGCCGGGCGCCTGGTCGGCGACGGGGGCGAGGACGAGACCGTCGAGCGAACGGGGCACAGGCGGAGGCTCCCTTACTGAGTGGTGCGGGGGCGGGCTAGGGTGGCCAACGTAGAGCACTCGCGGGAGCCCGGACGCACCGGGCTGAGAGGGAGGCTGGCGGCCTCCGACCGTACGAACCTGATCCGGGTCATGCCGGCGAAGGGAGGGGCTGGACGCCCATGTCCTCACGTACGTCAGACGTCCTCGTCATCGGGGGCGGCATCATCGGGCTCGTCACGGCGTGGCGGGCCGCGCAGCGCGGGTTCGCCACGGCGGTGGTGGACCCCGAACCGGGTGGCGGGGCCGCGCAGGTGGCGGCCGGGATGCTGGCCGCCGTCACGGAACTGCACTACGGCGAGCAGACGCTGCTCGGCCTGAACCTCGCGTCGGCCCGCCGCTATCCGGACTTCGCGGCCGAGCTGACCGGGCTCACCGGCCACGACCTCGGCTACCGTCGCTCGGGCACGCTCGCGGTCGCGCTGGACGCCGACGACCGCGCCCATCTACGGGAACTGCACGCCCTGCAACGGCAGTCGGGGCTGGAGTCGGAGTGGCTGTCCGGGCGGGAGTGCCGGCGCCTGGAGCCGATGCTCGCGCCGGGGGTGCGCGGTGGGCTGCGGGTGGACGGCGACCACCAGATCGATCCGCGGCGGCTGGCGGGCGCGCTCGTGGCCGCGTGCGAGCGGGTGGGCGTGGTCTTCCACCGGACCTGGGCCGAACGGCTGTCCGTGGTGGCCGGCCGGGCCGCCGGGGTCCTCACGCGCGCGGGTACGGCGCTGGGCGCCGGGCAGGTGGTGCTCGCGGCCGGCAGTCTCAGCGGACGGCTCGCCGGTGTGCCGGACGAGGTGCTGCCGCCGGTGCGGCCGGTGAAGGGGCAGGTGCTGCGGCTGCACGTGCCCCAGCGGTACGCGCCGTTCCTGAACCGGACGGTACGGGCCGTGGTCCGCGGCAGCCAGGTGTACCTGGTGCCGCGGGAGAACGGCGAGCTGGTCGTCGGCGCGACCAGTGAGGAGCTGGGCTGGGACACGACGGTGACGGCGGGCGGCGTGTACGAGCTGCTGCGGGACGCGCACGAGCTGGTGCCCGGGATCACCGAGCTGCCGTTGACGGAGACCCGCGCGGGCCTGCGCCCGGGATCGCCGGACAACGGGCCGCTGCTCGGGCCGACCGAGCTGGACGGATTGCTGCTGGCGACCGGGCACTACCGCAACGGCGTGCTGCTCACGCCCGTGACCGGCGACGCGATGGCGCATGTGCTGGCCACCGGTGAACTCCCCGACGAGGCCCGTCCCTTCACACCCCGGCGCTTCGGCGCCGCCGCACTCTCGGAGCAGCCCGCATGAACATCTCCGTCAACGGGGAATCCCGGGAGGTCGCTCCCGGTACGGCCCTCGACGCCGTCGTACGGTCCCTCACCGCGGCGCCCTCCGGAGTGGCCGCCGCCCTCAACGAGACCGTCGTCCCGCGCGCGCGGTGGTCCGCCACGGCCCTCTCCGAGGGGGACCGTGTGGAAGTCCTCACGGCCGTCCAGGGAGGCTGAGCCATGGCCGACGATCCCTTCGTCCTCGGCGGTACGACCTTCTCGTCCCGTCTGATCATGGGTACGGGCGGTGCGCCCAGCCTGGACGTGCTGGAGCGGGCGCTGGTCGCCTCCGGGACCGAGCTGACCACCGTCGCGATGCGGCGGGTCGACCCCTCGGTGCACGGGTCCGTGCTGTCGGTGCTGGAGCGGCTCGGGATCCGGGTGCTGCCGAACACGGCGGGGTGCTTCACCGCCGGGGAGGCCGTCCTGACGGCGCGCCTCGCGCGGGAGGCGTTGGGGACGGATCTGGTCAAGCTGGAGGTCATCGCCGACGAGCGGACCCTGCTGCCGGACCCGGTCGAGCTGCTCGACGCCGCCGAGACGCTGGTCGACGACGGGTTCACGGTGTTGCCGTACACCAACGACGATCCCGTGCTGGCGCGGAAGCTGGAGGACGTGGGGTGTGCGGCGGTGATGCCGCTGGGGTCGCCGATCGGATCGGGGCTCGGGATCCGCAACCCGCACAACTTCCAGCTGATCGTCGAGCACGCGCGCGTGCCGGTGATCCTGGACGCGGGGGCCGGTACGGCGTCGGATGTGGCACTGGCGATGGAGCTGGGGTGTGCGGGGGTGATGCTGGCGTCGGCGGTGACGCGGGCGCAGGACCCCGAGCGGATGGCGCTGGCCATGCGGGCGGGCGTGGAGGCGGGGAGGCTGGCCCGGCTGGCGGGTCGGATTCCGCGTCGTCACTTCGCCGAGGCGTCGTCTCCCGCGGAGGGCCTGGCGGCGCTGGACCCGGAGCGTCCCGCGTTCTGACCCGGCGCCCCGGCCCCCTCCCCCGGAGGGCGGAACACCATCGGCGGCTCCCGCGCCGTGCCACGCGGCTGCCACGCCGTGCTGCCCGACAGCCGTGTCGTGCTCCCGCCAGCCGCGCACGGCGCGCGCCCTGCCCGGCGACAGCCCTGTCGCGCTCCGCTGCGCAGGAGCGCAGGGCAGCCCTGGCACGCTCCCCTCGGTACACAACCCGCCCCGGCTCCTCCTCCCCACCCCGCGGCGCCCGCCTCGCGCCACCCGCCCCAAGTCACAGCTCCGCTGCAGTCCCGCGCCGATCAGGGTGGACGAGGTGGGGGTGTCCGTGGGGGCTCGTACACTCGCGTGCGTGGACACGACCCTTCAGGACCCTCTGGTCGGGCAGGTGCTCGACGGGCGTTATCGCGTGGACGCGCGGATCGCGGTCGGCGGCATGGCCACGGTCTACCGGGCCGTGGACACCCGACTCGACCGGGTCCTCGCGCTCAAGGTGATGCACCCGACGCTCGCGACCGACGCCTCGTTCGTGGAGCGCTTCATCCGGGAGGCGAAGTCCGTCGCGCGCCTGGCGCACCCGAATGTCGTGCAGGTGTTCGACCAGGGGACGGACGGGTCGTACGTCTACCTCGCCATGGAGTACGTCGCCGGCTGCACCCTGCGGGACGTGCTGCGCGAGCGCGGGGCGCTGCAGCCGCGGGCCGCGCTGGACATTCTGGAGCCGGTGCTCGCCGCGCTCGGTGCCGCGCACCGGGCCGGGTTCGTGCACCGGGACATGAAGCCCGAGAACGTGCTGATAGGGGACGACGGACGGGTCAAGGTCGCCGACTTCGGGCTCGTGCGGTCCGTGGACACCGTCACCAGCACCACCGGTGCCGTCCTCGGCACCGTCGCGTATCTCGCGCCCGAGCAGCTCGAGCAGGGCACCTCGGACGCGCGCGTGGACGTGTACGCGTGCGGGGTCGTGCTCTACGAGATGCTCACCGGGGACAAGCCGCACGACGGGGACTCCCCCGCCATCGTGCTGTACAAGCACCTGCACGAGGACGTGCCCCCGCCCTCGGCCGCCGTGCCCGGTCTGCCGTACGAGCTGGACGACCTGGTCGCCTCGGCCACCGCCCGCACCCCCGACGTCCGGCCGTACGACGCCGTGGCCCTGCTCGCGCAGGCGCGGGAGGCGCGTGCCGCGCTGGGCGAGGAGCAGTTGGACGCACTGCCGCCGCAGGCCCGCTCCGCGGAGCACGACAACGCCGGGGACCGCACGAGTGTGATTCCCCGCTCACTGACCGTGCCCCGGCCGCTGCCGGTCAACGAGGACGAGGAACCCGCGGGCGGGGACGCGCTGAACCAGACCTCCCGGTTCGAGGCGGAGCCTCCGCTGCCGCCCCGGCGCCGTTCCGGACCGCCCCGCCGCGGGCTGCTCGCGATCGTCACCGCCGTCCTGCTGGTGCTCGGTCTCGGCGCGGGCGTCTGGTACATCAACTCCGGCCAGTTCACCAAGGTGCCGGCGGTGCTGACGCAGACCCAGGCGCGGGCCGAGCAGCGGCTGGAGGCGGCCGGGCTCGAAGTCGGCGCGATCAAGCACCGGTACAGCGACACCGTCAAGCGCGGCACGGTGATCAGCACCGACCCGGAGCCGGGCGCCCGCATCCGCAAGAACGACACCGTGGCCCTCGTCGTCTCCGACGGCCCCGAGACCGTGAAGGTGCCCTACCTGAAGGGCACCCGGCTGGCCAAGGCCAAGGCACAGCTGAAGGAGGACGGGCTGGAGCCGGGGGTGGTCACGGAGGCGTTCAGCGAAGAAGTCGCCAAGGGTGCCGTGATCAGCAGCGACCCCGAGGCGGGCACGGAGCGGCGCGCGGGCACGGCGGTCTCCCTCGTCGTCAGCAAGGGCAGCCCGGTCGACGTCCCGGACGTCACCGGCGACGACCCGGCCGACGCCAGGGCCGAGCTGGAGGAGGCCGGCCTGAAGGTGAAGATCTCCGCCGAGAGGATCAACTCCGAGTACGACAAGGGCCGGGTCGCCGCCCAGTCACCGGGCCCGCAGAAGCAGGCCGCCGAGGGTGACACGGTGACGCTGACGCTGTCCAAGGGCCCGGAGATGGTCGAGGTCCCGGACGTGGTGGGCGCGAGCGTGGACGACGCGAAGAAGCTGCTGGAGGAGTCCGGCTTCGGGGTCAAGGAGGACCGGGGGCTGCTGGGGCTGTTCGGTGACACGGTGAAGAGCCAGTCCGTGGAGGGCGGCGAGACCGCGCCCAAGGGGTCGACGATCACCATCACCATCCGGTGACCGGCCGCTCCCCCCACCTTCCCGTCACCGGCCGCCCGGCGCGGCATCCGGTGACCGGCCGCCCAGCGCGGCATGACACCCTGAACGGGTGAGTCACCAGCACCCCTTCCCCTCCCGCAACCCCGTCGGCGGCCACGTCCCCGTGGCCGGCGGTCTGCACTCGGTGGGGCTGTCGTACGCCCATGACCTCAAGGCCGAGACGGTCCAGGTCTTCGTCGCCAACCCGCGCGGCTGGGCCACCCCGGCCGGGAACCCGCGGCAGGACGAGGCGTTCCGGGAGGCGTGCGCGGCGGAGTCGATCCCGGCGTACGTGCACGCGCCGTACCTGATCAACTTCGGCTCGCACACCGAGGCCACGGTCGAGCGGTCGGTGGAGTCGCTGCGGCACTCGCTGCGCCGCGGGCGGGAGATCGGCGCGCTGGGCGTGGTGGTGCACACCGGGAGCGCGACGGGCGGGCGGGAGCGGTCCGTGGCGCTGAAACAGGTCCGCGAGTACCTGCTGCCGCTGCTGGACGAGCTGACCCACGACGACGATCCGTTTCTGCTGCTGGAGTCCACCGCCGGTCAGGGTTCCTCGCTCTGTTCCCGGACCTGGGACTTCGGGCCGTACTTCGAGGCGCTGGACGCCCATCCGAAGCTCGGGGTGTGCCTCGACACCTGCCACGTCTTCGCCGCCGGGCACGACCTGACCGGACCCGCCGGCATGCACCAGACCCTCGATCTGCTGGTGGACACGGTCGGTGCGGGCCGGCTGAAGCTGATCCACGCCAACGACTCCAAGGACGTGGTCGGCGCCCACAAGGACCGGCACGAGAACATCGGCGCCGGCCACATCGGCGAGGACCCGTTCCGTGCCCTGATGACCCACCCGGCGACCGCGGGCGTCCCGCTGATCATCGAGACGCCCGGCGGCAAGGAGGGACACGCGGCGGACGTGGAGCGGCTGAAGAAACTCCGGGACGGCTGAGAAACGCCGGGACGCTGAGAACGCGGGACGGCTGAGAACGCCGGGGCCGCCCGCGCGAGGAGTCAGAGCTCGGGGCCTTCCCCGGGCTCCTCCTGGTACGAGTACCGCTGTTCCTTCCAGGGGTCGCCGACGTTGTGGTAGCCGCGCTCCTCCCAGAAGCCGCGGCGGTCCGTCGTCATGTACTCGACGCCGCGGACCCACTTCGGGCCCTTCCAGGCGTACAGGTGGGGGACGACCAGGCGCAGGGGGAAACCGTGTTCCGCCGTGAGCAGTTCGCCGTCCTTGTGGGTGGCGAAGATGGTGCGGTCGGAGGCGAAGTCCGACAGGCGCAGATTGGAGCTGAAGCCGTACTCCGCCCACACCATCACATGGGTGACATCGTCCGCGGGCGGCGCGATCTCCAGGATGGTGCGGGCCGGGATCCCGCCCCACTCGGCGCCGAGCATGCTGAACTTCGTCACGCAGTGCAGATCGGCCACGACGGTGGTGTGAGGAAGGCTGGTGAATTCCTCGTGGGTCCAGCAGTGCTTCTCGCCGTCGGCGGTGGCGCCGAATACCCTGAACTCCCAGCGCTCGGCCCGGAACTTGGGCACCGGACCGTAGTGTGTGACCGGCCAGCCCCGCTGCAGTCGCTGCCCCGGCGGAAGCTCGGACACTGCTGCTTCTCCTGGTTCTCGCTCCACCGGATGACCCATGACTCCATCCTGACAGACCCGGGGCGATGCGGATGACCAGGCATGTCCAGAATCGGGCAACTCCGACTAAGCATGGACTAACTTACTAAGTACGCACTTACTGGACGATCTTCGACACCCGGTGCAATCATGCGGCGGCAACCTCCCCGAATCCCCACGTGGAAGGAGCCTCTGCGATGCAGGGCGACCCCGAGGTCATCGAGTTCCTCAACGAGCAGCTCACCGGCGAGCTCACCGCCATCAACCAGTACTTCCTCCACGCCAAGATGCAGGAGAACTTCGGCTGGACGAAGCTCGCCAAGTACACGCGGCACGAGTCGTTCGACGAGATGAAGCACGCCGAGGTCCTCACCGACCGGATCCTGTTCCTGGAGGGCCTGCCGAACTACCAGCGACTGTTCCATGTGCGGGTGGGACAGACGGTCAAGGAGATGTTCGAGGCCGACCGGCAGGTCGAGGTCGAGGCCATCGACCGCCTCAGGCGAGGGATCAAGGTGATGCGCGAGAAGGGCGACATCACGTCCGCGAACATCTTCGAGTCGATCCTCGAGGACGAGGAGCACCACATCGACTACCTCGACACCCAGCTGGACCTGCTGGAGAAGCTCGGTGAGTCGCTGTACCTCGCGCAGCTGATCGAGCAGCCGGAGAGCTGAGCCACGCGGCTTCCTCGGCTACGCGGCTTCCTCGAGTTCCTCGAGCTCTTCGAATCCGGTGAGGACCGGCTTGCCCTGGTCGGCGAGCTCGCGGCGCGGACACGCGCCCCGGCCGAGGATCGCCTGGATACGGCGGACGCAGGAACCGCAGTCCGTGCCGGCCTTGCAGGCGGAGGCGATCTGCCGGGGCGTACAGGCCCCGTTGTCCGCGTGCTGTCGGACCTGCGCTTCGGTCACACCGAAGCAGCTGCAGACGTACACGCGGTTCACCTCCCCGCCGAGATCGATAAGGCTAACCTAACCTTACCCGGCGCTCAGTGGCCGCAAAAGTGGAGTGGGGCGCGGATCGTATGTGATCCGCGCCCCACTTCATGCCCCGGTAACAGGTGAGCCCGTCACTGGTCCCTGTACATCTCCGCGACGAGGAAGGCCAGGTCCAGCGACTGGCTGCGGTTCAGCCGCGGGTCGCAGGCCGTCTCGTAGCGCTGGTGCAGGTCGTCGACGAAGATCTCGTCGCCGCCGCCCACGCACTCGGTGACGTCGTCACCGGTCAGCTCGACGTGGATGCCGCCCGGGTGGGTGCCGAGGGCCTTGTGGACCTCGAAGAAGCCCTTGACCTCGTCCAGCACGTCGTCGAAGCGACGGGTCTTGTGACCGGAGGCGGCCTCGAAGGTGTTGCCGTGCATCGGGTCGGTCACCCAGGCCACGGTCGCGCCCGAGGCGGTGACCTTCTCGACCAGCTCGGGCAGCTTGTCGCGGACCTTGTCGGCGCCCATGCGCACGATGAAGGTCAGCCGGCCCGGCTCACGGTCCGGGTCGAGGCGCTCGATGTACTGCAGCGCCTCCTCGGCCGTCGTCGTCGGGCCGAGCTTGATGCCGACCGGGTTGCGGATCTTCGAGGCGAACTCGATGTGCGCGTGGTCCAGCTGCCGGGTGCGCTCACCGATCCACACCATGTGCGCGGAGACGTCGTACAGCTGCCCGGTGCGGGAGTCCACGCGCGTGAGCGCCGACTCGTAGTCGAGCAGCAGCGCCTCGTGCGAGGAGTAGAACTCGACGGTCTTGAACTCCTCCGGGTCGGTCCCGCAGGCGTGCATGAAGTTCAGCGCGTTGTCGATCTCGCGGGCGAGCTGCTCGTAGCGCTGGCCGGACGGGGACGACTTCACGAAGTCCTGGTTCCAGGCGTGCACCTGGCGCAGGTCGGCGTAGCCGCCGGTGGTGAAGGCGCGCACCAGGTTCAGCGTGGAGGCGGACGCGTGGTACATCCGCTTCAGCCGCTCGGGGTCCGGGACGCGGGCCGCCTCGGTGAAGTCGAAGCCGTTGACGGAGTCGCCCCGGTAGGTCGGGAGCGTCACGCCGTCGCGGGTCTCGGTCGGCTTGGAGCGCGGCTTGGAGTACTGGCCGGCGATACGGCCGACCTTCACCACGGGCACGGACGCCGCGTACGTCAGGACGGCGCCCATCTGGAGCAGCGTCTTGAGCTTGTTGCGGATGTGGTCCGCGGACACCGCGTCGAAGGCCTCGGCGCAGTCGCCGCCCTGAAGGAGGAACGCCTCGCCCTTGGCGACGGCCGCCATCCGGGCGCGCAGCTGGTCGCACTCGCCCGCGAAGACGAGCGGCGGATACGACTCGAGGTCCGCGATCACTGCGCGCAGAGCCTCGGTGTCGGGGTACTCGGGCTGCTGCGCCGCGGGCAGGTTTCGCCAGGTGTTGCCAGCGCTCGCGCTGGTCTTAGCGTTCACGGTCACCCCCCAACACTACGGGGTCGGGTCGAGTGATCTCCCCGCGGCTCGACAGGTGAGACGGACGCGCGCTCACCTGTGGACGCGGGACGTGTGCGGTAGGGTGCGTCGCATGTTCGCGCTTTCGACCCAGAACTGGTGGTGGACCGCTCATCCGGCGGCCCACTGACTGCGCGTACGCAAGACTTCGCGAAGGCCGCCCGAGGGGCGGCCTTCGGTGTTTCCGGGCGCGGGCCGTTCCTCCTCACCTCCCAGCGAGAAGGACACGGACCCATGCATCTGATCGACCTGCTGGACGATCCCCGCCCGTTCGCCCTGCTGCGCCGCCGCATGCCGGGCCGCTCCGCCGAGAGCGAGGCCACCGTCGAGCTGCTCCTCGGCCCGGTCGCCGCCTACGACCGCCTCGCCGACCTCCCCGACGAGGGCCTCGCCCTGGTCCCGTTCCGCCAGATCCGCGAGCGCGGCTTCGACGTCCGCGACGACGGCACGCCGCTCACCTTCCTGGCCCCCGAGGAGCGGTACGAGATCCCGCTCGCCGAGGCGCTGGAGCAGCTCCCCGCGCACGAGGTGCGCGTCGAGGGCGGCGGCTTCGACATCGGCGACGAGGAGTACGCGCGGATCGTCGGCCGTGTGCTGCGGGACGAGATCGGGCGGGGCGAGGGCGCCAACTTCGTCATCCGGCGGACGTACGAGGGAGGGATCTCCGGCTTCTCCAGGGCGGACGCGCTCGCCCTGTTCCGGCGGCTGCTGGAGGGCGAGCGGGGCGCGTACTGGACGTTCGTCGTGCACACCGGGGACCGCACGCTGGTCGGCGCCAGCCCCGAGGTGCATGTGCGGATGTCCGGCGGGACCGTCGTGATGAACCCGATCAGCGGGACGTACCGCTATCCGGCCGACGGCCCGACGCCCGGGCACCTGCTGGACTTCCTCGCCGACGGCAAGGAGATCGAGGAGCTGTCGATGGTCGTCGACGAGGAGCTCAAGATGATGTGCACCGTCGGCGACATGGGCGGGGTGGTGATCGGGCCGCGGCTGAAGGAGATGGCCCACCTCGCGCACACCGAGTACGAACTGCGCGGGAAGTCCTCGCTGGACGTGCGGGAGGTGCTGAGGGAGACCCTGTTCGCCGCGACCGTCACCGGCTCGCCCGTGCAGAACGCCTGCCGGGTGATCGAGCGGCACGAAACCGGCGGGCGCGGGTACTACGCCGGTGCCCTGGCGCTCCTCGGGACGGACTCGGGCGGCGCCCAGACCCTCGACTCCCCCATCCTCATCCGCACCGCCGACATCGACGCGGCCGGACGGCTGCGGGTGCCGGTCGGGGCCACCCTGGTGCGTGGCTCCGACCCGGCCGGCGAGGTCGCGGAGACGCACGCGAAGGCGGCGGGGGTACTGGCCGCGCTCGGGGTGCGGCCGGGACGGCCACGGGAGGAGAACACGCGCCCCCGGCTGGCCGACGACCCGCGCGTGCGGGCCGCGCTGGACGGGCGGCGGGCCTCGCTGGCGCCGTTCTGGCTGCGGATGCAGGAGCGGTCGAACGAGCTGAGCGGGCACGCCCTCGTGGTCGACGGCGAGGACACCTTCACGGCGATGCTGGCGCATGTGCTGCGGTCGAGCGGGCTGGAGGTGTCCGTCCGGCGGTTCGACGAGCCGGGGCTGCGGGAGGCGGTCCTCGCGCACGAGGGTCCGGTGGTCCTGGGCCCCGGTCCCGGTGACCCGTGCGATCTGGACGATCCCAAGATGTCGTTCCTGCGGGAGCTGACCGCGCGGGTGATCCGGGAGCACCGGCACGGGGTGCTGGGCGTCTGCCTCGGACACGAGCTGATCGCGGCGGAGCTGGGGCTGGACATCGTACGGAAGGAGGTGCCGTACCAGGGGGCGCAGACGGTGATCGACCTGTTCGGGCGGCCGGAGACCGTCGGCTTCTACAACAGCTTCGTGGCGCGGTGCGACGACGACGCCCTGGCGGAGCTGGCGGCGCACGGGGTGGAGGTGAGCCGGGCGGCGAACGGGGAGGTGCACGCCCTGCGCGGTCCGGGGTTCGCGGGCGTGCAGTTCCATCCGGAGTCGGTGCTCACGCTGGACGGGGCGGCCGTCGTGCGGGAGCTGGTGGGTCAGCTGCGCGGCACCAGCACGTTCTCCGAGCGGCGGCCCGCGTTGTAGTCCAGGACGTTCTTCACCGTGGCGTCGACGATCTGGGCGACGGCGTCCTCGGTGTAGTACGCCTGGTGGGAGGTGACCAGGACGTTCGGGAAGGTGACCAGGCGGGCGAGGGTGTCGTCCGAGATGGCCTCGAGGGACTTGTCGAGGAAGAACAGGCCCGCCTCCGCCTCGTAGACGTCCAGGCCGACGCCCGTGAAGCGGCCCTCGCGCAGCTCCGCGACGAGGGCCGCGGTGTCGATCAGGCCGCCGCGGCTGGAGTTGACCAGGATCGCGTCGTCCTTCATGGACTTCAGGGCGGTCGCGTCGATGAGGTGCTGGGTCTCCGGCATCAGCGGCAGGTGCAGGCTGATCAGGTCGGACTCGACCAGGAGCTGCTCCTTGGGGACGTACCTCATGCCGAGTTCGGCGCACGCGGGGTTCTCGGCGATGTCCCAGCCGAGCAGGCGCATGCCGAAGCCGTGGGCGATCCGGGTGAACGCCTCGCCGATCTTGCCGGTGCCGAGGACGCCGACCGTGCGGCCGTGCAGGTCGCGGCCCATCAGTCCGTCGAGGCGGAAGTCGAAGTCACGGGTGCGGGTGGAGGCCCGCACGACCCGGCGGTTGACCGCCATGGCGAGGGTCCACGCGAACTCGGCGACGGAGTACGGCGAGTAGGAGGAGACCCGGGCGATCGTCATGCCGAGCCGCTCGGCCACGTCCAGGTCGATGTTGTTGAAGCCGGTGGAGCGCTGGGCGATCATCCGGGTGCCGCCGGCCGCGAGCGCCTCCAGGACGTTCGCGCCGAGGTCGGCGTTGACACTGGTGGAGATCGCCTCGTGGCCGGCGGCGATGGGGACGGTGTCCTCGGTGAGGAAGACGTCCAGACAGCGGACCTCGTGGGGAGGGATGAACGCCCGCTCGATCAGGGGCTTCTCGTCCGCCTGGACGCCGAAGGCGAGGATCTCCATGGCCGCTCCCGTTTCGTAGGCCTATGGGCTTTCGTAGGGCTGTGGGCCGAATATATGACCCCGCCCCGGGGGTTCGGCCGAAGACGGCGGTACCGGCCGCGGTGTCGAAGCCACGGAGGCCCGGGACGGTGCGGCCGCGCGGGGCGGGGATGCCGCGGTTGCCCGACGAAGAGGTGCGCGTCGTCGTGGTCCGGGGCGCGGAGGCGGGGGCGGGGGCGGGCAGGTCCAACGACGGTGAAGGGCAGGGGCGTTACTCGTCGTCGAGGCCGCGCTCTATCGCGTAGCGGACGAGTTCCACGCGGTTGTGCAGCTGGAGCTTGCCGAGGGTGTTCTGGACGTGGTTCTGCACCGTGCGGTGGGAGATGACGAGGCGTTCGGCGATCTGCTTGTAGCTCAGGCCCTTGGCGACCAGGCGCAGCACCTCGGTCTCGCGGTCGGTCAGCCGGGGCGCGTTCGGCTCGTCGGTGCCGGCGGCGGGCGCGGGTTCGGAGGCGAGACGGCGGTACTCGCCGAGGACCAGGCCGGCGAGCCCGGGGGTGAACACCGGGTCGCCGACGGCCGTGCGGCGCACGGCGTCCAACAGCTCCTCCGTGGAGGCCGACTTCAGCAGGTAGCCGGTCGCTCCGGACTTCACCGCCTCCAGCACGTCGGCGTGCTCACCGCTCGCGGAGAGGACGAGGACGCGCAGGGCGGGGTTCGCGGCGACGACCTCCTTGCAGACCTGGACGCCCGGCTTGGCGGGCAGGTTCAGGTCCAGGACGAGCACGTCGGGCGTGGTGGCCTTGGCGCGCCGCACGGCCTGCTCGCCGTCGCCGGCGGTGGCGACCACGTCGAAGCCGGACTCGGCGAGGTCGCGGGCGACGGCGTCGCGCCACATCGGGTGGTCGTCGACCACCATGACCTTGATCGGGTCCCGCTCTGCGCTCATCGTGTGTCCGCCTTCCCCCGTGGGTCCTTCATGTCCTTCTTCGGCACGGTCAGTTCGACCTCGGTGCCCTGCCCCGGCATGGAGATCAGCTCGGCGCTGCCGCCGAGGTCGCGCAGCCGGCCCCGGATCGACAGCGCGACCCCGAGCCGTCCCTCGCCCTCGGCCTGCGCGAGCCGACCCTCCGGGATGCCGGGTCCGTCGTCCCGTACGGAGACGATCACCGCGTCGGGCTCGTCCTCGACCAGGATCCAGGCCTGGGCCTCCTCGCCCGCGTGCCGGCGCACGTTGTCCAGCGCCGCCCCGACGGCCGCGGCCAGCTCCCGGGCGGCGGCCGGCGGCAGCAGCACCGGGGCGCCGGGCTCGGCGAGGCTGACCCGGGCGGCGGCGAAGGGGGCGAGCAGCGAGCGCAGGTCCACGGGGCCACCGTCGTCCTCGCCGTCCTCGGGCACCTCCACGGCGCGTACGACGGCCCCCTCGGCCTCGTCCTCCGACACCCGGGAGACCGGCACCAGACCACCGGAGACCAGCGTGCGCAGCGCCACCTCCTGCTCGCCGGCCATCCGGCCCAGCTCGGCCGCCTCACCGCCGATGACGGCGCCCCGCCGCTGCACCATGGCCAGCACCTGGAGGACGCTGTCGTGGATGTCCCGGGCGAGCCGCTCCCGTTCCCGGGTCGCGGCCTCGATCTCCAGGGCCCGGGCGAGGGTGCGCTCGGAGGCGCGGGCGACCTCGACGACGTAGCCGATGGCGATGGAGGCGACCCAGACGAGGATCACGTTGTGGACGGTGTCGCGGGCGGGGTGGCCGCGTTCGATGAGGTTGGCGACGGCGACCGGGGTGGAGGCGAACGCGGCCCAGCGCCAGCCACCCTTGATGGCGTACGCGAGGACCGAGCCGGCGGTCCATATCGACGGCAGGGTGGGGCCGCCGGCCAGGATGTGCTGGTCGTTGACGACGAGCGGGGTGAGGACGATGCCGATGAGGGCGACGGCGAGGTCGGCGGCGAGGAAGCGCTTGGTGCAGGTGGTCGCGTTCTGCACGCGGGGCAGGGTGGCGAGCGTCCAGACGCACAGCACGGCGTAGTAGGCGATGGCGATGCCGGGCCGGTCGTAGTCCTCGTAGGCGGAGACGAACAGGCCGACCGCGTACAGCATGGTCAGCACCCGGTAGGCGGTCAGCGCCCGCCACAGCGGCAGCTCGACCGACATCCGCATGACTCTCTCGCGCCTGGCCATCTCCCCCACCCCCCTCGTCCCGCCCCCTCGGCCCGGACAGCCTAGGACTCGGACTGCTCCTTCTTCGCCTGGTCCCTCTCGGCCTGCGCGAGCGCCGCCTGCGCGGCCTTCTCCGCTTCCCTGGCGGCCTTTCCGGCCTCCTTCTCGGCCTTCGCCGCCTCCGCGATCTGCCGCTTGGCGGCGGTCGCGTACATGTCGACGTACTCCTGGCCGGAGAGCTTCATGATCTCGTACATGACCTCGTCGGTCACCGCGCGGAGCACGAAGCGGTCGTGGTCCATGCCGTGGTAGCGGCTGAAGTCCAGCGGCTTGCCGATGCGGATGCCGGGGCGCATCACCTTGGGCATCACCTTGCCGGGCGGCTGGATCTTCTCGGTGTCGATCATGGCGACGGGGATCACCGGCGCGCCGGTGGCGAGCGCCACGCGCGCGAGACCGCCGGGCTTGCCGCGGTAGAGGCGGCCGTCGGGCGAGCGGGTGCCCTCCGGGTAGATGCCGAACAGCTCACCGCGCTCCAGCACCTCTATCCCGCTCCTGATCGCGGCCTCGCCCGCGCCGCGCGCGCCGGAACGGTCCACCGGGAGCTGGCCGACGCCCTTGAAGAATGCCGCCGTCAGCCGGCCCTTCACGCCGGGCGTGGTGAAGTACTCGGCCTTCGCGATGAAGGTGACCTTGCGGTCGAGGACCGCGGGCAGGAAGAACGAGTCCGAGAAGGACAGGTGGTTGCTCGCCAGGATCGCGGGGCCCTCGGCGGGAACGTTCTCGAGGCCTTCCACCCAGGGCCTGAAGATCATCTTCAGTGGCCCCCCGACGGAAACCTTCATCGCGCCGTACAACAACCGAGTGCCTCCTGTTATCTGTCGATCAGACCTTAACCCGGCGCGGCGCCAAAGGCTCCGACGACCCTGGTCGGTGTCAGTGCGGTCGCGTACGGTGAACCACACGTCCCTCCCACGAAGACCAGACGAAGACAGGAGACCGAAGGTGCCGGTCCTTCCTGGAGCCGAGCCGTACCGCCACGAGGGCGGTGAGGTCGGGGTCCTCCTCTGTCACGGCTTCACCGGCTCCCCGCAGTCACTGCGCCCCTGGGCCCGGTATCTGGCCGGGCACGGTCTGACCGTCGCCCTGCCGCTGCTGCCGGGGCACGGCACGCGCTGGGAGGACATGGCGCTCACCGGCTGGCCCGACTGGTACGCGCAGGTCGACCGCGAGCTGCGCATCCTGCGCGAGCGCTGCGCGCGGATCTTCGTGGCCGGTCTGTCGATGGGCGGCGCCCTGGCACTGCGGCTCGCCGCGAAGCACGGCGAGGGGGTCGAGGGCGTCATGGTCGTCAACCCGGCGAACAAGGTGCACGGCCTGTCCGCGTACGCCCTGCCCACGGCCCGCCATCTCGTGCGGACGACGAAGGGGATCAGGAGCGACATCGCCAAGGAGGGCGTCCTGGAGAGCGGGTACGACCGGGTGCCGCTGCACGCGGCGCACTCCCTGCGGACCTGCCTGCGGCTGGTCGACGGCGATCTGCCGCAGGTCACCCAGCCGCTGCTGCTCCTGCGCAGTGTGCGCGACCATGTCGTGCCGGCCGCCGACTCGGCCCGGATCCTGAGCCGGGTGTCGTCGACGGACGTGACCGAGATTCTGCTGGAACAGAGTTACCACGTGGCGACGTTGGACCACGACGCGGACCGGATCTTCGAAGAGAGTCTCGCGTTCATCGGCCGGCTCGCACCCAGTGTCGGCAAGGAAGGGACGACGGCAGGTGGCTGAGCACGACTCCGACCGCGAGGACCGCGAGGACCGCGAAGGCCGGGAGGATCGCGAGGGCCTTGAGGACCGCGATCACCGCGACGACCGCGAGCACCGCGAAGGCGGCATCGAGGGCGGTCGCGACCCGGAGCCGGAGGGGCAGAGCGTGCCCTTCGACGAGGAGGCCGCGTGGGCGGCGATCGTCGCGGGGTACGGCGAGGAGCCGGCCGATCCGCCGGGCGCCAAGCCGTTCAAGTCGGTCGAGGACCTCGCGCTGCTCGAGGCGGAGCCGAACGAGGACGGGTCCGGGACCGGACCCGGCGCTGTCCCGGGCGCGGGCCCCGGAGCCGGATCCGGCTCCGGCTCTGGCTCCGGCTCCGGTGAGGAGCCCGGCGACGACAGGAAGCCGGCCAAACCGCTGGGCAGCTCCGTCTCCTTCGCGCCCGGTGTCGGCCCGCGCGACCACACGCCTCCCGAGCCGTCCGAGGCGGACTTCGACGAGGACGACGAGGGCCACTTCGTACCGCCCGAGCCGCCGCCCCTGCCGGCCGCCGACACGACGGCCAAGTTCGCCTGGCTCGGGGTGATCGGCGGCCCTCTCCTGCTCCTGCTGTCGGTCCTGCTCGGCTGGGACATGACGTGGTGGCTGGCGACGGCCGGCATCGGCGGCTTCCTCGGCGGCTTCGCCACGCTGGTGATGCGGATGCGGCCGGACGACGAGGACGACCCGGATCCGGGGCGGGGAGCGGTCGTCTAGGCCACGGCCCGGGAAGACCGGATTCTGAGGGCGGCGAGGACCGGGAGATGGTCGGTGGCCGCCCTCAGGTCTGCCCGGGAGATTCCGGGGAGCCCACGGGGGTCCCCCGGTTCGAGCGGAGCCGGGAGTGGCGGAGGCACCCCGCAGCCGAGCACCTCGACGCCCTTGGTCGCGAAGATCGCGTCGATACGGCGGTCGGGGTCGGCGGCCGGGAAGGTGTATTCGGTGCCCCAGGGCGCGACCGCGTGGCAGTCCTGGAGATCGTCGGCGAGACGGGTGAAGGCGGGTCCGGCGGGCCCCTCGTTGATGTCGCCGCCCGCCACGGCGTGCTCCACCCCCATCCCGGCCAGCCGGTCGAGGAGCATGCCGCCCTGCTCGTACCGCTCGTCCCCGGTCAGGCCGAGATGGCAGCTGAGGACACCGAGGCGGGTGTCGGCGAAGCGGACGACCGCTGTCGCGAAGCCGCGGCGGTGCTGCCCCGGGGTGAGGGGGAGCAGGACGTCCTCGGTGCGCTCGACGGTCGCCCTGAGGGAGCAGAGCAGCGCCGGGCCCGCCGCGGTGCCGCCGCCGGAGAGGACGACCAGGTCGGCGGCCCGGGCGAGGCGGGCGAGTTTCTTGCGCCAGCGGAAGAAACGGGGAGCTTCCTGGACGAGCACCAGGTCGGGGGCGCAGGACCTGATGACGCGGGCGAGGGCGGACGTGTCGTCGCGCAGTGAGCGGATGTTGTAGCTCAGGACCCTGATGACCGCGGAACCGTCCGGTTCGGTACGGGAGTTGGGGAGCAGCGCCATGTGGATCAATGTACGCCCAAGAGCCCGGGGTATTTGTCCGTTTGCGCCCGCGGGTTCACGGTGGCTGCCCGCGCCGGTTGCCCGCGCCCCTTCCGGGGCACGGGCAACCGGCGCACTTCGAACAGCGAGCCCTACATGATCGGGTCGGGCTCCCGGGCCAGGTCCGCCGCGCCGACCAGACCCGCCTTGTTGCCGAGCTGGGCGGCGATCACGTCGGCGACCGGGCGCCAGTTGCCGCCGACCAGCCAGCGCTTGTAGGACTTGCGGATCGGGTCGAGGACCAGGTCGCCCTCGTCGGAGAGGCCGCCGCCGACGATGAAGGCGGAGGGGTCGAAGAGGGAGGCGAGGTCGGCGAGACCGGCGCCGGCCCAGCGGGCGAGCTCGCGGTAGGAGTCGACCGCGACCGGGTCGCCCTGGCGGGCGGCCATGGAGATGTGCTTGCCCTCGATGCCGTCGGGGGTGCCGTCACCGAGCGACAGCAGCAGCTCGGCGCGCTCGGGGGTGGCGTTGGCGCGCTGCCTGGCGTACCGGACGAGGGCGCGGCCGGAGGCGTACTGCTCCCAGCAGCCCTGCGAGCCGCAGCCGCACAGCAGGCCGTCCGGGACCATGCGGATGTGGCCGAACTCGGCGGCCACGCCGAAGTGGCCGCGGCGCAGCTTGTTGCCGATGATGATGCCGCCGCCGAGGCCGGTGCCGAGCGTGATGCAGATGACGTTGCGGTGGCCCTTGCCGGCACCGAACTTGTACTCGCCCCAGGCCGCGGCGTTGGCGTCGTTCTCCACGACGACCGGGAGGCCCACGCGGCCCTCGACCTTCTCCTTCAGCGGCTCGTTGCGCCAGTCGATGTTGGGCGCGAAGTAGACCGTCGAGCGCTGACGGTTGACGTAGCCGGCGGCGCCGATGCCCACACCCACGATGTCGTGCCCGGCACGCGCGCCCTCCACCGCCGAGGCGATGGCGTCCACGATGGCCTCGGGCGTGGTGGGGGTCGGCACCTTGAAGGTCGAGAGGATGTTGCCTTCCTCGTCGACCACGCCGGCCGCGATCTTCGTGCCGCCGATGTCGACGCCGATGGTGAGTCCCATGAATCCCTCAGTTTCGGTCGAGCCCCGCTACGGCCAACCGTACCCGAGGCCCTGCCGTCAGAGGCCCGTCGTCCGCCCGGTGGGCAGGCGGGCCCGACGGAGGCCGGCGGCCCCGCGCGGCCGAGGGTGAGGGAGTCCGTCAGTCCAGGTCGATGCGTTGGCCGGGGCCGGTGCCCTCGTCGCCCTCGTCCGGGTCCTCGCGCAGGTCGGTGGTGCGGGCCGTCCAGCGCCGCTCCTGCTGCTGGACGGCGGAGCGGTACGCGGCGAGCAGTTCGTTGCCGGCCGCGGCCAGGTGGTCGAAGACGTCCGGGTTGCGTTCGATGACGGGTTCGACGGCGGCCTTGGCCTGCTCGACGACCTGGCGCACCACCTGCTGGGCGGCGGGCCCGGCGACCGCCCCGAGCAGCGGGGACTGCAGGCCGGAGAGTTTGTCGGCGACGCTGTCGACGAGCTTGCGCAGCTCCTCGGCGGCGGAGCCCGGCGGCGGGCCGTGCCGGTCGCGTCGGCGGGCCTTCTCGGCCTCCAGGTCCTCGGCGCAGGCGGTGGCCCAGGCGTCGGCGTCGCTGGCGCGCGGCTCCTCGACGACAGCCTCGTGCTCACCGGCGTCGGACGGGGGGAGCTCTTCGCTCATGACGGACTCCTGACTACGGTTCGTCTCTACGACGTTACCCGAACGGGGGTACGTCGTTCATCGTGTCCGCGGCCACAGCGCGGGATCCGGGGCGAACCGGACGCGCAGCTCGCCGTCGCGCAGGGCGGCGCCGTCCACGGTGCAGCGGCGCAGGGCGGAGGGCAGCGGGACGATCCGGCGGAACGGTCCGGCGGTGACGACGAGTTCGTCGCCGCGCCGGATCAGGTCGAGGTCGTCGCGTATGGCGCCGGGCAGGGGGAGGTGCCAGACGAGCACGCCGTCGTCGGCCAGCCGGTCGGCCACGGGCCACTCGATGGGGGAGGCCGCCGGGTTGACGCCGGGGACGGCGAGCGCGGCGAGGTCGTCGTCGCCACGGGGGTCGCGGCCGAGGTGGGCGACGGTGGGTACGTCGCCCCACTCCCCCAGGAACTTCCGCTGCTGGGCCACGAGCCCGGAGAGCGGACCGCCGTCGGCGGCCTCCTCCGGCAGGACGCGGTTGGCGACCAGGGACTCGACGGGCAGGCGGCGCAGGGCGAGGCCGAGACGGGCGTCGCGTACGGCGTCGTCACCGGCCGGTCCCG
Source organism: Streptomyces sp. NPDC014995 (assembly GCF_043080745.1). Taxonomy (NCBI): domain Bacteria; kingdom Bacillati; phylum Actinomycetota; class Actinomycetes; order Kitasatosporales; family Streptomycetaceae; genus Streptomyces; species Streptomyces sp. NPDC014995. The sequence continues at coordinate 452,264 of NZ_JBIBVX010000001.1, forward strand.
GCTCGGCCACGAGGCGTACGGCGGTCTGCCGGTCGCCGAGGACGGCCTCCACGGCGGCCAGCTCCACGTCCCAGCGGGCGGTCGTCTCGTACAGCCACTCGGCGGGCATGGGGACGCCGGCGAGGCGTCCGAGGACGGGGCGCAGGGCGCGGGCGGCCTGCCGCTCCGGGGGGAGGAGACGGCGCAGGTAGCGGCGGAGTTCCTCCGGCAGGGCGAGGAGGGCGAGGGCCTGCGGGGTGGGCGGCAGGTCGACGACGAGGAGGTCGTGGGTCTCGGCGAGGGCGGCGTCCCGCAGCGCGCGCAGCAGGGTCAGTTCCTCCGCGCCGGGCAGCGGGGTGACCTCCTCCGGGTCCAGCCGGGAGGCGCCGAGCAGGTCGAGGACGGTGGAGGCGCGGTCCTGGAAGCCGGCGAGGTCGTCGCGGAAACCGGCGGTGGCGTCGGGGCGCCAGGCCGTGAGGTGCGGGGTGACCCGGGTCGGGGCGGCGCCGGTCCGCACACCCAGCGCGGCCCCCAGGGTGTCGGCGCGGTCGGCGCTGAGCACGAGGGTCTCGACGCCGGCGCCGGCTGCCCCGAGGGCGGTGGCCGCGGCGATGGTCGTACGGCCGCTGCCGCCGGGGCCGGTGATCAGGAGGGTGCGCATGAGGGTGAACGGTAACGGAACTTCGGGTGACCGCCCTGTTCGCCGGTCCGGATCGCCGGCCCGTCCGGCGCTCGGGGCCGAAGCCCGTTCAAGGCCGAAGCGGGGTTCCGGGGGTGGCGCCCCCAGGCCCGCGCCGACTCCGGCTGCGGCGCCGACTCCGGCTCCGGGTGCCGGACTACTGTCCCGACTCCACCCGCTTCTTCAGCCCCGCCAGCGCCCGGTCGATGATGACCTTCTCGGCCTTGCGCTTGATCATGCCGAGCATCGGGATCTTGACGTCCACCGTCAGCTGGTAGGTGACCTCGGTGGCACCGGCGCCCGCCGGCTTCAGGAGGTAGGAGCCGTCCAGCGACCGCAGCATCTGGGACTTCACCAGCGTCCAGGACACCTCGTGCTCCCCGCTCCAGGTGTACGCCAGCGTCTGGTCGTCCTTGATGGCGCCCGCGTCCATGACGAGCCGTACCTGCTCGGCGCGGCCGGCCTGGTCGGTCTCGAGGACCTCCGCCTCCTTCACCTCGCCGGTCCAGTCCGGGTAGCGGGCGAAGTCGGCGATGACCGCCATCACGTCGGCCGGTGCCGCCTCGATCTTGATGCTCGAGCTGGTGTGTTCCGCCATCGCCGTGGCTCCTCCAGATGCGGGCCGGTAAAGAGAGGTCACCGTGCGCCAGCGTGTGCGCACGTGTGTGCAGCGTGAAGGCTACCGCGCGCCCGACCAGCCGACTTCACCCGTGTCGGCCGCCGGCCCTCACCACTCCAGCGCCCACGGCCGCCCCGTGCCCGCGAAGTGCCCCACGTTCACGCACTCGGTCGCCCCGATCCGCATCCGCCGCGCCAGCGGCTGGTGGACGTGGCCGAAGAGCGAGTAGCGGGGCCGGGTGCGGCGAATCGCGTCCAGCAGCGCCCGGCTGCCCCGCTCGAAGCGGCGCGCGACGGTGTCGTAGACGAGCTCCGGCACCTCGGGCGGGATGTGCGTGCACAGCACGTCCACCTCGCCCACGGCCTCGATCTTCGCCGCGTACTCCTCGTCGCTGATCTCGTACGGCGTGCGCATCGGGGTGCGCAGGCCCCCGCCCACGAAGCCGAAGACCCGTCCGCCGATCTCCACCCGCTCCCCGTCCAGCACGGTGGTGCCGGGGCCGGCGAACTCCGGCCACAGTGGCGGCATGTCGACATTGCCGTAGGTCGCGTACGTCGGCGTCGGGAACGCCGCGAACATCTCGGCGTACTGCTTGCGCACCGCCTGCTCGATCACCGTCGCCCGTTCGTCGCCGATCCCCGCCCACAGCCGCGCGCCGAGTTCCCGGGCCTCCTCGAAGCGGCGGGCGGTGCGCAGTTCCACGATCCGGTCCGCGTTCTCCACACCGAAGAGGTCGGGGAAGATGCCGCGGGAGTGGTCGGCGTAGTCGAGGAAGAGGACGAGGTCCCCCAGGCAGATCAGGGCGTCCGCGCCCTCGCCGGCCCGGGCCAGGTCGCGCGCGTTGCCGTGCACGTCGCTGACCACGTGAATACGTGTCCTGTGGTTACCGGACGGTGTGGATGCCATGGCGATCAAGGGTAAGCCTGTGCCGCATACGTGAACAGTGCCGGCCGGGCCTGCGGTTACTGGCCAGTCAACAAGCCGATGAACTACTGTGCGTCAGGAAAAGCAATCTGTGTGACGCAGCGAACATCTCGCCGGGACCCCCTGTCGAAGAAGCCATACCGGCGGGTAACGTCCGGGCAGTCCAGACGTGCTCAGGTTTTCAACCAGCGGGGCCGCAACCCGTCGGTGAACCCGAGCACCCGCCCGAGCCGTGGACCGCACCGTCGCATCACACAACGTCGTGGCGCCGGCGCCCTATGAGGAGCAGCAGTCTTGCGCGAGTTCAGCCTTCCGGCTTTGTACGAGGTCCCCGCGGACGGCAATCTGACCGACATCGTCCGCAGAAACGCCGCGCAGCACCCGGACGTCGCCGTCATCGCCCGCAAGGTGGCGGGCGCCTGGCAGGACGTGACCGCCACGGCCTTCCTGGCCGAGGTGCACGCCGCCGCCAAGGGCCTCATCGCCTCCGGTGTCCAGCCGGGCGACCGCGTCGGCCTGATGTCGCGCACCCGCTACGAGTGGACGCTGCTCGACTTCGCGATCTGGTGCGCGGGCGCCGTCACCGTGCCGGTGTACGAGACCAGCTCGCCGGAGCAGGTGCAGTGGATCCTCTCCGACTCGGGCGCGACCGCCTGCGTCGTCGAGCTGGACACCCACGCCGCCGCCGTCGAGTCGGTGCGCGACACCCTGCCCGCCCTGAAACACGTCTGGCAGATCGAGGCCGGCGGCGTCGAGGAGCTCGGGCGGCTCGGCCAGGACGTCTCGGACCAGACCGTCGAGGAGCGCAGCTCGCAGGCGAAGGCCGACGACCCGGCGACCATCGTCTACACCTCCGGTACGACCGGCCGGCCCAAGGGCTGTGTCCTGACCCACCGCAGCTTCTTCGCCGAGTGCGGGAACGTGGTGGAGCGCCTGCGGCCCCTCTTCCGCACCGGCGAGTGCAGCGTCCTGCTCTTCCTGCCCCTCGCGCACGTCTTCGGCCGCATGGTGCAGATCGCCCCGATGGTGGCGCCGATCAAGCTGGGCACGGTCGCGGACATCAAGAACCTCACCGACGAGCTGGCCTCCTTCCGGCCGACGCTGATCCTGGGCGTGCCGCGCGTCTTCGAGAAGGTCTACAACTCGGCGCGCGCCAAGGCGCAGGCGGACGGCAAGGGCGCGATCTTCGACAAGGCGGCGGACACCGCGATCGCGTACAGCAAGGCGCTGGACACCCCGTCGGGCCCGTCGATCGGGCTGCGGATCAAGCACAAGGTCTTCGACAGGCTGGTCTACAGCAAGCTGCGCGCGGTGCTGGGCGGCCGTGGCGAGTACGCGATCTCCGGCGGCGCCCCGCTGGGCGAGCGCCTGGGCCACTTCTTCCGCGGCATCGGCTTCACCGTCCTGGAGGGCTACGGCCTGACGGAGTCCTGCGCGGCGACCGCCTTCAACCCCTGGGACCGGCAGAAGATCGGCACGGTCGGTCAGCCGCTGCCGGGCTCGGTGGTCCGGATCGCGGACGACGGGGAGGTGCTGCTGCACGGCGAGCACCTGTTCAAGGAGTACTGGAACAACCCCGGCGCGACCGCCGAGGCGCTGGCCGACGGCTGGTTCCACACCGGTGACATCGGCACCCTCGACGAGGACGGCTACCTGAGGATCACCGGCCGCAAGAAGGAGATCATCGTCACCGCGGGCGGCAAGAACGTCGCCCCGGCCGTGATCGAGGACCGCATCCGCGCGCACGCCCTGGTCGCGGAGTGCATGGTGGTGGGCGACGGGCGGCCGTTCGTGGGCGCGCTGGTCACCATCGACGAGGACTTCCTGGGCCGTTGGGCGGCCGATCACGGCAAGCCGGCCGGCTCCACCGCGGCGTCGCTGTGCGAGGACCCGGATCTGCTGGCGGCGATCCAGGCGGCGATCGACGACGGCAACGCCGCGGTGTCGAAGGCGGAATCGGTGCGGAAGTTCCGCATTCTCTCCTCCCAGTTCACGGAGGACTCGGGCCATCTCACCCCGTCGCTGAAGCTCAAGCGCAACGTCGTGGCGAGGGACTACGCGGCCGAGATCGAGGCGATCTACGCGAAGTAGCGGACGGTTCGGGCCTCCTGACGGGGTCTCATGGCGCGGTGTCCTCGGCGATGACCCGCGCCATCGTGCGTTCGGCGAGCGCGGTGATGGTGACGAACGGGTTCACCCCGATCGACCCGGGCACGAGGGAGCCGTCGGTGACGTACAGCCTCGGATACCCCTTCACCCGGCCGTAGTCGTCCGTCGCCTTCCCCAGTACGCAGCCGCCGAGCGGGTGGTACGTGAAGTCGTCGGCGAAGACCTTGTTGGAGGAGCCGAACAGGTCGTACCGGTAGATCGTCGCGTTCGCCGAGTTGATCCGGTCGAACAGCTTCTTGGCCATGGCGACGGAGACGGCGCTGTGCGCGGCCGTCCAGCCGAGCTTCACCCCGCCCGTGGCGCTGTCGTACGTGAACGACGCCCGCTGCGGGTTCTTGGTGATCGCCAGATAGAGGCTGACCCAGTGCTCCAGTCCCGTGGGCAGCGGGGCGATCTCCGCGAAGACGGGGTTGGCGGTGTTGGCCCAGTCGTCGATGCCCATGACCGGCATGGTCGACTGGTTGGCGCCGACGGTGTCCCACAGGTGGTTGGCCCGCCCGAGCATCACGTTGCCGTTGGTCCCCCAGCCGGCCCCGACGCTCGCGTCCAGCGCGGGCAGGGTGCCCGTCTCCCGGGCGCGGACGAGGAGTTCGCTGGTGCCGACGCTGCCGCCGCCGAGGAAGAGGTAGGTGCAGCCGTACTGCTTGGTCTCGACGACCTTCCCGGTGACGTCGATGCGGTCGGCGGTCAGGACGTACGTGCCGTCGGCGGCCCGGGCGATCGCGCGCACCTTCTCCAGGGTGTGGACGGTGACGTTGCCCGTGCCGAGCGCGGAGGCGAGGTACGTCTTGTCGAGCGTGCGCTTGCCGTGGTTGTTGCCGTAGATGACCTCGCCGGCGAGCGCCGACCTCGTCGCCGTGCCGGCCGCCTCGCGCTGCATGTGGCCGAAGTCGTAGACGTTGGGGACGAAGGTGGTCTTCAGGCCGGCGTTGTGCGCGTGGGCGCGGGAGACCCGCGAGAAGCGGTACCACTCCGTCGACTCGAACCAGGCGGGGTCGACGGTGTTGACGCCGAGCATCGAGCGGGCGCGCGGGAAGTACGTGGCGTACATCTCGGTGACGTCGACGGTCGGGAACTGCTCGGCGAAGTAGGACGGGAGCGGGGTGACCGCCATCCCGCCGTTGACGAGGGAGCCGCCGCCCACCCCGCGCCCGACGTACACGGACATGTCCGCGAAGTGCACGCGGTCCAGGACGCCGGGGTAGGGGCTGATGTCCTTGTTGACGACGTCCAGCCACAGGAAGGTGGCCAGCGGCGCCTCGGTGCGGGTGCGGAACCACATGGAGCGCCGGTCGGGGGTCCTGGTGGAGCAGAAGACCTTGCCGTCGGAGCCGGCCGTGTTCCACAGCCGGCCCATCTCCAGGACGAGGGTGCGGATGCCGGCCTGGCCGAGGCGCAGGGCGGCGACGGCACCGCCGTAGCCGGAACCGACGACGATGGCGGGGGCGGAGTCGACCGCGTCGGGCTCGGCGGCGTGGGCGGAGGTGAGTCCGACGCGGGTGAAGCCGAGGGTGGCCGCCGTCTGGAGGGCGGCCATACCGAGTATTTGACGTCTCGTCAGCTGATGCTGCATCAGTTTTGGTGTCATGTGCCGCAGCATGGGCGGATTTTCCGGTTCCGCCAAGGGCTACGCCGAACCGGGGCGCCGTCCGGCGTGCCGGGTGGTCGTCCCGCGCTGGTCGTCCCGCGCGGCTGCGGGTCGCCGGTGGCTTGTGGCGCGGTTCCCCGCGCCCCATCGGCACCGCCCCGCAGGGCGCCACCGCGGCAGGCGCCTACAGCAGCTCCTTCAAGCGCTCCGCCAGCAGGTCCCAGCGCCACTTCTCCTCCACCCACTGCCGTCCCCGCTCCCCCATCCGGTGGCGCAGCTCGGCGTCGCCGAGGAGGGCGACGATCCGCTCGGCGGCCTCCTGCGGGGAACCGCCCCGCACGACCCAGCCGGTCTCGCCGTCGAGCACGGCGTCGGGGGCACCGCCGGAGTCGCCGGCGACGACGGGCAGCCCGGTCGCGGAGGCCTCCAGGTAGACGATCCCGAGCCCCTCGACGTCGAGTCCGCCCCGGCGGGTGCGGCACGGCATCGCGAAGACGTCCCCGGCGCCGTAGTGGGCGGGCAGCTCCGACCAGGGCACCGACCCGGTGAAACGCACGGAGCCCGCGACCCCCGTCTCCCCCGCCAGCCGCCGCAGGTCCCGCTCGTACGGCCCGCCGCCCACGATCAGCAGCACGGCGTCCGGCTCGGCGGCCAGGATGCGGGGCATGGCCCGGATCAGCGTGTCCTGCCCCTTGCGCGGCACGAGCCGCGAGACGCACACCACCACCGGCCGGTCGGTGAGCCCGAGCCGCGCCCGCACCTCGTCACCGCCGGAGCCCGGATGGAAGGTCTTCTCGTCGACACCCGGCGGCAACTGCGCCATCCGCCCGGCCGCCCCGGCACTCAGCGCGGTCGCGATCCGCGAGCGCGTGTACTCCCCGAGGTAGGTGATCGTGTCCGTGGACTCCCCGATCCGCCCCAGCAACTGCCGGGCGGCGGGCAGCTGCGCCCATCCCGCCTCGTGCCCGTGTGTGGTGGCCACCAGCCGCCGGGCGCCGGCCTTCCTCAGCGCGGGCGCCATCAGCCCGAGCGGCGCGGCCGCCCCGAACCACACCGACGTGCACCCGTGCTCCCGCAGCAGCCCGACGGCCCGCCGGGTCGCCCCCGGCGTGGGCAGCAGCATCGTCGTCCGGTCGCGTACGACGGTGAAGGGCTGCTCGGCGTCGAAGGCGGCCGTCGCCTCGGCGCCCTCCCGGCCGCGCTTCCAGGTGGACGCGTAGACGACGATCCGCTCGGGGTCGAGCCGCAGCGCCATGTTGTGCAGGAACGCCTGGATGCCGCCGGGACGGGGCGGGAAGTCGTTCGTCACGATCAGGGTCTTGTGCATCGCCGCCGACCTTATCCAATCCCTGTTCACAGGCGTGCCCGGCCGTGTTCCGGCCCGCGCACGGCCGGACGGGAGATCATGTGACCCCCATACCCTGAAAAAGAGGATGAACAGGGGCATAAGTGGACTTGATGGACAGCAGGCCCTCCCCGACGAGCCCGACCGGGCTGCCGGCCACCTGGGGCGTGACCCGGCTCGTGCTGCTGCTCTGCGTCTTCCAGGTGATCGTCTTCCCGGGCCCGGACGTCACCACCGACGTGTCCGTCATCTACCAGGGCTGGTACGACGTCCTGCGCACCGGGACCTTCCCGCGGGGCGATGTCACCTGGCAGTACCCGCCCGCCGCCGCCCTCGCGATCCTCTCCCCCGCCCTGCTGCCCTTCCTCGACTACGCGTCCGCCTTCTTCGTCCTGGCCTTCCTCGCCGACCTGGCCGTCCTCCTCCTGCTGCTGAACGCCGGCCCGCGCCCCGGCAGGTCGTCGCGGGGCGCGTGGGTGTGGGTGGTGGGCGTCCCCCTGCTCGGCCCCACGGTCTACGCCCGCTACGACCTGATGGTGACCGCGGTCGCGGTGGCCGCGCTGCTCGCCGGGGCCCGGCACCCGAGGCTGATGGGAGCGCTGGCGGGCCTCGGCGCCCTGCTGAAGGTGTGGCCGGCGCTGCTGCTGGCCGGCGCGGTGGGACGGCGGGCCTGGGGCGCGGCGGCGGTGACCGTGGGCGCGCTGTCCGCTCTGTTCGCGCTGGCGATGCCCGGCGCCTTCGCCTTCCTCACCTTCCAGCGCGACCGGGGTACCGAGGTGGAGTCGCTGGGCGCCCTCGTCTTCCATGTGGCCCGGCACCTCGGCTGGCAGGGCGGGACGCTGCTCCACTACGGCTCGGTGGAGTTCCTCGGCCCAGGGGTGGACGTGGTGAGTGACGCGGCCCTCGGGCTCACCGCGGCCGCCTTCGGCTGGGTGCTGCTGTGGCGGCTGCGGGCGACGCGGTTCGCGCCGCACACGCTCGCGGACTGCGCCCTCACCGCCGTCCTGCTGTTCACCACCACCAGCCGGGTGATCAGCCCGCAGTACCTGGTGTGGCTGGTCGGCCTGGCGGCCGTCTGCCTGTGTTTCCGGGCCAGCCGGATGGGGCCGCCCGCCGCGCTGGTGCTGGCGGCGTCCCTGGTGACGGTGCTGGAGTTCCCGGTCTGGTTCCAGCACGTCGTCGTGAGCGACCCCCTCGGCGTCGCCCTCCTGTTCCTGCGCAACGGGCTGCTGGTGGCGGCCACGGTCACCGCGGCCGTACGGCTGTGGCGCTCGACGGTGCCCCGGCCCGGCTCCCCGGCTCCCCTCACCGGCCGGCGCACCCGGGCCACCCGGACCGCCCGGACCGCCCGGACCGAGGAGACCCCGGCGTCCCGCTGACCGTCAGGGAAGCCGACGGCCGACTCCCCTCCCCGGTCAGGCCGCGCGCGCCACCGGCACCCCGGCCTCCTCCCCTCCCCGCGCCCGCCGCAGCAGCACGCCCACCACCGCGCACTGCACCGCCATCGCCAGTGCCAGCGCCAGGCACACCCCGGGCAGCCCGAGCCCCGACAGGCCATAGGCGAGCGGCAGTTGGACGGCCGTGCCGAGGACGGTCACCCGCAGCAGCACCGGCGCTCCCCCGCTGCCCTCGAAGACCCCGCCGAGCGCGATGAACCCGGCCATCAGCAGCAGGTAGGGCCCGACGCAGCGCAGGAACAGCACGCCCTCGTGGGCGACGGCGGGCCCCGCCCCGAACGCGGCCATGATCCAGGGTGCCGTCACGGCGAGCAGCAGGGCCGCCACCAGCCCGGCCGTCCCGGACACGAGCAGCGCCTGCCGCCCGATCTCCCGCCGCTCGTCCCTCCCCGCTCCCCGGGTGTGCGCGGTGTGGATGGAGGCGGCCTGGCGCACCGCGTAGAAGGCCATCGTCGCGACGTACAGGACCTTGTACGCGATCGCGTACGCGGCCACGGCCGTCACCCCGAGCCGCGCCACGACGGCGACCAGCCCGAGCGCGCCGACCTGTCGCACGGTGAAGTCGAGGGACATCGGCAGGCCGGTTGTCAGCGTCCGCCGCGGTGAGGTCCCGGTGCGCGGGGCGCGGGCGGCCGAGCGCAGCAGGGCGTTGCGGCGCAGCGCGACCAGCCCCGCGCCGAGGGCCACGCTTCGGCACAGCACGGTGGCGGCGGCGGCGCCCGGGACGCCGTGGAGGTGGATGAAGAGCGGGTCGAGGGCGAGGATCAGACCGTTGGCGAGCAGGGCGAGCCGCATCGGGGTCCTCGTGTCACCGGCGCCCTTGAGGATGCCGTCGACGAGGTTCTGGGCGAAGAAGACGGCCATGCCGGGCATCGAGATCGCGAAGTAGGCGACGGCCAGGGACGGTGCGGGGCCGTCGTCACCGCCGAGCACCAGCCGGGCCAGCGGCTCGCGCAGCAGGAACCCGCCCACGGCGACCACGGGCGTCACCACCGCGCACAGCGCCCAGCCACCCCGTACGGCCGCGCGCACGGCCCCCGGATCCCGGGCGCCCCGGGCGTGGGCGACCAGCACGGTCGTCCCGGAGGCGAAGACCAGGGCGACGCCGAGCAGCACGTTCTCGGTGTTGGTGGCCACCGCGACGGCGGCGACCGCGGGACCGCCGAGCCGGGACACCCAGACGGTGTTGATGAGCCCGGCGGCGACGGAGGCGAGGAGGGAGAAGTAGACGGGGCGGGCGAGCGCTATGAGCTGCTCGCGGTCTCGGTTCACGGCGATGACTCCCCCCGGGCGGACTACCCCGATGGACCAGGTACGTCTGATGAGCTACCTCTTATCGAGTTACCTCTAATCGAGGTAGCTCGATAAGAGGTAACATGGGCGCACGGTGACCGCAAGGAGGAGCCCGCCCGATGCTCGAACTGTCGATCCTCGGTTTCCTCGCCGAACAACCCCTGCACGGCTACGAGCTGAAGGAGCGCATCAAGGCGCTGAGCGGGCACGTCCGCCCGGTGAGCGACGGCGCGCTCTACCCGGCGATCACCCGCCTGGTGGCGGCCGGCAAGCTCGACCAGCACACGGAGGAGGGCGCGAGCGCGGCCCCGCGCCGGGTGCTGTCGCTGACGGACGCCGGCCGCGCGGACCTGCTGGAGCGGCTGCGCCACCCGAAGCAGACCGAGATCACCGACCAGGTCCGCTTCAACACCCTCCTCGCCTTCCTGCGCCACCTCCCCGACCGGCACGAGCAGGCGGCGGTGCTGCGCCGCCGCCTGGACTTCCTCGAGGCCCCGTCGAGCTTCTTCTACCGGGAGGGCGAGCCCGTACGGGCGGAGGAGGCCGGGGACCTGTTCCGGCAGGGCATGCTGCGGGTGGCGCGGGCGACGGGCCAGGAGGAGCGGGCGTGGCTGCACGAGGCGATCACGCACCTGGAGGAATCCGGCTGACCGGCGCGGCCGGCTCACGGAGGCCGGCTGACCGGCGCGACTGACGGAGGCCGGCTCACGGAGGCCGGCTGACCGGCGCGACTGACGGAGGCCGGCTGACGAAGGCCGGCTGACCGGCGCAACGGGGAGGCCGGCGCCGATCAGCCCAGCTGGTCGTGCAGGTACTGCCGCCACTCGGCGGTGAAGTCCGCTTCCGTCGTCCCCAGCACGCTCTCCATCGCGCCCTCGACCGCACCGTCCCGCTTCCCGTGCTCCCCGACGGCCCGGTAGAACGCCTCCAGCCGCTCCTCGCCCCACCGCTCGGCGATCATCCGGCAGGCCAGCCAGCCGCCCTCGTACGCCCGCGCCAGCCGGTTCGCGTCACCGGCGAACCCGAAGTCGCCGTCGGTGGGCAGCTCCGCGGGGACCTGCCCCTGGACGACGGCGTGCTCGAGTTCGGGGGCGGCCTGCTTGGGGGTGCGCCCGGTGCCGCGGTAACCGACCCAGTCGGCGTAGCCCTCGGACAGCCACAGCGGGGTGGCGGCGTTGGTGTGGGCGCGGGTGGCGACATGGGTGGTCTCGTGCGTGAGCACGACCTGCTGCCCGACCGGGCCGAGCATGCCGTACGCGTCCGGGTTGACGACGACCCGGTCCGCGGGCGTCCTGGCCGCACCGCCCGTCTCGCCCGTGGTGACCGCGGCGATCCCCCGGTAGGAGGAGGCGGGCGAGCCGAGCATCGCCGCCATGCCGTCCAGCGACTCCGGTACGAGCAGGACGACGTGCCGCGCCCAGTCCGTCCCCCACGCCTCGGAGACCGCCGGGACCGCGCGGTCGGCCAGGTCCGCGAAGGTCCGCAGCCGTGCGCCGCTGTGCCCGACGCCCAGGACCAGGCTGTGCGCGCCCCGGACGACGGCCACCGTGCCCCGGTCCCACAACTGCCCGCCGGCCTTCATCGCGGGCCGCTCGGAGGTCACGGTCCACCGCCCGTCCGCGGCACGGATCAGACGCACTGTGCGCCCCGCGGTCACCGGGGCCCTGTCGTAACCCTCGATGCGGTAGCTCAGCTCCGCATCGGCGGTGGCGGTGTCGCCGCTGCGGTGCACGGCGGTCACCCGGTACGACCAGGCGGCCAGCGGCACGGCCCGCAGACGGGTGTATCCGGTGCGGTCACCGGTGGCGGCGTAGGCGTCCTCGTCGTGGGCCAGCACCGCGGCGGCCCGTCGGTCGAGCACCCGCTGCACGTCGGCCCGCGCGCTGTCCGTCGCGGGCCGCCCACCGCATCCCACCAGGAGGACGAGCAGGAGCACCGGGAAGACGAGCGGCCGCCACAGCCCCACGCCCCGGGATCCGCACGCCCGCCCTCGACCAGCCATCCTCCCGATCGTACGGCGACCCGCCCGGAGCGGAACCCGGCCCGCGGTCGGTGAGGGGCCCGGTCAGGGCCGCGTCACCGTCTGCACCGGCATCATCCCGACCGGGTCGTAACGCACGGGCGCACCCGGGTAGGGGGCGTGGATGACCTGGCCGCCGCCGACGTACATGCCGACATGGCTGGCGTCGGAGTGGTAGGTGACGATGTCGCCGGGCCGCGCCTGGGAGAGCGGGACCCGGCGGCCGGCGTGCGCCTGGGCCTGCGAGGTCCGCGGAAGGCCGACGCCGGCCTGCGCGTACGACCACTGCACCAGGCCCGAACAGTCGAAGCCGGAGGGGCCGTTGGCGCCCCACATGTACGGCTTGCCGAGTGCCGAGCGGGCGGCGGCCACGGCGGCGGCCGCGCGGGGTGAGGCCGGGACGGCGTCCCCGGGGCCGAACGGGTCGGAGCGGCCGGAGCGGGAGACCCGGTCGTAGGCGGCGCGCTCCGCGGACGGCAGGGAGTTGAGCAGCCGCCGCGCCTGGGCGAGCTTCTCCTCGACGGTCCTCTTGTGCTGGGCGACGGACCTGCGGTTCTTCTCCAGCTCGCCGAGCCTGCGGGTGGCCTCGGCGTGCTCCTGGGCCAGCTCCCGCAGCGCGTCCTGAAGCCGCCTCAGCTGCCCGGCCTGATGGGTGGTGATCCGGTTGAGGACGGAGGCCTTGTCCAGGTAGTCGTCCGGGTCGTCGGAGAACAGCAGCGCCAGGGACGGGTCGAGGCCGCCGGAACGGTACTGCGCGCCGGCCCGCGCGCCGAGCTGCTCGCGCAGGTCGTTGACGCGCTCCTGCTGGCGGGCCACCCGGTCCTGGGAGTCACCGACCTGCCGGCGCAGCGTGCCGGCCTTCTCCCCGGCCTTGTTGAAGGCCTCGGTGGCCTTCTCGGCCTGCTCGTAGAGGCGGTCCACCGCGGCGCGGGTGTCGTCGTGCGGCGCGGCCGGGGCCGGTACGGCGGCGGACACGGTACCGAGGGCGGCGGCCGCGACGGACAGGGCGCACAGGGCGCTCCGGTCGAACGCGGGCGGTGCAAGGCGGCGATGGGACCCCACGGGAAGCCGCGCTCCTTCCACTGGCGGACAGAGACCGTCCCCCCGCGGCGCGAGGCCCGGGGGAAACGCGGCAGACAGTAGCCCCGCGACGGGGGGCCCACCAAAGATCTCCGTGCTCACACAACGTGACGCCCCGCCTCTCTGACGCAGGTCATGGGCGGGGCGTGGGGTCAGCGTGGGTTGTTGTGATTCGCTCGTTCGGGCGGCACGCGTCCTGATTCAGGGCGGTCCGTCAGACGCGGACGCCCCACATGAAGGGTCCGCCGATCGTGTCCATCGACTCGTAGCGGACGACGGTGCCGGTGCGCGGGGCGTGGATGATCTGGCCGTTGCCCGCGTAGAGCCCGACGTGGTGCAGGTCGTTGAAGAAGAAGACCAGGTCACCGACCTGGAGCTGGCTCGCCGAGTAGATACGGGTGCCGATGTTGGCCTGCGACTCCGAGGTGCGCGGGATGGAGACGCCGGCCTGGGCGTAGGCCCAGGAGGTCAGCCCCGAACAGTCGAAGGAGGACGGGCCGGAGGCGCCGTAGACGTACGGCGAGCCGAGCTTCGACTGGGCGGCGGAGAAGGCGGCGGCGGCCCGGCCGGAGGCGGAGCCGGTGTCGCCGAGGTCGACGCGCTCGCCGGCGTCCCGGCTGGCTCGGGCGTCGGCGGCGGCCAGCGCGGCCTTCTCCTTGGCCGTCAGCGAGTTGAGGAGCTTCTGCGCCTCGGCCAGCTTGGCCTGGACTTCCTTCTTCTTCTTGCCCAGCTCGGTCCGGGTGGAGGCGAGGTCCTTGAGCTTGCCGGAGGCCTCGGAGCGGTCCTGGGCGAGCTCGCGCTGCTTCTCCTGGATCTTCTTCAGCGCCTCGACCTGCTGGGCGCTGAGCTGGTCGGCGGTGGACGCCTTGTCCAGGTAGTCGTCCGGGTCCGACGACAGGAAGAGCTGGAGGGAGGAGTCGATGGTGCCGCTGCGGTACTGGGCGGCGGCGGCGAGGCCGATGCCGTCGCGCAGCTCGTTGAGCTCTTCCTGACCACGGGCGACGTTGTCCTGGATGGTGGAGATCTCCTTCTGGAGCTTCTCCTGCTTCTCCTTGGCCCCGTTGTACTTCTCGGTGGCCTGCTCCGCTTCTTCGTAGAGCTTGTCGACCTTGGCCTTGACCTCGTCCTTGGTGAGCTTCTCGCTCGGAGCGGCGTTGGCCGCCTGCGAGCTCAGGGCGACAGCTGCGGCAGCCGCGGTGGTCAGCACGGTCACGCGTGTCCGGCTCGGCTGCTTGGGTCGACGGTGGGACGCCACGGAGGACGAGCTCCTTCTTCTGAGTGATCACTCGTGCGGAGGTTCGATGGCAGACCCTAGTGACCATCCTGTGATCAGTTCAAATCCTCGCACCAAAAAAGTCGGTGACGCAACGCATTCTTTACGCCCAACCCACATCGAGTGAGGGGAGGTTGACGCTACGTTGCGTGACGATCCCGCCAATTCGGGCATTGAGCCTTTACGTTGACCTTCAGGTCAGTCGCTTGAGGAGCACCGCAGAAGCGACAGGTCGCGCCCCCGCCCTGGCGACCCCATCGGCCACCTCACGGTCGGTGGAGGCGACGATGACCGGCCGGCCGGGCGGCTCGGCCCGCACCAGCTGACGGATCAGCTCGTCGGCGGTGACACCCGCCTTGGAGAACAGCACCCGCACCCCGCGCGGCGGCGCGAGCAGCACCGGCGCGGCCAGTTCGGCCCCGTCGAAGACACAGGTGACCTCGGCGCCGGTCTGCGCGGCGAGCTGCGAGAGCTGCCCGAGCAGCCGCAGCCGCTGCTTCTCGAGCGGCATCTGCGGATAGCCGGTCTTGGTGACGTTGTAGCCGTCGACGACGAGATGCGCCTGCGGCAGGGCGAGCAACTGGTCCAGAATCGCTGGGTCGTTCTCGGACAGGGCCCGCGCCGCGATGTCCTTCGGGGTCATTCGTCCCGGTTCGACCGCGTCCACGGTCTCCGCCGGACGGACCGACACGGGCGGCAACGCCAGTTCGCGGCGCAGCCCCTGGGCCGCGTCCAGCACGGTGTCCAGCAGCAGCCGCACCCGCATGTCCTCGACGCTGCGCCCCTCGCGCGCCGCCCGCCGGGCGGCCTCCAGGGCGGCCTCCGCCTCCCCCAGCCGCGCCTTCAGCCGCCGCGTCTCGCTCTCGGCGGCGGACAGCTGCGCCTGCCCCTCGGCGCGTACGGCCTCCATCTCGCCCTGCGCCTTGCGCAGCGCGGCCTCACCGCGCTTGACGTCGCTGAGCGCCGAACGCAGCTTGCGGTGGAGCGATTCCGCTTCCTTCTTGGCGGCCTCCAGCTCGACCCGCAGCCGTTCGGTCTCGGCCCGGGTCTGCTCCCGGGCCTGGGAGAGCTGCTCGCGCAGCCGCTCCAGCTCCGCGCGGCTCTCCTCGTCGGCGCGCTCGGCATCGGCCCGCTGCGCCTCCTCGCCGGCCGCGGTCACCAGCTTGACCCAGCCGGTGGGCCGCAGCACGTAGGCCGCGGCCGCCACATCGAGCGGGTCCGCGGCCGGGGGCGGCGAGCCGGAGTCGAGGGCGCCGGCCAGCTCCGGCTGGACCTCTCTGAACTTCTCGCCGATGCGCTGCCGGAAGAGCGGATCCGTCTCCAGCGCGGCCGCCATCGCGTTGCCCGCGAACTTGGCCCGCCGATTGGGGGCGAACCGGGCGTACTGCCGCAACTGGGCGGGCAGTTCCCCGACGGTCAGCCCGCCGAAGCCGTCCGAGACGATCTGGACGACCCGGCGGCGCACACCGTCGGGCAGCGGACGGTCGAGCACCTCAGCGGCGCCGTCGCCCGGCCCCCCGCCTGCGCTCTCCACCATCCGTCACACCCCACTAGCTGTACGGGGCCCGCTCCCGTCAGGAGCCGGCGCCCGGCCTGTCCACGAGTTCCACCTGATCCACGGCGTTGCACCAACGGCACCGCACCGACTCGATGGTCTCACTGACCACCTCGCGCTCCTCGACCTTCGGTTCTCCGGCGAGATCGAGGTGGACGTACTCGACCACCTTCGACGAGCGCGTCACGTCGAACCGGGTGAGGTTGCCGCAGAGCGTGCAGCGCCACCGCGTCGTGGCGGTCGGCAGGGGAACCGTCATCGTGACTGTCCGCTTCCTTCTAGTGTCGGTCTTCCGGCGCCGGGGCGCGCCCAAGGGCTCCCCGGTCCATGTGGCTCGTAACCCTACGGCCTGGCGGGTAGTCGTCGCCCGTCCGTCCACGGCGGCGAGGCGGTCCGGGCGAGTGCGTCCCGTTACGTCATGCTCTGTGTTCATGATCAGCCACTGGAGCGGGACCGTGAGCAGGGTGATCCGGCGGCCGTCGGCGCCGGTGACGTACGGACTGATCGCCCTGTGCTGCCTGGTCTTCGTGATCGGCCCCGCCTCGGGCCTGAACCCGACGTACGGCACCGACGCGGAGCTGCTCGCCGCCCAGCGCGCCTATTTCCACCGGTGGGGGGTGATCCCGGCCGACTTGTTCGAGGGCTCGGCGCGCTCCGCCCTCACCCCCGCGACGGCCCTGTTCGTCCACGGCAGCTGGGTGCACCTGCTGGGCAACATGCTCTTCCTCTACGTCTTCGGGGCGATGACCGAGCACCGGATGGGCCATGTCCAGTTCACGCTCTTCCACCTCGGCTGCGGCTACCTGGCCCTGCTGGGCTACGCCGCCGCCAACGCCGATTCCGAGCAGTCCCTGGTCGGCGCCTCCGGGGCGATCTCGGCGGTCCTCGGCGCGTTCCTGTACCTGTTCCCCCGGGCGCGGGTGACCAGTCTCCTGCCGTTCCTCTTCTTCCTGCCGCTGCGCTTCCCGGCATGGGTCGTGCTGCCCTTCTGGGCGGCCCTTCAGTGGGTGGCGGCGGGGCAGGCCACGCAGCGGCCGGGGGTGGCGTACCTGGCGCACCTGGTGGGCTTCGGGCTGGGCTTCGTCTTCGCGTGGGCCCGGTTCAACGGGACGACTAGAGTGAAGCCCGCCCCAGCTCCGGCCCCCGAGGGAGAGAACCAGCCGTGATCACCGCGATCGTCCTCATCAAGACCAGCGTGGACCGGATTCCCGAGATCGCGGAGTCGATCGCCGGGCTGGAGAGTGTCAGCGAGGTCTTCTCGGTCACGGGCACGTACGACCTGATCGCCATGGTCCGGGTCAAGCGGCACGAGGACCTGGCCGAGGTCATCCCGGGGCGGATCAGCAAGATTCCGGGTGTCGAGGCCACCGACACGCACGTCGCGTTCCGTACGTACTCCCAGCACGACCTGGAGGCGGCGTTCGCGATCGGTCTGGACTCCTGACCGTCCGGACACCGCCTCCGGCGAAGAAGGTCCCTCAGACCGCCGGGACGCAGCGTCCGTCCTCCGTGCGGTACTGCCATGCGGCGCCGTCCCGCACCAGTTCCCTCACCGCGCCCACGAAACGCTCCACGTGCTCGTCGGGGGTGCCCGCGCCGAAGCTCACGCGGATGGCGTTGAGGGACTTCTCGCCGGGGGCGGCCTCCGGGGCACCGCACTCGCCCTGCGTCTGAGGGTCGCTGCCCAGCAGGGTGCGCACCAGCGGGTGGGCGCAGAAGAGGCCGTCGCGGACGCCGATGCCGTACTCGGCGGAGAGGGCGGCGGCGAAGTGGGAGCTGTTCCAGCCCTCGACGACGAAGGAGATGACGCCCACCCGGGGGGCGTCGTCGCCGAAGAGGGACAGGACGCGCACCTCGGGAACCCCGGCCAGACCCGCCCGCACCTTCTCGATCAGGTACTGCTCCCGGGCGACCAGCGTGTCGAAGCCCGCCTCCGTCAGCGCCTTGCACGCGGAGGCGATGGAGTAGGCGCCGATGACGTTTGGGGAACCCGCCTCGTGCCGGGCGGCGCTGTCGTGCCACTCCACGTCCACTCCCCCGTCCTCACGCCGCGTGACCCTGCGGCTGGCGCCGCCGCCGGCGAGGTAGGGGTCGGCCTCCCGCAGCCAGTCCGCGCGGCCGGCCAGGACGCCGGAGCCGAACGGGGCGTACAGCTTGTGCCCGGAGAAGGCGACCCAGTCGACGTCGAGGTCCCGCACCGACACCGGGTGGTGCGGGGCCAGTTGGGCCGCGTCCAGGACGATGCGGGCACCGTGGGCGTGGGCGGCGGCGGCCAGTTCGCGTACGGGCCACAGCTCGCCGGTGACGTTCGAGGCGCCGGTCACGCAGACCAGCGCCGGGCCGTACGGGTCACGGTCGGCCAGGGCCCGCTCCAGGGTCTCGACGGCCCGGCGCGGGGTGCGCGGGGCGTCGAGGTAGGTGACCCGGGCGTCCTTCCACGGCAGCAGCGAGGCGTGGTGCTCGGTCTCGAAGACGAAGACCTGGCAACCGGCGGGGAGCGCGGCGGCGAGGAGGTTCAGCGAGTCGGTGGTGGAGCGGGTGAAGACCACCTGGTCGTCGGCGCGGCAGTCCAGGAACTCGGCGACCGTCTTCCGCGCGTTCTCGAAGAGGTCCGTGGAGAGCTGCGAGAGGTAGCCGGCGCCGCGGTGGACGCTGCCGTAGTAGGGGGCGTAGGCCGCCACGTCGTCCCAGACGCGCTGGAGGGCGGGGGCGCTGGCCGCGTAGTCGAGGGCGGCGTAGGTGACCTCGCCGCCCGTGACGAGCGGGACGGTGACATCCCGGCCCAGGACGGGCAGCGGGGCACAGACGGACGGGGTGACGGCGGCGGTGGAGACGGACATGGCTGAACTCCCGTGAAGGCAGGCGGAATCACCGTGCCGGACAGCGCGTCGACGACGCGGACGCATCAACGGCACGGAGGAAAAGAGAAAAGGGGGATGCGGAGGCGGGGCTCTGCGGCCCTATCGCATTCGCTTGCTCACGGGAGGCTCCTCGACGACCAGGACCCCTGCCCTCACATCATGCGGAATCGTGCGAGGGGTCCGCGCTTGCCGTAGACCTCGCTGCCTACGGCCTGGTCTTCACCCGGGGCACCCCGCCACGGACGGAGGGTTGCCGGACAGTCGGCCGGGGCCTCATGACTGTCACTCATGACCTGGACAAGAACGTACGTGAGGTGATCGCGGTCCCGCAACTCGTGTCCGGATCCCGGGACCGCGTATCGGGCTCCGTTACGCGTTGCTGGCCGCCACCCAGCGCTCCAGCGCCCGCTTGGCCGCCCGGGAGTCGATGGACTCCGCCGCCTTGTCCATGCCGGCGCGGAGCTGCTCGGCGAGCGGTGCGCCCGTCGGGTCCAGGGCGACCAGGGCGGCCGCCGAGTTCAGCAGGACCGCGTCGCGCACCGGGCCCGTCTCGCCGTCGAGGAGGCGGCGGGCGACCTCGGCGTTGTACGACGGGTCGCCACCGCGCAGGGCCTCCACCGGCACCGGCTCGATGCCGACGTCCCGCGGGTCGAAGGTCTCCTCGGTGACCTTGCCGTCGCGGACGACCCAGACGTGGGAGGTGGACGTCGTCGTCAGCTCGTCTAGGCCGTCGTCGCCGCGGAACACCAGCGAGGAGTTGCCGCGCTCGGCGAAGACGCCCGCGATGATCGGGGCCATGCGCGGGTCCGCGACCCCGACCGCCTGGGCCCGTACCTTGGCCGGGTTGGTCAGCGGGCCGAGGGCGTTGAACACCGTCCGGATGCCCAACTGGCCGCGGGCGGCGCCCGCGTGACGCAGCGCCGGGTGGAACTTGATGGCGAAGCAGAAGGTGATGCCGGCCTCCTCGGCGACCTCGGCCACCCGCCGCGGAGTCAGGTCCAGGTTGACGCCGAGCTTCTCCAGGACGTCGGAGGAGCCCGACGCCGACGAGGCCGCGCGGTTGCCGTGCTTGACGACCTTGGCGCCCGTGCCCGCCACCACGAGCGCCGACATCGTGGAGATGTTCACCGTCTTCGCGCCGTCGCCGCCGGTGCCGACGATGTCGACCGTGCGGCCCGACACCTCGATCACGTTCGCGTGCTCGTACATGGTCCGCACGAGCCCGTTGATCTCCTCGACGGTCTCGCCCTTGGCGCGCAGGGCGACCACGAACCCGGCGATCTGCGCGTCGGTGGCCTCGCCCCGCATGATCCGGTCCATCGCCCAGGCCGTCGCGTCGGCGCTCTGGTCGCGGCCGTACAGCAGGGCGTTCAGCACCTCGGGCCAGGAACGGCCCGCCGCGGTGTCGCCTCCAGCGGGGGTCACAGCGCTCATAAGCCGCTCCTGGGTCAGTCCGGTCCCGCTCTACGGGACACGCGTCTCAACGGGTCCACCCTATCCAGCCACGGGGCACGGCGAAGGGCCCCGTCCGAACACCGGACGGGGCCCTTCGTCGGTTGCGTGGCGACGCAGTGATCAGTGGTGGCCGTGGCCGCTCGTGATCTCCCTGTACTCCTCGACGGTCGGCTTGGCGATCTGGCTCTCCTCGCCGTAGTACGCCTCGCTCAGCTTGGCGCGGACCTTCTCGGAGCGCTTCACCTTCCGCTCGACGCCGTTCTCGTCGACCGTGGGGCCGATCTCGGCCGGCGCGTACTGCTCGTGCGCGGTCAGCGTGTAGAGCGCCTCCTGGCTGAGCGGCTCGTGGACCTCGATGTACTCACCGTGCGGCAGGCGCTTGATGGTGCCGGTCTCGCGACCGTGCAGCACCTTGTCCTTGTCGCGGCGCTGGAGGCCGAGGCAGATCCGCTTGGTGATGACGAAGGCCAGGACCGGTCCGGCGAAGAAGCCGATCCGGACGAACCAGGTGACCGCGTTGATCGACAGGTGGAAGTGGGTGGCGACGATGTCGTTGCCACCGCCGATCAGCATGATCATGTAGCCGGTGACCCAGGCGACACCGAAGGCCGTACGGGTCGGGGCGTTGCGCGGCCGGTCCAGGATGTGGTGCTCGCGCTTGTCGCCGGTGATCCACGACTCGATGAACGGGTAGAGCGCGATCACACCGAGGAAGACACCGAAGAGCACCAGCGGGACGAACACGCCCAGGACCAGCGTGTGGCCCCAGAAGTTGATCTCCCAGCCCGGCATGGCGCGGATCAGACCCTCGGCGAAGCCCATGTACCAGTCGGGCTGGGCGCCGGTGGACACCTGGTCCGGGCGGTAGGGGCCCAGCACCCAGATCGGGTTGATGGACGCGAATCCGGCGATGGCCGCGATGGCACCGAAGACCAGGAAGAAGAAGCCTCCGGCCTTGGCCATGTAGACCGGCAGCAGCGGCATGCCGACGACGTTCTTGTTGGTGCGGCCGGGACCCGCGAACTGGGTGTGCTTGTGGTAGAAGACCAGGATCAGGTGGCCGACCACCAGACCGAGCATGATGCCCGGCAGCAGCAGGATGTGGATCGAGTAGAACCGCGCGACGAAGTCGCCGCCCGGGAACTCCCCGCCGAACAGGAACATCGAGATGTACGTGCCGACGATCGGCACGGACAGGATCGCGCCCTGCGTGAAGCGGACACCGGTGCCGGAGAGCAGGTCGTCCGGGAGCGAGTAGCCGGTGAAACCGGTGAACATGCCCAGGACGAACAGCAGGAAGCCGAACAGCCAGTTGATCTCACGCGGCTTGCGGAACGCGCCCGTGAAGAAGACGCGCATCATGTGCACGAACATGCCGGCGAGGAAGATCACCGCGGCCCAGTGGTGGATCTGCCGGATGAGCAGACCACCGCGCACATCGAAGGAGATGTGCATGGTCGAGTTGAACGCCTCGGACATCAGCTGGCCCTGCAACGGGACGTAGCTGCCGTGGTACTCCACCTCGTTCATCGACGGGTGGAAGAACAGCGTCAGGTACACACCCGTGAGGATGATGATGATGAAGCTGTAGAGGCAGATCTCACCCAGCATGAAGGACCAGTGGTCCGGGAAGATCTTGCGCATGTTGGCCTTGGCCAGGGAGTAGATCCCCAGCCGGCCGTCGGCCCAGTCGGCCACCCGCTCGCCCGCGGGTGCCTTGCGGCGGTCGTCGTTGTTACTCATCCGCGCTCCCAGAAGGCAGGACCGACGGGCTCTTCGAAGTCGCCAAGCGCCTCAAGGTAGCCCTCGTCGTTCACGCCGATGCGCAGCTGCGGCAGGGCGTGACCGGCCGGGCCGAAGATCACTCGGGCACCGTCGGACAGGTCGAAGGTGGACTGGTGGCAGGGGCACAGCACGTGGTGCGTCTGCTGCTCGTACAGCGAGATCGGGCAACCGACGTGGGTGCAGATCTTCGAGTACGCCACGATGCCCTCGTGCGACCACTCGAGCTCGCGCTTGTCCTTGATGTTCTCCGGCTGGATCCGGACGATCATCAGGGCGGCCTTGGCGATCTCGGTCTGGAAGTTGTGGTCGTGCTCCTCCAGGTCCTCCGGCTTGGCGAAGGTGAGGGAGCCGACCGCGACGTCCGAGGGACGCAGCGGCTCGTTGGTGTTCATGTTCACGAGCAGCTTGCCCTTGGCCCACAGCGTGTGGCGCAGCTTGTCCTCGGGCAACGGGCCGAGGTCGCGCAGCAGCACGACACCGGAGAGCGGGAAGAGGGCCAGCGCACCGAACATCGTGTTGCGGAGCAGCTTGCGGCGGCCCAGCGCGGACTCCGTGGCACCCTGCCGGAAGTCGGCCATCACCTTGGCCTTGACCTCGGGCGTGGCCTCGATCGCGTGCCGCTCGTCGGCGATCTCCACGTCGGACATCAGCGTGCGGGCCCAGTGGACCGCGGCCGCGCCGATGGCGAAGAGGGAGACGCCCAGCGTCAGGCCGAGCGCGAAGTTCAGCGCGTTGATGTGCCCGAGCGGGAAGATGAAGACCGACTTGTCATGCGGGATCGCCACGTACGCGACGATGAAGCCGACGGTGGCCAGCATCGACAGCGTGAACAGGAAGGCGACCGCACGCTCGGACCGCTTGGCGGCCCGCTCGTCGATGTCCTGCGTCCGGTGCTCGTGGGGCGGCAGCCCGGGGTCGGCGAACGGGTTCTTCTCGTCCGCGACGGACACCGCACCGTGCGCGTGCTCCTGCTCAGCCGGCAGGTTCTCTTCTGGAATGTCTTGGCTACTCATGACTTCTTGGCCTTTGCGGTCCGGGCGGCGACCCACACGGCGACGGCAATCAGTCCGCCGAGACCGAAGATCCAGCCGAACAGACCCTCGCTGACCGGCCCGAGGCCGCCCAGCTCGAGACCGCCGGGGCTCACCGTCTCATCGCCGTTGACCGCGTTCAGGTACGCGATGATGTCCTTCTTGTTCTGCTCCGACAGCGTGGTGTCGGGGAAGGAGGGCATGTTCTGCGGGCCGGTCTGCATGGCCTCGTAGATGTGCTTCGGGTCCACGCCCTCGAGGGACGGCGCGTACTTGCCCCTGGTCAGGGCGCCGCCCTTGCCGGTGAAATTGTGGCACTGCGCGCAGTTGGTGCGGAAGAGGTCACCGCCCTTGGCGATGTCCGCGCCCTCCGGACCGTACTGGGCCTCGGTCGGAACGGACGGGCCGGCGCCGAGCGAGGCGATGTACGCGGCGAGCTGGTCGATCTGGGCCTGCGTGTAGATGACCTTCTTCTTCGGCACCTGGGCGCCCTGGGAGGTCGCCGCGGGCATACGGCCGGTGCCGACCTGGAAGTCGACGGCCGCGGCGCCCACGCCCACGAGGCTCGGACCGTCGGAGGTGCCCTGACCGCCGGTGCCGTGGCAGCTGGCGCAGCCTACGGCGTAGAGCTTCTTGCCCTCGTCGATGGCCAGGGACTGGGCGGTTTCATCTGCCTGCGCCTTGCTCGCGGGCGCGAACGTGGCGTACAGCCCCCCGGTGCATGCCAGCGCGAGGAGTAGGACGACGAGCGCCGCCATCGGATGGCGTCGTCGTGCGGAGAGCTTTTTCACGGATTACCCCGGTGTCAGGATTTTCTGCGTCGATGCTTCTGGGATGTGCGGGAGCGGGCCCGGCTACTTGATCATGTAGATCGTGGCGAAGAGGCCGATCCAGACGACATCGACGAAGTGCCAGTAGTAGGACACGACGATCGCGGCGGTCGCCTGCTCGTGGGTGAACCTCCTGGCCGCGTAGGTGCGCCCGAGGACCAGCAGGAAGGCGATGAGGCCGCCCGTCACGTGCAGGCCGTGGAAGCCGGTGGTCAGGTAGAAGACCGAGCCGTACGGGTCGGACGAGAGCGAGAGGCCCTCGTGCTTGACCAGCTCGGTGTACTCGTACACCTGACCGCCGATGAAGATCGCGCCCATGATGAAGGTGACGATGAACCAGCCCCGGAGCTTCTTCACGTCACCGCGCTCGGCGGCGAAGACGCCGAGCTGGCAGGTGAGGGAGGAGAGCACCAGGATCGTGGTGTTGGCCGCCGAGAACGGGAAGTTCAGCGCGGACGCCATTTCCTTCCAGTGATCGGGACCCGTCACCGATCGCAGGGTGAAGTACATCGCGAAGAGGGCCGCGAAGAACATCAGCTCGGAACTCAGCCAGATGATGGTTCCGACGCTGGTGAGGTTCGGCCGATTGACCGACGGGTGCGCGTGCCCGGTTTCTACTGTCGTTGCTGTCGCCACGACCGACATTATGTCGGTCGCTTATCTCGCCCTCACTACGGGGGGTCCTGTTCGGAGTGTTCGTACCGTGTGTAGTGCCCGTATGGCCCATCGCAGCCGTGTGCCGACAGCTGTCGAGGGGGTGTCCGGGGGAGTAGCATCCGCCCCATCGGTATCCGAGCAATGACGCGGAGGAACGATGCAGGCGACCGCCAAGGTGCTGGTCTACAGCGATGACGCCACCACCCGCGAGCAGGTGCGGCTGGCCTCCGGCCGGCGGCCGGCTCCGGACGCGCCCCTGGTCGAGTTCGTGGAGTGCGCGACGCCTCCGGCGGTGCTGCGGGAGCTGGACGAGGGCGGCGTCGACGTCGTCGTCCTGGACGGCGAGGCCGTGCCCATGGGCGGTATGGGGCTGTGCCGGCAGATCAAGGACGAGGTGTTCCAGTGCCCGCCGGTGCTGCTGCTCATCGGGCGGCCCCAGGACGCGTGGCTGGCGACCTGGAGTCGGGCCGACGCGGCGGTGGCGCTCCCTGTGGAGCCGGTGGAGTTCGCGGAGGCGCTGGCCTCCCTGCTGCGGGGGAAAAGCGCTCTGAGCGCCTAGGAAGCCGAGCGCCCAGGTAACACGTCACACGGCCGTCGGCCGGAGCCGTGACGGGTCCTGCTCGGGCTTCTGCTCACCGGTGGTCAGCACGCTGCCGGCACGCCACTTCTCCCAGTCGATGTTCCAGTCGCCGAAGCCGTTGCCGAACGTCTCCATCGTGTGGCCGTAGCTGTTGACGACCTGGACGACGTCGCCCTCCCGGACGTTGGCGAAGAACCACGAGGCGTTCTCGGTGCTCATGCCGGTGCAGCCGTGGCTGACGTTGGCGTAGCCCTGGGAGCCGACGGACCAAGGGGCGGCGTGCACGTACTCGCCGCTCCAGGTGACGCGGGTGGCGTAGTAGACGGGCAGGTCGTAGGACTCCGCGGAGCCCTCGGCGATGCCGACGGTGGTACCGCGCATGCGTACGAAGTACTCCTTGCCCAGGACGACCTTGACGCCGTTGCGGGTCTCGAAGCCGGGCTTGCCGGTGGTGACGGGGATCTGCTTGATCTGCTCGCCGTTCTTGAAGACGGTCAGGGAGTGCGCCGCGGCGTCGGTGACGGCGATGACGCGGTCGCCGATGGTGAGCGTGAGGTCCTTCGTCCGTCCGCCCCAGAGGCGGTCGCCGACCTTGATGCCGTCCAGGGTGCTGTGGACGCGGATCGTGGTGTGGGCGGGCCAGTAGTCCTTCGGGCGGTAGTGGAGCTTCTTGTCGTCCACCCAGTGCCAGGCGCCCGGCACTGAGGGATTGGTGTCGACCTTGAGGGCCCGTTCGACGATGGTGCGCTGGGCGGCGTCCTTGACGGGCTGGCTCAGTTCGGCGGTGACGGGCTGGCCGACGCCGTAGGTGCCCGCCCGGGGGCCGAACGCCACCGTCAGGCGCTTCTTGGTGGTGGGCGTGCCCGTGTCGAAGGCGAGGACCCGGCGGCCGGGGGCGCCGTCCTCGTCCTCGGTGCTCACGCGGACCGTGTAGTGGGCGTTGGCGGCGAGCGGCTCGGTGCTGTGCCAGCGGCGGCCGTCGGCGGCGAGTTCGCCGGCCACGTAGCGGCCCGATGCGTCGGCGGCGGTGACGTCGGTGATGCGGTCGCCGGAGTCCTCTGCGGTGATCTCCAGGGGCTTGTCGGGGTCGACCTTCCCGCCCTCGCCCCGCGGGCCGTTGAAGGAGATCCGGTCGCTCGCGTCGTAGGGACGCGAGGCGAGGGGGTTGCCGTCCGAGCCGCAGGCGGTGGCGCCCTCGACCAGGGCGATCACCAACAGCGTGCAGCCGACGACGGTGCGGGGGCGCAGGCGCGCGGGTGCCGGGCGGGTGAGCGCGCGGCGGCCCGAGGGGCTGAGCACGGTCACCTCCTCGGCACCGGCTCCGGCGCCGCGAAAAGACTCAGTCTGGCTCATGAGGATCACGCTAGGGAGCCGTGTCAACCGTGGCGCGCTGGGTGACACGGATGGAGGACCCTCGTTGCGGCAAAAGCGTGAGCCCGGACGCTCCTGACGGAGTGTCCGGGCTCTGCCGCGCTCTGCGTGTGTTACTGGGTGCGGTTCTCACCGCGGTAGTACTCGAAGACCCAGCCCCAGATGCCGATCAGAACCAGCGGGGCGGCGAAGTACAGCAGCCACCAGCCGACCGCGACCCCCAGGAAGGCGAGGGCGCCGCCGATGGCCAGGGAGAGCGGCTGCCAGCTGTGCGGGCTGAAGAAGCCCAGCTCGCCGGCGTCGTCCGCGACGTCCGCCTCCTTGTTGTCCTGGGCACCGGTGTCGACCCGCCGGGCGGTGAAGCCCAGATAGAAGCCGACCATGATGCACAGGCCGAAGGCCAGGAAGAGGGCCGTGGTGCCGGCCGGCTCCTTCGACCACACGCCATAGACGACCGCCATGGCGAGGACGAAGACGCTCAGCCAGATGAACATCTTGCCCTGGATCTTCACTTGCCGGCCTCCTTGCTGCCCGAGATGGCGCTGGCGCCGTGACCGGCGTGCTCCAGCTGCTCCAGAGCGGCGATCTCAGGGTGGTGCAGGTCGAACGCCGGGGATTCGCTGCGGATCCGCGGCAGGGTGAGGAAGTTGTGCCGCGGCGGCGGGCAGGAGGTCGCCCACTCCAGGGAGCGGCCGTAGCCCCACGGGTCGTCGACGCCGACCGGCTTGCCGTACTTGGCCGTCTTCCACACGTTGTAGAAGAACGGCAGGATCGACAGGCCGAGGATGAAGGAGCTGATCGTCGAGATCGTGTTCAGGGCGGTGAAGCCGTCGGCCGCGAGGTAGTCCGCGTAGCGACGCGGCATGCCCTCGGCGCCCAGCCAGTGCTGGACCAGGAAGGTGCCGTGGAAGCCGACGAACAGCGTCCAGAAGGTGATCTTGCCGAGGCGCTCGTCGAGCATCTTGCCGGTCATCTTCGGCCACCAGAAGTGGAAGCCGGAGAACATCGCGAAGACGACGGTGCCGAAGACGACGTAGTGGAAGTGCGCCACCACGAAGTACGAGTCGGAGACGTGGAAGTCCATCGGCGGCGAGGCCAGGATGACGCCGGTCAGACCACCGAAGGTGAAGGTGATCAGGAAGCCGGTCGCCCACAGCATCGGCGTCTCGAAGGACAGGCTGCCCTTCCACATCGTGCCGATCCAGTTGAAGAACTTCACGCCGGTCGGGACGGCGATGAGGAACGTCATGAAGGAGAAGAACGGCAGCAGCACACCACCGGTGACGTACATGTGGTGCGCCCACACCGTCACGGACAGACCGGCGATCGAGATGGTCGCGGCGATCAGGCCCATGTAGCCGAACATCGGCTTGCGGGAGAAGACCGGGATGACCTCGGAGATGATGCCGAAGAACGGCAGGGCGATGATGTACACCTCTGGGTGGCCGAAGAACCAGAAGAGGTGTTGCCACAGCAACGCGCCGCCGTTGGCCGCGTCGAAGATGTGGGCACCGAACTTGCGGTCCGCCTCCAGGGCGAACAGCGCGGCCGCCAGGACCGGGAAGGCCAGCAGGACCAGGACACCGGTCAGCAGGACGTTCCAGGTGAAGATCGGCATGCGGAACATGGTCATGCCCGGGGCGCGCATGCAGATGATCGTGGTGATGAAGTTGACCGAGCCGAGGATCGTGCCGAAGCCGGAGAAGGCCAGACCCATGATCCACATGTCGGCGCCGATGCCCGGGCTGCGGACCGCGTCCGACAGCGGGGAGTAGGCGAACCAGCCGAAGTCGGCGGCACCGTCCGGGGTGAGGAAGCCACCGACGGCGATGAGCGAGCCGAACAGGTAGAGCCAGTAGGCGAACATGTTCAGCCGCGGGAAGGCCACGTCCGGCGCGCCGATCTGCAGCGGCATGATCCAGTTCGCGAAGCCGGCGAACAGCGGCGTCGCGAACATCAGCAGCATGATCGTGCCGTGCATCGTGAACGCCTGGTTGAACTGCTCGTTCGACATGATCTGCAGGCCCGGACGGGCCAGCTCGGCGCGCATGAAGAGCGCCATCACGCCGCCGATGACGAAGAACGCGAACGACGTGACGAGGTACAGCGTGCCGATCGTCTTGTGGTCAGTCGTGGTCAGCCACTTGACGACGACTTCGCCGCGGCGCTGGCGCCGGACCGGCAGCTCGTCCTCGTAGTGGGACCCTGCTGCCGCGGCACCCTGGGGTTCGTTGAGGATGCTCACAGGTTTGTCGTCTCCCGGTTCTTCTCGTGGCTCGTCTGCTCGATGCCCGCGGGAACGTAACCGGTCTGCCCCTTCTTGGCGAGGTCCTTGAGGTGCTGCTCGTAACGCTCGGGGGAGACGACCTTCACGTTGAACAGCATCCGGGAGTGGTCGACGCCGCAGAGCTCGGCGCACTTGCCCAGGAAGGTGCCCTCCTTGTTGGGGGTCACCTGGAAGGCATTGGTGTGGCCCGGGATGACGTCCTGCTTCATCAGGAACGGCACCACCCAGAAGGAGTGGATGACGTCACGCGAGGTGAGGACGAAGCGGACCGTCTTGCCCTCGGGGAGCCAGAGGGTCGGGCCGGGGTTGTTGGTCTGCGGGTTCCGCTCACCGGGGGTGCCGCAGGTGTAGACGCCGCCCGCGTTGTCCGGGAACTCGTCCTTGTAGCGGTCCGGGATCGCGGCCAGGTTCTCGTCGGTCTTCGCGTTGCCGGTGGAACCGTCGACGTTCTCGATGTAGTTGAAGCACCAGCTCCACTGGAAGCCGACCACGTTGACCGTGACGTCGGGCTTCTTCTCCAGGTCGAGGAGCTTCGACTCGTCGCGGGCCGTGAAGTAGAACAGCACCGAGACGATGATGATCGGGACCACCGTGTACAGGGCCTCGATCGGCATGTTGTACCGAGTCTGCGGAGGAACCTCGACCTTGGTGCGGCTGCGCCGGTGGAATATCGCACTCCACAGGATGAGGCCCCACACCAGCACGCCGACGGCGAGCGCGGCAGCCCATGATCCCTGCCACAGGGAGAGGATCCGCGGAGCCTCTTCGGTGGTGGGGGTGGGCATACCAAGGCGGGGGAAGTCCTCGTATGTGCAACCGGTTGCGGTCGCAAGGACCAGGCCCGCGGTCAGTGCCTGCAGCAGCTTCCGCCGCATCGGGCGCCGCGGCGAGCGGTCGGAGCCGTTGGGACTCACGTAGCGCCTTCCCGAGAGTCTCGCCCGCGCGGATCGGCTGCGGCCTTCTCGCTGGTCGGTCGCCGCCCTGCGTCGGGCAGGGGTTTGGATGTTTATGCGGACCAAACCCTAGCCGACGCCTTTCGGGGGTTCGCGGGGAGGGTGGCATACGCGCCGCGGGTCACCCCGAAGGGGTGGGAAGGCCCGTCTGATAACTCGGGAATGCGGCTTGTGGTGCGCGTGCGGTTCCCGTTGCCGCCGGCGCGGTTCCCGGCGCCCCGGTGGAGCGGGCGCACGCTTTACCGTTGCCGTATGCCCTACTTCGACGCGGCGTCCGCCGCTCCTCTCCACCCCATCGCCCGGCAGGCGCTGTTGGCCTCGCTCGACGAGGGGTGGGCGGATCCCGCACGTCTGTACAGGGAGGGGCGGCGGGCGCGGATGTTGCTCGACGCGGCGCGGGAGGCCGCGGCGGAGGTCGTGGGGTGCCGGGCGGACGAGTTGGTGTTCACGTCGTCCGGGACGCGGGCCGTGCACAGCGGGATCGCGGGGACGTTGGCGGGGCGGCGCCGTACCGGACGCCACCTGATCGTGTCAGCGGTCGAACATTCCTCGGTGCTCCATTCGGCAGAGGTGTTCGAGGCGGACGGCGGGGCCGTGACACGGGTGCCGGTGCGGCGGTCGGGTGCGGTGACGGTGGAGGCGTACGAGGGGGCGCTGCGGCCGGACACCGCGCTGGCCTGCCTTCAGTCGGCCAACCACGAGGTGGGGACCGAGCAGCCGGTGGCGGCGGTGGCCGAGGTGTGCCGGGAGGCGGGCGTGCCGTTGCTGGTGGACGCCGCCCAGTCGCTGGGGTGGGGGCCGGTGGAGGGGCCCTGGTCGCTGCTGGCGGCGAGTGCGCACAAGTGGGGCGGGCCGTCGGGGGTGGGGTTGCTGGTGGTGCGCAAGGGGGTGCGGTTCGCCGCCCAAGGGCCCGCCGACGAGCGGGAGTCGGGGCGGGCGGCCGGCTTCGAGAACCTTCCGGCGATCGTGGCGGCGGCGGCCTCGCTGCGGGCGGTGCGGGCCGAGGCGGCGGCCGAGGCGGTGCGGCTGCGGGAGCTGACGGAGCGGATCCGGGCGCGGGTGCCGGAGCTGGTGCCGGACGTGGAGGTGGTCGGGGATCCGGAGCGCCGGCTGCCCGGGGTCGTGACCTTCTCGTGTCTCTATGTCGACGGCGAGACACTGCTGCACGAACTGGACCGGGAGGGTTTCTCGGTCTCGTCCGGGTCGTCGTGCACGAGCAGCACGCTCACGCCGAGCCATGTGCTGAGGGCGATGGGGGTGCTGAGCGAGGGCAACGTACGGGTGTCGCTCCCGCCGGGGGCGGCGGAGGAGGACGTGGAGCGGTTCCTGGCGGTGCTGCCGGGGGCGGTGGCGGGGGTGCGGGAGAAGCTGGGCGCGCCGGCTCCGGTGGCGCAGGTGCGGGACCCCGGCGAGGACGCCCTCGTCGTGGACGCCCTCGGCAAGCGCTGCCCGATCCCCGTCATCGAGCTGGCGAAGGTCATCGGGGACGTCCCGGTGGGCGGCACGGTCCGGGTGCTGTCCGACGACGAGGCGGCGCGGCTCGACATCCCCGCGTGGTGTGCGATGCGGGGCCAGGAGTACGTGGGTGAGGAGCCGGCGGACCGGGGCTCGGCCTATCTGGTCCGCCGCCTCGGCTGACGCGCGTCCTTCCGGACCGGCGCCGGGTCAGCTCACGGGGTGCTTCTGACCGGCGCCGGGTGAACCCAGGCGCTTCTGACCGGCGCCGGGTCAGCTCAGGTGCTTCTGGACCTCGGCGGCGGCCTCGTCGCCGTAGGCCTGGGTGAAGCGGTCCATGAAGTGGGCGCGGCGGAGCTGGTACTCCTGGGTGCCGACCGTCTCGATGACGAGGGTCGCGAGCATGCAGCCGACCTGGGCGGCGCGCTCCAGGGAGACGCCCCAGGCCAGACCGGAGAGGAAACCGGCGCGGAACGCGTCGCCGACACCGGTCGGGTCGGCCTTGCGCTCCTCCAGGGGGCAGCCGACCTCGATGGGGTCCTCGCCGACCCGTTCGATACGGACGCCGCGCGAGCCCAGGGTGGTCACGCGGTGGCCGACCTTGGCGAGGATCTCCGCGTCGCTCCAGCCGGTCTTGGACTCGATGAGGCCCTTCTCGTACTCGTTGGAGAAGAGGTAGGTCGCCCCGTCCATCAGGATGCGGATCTCCTCGCCGCCCATCCGGGCGATCTGCTGGGAGAAGTCGGCGGCGAAGGGGATGTTCCGGGAGCGGCACTCCTCGGTGTGGCGGAGCATCGCCTCCGGGTCGTCGGCGCCGATCAGGACCAGGTCGAGACCGCCGACGCGGTCGGCGACGGTCTTCAGCTCGATCAGACGGGCCTCGCTCATCGCACCGGTGTAGAAGGAGCCGATCTGGTTGTGGTCGGCGTCCGTCGTGCACACGAAGCGGGCGGTGTGCAGCGTCTCGGAGATACGGACGGACTCGGTGTCCACCCCGTTCCGGTCGAGCCAGGCGCGGTACTCGTCGAAGTCGGCGCCCGCGGCACCGACCAGGATGGGATCGGTGCCGAGCTGCCCCATGCCGAAGGCGATGTTCGCGCCGACCCCGCCGCGCCGTACGTCCAGCTTGTCGACCAGGAAGGACAGCGAGACCGTGTGGAGCTGGTCCGCGACGAGCTGGTCGGCGAAGCGGCCGGGGAACGTCATGAGGTGGTCGGTCGCGATGGAGCCGGTGACTGCGATGCGCACGGCGTGGACTCTCCTGTGGGAGGTGGATTGACAGTTCACGCTACCCGGTCCACCCACGCCACTGAAGCACACGAAACTACCCGATAGTAGATCTTTCTTCGCGGGGGCGACCCTGCATACGGTGCCGCTATGACGAACCTCAAGGTCCACGCCACCGCTCCGGTCGACCTCGAAGGCGACCTGGCGTCGCTGCGCGGCGACTGCGCCCGGATGGCCCCCCACTGGACCGCCCCGGAGAAGCCCGTCTCCCGTCCCGTGCCGCCGTCGCTGATCCACGGCGTGACCGTCCCGGCGTCCTCGGCACGGATGCTGGAGGCGATGCCCGACTACGGCAACTGAGTGTCCCTCTTTTTTCGGACTTTCTTCGGCCTTCCTCGACTTCCTTCGGGCTTTTCGCGGTCTTCCCTCGGGCTTTCTCCGGACTTTCTCCGGCGGGGCGCGTCCGGCGGGGAACCGTGCGCTCCCCCGCTGCGTCCCATCGCTGTCCCCCGTCGAGGGGATGTGAGGTACGTCAGCAGGGCAGCCGAAGGAGCGATGCGGTGAACACCGAGCGACCCGACAACGACGACACCGCGCGCGGGCCTGAGGACCGGGGTACGCCGGACGGGACCCGCTCGGAAGAGACACGTCCCGAGGAGACCCGTCCCGCAGGAACAGGTCGCGAAGAGACCCGTCCGGAAGAGGCGCGAGCGGAAGAGACCGCTGCGGAAGAGACGGCTACGGAGGAGACCCGTTCGGAGCACCCGGCCGAGGAGAAGGCCGGGGAGGACGGCGCCACGGAGGAGACCGTTGCGGAGCCCACCTCGGAGACCGTCTCGGAGACCGCGGCGAAGCCCGTGCCGCAGCTTGCGTCGGAGACCGCGTCGGAGACCGCGTCCGAGACCGCGTCCGAGACCGCGGGGAAAGAGCCCGTCGCCGCTGCCCCGACCGATGACGCGCCCTCCGACAACCAGCCCGCCGGAGACCAGCCCGCCGGAGACCGGCCTTCCGGCGGCGAGCTCTCCGGCGACGACCTGTCCCATGACGAGCCCTCCGCCGCTCCCCGCCACCGCTCCGCCGTGCTCGTGGCCTCCGTCGCCGCCGCCGTTCTGCTGGTGGGCGGCGGAGGTGCCTACCTCGCCGCCAGTACGGTGGGCGGCTCCGGCGGCTCGGGACCGGGAGCACCGGGTGCGGACGGCACTCCCCCGGCGCTCGTGCTCGACGACTACGTCGGCGGCCCTTCCGCCGGCGCCACGAGCGGCGAGGCCACGAACGGCATCGCGCCCGGCGAGCCGAACCCGTACGGGGTCACCTACCGGGCCGGCGGCACCCTCCCGGACGGCCCCGGCTCCGCGCCGGTGTACTGGGCGAAGGGCGAGGTCACCCAGGCCGAGGTGACCCGGCTGGCGGCCGCGCTGGGCGTCGAGGGGACGCCGGTGACCGAGGGGCAGGACTGGAGGGTCGGGTCCGGCAAGGACGGCTCTGGCCCGGTGCTGCGGGTGAACAAGCAGGCGCCCGGCCTGTGGACGTTCAGCCGGTACGCGCCCGGCACCGACGCCTGCGAGGGCGCCACCGTCTGCACCAAGGATCCCGCGGCCCCGGCCGGCGACCCGGTGAGCGAGGCGGCCGCGAAGAAGGCGGCGGCGCCGGTCCTGAAGACCCTCGGCCAGGACGACGCCAAGATCGACGCGAGCCAGGTGATGGGCGCCCAGCGGGTCGTGAACGCCGACCCCGAGGTCGGCGGCCTGCCCACCCAGGGGTGGACGACCGGCGTCTTCGTCAACGCGCAGGGCGAGGTCGTCGGCGGGAACGGGCAGCTGAAGGCGCCGGTGAAGGGCGAGACGTATCCGGTGCTGAGCGCGCAGGAGACGCTGGACCGGATGAACGCGGCACCGGGAACCGATCACCGGATGGGGATCGGGGGCTGCGCCAGCCCGGCGCCGTTGGAGGACCGGCTGGAGAGCCCGTGCGGTGGGTCGACGGACGTTCCGCAGAAGGAGACGCTCACGGTCGAGGACGCGGTGTTCGGGCTCGCCCCGCACGCCTCGGGCGGACGGCAGGTGCTGGTGCCGTCCTGGCTGTTCGAGGTGAAGGGGGCCGCGGACGACTACACGGTGACGCACCCGGCCGTCGAGCCGGAGTACCTGAGCTCGCCGGCGGCGTCGACGCCGTCCGGGGAACCGTCCTCGGGCACGCAGACCACTGAGGTGCAGGTCGAGGGCTACACCGCCGAGGGCAGGGAGCTGACCGTGAGCTTCACGGGCGGGGTGTGCTCCGACTACAAGGTGACGGCGGCGGAGACCGACGACGAGGTGAAGGTCACCGTGACGGCGACGTCCCAGCCGGACAGGGTCTGCATCATGATCGCCAAGGTCTTCCACCGGACCGTCCAGCTGGACGAGCCGCTGGGCGGGCGGACCGTGGTCGGGTCGGACGGCCGGGAGATCCCGCTGGAGAAGCCCGGGGCGCGGCTGCCGCGGTAAGGCCCAGTCCCCGTACACGCGAAGGCGGCGGCCCCCAGGAGGGGGTCGCCGCCTTCGGTCGTTGTGGCCGGCTCGGCCGAAAGGAGTCGCCGGCTCAGCTGAAGGAGTCGCCGCAGGCGCAGGAGCCCGTCGCGTTCGGGTTGTCGATCGTGAAGCCCTGCTTCTCGATCGTGTCCACGAAGTCGATCGTGGCGCCGCCCAGGTAGGGGGCGCTCATGCGGTCGGTGACGACCTTGACTCCGTCGAAGTCCTTCTCCACGTCGCCGTCGAGGGAACGCTCGTCGAAGAAGAGCTGGTAGCGCAGGCCGGAGCAGCCGCCGGGCTGGACGGCCACGCGCAGGGCGAGGTCGTCACGGCCTTCCTGGTCGAGCAGGGTCTTGACCTTGGACGCGGCGGCGTCGGTCAGGATGATGCCGTCGGTGACGGTGCTGGTCTCGTCCGATACGGACATCTACATCTCTCCAAGGGTGTGCGGAGACTGCTTGCCGACGGTTGCAACCGGCGGGGCCGCGGATTCATTCCGGGTCGGGCAACTTCTCTTTTCGCCTGTTCCTTCATGCTCGCACACGCGCGGGGCAGCGAACAGCGGCGCATTCGGCCGACGCGGGACAAGCCGCCCCGGCGGCACCGGGATTCATGTCACATCGACGCAATGACCATCGTCAAAGTGACGTGAAGCAGGTTATGATAGATAGCGTCAGTTCGACGAAAAGTAGAAAGGGTGCGTGTCGTGACCACCGCCCAGACCACGGAGCTCGACGTACAGCCGACTCCGCTCGCCCTGTTGTTGCTCGGCCGTGAGGCCGACCCGAAGAGCGAGCGGGGCGTCGAGTGTCCCGGCGACCTGCCCTCCCCGTCCGACCCGGACCTGGTGGAGCGGGCCCGCGCGGCCAAGGAGAAGCTCGGTGACAAGGTCTTCGTCCTCGGTCACCACTACCAGCGCGACGAGGTCATCCAGTTCGCCGACGTCACGGGCGACTCCTTCAAGCTGGCCCGGGACGCGGCCGCGCGCCCGGAGGCCGAGTACATCGTGTTCTGCGGTGTGCACTTCATGGCCGAGTCCGCGGACATCCTGACGTCCGACGACCAGAAGGTCGTCCTGCCCGACCTCGCCGCCGGCTGCTCGATGGCCGACATGGCGACGGCCGAGCAGGTCGCCGAGTGCTGGGACGTGCTGACCGAGGCCGGTGTCGCCGAGCAGGTCGTGCCCGTCTCGTACATGAACTCCTCCGCGGACATCAAGGCCTTCACCGGCAGGCACGGTGGCACCATCTGCACCTCGTCGAACGCCCGGCGGGCACTGGAGTGGGCCTTCGAGCAGGGGGAGAAGGTGCTCTTCCTGCCCGACCAGCACCTCGGCCGGAACACCGCGGTGCGGGACATGGGCATGTCCCTCGAGGACTGCGTGGTCTACAACCCGCACAAGCCGAACGGCGGGCTGACCGCCGAGCAGCTGCGCGACGCGAAGATGATCCTGTGGCGCGGCCACTGCTCGGTGCACGGCCGCTTCAGCCTGGAGTCGGTGGAGGACGTGCGCGCCCGCATCCCCGGCGTCAACGTGCTGGTCCACCCGGAGTGCCGGCACGAGGTCGTGGCCGCGGCGGACTACGTCGGGTCGACCGAGTACATCATCAAGGCCCTGGAGGCCGCCCCGGCCGGCTCGAAGTGGGCGATCGGCACCGAGCTGAACCTGGTGCGCCGACTGGCGAACCGTTTCGCGCCCGAGGGCAAGGAGATCGTGTTCCTCGACCGCACGGTCTGCTTCTGCTCGACCATGAACCGCATCGACCTCCCCCACCTGGTGTGGACCCTGGAGTCCCTCGCCGAGGGCAAGCTGGTCAACCGCATCCAGGTCGACGAGGAGACCGAGGCGTTCGCGAAGCTGGCGCTGGAGCGGATGCTGGCGCTGCCGTAGCGCCGTCCCGCACCACCGGTCCGGCGTCGGGGAGAGCGCTCACCCCGGCGCCGGTTTGCGCTCGGGGTGGGCCGGGTCGACGCTGAAGACCGTGCCGTCGGGGGTCGACACCACCGGGGCGCCCCCGTTGAGGAACACCTCGGCCGAGGGCCAGCCGCCGTTCCCCAGATGGTCGGCGCGCGGGTAGGACTCCCACAGCAGGGTTCCCCCGGCCACGTCGAGGGCGGCCACGCGCCCGCTCGCGCTGGCCAGGTACACGGTGCGCCCCTGCTGGTCCGCCACGGGCTCGCCCGGCTGCTCCAGGGTCGTCCGGGTCTGCCACAGCAGCTTGCCCGTCCGGGGCGAGACGGAGGTCACCTGACCACTGGAGGTGACGAAGAAGAGCGTGCCGTGCGCCAGGGACAGCTCGCCGCGCTGGTCCTGCGCCAGCTTCCTCGTCTCCGCCGCGCCGGTGTCGGGGTCGACGAGGACGAGGCCGGTGTACGCCGTGTCCCCGAGGCTCGTGTCGTCGTCCTCGCTCCACCGCGCGAAGACCAGCCGGCCGTCCAGGGTGCCGAGGTGGGTGACGGAACCCGTGAGGGTCGTCAGACGGCGCGTCGTGCCGTCGGCCGGGTCGAAGGCGTAGAAGAGGGTGTCGTCGGAGTTCTCCTCGTAGGGGCTGCACTCCGCGTACGGGCGGCCGCCGAAATCGTGGAGACCGCAGTAGTGGCCCGCGGGCAGCGCCGCCGTCCAGCGCCTGGTGCCCTCGCGCGCGGAGCGGGCGGTCACCGAGCGGCCGTCGCCCTCCGGGGCCAGGACCAGTTCGCCGGAGACGACCAGGTCGGTGTTCTCGTCGTTGACGACGCGGGACCACAGCCGCTTGCCGCTCTCGGCGTCGAGGGCGACGACGGTGGTCACGCTGTCCTCGTCCGACCCGCTGTCGACCATCTGCTGCACGAGCACCGTGCCGTCGCGCACCCCGAGGATCCAGCCCGAGTAGAGGTCGCGCTTCACCCCGGACGGCACGGAGTCGGCCCGCCAGAGGGTCCTGCCGGTCGCACCGTCCAGCCGGACCGGCAGGACGGAGCCGCCGCTGCAGTAGACGGCACCCTCGGCGAACCGGCAGGACGGTGTTCCCTCGACGCCTTCGCCGCCCTGGTCCTGCGCCTTCTTCACGCCCTGCTCGGCGGCCGAGTACACCGTCGTCTGCCAGGGCTTCCAGCCCTCGGGGAGGGCGCCCCAGCGGGAGGTCGCGGACGCCGACGGGCTGGGCGAACCGCCCGCCTCCGCGGCATCGCCGCCCTTCAACGGGCCGAGGACCAGGTAGACCGAGAGGGCGACGGCCAGCACCCCGGCCGCGCCGGCCACGACCGGCAGCCGGCGCAAGCGGGACCGGCGGACGGGCCCGCCCGACGCCGCGTCCACCGCGGTCGGGGTCCGGGGCTCCTCGGTCCCGAGCGGGGGCAGCCGCAGCGTCACCGTGTGCGCGTCGCCGGGCGCCGGTTCGGGCAGGGCGGCCGCGAACTCCTGGGCCAGTTCGTCGAGGTCGGGCCGGTCGGCGATCTCCTTGACCAGACAGCGGGCCAGCGTCGCGCGCAGCGGCTCGGCCACCGAGTCCAGCGCCGGCTGCTCGTTCATCACCCGGTACGCCGTGAGATAGGGGCTGTCGGCGTCGAAGGGGCCGCGGCCCGTCGCCGCGAACACCAGCAGCGCCCCCAGGGAGAAGACGTCCGAGGCGGGGCCCACCGAACGGGAGTCGATGAACTGCTCCGGGGACATGAACGGCGGGGTGCCGATCGCCTTGCCGGTCTCCGTCAGCGTCTGGTTCTCGGCGGCACGGGAGATGCCGAAGTCGATGACGCGGGGGCCGTCCTCGGCCACCAGGACGTTCGCGGGCTTGAGGTCGCGGTGCACGACCCCGGCCCGGTGGATGTCGCGCAGCGCCTCCACCAGGCCCAGCGCGAGCCGCCGCAACTCCACGCCCCGCAGGGGGCCGTCGGCCCGGATCCGGGCGGCGAGCGAGGGCGCGGGCACGTACTGGGTGGCCATCCAGGGCCGTACGGCGTCCGGGTCGGCGTCCACGACCGGTGCGGTGAAGGCGCCGCTCACCTTGCGGACGGCCTCGATCTCCTGGCGGAAACGGGTGCGGAAGACGGGGTCCTCGGCGTACTGGGCGTGCACCACCTTGACGGCGACCTCACGCCCCGATCTCGACCTCCCCCGGTAGACGACCCCCATGCCTCCGGCCCCCAGCCGGTCGACGATCCGGTATCCGCCGACCGACCTCGGGTCGTCCCTGTGCAGTGGCACCGCCCCGATCCCCTTCCCCCGCAGAGCAGTTCGAGATCACAGGATAGGAAAACCCCGCGGGGGAAAGGGAGTCGGCGGGGCCGTTCCCACACGTCCTACACGCCGGCCGGCTCCGCCATCCGCTCCGGCTCGTGGAAAAGGCGCGGAAGGCACAGATGAGCGCCCGCCCCTACACCCTGAGCCATCGGGAACGGCTGATCCGTAAGCCCCAGGTCCATTTCCCTGCACGGCGCCTACTCCGGGCGCAGTACGGCCGGGTGGAACTCAGTCCACCCTCGGACGGACCAGTCCGGACTCGTACGCGACCACCACGAGCTGGGCCCGGTCGCGGGCGCCCAGCTTGGCCATGGCCCGGTTGACGTGCGTCTTCACGGTCAGCGGGCTGACCTCCAGACGTTCGGCGATCTCATCGTTGGAGTGGCCGCCGGCGACCTGGACGAGCACCTCGCGCTCGCGGACGGTGAGCGCGTCCAGCCGTTCCGCGCGGCCCGGGTCTCGGTCGTCGTCGGTGCCGCCCTGGGCGAGGAAGCGGGCGATCAGGCCCTTGGTGGCGGTCGGCGAGAGCAGGGCCTCACCGCCCGCGGCGATCCGGATGGCGTTGAGGAGTTCCTCCGGCTCGCTGCCCTTGCCGAGGAAGCCGGAGGCGCCCGCGCGCAGCGACTGCACGACGTAGTCGTCGACCTCGAAGGTCGTCAGGATCACCACGCGCACCTGCGCGAGGGCCGGGTCGGCGCTGATCAGGCGGGTGGCGGCGAGCCCGTCGGTGCCGGGCATGCGGATGTCCATCAGGACGACGTCCGCGTGCTGCTCCTTGGCCAGCCGGACGGCCTCGGC
This sequence comes from Streptomyces sp. NPDC014995, assembly GCF_043080745.1. Classification (NCBI taxonomy): domain Bacteria; kingdom Bacillati; phylum Actinomycetota; class Actinomycetes; order Kitasatosporales; family Streptomycetaceae; genus Streptomyces; species Streptomyces sp. NPDC014995. The sequence goes on from NZ_JBIBVX010000001.1 coordinate 492,258, forward strand.
GCCGTCGGACGCCTCACCGACGACCTCCATGTCGGGCTCGGAGTCGACGAGCACGCGGAACGCGCTGCGCAGCAGTGCCTGGTCGTCGGCGAGCAGGACACGGATGGTCATACGGAGTCCCCCGGTTCTCCCGTGGCGGCGGTACGGACCTTGATCGGCAGGATGGCATGGACGCGGAAGCCGCCTCCGTAGCGGGGCCCGGTGGTGAGGGTGCCGCGCAGGGCGGTGACGCGTTCGCGCATGCCGAGCAGCCCGTGGCCGCCGCCCTCCTGCGGGCCCGTCGCGTCGCCGGCGCCGTCGTCGAGGACGGTGACCTCGATGTGGGGTCCCACGCGGACGACGCTGACCTCGGCCTTGGCGTCCGGTCCCGCGTGCTTCTGCACGTTGGTCAGGGCCTCCTGGATGATGCGGTAGGCGGCCAGGCCGACGGCGGCCGGGAGCGTGGTGTCGTGGTCGGCGCGGGCGACCACGACCTGGAGGCCGGCGCTGCGGAAGGTGCCGGCGAGTTCGTCGAGGCGGTCCAGGCCGGGGGCCGGTTCGGTCGGGGCCTCGGGGTCGCCGGACTGGCGCAGGAGACCGACGGTGGCGCGCAGCTCGTTGAGGGCGGAGCGGCTGGCCTCCCGGACGTGCGCGAGGGCCTCCTTGGCCTGGTCGGGGCGCTTGTCCATGACGTGGGCGGCGACTCCGGCCTGCACGTTGACCAGGGCGATGTGGTGGGCGACGACGTCGTGCAGGTCGCGGGCGATGCGCAGGCGTTCCTCGGCGACCCGGCGGCGGGCCTCCTCCTCGCGGGTGCGTTCCGCCCGCTCGGCGCGCTCGCGGATGGCCTGCACGACGGCCCTGCGACTGCGGACGGCGTCGCCGGCGGTGGCGCCGATGCCGGTCCACGCCAGGATCGCGAGGTTGTCCTGGGCGTACCAGGGCAGCGGACCCGCGAGCATCGCGGCACCGGTCAGGACCGTCATGGTGAGCAGGCCCGCCCGCACGGTCGTGGGCCGGTCGGTGGTGGCGGCGACGGTGTAGAGGGCGATGACGGCGGACATGGCGATCGGGGCGCGGGGGTCGCCGGTGACGAACTCGACGACGGAGAGGGTGCCGGTGAGGGCGAGGACCGTCATGGGGGCGCTGCGGCGGAAGACGAGCGTGACGGCGCCGAGGGTCATCAGCAGCAGGCTGAGCGGGTCCGGGGTGCGGACGCTCCAGCTGACGCGGTGCTCGCCGTGCGGATCCACGAAGGAGCCGGCCAGCATGCACAGGAGTACGGCGGCGGCGAGGAAGGCGTCGAGGGCGAGGGGGTGTGCTTTCAGCCGGCGCTGGGCTCGGGCCAGGGGAGTCAAGGGTGCCGTGCCTTCTCGAGTGGCCTTCGCTGGGTGCGGGCGTCGCCGGGTCTGCCGCTCCCGGTCCCGCTTCGGCCTGAACGGCCCGGTCCTCAGTCTCCCCCGGGCGGCCCGGTGGTGACCGACCGGCGCCGGTCGGTCATCGCCAGCCCGGGATCAACCCGTCGTCGCTGAGCATCTCCCGGACCTCCTCCAGGCTCGCGTCCGGGGCCGGGAGGATCAGTTCCGAGGGTTCCAGGGAGTCGTCCGGAAGGGGGGTGCCGAGGCGGCGGACGGCGTCCAGGAGGGCGCCGAGGGTGCGGTGGAAGCCCTCGTCGTCGCCGCCCTCCATCTCGGCGAGCAGCTCGTCGTCCAGCTTGTTCAGCTCGACGAAGTGGGAGTCGGCCAGCTTCCACTGGCCCTCCCCCATGATCCGCACGATCATGTCGCCCTCCTCGGCTCCGGTCCCCGGCGCCGGGCTACTGCTTGTCGAAGCGCGGGGTGTCCTGTGGCTGCTGCTGGGTCTGCGACTGGTCCGTGCCGCCTTCGATGGCCTGCTGCCCGGCGGAGGTGCCTCCGGCGAGCTCGGCCTTCATGCGCTGCAGCTCCAGCTCTACATCCGTACCACCGGAGAGCCGGTCCAGCTCGGCCTGGAGGTCGTCCTTGGCCATGCCGGTGGGGTCGTCGAGGGCACCGGAGGCGAGGAGCTCGTCGAGGGCGCCGGCGCGGGCCTGGAGCTGGGCGGTCTTGTCCTCGGCGCGCTGGATGGCCAGGCCGACGTCGCCCATCTCCTCGGAGATGCCCGAGAAGGCCTCGCCGATGCGGGTCTGGGCCTGGGCCGCGGTGTAGGTGGCCTTGATGGTCTCCTTCTTGGTGCGGAAGGCGTCGACCTTGGCCTGGAGGCGCTGGGCCGCCAGGGTGAGTTTCTCCTCCTCGCCCTGGAGCGTCGCGTGCTGCGTCTCGAGGTCGGTGACCTGCTGCTGGAGGGCGGCGCGGCGGGAGAGCGCCTCGCGGGCGAGGTCCTCGCGGCCGAGCGCGAGCGCCTTGCGGCCCTGGTCCTCCAGCTTGGAGGACTGCGACTGCAGCTGGTTCAGCTGGAGTTCCAGACGCTTGCGCGAGGTGGCCACGTCCGCGACGCCGCGGCGGACCTTCTGGAGGAGCTCCAGCTGCTTCTGGTACGAGTAATCGAGGGTTTCGCGCGGGTCCTCGGCCCGGTCAAGGGCCTTGTTCGCCTTCGCGCGGAAGATCATCCCCATACGCTTCATGACACCGCTCATGGGCTTCGCGCGCCCCCTTCTGACGTCCAGCTCCAGCTCTGCGACAGAACCCACAGTACGGGCCCTGCTTCCATTGACGCACTGTTCGGGGACGGATGCGCTCCTCCCCAAGGACGACTGACCAAGGCAATGCTCCGGCGTGAGGAGTAGGTGACCTTCGGGGTGAGCGGTAGGTCACCAGGTGTCCCCTCTTCCCCGGTCTGTCCCGGGTCTGTCTTCACTTCAGACGACTGGTGTTGCCGGATCGTTCCCCGGCGGGCTGGGGTCCATGCCCGGGGAGCGCTTACCCTTGGGTTTTGTGTTCCGTAGCCGTGCCAAGGAAGAGAAGGCCCCCGCCGACAAGGCCGTGGTGACCGACTCCAAGCAGCCCCGCGACCCGCAGGCCCCCAAGGGCCGGCCCACGCCCAAGCGCAGTGAGGCCCAGTCCCAGCGCCGCAGCGTCGCCAATACGTCGATGACGCGCAAGGACGCCGCCAAGCGTCAGCGCGAGGAGCGCCGCGCCCAGCTGGAGCGCCAGCGCCAGGCGCTGGCCGGCGGTGACGAGCGCTACCTGCCGGCCCGTGACAAGGGTCCGGTCCGCAAGTTCGCGCGCGACTTCGTCGACTCGCGGTTCAATGTGGCGGAGTTCTTCCTGCCCATGGCCGTGATCATCCTCGTGCTGAGCATGATCCGGGTGGCGTCGCTGCAGAGCGTCGCGCTGCTGCTGTGGCTCGTGGTCATCGTGCTCATCGTGCTGGACTCCCTCACCACCGGGTTCCGCCTGAAGAAGCGGCTGGCCGAGCGCTTCCCCGACCAGAACCGGCGGGGCGCGGTGGCCTACGCGCTCATGCGCTCCCTCCAGATGCGTCGGCTCCGGCTGCCCAAGCCGCAGGTCAAGCGCGGAGAGCGGCCCTGAGCACTGCTGCTTTCTCCGGGGGTGCGGCAAAGGCCTGGCTGGACAAGCTGGGCGGGCTGCGTGACGTCGTACGGCAGGAGCTGGTGGCCCGGCAGCTCGACGAGCAGATAGCCGGGCGGTATCCGGTCGGGCAGCGGCTGCGGGTGCTCGACGTGGGCATGGGCCAGGGCACGCAGGCGCTGCGGCTGGCCCGGCTCGGCCACCAGGTGACCGGCCTGGAGCAGGACGCGACGATGATCGCCGCGGCCCGCGAGGCCCTGTCCGGGGAGCCGGAGGGCATCCGGGAGCGGATGCGGATCCTCGAGGGCGACGGCCGGGACACCGGTGTGCACTTCCTGCCCGGCAGCTTCGACGTGGTGCTCTGCCACGGCGTGCTCATGTACGTGCGGGAGCCGGACCCCGTGCTGGCGGGCCTGGCGCGCGTGCTCGCCCCGGGCGGGCTGCTGTCGCTGCTCGTGCGGAACGCGGACGCGCTGGCCATGCGGCCCGGTCTGTCCGGCGACTGGGCGGGCACGCTGGCCGCCTTCGACACCGTCGCCTACCGCAACCGGCTGGGGCTCGACGTCCGCGCGGACCGGCTGGAGACCCTGACCGCGACGCTCGCCGGCATCGGGGCGCCCTTGCAGGCCTGGTACGGGGTGCGGGTGTTCACGGACACGGCTGCCGACGGGACGGAGATCCCGGACGACGTGGAGACGCTGCTGGCCGCGGAGGCGCGGGCGGGGCGGACGGATCCCTACCGGGGCGTGGCGGCGCTGCTGCATCTGTGCGGGGTGCGGGGCTGAGACGCGCGTGGTGCGGGCGGGGTCCGTACCGGTGCGTTCCTCCGCGCTCGTTCGGGTGAGCAGGACAAGCCGGACGTTCACCCCGCGGAGAGACTCGGGGCATGGACCCCTGCCGTACCCGTACTCGTACCCGTAGCCGTGCCCGTCCCCCCACCCGTGCCCGTCGGCCGGTCGTGTGGGTGTGGATGTGGGTGTGTTCCCTGGGCCTGATCGCCGGATGTACGGCCCCGGTCCCCTCGGGCGAGGGGACGGTGACCCGGCGGACCGCACAGCCCGCGGCCGTCGCCCAGGCGGACGATCTGGAGGACGCCTACCAGAGGGTGATCAGGGACGTCCTGCCGTCGGTCGTGCAGATCCAGACCGGCAGCGAGCTGGGCTCGGGGGTCGTGTACGACGACAAGGGGCACATCGTCACCAACGCGCACGTCGTCGGTGACGCGAGGATCTTCCGGGTGACGACCGCCAGCAGCCGGGAGGCGCTCGCCGCGACCCTCGTCTACTCGTACCCGGAGCAGGACCTCGCCGTCATCAGGCTGAACCGGGTGCCGAGCGGGCTGAAGCCGGCGGCCTTCGGTGACTCCACCAAGGTCGAGGTCGGGCAGATCGTGCTCGCGATGGGCTCACCGCTGGGGCTGTCGTCGAGCGTGACACAGGGCATCGTCTCGGCGACCGGACGGACCGTCAGCGAGCCCAGTACCGGCGGGGGTACGGGCGCGACGATCGCCAACATGGTGCAGACGTCCGCCGCCATCAACCCCGGCAACAGCGGGGGCGCGCTGGTCAACCTCGACGGGCAGGTCATCGGCATCCCGACGCTCGCCGCGGTCGACCCCGGGCTCGGGGACAGCCCGGCGCCGGGCATCGGGTTCGCGATCCCGGCCTCGATGGTGCGGACGATCGCCGACCAGATCGTCAGGGACGGCAGGGTCACCGACTCCGGCCGGGCGGCGCTCGGCATCACCGGGCGAACGTACGTCGACGCCGAGTTCCAGCCCGCCGGGGTCGCCGTCGTGGAGGTGCGGACCGGCGGCCCGGCCGACAAGGCCGGGATCGAGACCGGCGACGTCATCACCGGACTGGGGGACACCGACATCACCACCATCACGTCACTGGCGGAGGCCCTGGCCGAGGCCCGCCCCGGACAACGCACGACGGTGACCCTGATGCGCGACGGCGGACGGAAGACGGTTGAGGTGACGCTGGGCGAGCAGTAGGCGGGGAGCGAGCAGTGGGCGTGGGGCGGGTAGTAAGGCGGGGGCGAGCGGGGTGAAGTGGGGCCGGGCGGAGTGAGGCTGGGGCTGGGTGCGGCCGGGGCCGAGTGAGCCAGGGGCCGGCTGAGGCCGGAGCTGGGTGGGGCCGGGGCTGGCTGAGGCCGGACGGAGTGCGGTCGGAGGCGGAGCAGGCCTGGCCCCGGGCCGAGTCCGGCCAGTGGGCCCGTGGGCCGAGTCCGGCCCGTGGGCCCGTGGGCCGACGCAGCGACCCGGGCCGGTGACTCCATCGCCCCGAGTGAGTCCGGAGGCGCGAGTCGGCCCAGCGACCGAGTGGACCCGGAGCCCGGATCGGACCCGGAGCCCGGGTGGAACCCAGAGCCCGGATCGGACCCGCAGCCCGAGCAGGCCCCGGGCGGGGCGAAGCCGGAGGCGAGTCGGACCGGGCGGAGTGCGGCCGAAAACTGAGTCGGGACAGACGGAGCGCGACCGGAAACCGAGTCGGAGCGGGCGGAGTTCGGTCGTCGGCCCGAGTCGGGGCGCCGCCCCAGGGGCCGCATCGGGCCGGGGCCGAGTGCGCCCGGTCCGGCGCGAGTCCCGGGACCGGGTCAACCCGGGAAGAGGGCCCGCGGCCGAGTGGCCCGGGGGTCGGGGTGGGTCGCCCCGGGCCGTTGTCGGGTCAGGACTCTTCGGCGTGCAGGTTCATCGGGCCGTAGATCTCGGTGGAGTCCTCGAACAGCCGCACCTGGTCCGCGCCGCCTTCGAGCAGGGCCTTCCAGTGCTCCCCGATCCAGGACTCGGCGTCCCCCTGTGTGGTGAACTCCTCGGGCTGCACCGCGGGCTCGACCTCCGTCCCGTCGGCCTTCTCGAAACGCCACGTCCATGCCGCCATGTACGCCTCCAACGTGTCGGCACCTGCAGAGCAGAAGACGGATCTTGGTCCGGCTCCTGTTCAGAGCCTATGCGGTCCGCCGGGCGCGGCGTCGGGAGACGGCGTCGTTGGTGATCGGGGGTATGGGCGCGCGGGCCGGAGGGCGACCGGTGAAAATCGGGGGGTGGAAGTGACTCTGCTTGGTACCGGCGCCCCTGTTGGACTCCCCCGCCCCGGCTGCCCCTGTGCCGGCTGTGCGACCTCGCTCGGCGTGGACGCGCGGGCGGCGACCGCGTTGCTCGTGGACGGGGCGCTGCTGCTCGATCTGACGCCGGGTGCGGCGCTCGCGGCGGCGCGGACGGGACATTCGCTGAGCGGGGTACGGCAGGTGCTGCTGTCGCATCCGCACGACGGGCCCCCCGTGGAGGTGCCGGCCGGGGTGCCGCAGCCCGGGCGGGTGCCCGACGGGCGGGAGTTGTCCCTGCTGACGGGGCATCGGGTGCGGGCGCTGGCGATGGACGCGCCGGGCACCGGCTACGCGGTGACCGGCCCGGACGGGCAGCGCCTGCTGTACCTCCCGCCGGGGGGCGCGCCGGCGGGGCTGGAGGACGGGGCGCAGTCGGCCGAGCGGTACGACATGGTCCTCGCGGACGTCGTGGGGCGGCCGGACGCGCTGGCGAGGCTGCGGGCGGTGGGGGCGGTGGGGCCGACGACGGATGTCATCGCCGTTCACCTGGACCACGACGTCCCGCCGGGCGCGGAGTTGCGGCGCCGGCTCGCGGCGGCGGGGGCGCGGGCGGTGCCGGACGGGTCGACGCTGGTGGTGGGGGTGTACGAGGAGGTGCCGGACGTGCCACGGCGAACGCTGGTACTGGGCGGGGCGAGGTCGGGCAAGTCGGTGGAGGCGGAGCGGCGGCTGGAGTCCTTCCCCGATGTGCTCTACGTCGCGACGGGCGGTTCCCGGGGCGGGGACACCGAGTGGGCGGCACGGGTGTCCGCGCACCGGGAGCGGCGGCCGGGTTCCTGGCGGACGACGGAGACGTGCGATCTGGTGCCGTTGCTGGCGGTCGGCGGTGCCCCGCTGCTGATCGACTGCCTCTCCCTGTGGCTGACGGACGCGATGGACTCCGTCGGGGCGTGGGACGACGCGGTGTGGGCGGACGGGGGCGAGCGGGCGCTGCGCTCCCGGGTGACGGAGCTGGCGTCCGCCGTGCGCGCGGCCCGGCGGACGGTCGTGCTGGTCTCCAACGAGGTCGGCTCGGGAATCGTCCCGGCCACGGCCTCGGGCCGACGGTACCGGGACGAGTTGGGGCGGCTGAACGCGGCGATCGCGGCCGAGTGCGAGCAGGTGGTGCTGGTGGTGGCGGGCCAGGCGGTGGTGCTGCGGGGGTGAGGGCGGCCTGACGGGTCAGTTCCTGCGCGCGATGATCCGGTAGGTGTTCGAGAAGCGGGTGTGGCGGAGGACGGGGGCCAGGGTGTGGTCCAGGGTCCGCGCTGCCGCGAGCAGGGGGGTGGTGGCCCGTCGGAGGGTTCCGCGGGTCGGCGGGACGGCCTGGTTCAGGCGGAGGGAGAGGGCCGCTGACAGGTCGAGGGGGACGTGCGGGCTGCGGCGGTCCGTGGTGAGGACGGTGCAGCCCCGGGTCTCCAGTTCCGTACGGAGGTTGGGCAGGGGGATCAGGTGGAGGTGGCGGGGCTGGCCGTGCGGGAGCCACCACTTGCCGAGGAGGGCGGCGAACGCGCTGCCCGGGTCGGCGACGTCGAGGAGGAGGTGACCGCCGGGCCGGAGGGTGGTGAGGGCGGCGCGGATTTCCTCGCGGGGGTCGGGGGTGTGCTCCAGGTGGTGCAGCATGCTGACGACGTCGTAGCGGGCGCGCAGCCGGGAGGCGATGCCGGGGGTGGTGAGGTGGCCGATGTGGGCCTCCTCGACGCGGCCCGCCAGCCGTGCGCGTTCCACCCTCGGGGTGGGGTCCAGGCCGTCGAACGCCGTGTACGTGAACACCTCCTTCGCCGCCTCGGGGAAGAGCGCGTGGCCCGTCCCCACGTCCAGCCAGCTCTCCGGCTCGGGGAACGGCAGCATCGCCCGGGCGGTGGCCCGCAGGCGGCGACGGCCGGTGCGGATGGCGAGGACCCGGTCGGTGAGGCCCGTCGCGTGGTCGACGTCCGGGTCCCGCTGATAGAGGGCGAGCCCCTCCGCGGTCAGGCGCGGGTTCTGGAAGGTGTGGGCGCAGTCCCGGCACTCGTCGACGACGAACGTGCCCGGTCTGTCGTGCAGGAGGTCCGGGGCGCGCAGTCGGGTGCGCAGGCGTTTCGAGCCGCACCAGGGGCAGTCGTCGCGGCGCGGCTCGTGGATGGGCCTGGGGGGCATGAGCGGCTCCGGTGGAAGAGCGTGCGGGGCGTGCGGGGTGCGTTGCATGCGGCAATTCGCAGTAAACCGGAACGTATGGGATCACGATCTTGGGTGCAAAGACGTCGTGGGGGTGTGGTGGCGATGTGGCGCGGAACCGTTCGATCGGTGCCGGTATCGGTGCCGGTACTGTTCGGCGAATGAGCTCGCTTAATCTCGACGACTTCACCGATCTGATCGAGCGCCCCGACGGTGGGGTGCGCCGCGACGCGGAGGCGCGCCGGGAACGTCAGATCGTGCCGCCCGGATCGCTGGGGCGCCTCGACGACCTGGGTGAGTGGCTGGCGGCGGCGCAGGGTGCGGTGCCCGTCCGGCCGATCGGGCAGCCGCGAGTGGTGCTGTTCGCCGGCGACCACGGGATCGCCGAGCTGGGTGTCTCGGTCCGGGCCGCGGGCAGCGCCGCGGAGCTGGTGCGGGAGGTGCTGGAGGGCGGCCGTCCGGTGGCGGTGCTGGCCCGTCAGCTCGGGGTGCCGGTGCGGGTCGTGGACATGGCGCTGGACTGCGAGCCCGACGCCTTCCCCGAGGACGTCGTACGGCATCGGGTACGGCGGGGCAGCGGCCGTATCGACATCGAGGACGCGCTGACCCTCGAGGAGGCCGAAGCCGCCTTCCTGGCCGGGGTCGCCGTCGCCGACGAGGAGGCCGACTCCGGTACGGATCTGGTCGTGCTCGGCGATGTGAGCGTGGGCGGGACGACGGTGGCGGGCGTGCTGGTCGCCGCGTTGTGCGGGACCGACGCGTCCGTGGTGACCGGGCGGGGCGGGGAGGCGATCGACGACCTCACGTGGATGCGCAAGTGCGCCGCGATCCGTGACGCGCTGCGGCGGGCCCGGCCGGTGCTCGGCGACCAGTTGCAGCTGCTGGCGACCGTGGGCGGCGCCGACCTCGCCGCGATGACGGGCTTTCTGCTGCAGTGCGCCGTACGGAAGCTGCCGGTCGTGCTGGACGGGGTCGTGGTGGCGGCGTGCGCGCTCGTCGGGCAGCGGATCGCCTTCCGGGCGCCGGACTGGTGGCTGGCCGGGCAGCGGAGCGGCGAGCCGGGGCAGGCCAAGGCGCTCGACCGGATGGCGCTGGAACCGCTGCTGGACCAGGGGGTGACCGTGGGCGAGGGCGCGGGGGCCCTGCTGGCGCTGCCGCTGGTGCGGGCCGCGGCGGCACTCGCCGCCGAGCTGCCGGAGAAGCCCGAGGAGTCCGAGGAACCGGAGACGGAGAAGCACGAGGAGTCCGAGGAGTCCGAGGAGTCCGAGGAGGAGTCCTCCCGGGCGTCCGGCGAGCCGGAGGCGTCGGTGGAGCCGGAGGCGTTCGCGATGTCCGAGGAGCCCGCGCAGCCCCAACACGCCAACCCCGGGGAGCCCGCGAAGGCCGGGGAGTCCGACGGGAAGTAGGGGCGGGCCGGGCGGTCGGCGGGGCGGCGCTGCTCGGGCGACGGTCACGTGCGGCGCCAGTGCGGCGCCCCCGGGCGCGCGGGGCCGTGTCGGTCCGCGCTCCGTCGTTCCGCGGCTCCGCCGCGTGGGCGCGACCGGTCACGACGTACCGGCACGCGGCGTCCGTCCGCAGCCTGATCTCACGGGGCGCCCGGCCCCACCGGCCCCACCGCCCCGCCCGGCCCCGCGCACCGTCACCCCCGCCGGGCCGAGGGCACGTCGGGCTTGCCCCCCAGCCAGTCCTCCACCGCCCTCCGCGGCCGAGCCCAGCGCCGGTCGTGGCGGTAGGCGCGCAGCGCAGCCCTGGCGCGAGCCCGTGGTCTTCGGCGGTAGAAACGGCGCGCCCACCAGGAGCCGGGGCGGGCCAGGCGGACCACGCCGATCAGGCCGATGAACGGGACGATCACACTGAAGATCGCCATCCGGGCCTTGCCCTTGCTGAGCACCGCCAGGGCGAACAGGAAGTTGACCGCCACGGTCGAGATCACGGTCCCCCGGTCCTGGCTCTCGTCCTCGCTCATGTCGTTGACGCCGAACGGCAGGAAGCCGACCAGGACCAGCCCGACCAGGGCCGCCGTCAGGACGACGACCTCCACGCTCTTGCGGCCCGCCTCCGTCCAGTACACGTCGTCGAGGTGCAGGACCAGCGCGAACTCGTCGAGGACGAGCCCGGCGCCGACTCCGAAGACGATCGCGAAGGCGGCCGAGCCGAAGCCGTGCCGGGCGCTCGCCACCGCGCCGAAGCCCCCGAAGACGGTCAGGACGACACCGGGCACCACGTGGTGGACGTGCACCCCGCCCGCGCTCACATTGCCGAACGGGCCTTTGCCCGCCCGGATCAGACGGGTGACGGCGCGGGTGACCACGAAGGTCAGGACGAAGGCGGTGAGGGCGAGGAGCAACGGCAGTTTGCCCGGCTCGACGATGTTCCGCTGCCACCAATCTCCCATAAGCGCATTTTCGCCCCCGCCTCCCGGGGTCGCCCGTCCGACCGCCCGGTAACCTGCGCCGGTGTCCACCACCCCGCCCTCTCCCGCGCCCCCACCGCCGCCGGCCGCTCTCGACGGCCTGCGTTTCGCCTTCGGCACCCTCACCGTGCTCCCGGTCCGGGTGACCCGCTGGGACCGGGAGGCCGCGCGCGCGGGCATGCTCGGCGCCCCGGCGGTCGGGCTGGTCGTCGGCGGCTGTGCGGCCGGGCTCGGGCTGCTGGCGCTGCTCCTGGGCGCGGGGCCCCTGCTCGCGGCCGTCGCCTCCGCCGCCGTACCCGCCGTCCTCACCCGTGGGCTGCATCTCGACGGGCTGGCCGACACCGCGGACGGGCTGGGCAGCGGCAGGCCCGCCGAGGACGCGCTGCGGATCATGAAGCAGTCGGACATCGGGCCGTTCGGCGTGCTCACGCTGGTCCTCGTCCTGCTCGCCCAGGTGGCCGCGCTGGCCCAGTTGTACGGCGCCTCCTGGGCGCGGGGCGCCGGCGCGGCCGTCGTCGCGGCGGTCGCGGCCCGGCTGGCGCTCACCCTGGCCGCCCGCACCGGAGTGCCGGCCGCCCGCCCGGAGGGGCTGGGGGCTGCGGTCGCCGGGGTGGTGCCGGTGCGGGGGGCGCTGGCCGTGGTGGCCGCCGGCACGGTCGCCGCGGCGGCCTCGGGCGCGCTCCTCGGCCCGTACGACGCCGTCCGCGCGGCCCTCGCCGTCCTCCTCGCCCTGGCCGCCGCCGAACTCCTCCTGCGCCACTGCACACGCCGCTTCGGCGGGGTCACCGGCGACGTCTTCGGCGGGCTGGCGGAGACGGCGGCGACGACGGCGCTCGTGGCGCTCTGCCTGGGCGGTTAGGCCGCGCCTTCGGGATCGGCCCCACTCGGGGCCGCGGCGCCTGGCCGCCGCCGGTGGGCGGGGCCGGTGCGCCGGCCGCAAGGCGCAGAAGGGCGTCGACGCGAGGGTGCCCATTCGGCGCGAGCGCAGGCAGGCGTGGGCGAGCCCAGGCAGGCGTGGGCGAGGCGGCCACCGACAAGGACGCAGAGGCACATGGGCAAGCGCAGCCGAGCCAGGGCGAGACGGCAACCGACAACGCCGCAGAGGCACATGGGCAAGCGCAGCCGAGCCAGGGCGAGACGGCAACCGACAACGCCGCAGAGGCACGTGGGCAAGCGCAGCCGAGCCAGGGCGAGACGGCGACCGGCGGCGACGCCGTAGAAGGGGCGTGGCAGCCAGGGCACGATCGTCGGGTGCGACGGGACGGCAGGATCCCCCGGCTGAGTCTCGCCGCCGGGGGAGGTGACCGCGCTGCCCCTGCGGGATGATCCGCCGGGCGGCAACACCCGGTCCTCCTCCGACCCCTTCGCGTTTCCCGCGACCCGACGGGTGTGACCCGGTCCGTGGAGTGCGAGGATCGGGCAGTGGCCACGACGCCGACCGACGGGTGAGGACGCGCGCGCATGAGCGACCGCACCCGCACGCGTAGGCTCGTCGCGGGGTTCGCCGTGCCGGTTCGCCGCGCCGGTGGGGCCGACCCCGTGCGACCGCACCCCCCAGCCCGGATCTAGGGTCGGCTGTCGGGCCCGGTCGACCCACACATCGGCCATCGCAACTTCACATCGGAAGCGAGATTTCACCACCGTGACTGCTCTCACTCTCAGCACCGCCGCGGCGCCCGGCCTGCGGGCCGACGCGATCGTGATCGGTGTCGCCAAGGGCTCTTCATCCCGGTCTGGGGACCTGGTCGTCGCCCCCGGCGCAGAGGCCGTGGACAAGGCCTACGACGGCCGGCTCGCCGGCGTCCTGGAGACCCTCGGTGCCACCGGCGCCGAGGGCGAGGTGACGAAGCTGCCCGCCCCGGCCGGCTTCAAGGCACCGCTCGTGCTGGCGGTGGGGCTGGGCGGGGAGCCCGAGAAGGACGCCTCGTACGACGCCGAAGCGCTGCGCAAGGCGGCCGGCGTGGCCGCCCGCACCCTCGCCGGGGCCAAGAAGGCCGCCTTCGCCCTGCCCCTGGCGGACCCCGCCGACGTCGGCGCGGTCGCCGAGGGCGTGGTGCTCGGCGCGTACTCCTTCGACACCTACAAGGAGAGCGCCAGGGACCCGAAGGCGAAGAACGGGAAGAACGGCAAGGCGCCGCTCGCCGAGGCCGTCCTGCTCGGCGGCAAGCCGCGCGACGCCGCCCACAAGGCCGCGCTGGCCCGCGCCACCGCCGTCTCCGAGGAACTCAACCGCGCCCGCGACCTGATCAACATGCCGCCGAACGACCTCGACCCCCAGGCCTTCGCCGCCATCGCCCAGGCCGCGGCCAAGGAACACGGCATCAAGGTGCAGGTCCTCGACGAGAAGGCGCTCGCCAAGGGCGGCTACGGCGGCATCCTGGGCGTCGGCTCCGGCTCCGCGTCGGCCCCGCGCCTGGTGAAGCTGTCGTACACCTCCTCCAAGGCGAAGAAGCACCTCGCCTTCGTCGGCAAGGGCATCACCTACGACTCGGGCGGCATCTCGCTGAAGCCGGCCGGGCACAACGAGACGATGAAGTGCGACATGAGCGGTGCGGCGGCGGTCTTCGCGGCCGTGGTCGCCGCCGCGCGGCTGGGTCTCGAGGTCAACGTCACCGGCTGGCTGGCGCTCGCCGAGAACATGCCGTCCGGCTCCGCCACCCGGCCCGGTGACGTGCTGCGCATGTACAGCGGCAAGACGGTCGAGGTGCTCAACACCGACGCCGAGGGCCGGCTGGTGCTGGCCGACGCGCTGTGGGCCGCCTCCCAGGAGAAGCCGGACGCCGTCGTGGACGTCGCCACGCTGACCGGCGCGATGATGCTGGCGCTGGGCAACCGGACGTTCGGGATCATGGCGAACGACGACGCGTTCCGCTCCACGGTGTTCGAGGCCGCGGAGGAGGTCGGCGAGCCGGCCTGGCCCATGCCGCTGCCCGAGCACCTGCGCAAGGGGATGGACTCCCCCGTCGCCGACATCGCGAACATGGGTGAGCGGATGGGAGGCGGGCTCGTCGCCGGCCTCTTCCTGCGGGAGTTCGTGGGTGAGGGGATCACCTGGGCACACCTGGACATCGCCGGGCCGGCGTTCAACGAGGGCGGGCCGTTCGGATACACGCCGAAGGGCGGCACCGGTACCGCCGTGCGCACGCTGGTGCGGCTGGCCGAGCTGACGGCCGCAGGCGATCTGGGCTGACGATCGCCTGACACATCGGTCGATTCCGCCGCACGACGACCGCGGGGGCGTGGGGGCTGGTCGCGCAGTTCCCCGCGCCCCTTCGGGCGCGCTCGACCGAACGTGGGGCGTCTCACACCCCGGCCCCGCGTCTCGTCCCCCTCCCACAAGTGCAAAGATGGGGCTCGGCAGGACAGGGCCCCCACCACAGGGCCGACATGAAGAGCGGCCGGACACCAGCCGCCGACCGGTCACCGACGACCGGCGTGGCGCACATGCATGGAGGACGTGACGTGGCGAACGACGCCAGCACCGTTTTCGACCTAGTGATCCTCGGCGGTGGTAGCGGTGGTTACGCCGCGGCCCTGCGCGGAGCGCAGCTGGGCCTGGACGTCGCCCTGATCGAGAAGGACAAGGTCGGCGGTACCTGCCTGCACCGGGGTTGCATTCCCACCAAGGCCCTGCTGCACGCGGGCGAGATCGCCGACCAGGCCCGCGAGAGCGAGCAGTTCGGTGTGAAGGCCACCTTCGAGGGCATCGACGTACCCGCTGTCCACAAGTACAAGGACGAGGTCGTCTCGGGCCTGTACAAGGGTCTGCAGGGGCTCGTCGCCTCTCGCAAGGTCACCTACATCGAGGGTGAGGGGCGTCTCTCCTCCCCGACCTCCGTCGACGTGAACGGCCGGCGGATCCAGGGCCGTCACGTGCTGCTCGCGACCGGCTCCGTGCCGAAGTCGCTGCCGGGCCTGGAGATCGACGGCAACCGCGTCATCTCCTCCGACCACGCCCTCGTCCTGGACCGCGTGCCGAAGTCCGCCATCATCCTGGGCGGCGGTGTCATCGGCGTCGAGTTCGCCTCCGCGTGGAAGTCCTTCGGCTCGGACGTCACGATCATCGAGGGCATGAAGCACCTCGTCCCGGTCGAGGACGAGAACTCCTCGAAGCTGCTGGAGCGCGCGTTCCGCAAGCGCGGCATCAAGTTCAACCTCGGCACCTTCTTCTCGAAGGCCGAGTACACCCAGGACGGCGTCAAGGTCACCCTCGCCGACGGCAAGGAGTTCGAGGCCGAGGTCCTGCTGGTCGCCGTGGGCCGCGGCCCGGTGTCGCAGGGTCTGGGCTACGAGGAGCAGGGCGTCGCGATGGACCGCGGCTACGTCCTGGTCGACGAGTACATGCGCACCAACGTGCCGACCATCTCGGCCGTCGGTGACCTCGTCCCCACCCTCCAGCTCGCGCACGTCGGTTTCGCCGAGGGCATCCTGGTGGCGGAGCGTCTGGCCGGTCTGAAGACCGTGCCGATCGACTACGACGGCGTCCCTCGGGTGACGTACTGCCACCCGGAGGTCGCCTCCGTGGGTATCACCGAGGCCAAGGCCAAGGAGATCTACGGTGCGGACAAGGTCGTCGCTCTGAAGTACAACCTGGCGGGCAACGGCAAGAGCAAGATCCTCAAGACCGCGGGCGAGATCAAGCTCGTCCAGGTCAAGGACGGTGCCGTGGTCGGCGTCCACATGGTCGGCGACCGCATGGGCGAGCAGGTCGGCGAGGCCCAGCTGATCTACAACTGGGAGGCGCTGCCGGCCGAGGTCGCACAGCTCGTCCACGCCCACCCGACGCAGAACGAGGCGCTCGGCGAGGCTCACCTGGCCCTGGCGGGCAAGCCGCTGCACTCGCACGACTGATCCCTCGGTCGACGAAGCGACGACACAGACTTCCGCAATTCGTAAGGAGCAACCGAAACCATGGCGGTTTCCGTAACCCTTCCGGCGCTCGGCGAGAGCGTCACCGAGGGCACTGTCACCCGCTGGCTGAAGGCCGAGGGCGAGCGCGTCGAGGCCGACGAGCCGCTGCTCGAGGTGTCGACCGACAAGGTCGACACCGAGATCCCCTCCCCCGCCGCCGGCATTCTGGCCTCCATCAAGGTCGCCGAGGACGAGACGGTCGAGGTCGGCGCCGAGCTGGCCGTCATCGACGACGGCACGGGTGCTCCCGCTGCCGCTCCGGCCCCGGCCGCCGAGCAGGTCGCCCCGCCGGCTCCCGAGCCGGCCCCGGCCGCCCAGCCCTCCGCCGAGCAGGCGGCCCCCGCCCCGGCTCCCACCGCCGAGGCCGCCGCCGGCGGCGGCTCCGCCGAGGGCACGGACGTGGTCCTGCCCGCGCTCGGCGAGTCCGTCACCGAGGGCACCGTCACCCGCTGGCTGAAGTCGGTCGGCGACACCGTCGAGGCCGACGAGCCGCTGCTCGAGGTCTCGACCGACAAGGTCGACACCGAGATCCCGGCGCCCACCTCCGGTGTGCTGCTGGAGATCACGGTCGGCGAGGACGAGACCGCCGAGGTCGGCGCCAAGCTCGCCGTCATCGGCGCCCCGGGCGCGGCTCCGGCCGCTGCCCCGGCCCCCGCCGCCCCGGCTCCGGCGCCCGCCGCCGAGGCTCCTGCCCCGGCCGCCCCGGCGCCCGCTCCGGCCGCGCCCGCCGCCCCGGCTCCGGTCACCCCGGCTCCGGCCGCCCCGGCCGCCGCCGCTCCGGCCCCGGTCCAGCCCGCGGCCCCGGCTCCCGCGCCGGCCGCCCCGGCTCCGGTCACCCCGGCTCCGGCCGCTCCGGCTCCCGCCGCCGTTCAGGACACCGACGAGGGCGCCTACGTCACCCCGCTGGTGCGCAAGCTCGCCGCCGAGAACGGCGTCGACCTGGGCTCCGTCAAGGGCACCGGCGTCGGCGGCCGGATCCGCAAGCAGGACGTCATCGCCGCCGCCGAGGCCGCGAAGGCCGCCGCCGCTGCCCCGGCTCCGGCCGCGGCCGCGGCCGCGACTGCCGGAGGCCATGCCGCCGCGAAGAAGGCCCCGGCGCTTGAGGTCTCCCCGCTGCGCGGCCAGACCGTGAAGATGCCGCGGATCCGCAAGGTCATCGGCGACAACATGGTCAAGGCGCTGCACGAGCAGGCCCAGCTGTCGTCGGTCGTCGAGGTCGACGTCACGCGTCTGATGAAGCTGCGCGCCAAGGCGAAGGACTCCTTCGCCGCCCGCGAGGGCGTCAAGCTGTCCCCGATGCCGTTCTTCGTCAAGGCGGCGGCCCAGGCGCTGAAGGCCCACCCGGTCATCAACGCCAAGATCAACGAGGCCGAGGGCACGATCACCTACTTCGACGCCGAGAACATCGGTATCGCGGTGGACTCCGAGAAGGGCCTGATGACCCCGGTCATCAAGGGTGCGGGCGACCTCAACATCGCCGGTATCGCCAAGGCCACGGCCGACCTGGCGGGCAAGGTCCGCGCCAACAAGATCACCCCGGACGAGCTGTCCGGCGCGACCTTCACCATCTCCAACACCGGTTCGCGCGGTGCGCTCTTCGACACGATCATCGTGCCGCCGGGCCAGGTCGCGATCCTCGGCATCGGTGCCACGGTCAAGCGCCCGGCCGTCATCGAGACGGAGGAGGGCACGGTCATCGGCGTCCGCGACATGACGTACCTGACCCTGTCCTACGACCACCGTCTGGTGGACGGCGCCGACGCCGCGCGTTACCTGACCGCGGTGAAGGCGATCCTGGAGGCGGGCGAGTTCGAGGTCGAGCTCGGGCTGTAGGCCTTCGGTACGTACCGGTCGGTGCCCCCGTTCGGAGCCCTCGGGTCTCCGGGCGGGGGCTCCGCGCGTTTCGGGGGCGTGTAAGTCTCGTCTCACCTGCGGGAAAGCGCCCCCGCGCGCCCCTCCCGGACAGGCCGTCGGCCTTATTGTCTAAACGTCAAACGCCCCAGGGGCCGATGGGCGGCCCCTCCCTAAGGAGCCCTCATGACCGCGCCCGTCGTCCACTCGCTGCGCGAGCAGATCCGCGAGCACATCGTGGAGGGGATCGTCAGCGGGCGCTGGAAGCCGGGCGAGCGGATCGTGGAGCGGCGGATCGCCACCGAGCTGGAGGTCAGCCAGACACCGGTGCGGGAGGCGCTGCGCGAGCTGGAGGCGCTGCGGCTGATCGAGTCCGCGCCGAACAAGGGCGTACGGGTCAGGAACCTCACGGCCGCCGACCTGGAGGAGATCTACCCGGTCCGGGCCGGTCTGGAGCAGATCGCCGCCGAGCTGGCGGCGCAGCGGCTGGCCGAGGAGACCGCGGTGCTGGAGACCGAGGTCTCGGCGCTGTACGAGGCGGACCGCAGGGCTGACGGCGAGGCGCAGGTGCGGCACACCGTGGCCTTCCACCGGGAGATGGTGCGGGCGGCAGGGAACAGCGTGCTGCTGCACACCTGGGAGGGGCTGGGCATCGAGGTGTTCACGGCGCTGTCGATCCGGTGGCTGGGGACGCGGCAGCAGTCGTACGCGGAGGAGCACCAGGCGCTGGTCGAGGCGTTCAGGCAGCGGGATCCGGACATCGGCCGTCTGGTGAAGGAGCATGTGCTGGGCTGCGCCCCCCGCGCCACCCACCCGCACGTCTGACGGTCCGGCGGCTCCCTCTTCCGGCCCGTCCGGCGTGGCTGCGCAGGACGACACTCCTGGGATGTGCTCATACTGAGGGGACTCGTGTGTCCTCCGGGGCGTTGACCACGCCACCCGTTGGCCGATGGAGGCCGCCGCGTGATCTGGCCCGTGTGCTCCCCGACCACCCTCTCCCGGTCCGTTTTGTCCGCATCTGTAACGGCGGGCTCGGAGCTGTCCGGAGCCATCCGTTCTGCCGCGCGGTGGCTGACCGCCGTACCGGCGTCACTGCCGCTGGTCGGGCCCGAGCCGCGAACTCCCCGCGCGCCGAGGCTCTGGCGGACGCCCGGCGGCGCACAGATCGAGATCCGGCGTCTGGGCAGGGCGGGCACGGCCCGGGCGGCGCGCGAGCTGGAGACCACCCTGCTCGGGGTGGCGGGGGTACGTCGCGCGGAGGTGAACGGCGCCCTGGGCTGCGTGTACGTGGGGTGCGGTCCCGAGACCGACCTGGAGACCGTGGTCGCCCTCGTCTCCGCCGCCGACTCCGCCGCACCCGAGGCGAGCGAGGGCGCGGCGGGCGCCGAGGGCGCCGAGGGCGAGGAGGAGCCGGGCAGGGGTGCCCGGCGGGCGCCCGGCCCGGTCGGCCTGCCCCGCGCGTCGGGTACGGGGGTCGCGGCGGCCGTCCAGCTCGGTGCGGGCGTGGTGGCGTTCGGCGTGGCGTCGATGGGCAACGCGTTGCGCCTGCGCGGGCTGCCGCCGGTGGTGATCTCGGCGCTCCAGCTCCTGGAGGCGACGCCGCGGCTGCGCGAGGGGATCGCGGACCGGGTCGGCGATACGGCCGCGGAGCACGGCTGGACCACGGCGAACCTGCTGGTGGCGACGCTGACGTTCCGGCCGCTCGGCACCGCGGTGACGACGGTGCTGGCCGGAGCCCGGTACCTGGAGGCCCAGGCGCGCCGCAGGGCGTGGGAGGAGTGGGCGCGCAGGCTGGCCGCGCACGAGGGGACGTACCGGCACGACGCGGTGCCGGCCTACCGGCGGCCCGCCCCGCTGCCGCCGGGGCCGGGCGAGCGGTACGCCAATCTGGCGGTGCCGGCGTCCCTCGCGGCGTACGGGCTCACCGCGGTCGGCACGCTCAACCATGACCGCGGGCTGGCGCTGCTGACCGCCGGGACTCCCCGGGGCCCCCGGCTCGGCCGGGAGGCGTTCGCCTCCACGGTGGCGCGCACCCTGTCGGACCGGGGCGCGCTGGTGCTGCGGCCGGAGGCGCTGCGCCGCCTCGACCGCATCGACACCGTCGTCCTCGACGCCCGGGTGCTGGCCACCGGGGGCTGGAGCGTCGAGCACGTACTGCGCCTGACACCCGCCGGCGAGCACGCGGACACCCCGGACAACGGCCCGCCGGGCGGCCGCCCCGACGACACCGCCGACGGCCCGGACGAGCGACGCCCCGGCGACGCCCGGAACGGCCCCGACGACAGACACCCCGGCGAGATCCACAACAGCCCGGACGACGGACGCACAGGAGATGCCCACGACGGCCAGGACGGCGACGGCGGGCGTCCCGGCGACGCCGTCGGTGGATGGGACGTGGACGGCCCGGGGGACGACGAGATCCACGCGCGCATCCATGAGCTGATCGAGCCGGACGGGCCGCCCGGGTGGCGGCCCCGGCGCCGGAGCGGGTCCGCGCGGCGACGGCAGCGGTCGGACTGGGCGCTGGAGTCGCTGCCGGGCCCGGAGACCGCCCCCCTGTCGGAGGAGGCGGCCGCGCGGGCGGCGCGGTGGACGGAGGAGGGAGCGCAGGTCCTGCTCGTCCTGCGGAAGGGCACGCCGGTCGCCGTGGCCGCCGTGGCCCCCCAACTGCATCCGCTGGCCCACCACTTGGTGCGTGCGGCGGGTGAGTGCGGCGAGGTGCGGCTGGTGGGTGGCACGCCCGGCCTGCACCGCCGGTTGGGGCTGCCCGAGGCGGTTCCGACCGGGTGCCGCCGTACGGCCGCGCTGGTGCGTTCCCTGCAAGCCGAGGGCCACGGCGTCGCGGTGGTCACGGCACGCACCCGGCGCGCCTTCGCCCGTGCGGACCTGGGCATCGGAGTGATCACCGGTGTGCGGCACGTGCCGTGGGGCGCCCATGTCGCCGCTCCGCCCGATGTCGTCCATCTGCTGCTCACCGCGGTGCGGGAGGCCCGGCGGGTCAGCGTGGTGTGCACCCGCGTCGAGGGGGCCGGCGCCCTGGTGGCCTCGGCGCTCGCCCTCCTCACCCCCCGTCCGGGCGCCTGGGCGCGGGCCCGCCTGGTGAGCGACGGGGTGACCGTCACCGGGATCGTGTCGGGCTTCTGGGCGGGCCGGCGGCTGCGCGGCCGCCCGGCTCCGGCGGCCGTCGAGCGGACGCCGTGGCACGCCATGACGGTACGTCAGGTGATGGCGCGGCTCGGCACCTCCTCCCGGGGACTGGACGAGGCCGAGGCCACCCGGCGCCGACAGGTTGAGGGCGGTCACCGGCACGACGGTCGCGTCACGCTGGCGGGCAGGATCGCAGAGGAGCTGGCCAATCCGCTCACCCCCGTCCTGGCGATCGGTGGCGGCATCTCGGCGGCGCTCGGCTCCGTGCTGGACGCCGTACTCATCGGCGGCGCCCTGGGCGTGGACGCGCTGGTGGGCGGGGTGCAGCGGCAGCGGGCCGACCGTGCGGCGGAGCGGCTGGTCGAGGCGACCTCGGTCCAGGTGCGGGTGCGCCGCGCGGACCGGGCCGAGCCGGTCGAGGCGCCCGCCGAGCAGCTGGTGCGCGGCGACGTGATCGAGCTGCGGGCCGGTGACGCGGTCCCGGCGGACTGCCGGGTGGTCCGGGCGTCCGGTCTGGAGGCCGACGAGTCCGGGCTCACCGGAGAGTCGCTGCCGGTCGCCAAGAGCGCGGCGCCCTCCGCGGCCCGGGCCGTGGCGGACCGCACGTCCATGCTCTACCAGGGCACGACCGTGGCGGCGGGGCAGGCCCTGGCCGTGGTCGTCGCCACCGGGACGGCCACCGAGGCGGGCAGCGCGGCGGAGGCGGCCGCGCCGGACGGGCCGCCGCAGAGCGGTGTGGAGCGGCGGCTGAAGGCGCTGGGCCGGTGGTTCCTGCCGCTGTCGGTCGCCTCGGGAGTCGTGCTCCTCGTCGTCGACCTGCTGCGCGGGCGGCCGGTGGGCGCCGCCCTGGGATCCGCGGTGAGCCTGTGCGTCGCCGCGGTGCCGGAGGGGTTGCCGTTCGTCGCCACGGTCGCGGAGCTGGCCGCGGCCCGCCGTCTGTCCACGCGTGACACCCTCGTGCGCAGTGCCTCCACCATCGAGGCGCTGGGGCGCACCGACGTGCTGTGCTTCGACAAGACCGGCACGCTCACCGAGGGCAGGATCAGCCTCCAGCAGGTGTCCGACGGGCTGGAACACCGTCCGCCGGACCGGCTCACCCCGGCGCTGCGCCGGATCGTCGCCACGGCGGCCCTGGCGGGTCCCCGGGGTCCGGCCTCGGGGCTCGCCCACCCCACCGACCGTGCCATCGCGGCCGGGGCCGAACTGCTCGGGACCACCCCCGCGCGGGCCGCCGGTCTCGGCACGGACGCCTGGGAGCGGGTGGCGGAGCTGCCGTTCGAGCCGGGACGCGGCTACCACGCGGTGCTGGGGCGGTCGGACTCGCAGACGCGGATCGTGATCAAGGGGGCGCCGGAGGTCGTCCTGGCCCGCTGCGACCGGATCCGGCGGGACGGCGCCGACGTGGCTTTCGCGGAACGGCAGCGAGAGGAGTTCGAGGCGGAGATCGACCGGCTGGCCCGGCAGGGCCTGCGCGTGCTCGCGGTCGCCGAGCACGTCCTGGCTCCGGACGCGCCGCGGGACGAGGCCGCCCTCGCGCGATTCTCCGATCTCAGCGAGCTGGGCCTCGACCGGCTCTGCCTGCTGGGCCTGTTGGGCCTCGCGGACCCGGTGCGGGCCACCGCGGCCGAGAGCGTGCGCCGGCTGGCCGCGGCCGGGGTGCACGTCGTCATGCTCACCGGCGACCATCCCAGCACCGCCGCCGCGATCGCCAGGGAGCTGCGGCCCGAGGAGGAGCCGCGGCTGATGACCGGGGCCGAGCTGGACGCCCTCGACGACACCGCCCTCGCCGGGGCGCTGACGGACGTCTCGGTGTTCGCCCGGGTGACTCCGGCGCACAAGGTCCGGGTCGTCACCGCACTGCGCTCGGCCGGCCGGATCGTCGCCGTCACCGGCGACGGTGCCAACGACGCGCCCGCCATCCGGATGGCCGACGTCGGCATCGCCCTGGGTTCCCGGGCGACCCCGGCGGCCCGTTCCGCCGCCGACATGGTGGTCACCGACGACCGCATCGAGACCATCGTCGACGCCATCGTCGAGGGCCGGGCCATGTGGGCCTCGGTGCGCAAGGCGCTGGGCGTCCTGCTCGGCGGCAACCTCGGGGAGATCGCCTTCACCCTGACGACCGGTCTGCTCGCCGGCGGCAGTGCGCTGAACGCACGCCAGCTGCTGCTGGTCAACCTGCTCACGGACATGCTGCCGGCGCTCGCGATCGCCGCCCGGCCGCCTGCCGCCCGGCCGGACAGGCTGCTCGCGGAGGGGCCCGAGGCCTCGCTCGGTGCGGCGCTGACCCGCCACATGCGGCTGCGTGCCGTCGTCACCACGTCGGCCGCGGCCGGTGCCTGGCTGGTGGCCCGGGCGACCGGCACGCGAGGGCGGGCCGACACCGTCGGCCTGGTGGCCCTGGTGGCCTCCCAACTGCTTCAGACGCTGGCGGACGCGGGCCGGGATCCCCTGGTCGTCGCGGCCGTGGTGGGGTCCCTGGCCGCGCTGGCCGTGGTGGTGACCGTGCCGGGGCTCAGTCACTTCTTCGGCAGCCGTCCGTTGGGGCCCGTGGGCTGGACGATCGCCCTGGCGGCGGCGGTGACGTCCGTGGTGGCGCCGAGCGTCGTGCGGGGCGCCGCCGGTGTCGGCGGGCGGGCCGGGCAGGCCGGGCGCGCCGGTCGGGCCGGGCGGGAAGCGGAACCCATTCATCCGTAAAGGTGGAGTTCATCCGTAAAGGCGGAGTTCACCCGGAGGACACCTTGGCGCCGCCTCCCGGACGGGATGACACCGGACAAAGGAGTTGCCCCCAGCACGATGCATATGAAAGTCGGATGAACCATGCCCCACATCCTCACCGCCATCCTGACCCGGGCCGCGGTCGCCCTGCTCGAGGCCGCCGTGACGCACCTGGCCGTCCTCCTCTGGAAGTCGTTCGTCACCGGCGGGCGTCCGGCGGTCGCTCAGGCCTGACCCGGCCCGGCCCGCCGCGCCCCCCTCACAACTGACGCGAATTCTCGCCCTTTTGTCCGATATGAGCGGTTTATTGACGCCAGGGAATGGAAGGCGGTGGAGGGAGACCCTCCCCGACCAGGGCTCACCACGGGAGGACGGAGATGACTTCCCCACAGACCCCACCCACGCCCCAGCAGCAACCGCCACCGGCCCAGGGCGGGACGGCCCCCGCCGAGCCGACCTGGAGCCCCACGACACAGACATCGCAGACACCACAAACACCGCCTACCGCACAAACGCCGCAGACGGCACAGACGGCTCCCACGGCCGGCCAGGCCGAGCGGCAGCCCGAGGCGCCCACGGAGCGCCACGACGGCGAGGTCACCGGCCAGGAGCAGCACGCAGGCAAGGTGCTGCACCTGCACACCGCGCATCCGCAGGTGCCCATCCCCTACCTGACCCCCGGCGACATGGTCACCAGTGCCCGCGCTGCGGCCTCACGGCTCCCCGCCCCGCGCAAGCTCGCCTTCTACGGGCTCCTCGGCGGCATGGCCGCCCTCGAGCTCCTGGAGTGGCCGGTCGCGGTCGCCATCGGCGCCGCCACCGAAGTGATCTCCCGCGAGCAGGCGAAACACGCCGAGCAGGAGGGGCGCCGGCAGCCCGCGACCGAGCCCTCCGCCCGGACGGAACCCTCTGGGACCACGCGGACAGCGATGGCCTGACCCGCCGATGGCCTGACCCGCCCGTGCCGCCGGGCGCCGACGACTCCGGGCGCCGGAGCCGGCGCCCGGACCGGCGTACCCCTGCACACGTCAGCCCCTCATACGCCCCCGGGGATCAGGCGAGCCGGCCGACCGGTTCGGGAGCGTCCGGCAAGGCCCTCCATGCCCCGTTCGTGCTCCTTGGGAGCGATGGTGCCGACCCCGGCCTCGGAGGCGATCAACGCGACGATGGGGACCGTGATCCGGTGGTGGCGCGCCGGGATCTCCTCGTCGGGCGGCCCCGACGCGCGCAGGGCCCGCAGAAGAGAAATCGGACGCCGCATCCCGGAGCTGTGCCGGACGGCCAAGATCAATTGAGCGCCGACCAGGGTTCGACTGATCCCCCGAGGCCGTCCTAGCTCATGCGAGCAGGCAAAACGCGGCACCGCGTGCCCGAATCACTGGCACGGCATGCCAATTTCTCGCACGGCGAGAATTTTTCTCCGTCACCCTTTGATCGATCATCGATCACGGGGTTACAGTCGCCGACGGGCTTTCACCAGAGCCTCTCGCCCTGTCCTGCCAAAGACCAAGGGCACCCCCGAACCCTTACCGATGAGGGAACCCCCTTCGACTGAGGAAGGCGGCGACATGACCGACCCCAACGCCATCCAGCCGAGCGCGCTCGACCAGCTCCCCGACCGGGATCCGGAGGAGACCGCCGAATGGCAGGCCTCACTGGACGCGGTCGCCAAGGCGGCCGGGCCGCACCGTGCCGCGTACCTGATGCGCCGCACGCTGGAGCGCGCAGAGGGCGCCGGCATCGCGCTGCCCAAGCTGCTCGAGACGGACTACGTCAACACCATCCCCACCGCCGCCGAGCCCGCCGTACCGGGTGACGAGGCGATGGAGGCCCGGATCACCGCCTGGAACCGCTGGAACGCGGCCGCGATGGTGACCCGGGGCAGCAAACACGGCGTCGGCGGCCACATCGCCACCTTCGCCTCCGCGGCCTGGCTGTACGAGACCGGCTTCAACCACTTCTTCCGGGGCAAGGAGGCCGACGGCTCGGGCGACCAGCTCTACATCCAGGGCCACGCCTCCCCCGGCATCTACGCCCGCGCCTTCCTCGACGGCCGGCTGAACGAGACCCACCTGGACAACTTCCGCCAGGAGTCGGGCGGCAACGGCCTCCCCTCGTACCCGCATCCGCGGCGCCTGCCCTGGCTGTGGGAGTTCCCGACCGTCTCCATGGGCCTCGGCCCGCTGTCCGCGATCTACCAGGCGCGGTTCAACCGCTACCTGACCAACCGCGGCATCAAGGACGTCTCCGCGTCCCACGTGTGGGCGTTCCTCGGCGACGGCGAGATGGACGAGCCCGAGTCGACGGCGGCCCTCGCGCTCGCCGCCCGCGAGGAGCTGGACAACCTCACCTTCGTCATCAACTGCAACCTCCAGCGCCTCGACGGCCCGGTCCGCGCCAACTTCAAGATCGTGCAGGAGCTGGAGGCCCAGTTCCGCGGCGCCGGCTGGAACGTCGTCAAGACGCTGTGGGGTTCGGCCTGGGACGAGCTGTTCCGGCTCGACACCACCGGCGCGCTGGTACGGCGCCTGCGCGAGGTACCGGACGCCCAGGTGCAGACGTACCAGACCCGCGACGCCGCTTACATCCGCCAGGACTTCTTCGGCGCCGACCCGGCGCTCGTCGAGCTGGCGAAGCTGCTGAGCGACGACAAGATCCTCGAGTGTTTCCACCTCTCCCGCGGTGGTCACGAGGCGCGCAAGGTGTACGCCGCCTACCGGGCCGCCCTGGAGCACAAGGGCGCGCCGACCGTGATCCTGGCGCAGACCGTCAAGGGCCACACCCTCGGTGAGGGCTTCGCGTCGAAGAACGCCAACCACCAGATGAAGAAGCTGACGGTGGACGAGTTCAAGACGATGCGCGACCTGCTGGAGCTGCCGATCTCCGACAGCCGGTTCGTCGACGGCGTGGTGCCCTACGGCCACCCGGGCGCCGACTCCCCCGAGGTCCGCTACCTCCAGGAGCGCCGCGCGGCCCTCGGCGGCCCGGCCCCGGCCCGCCGGGTGCACCCCGTGGCTCCGCTGCCCGCGCCCGCCGAGAAGGTGTTCGCCTCCTTCGACAAGGGCTCCGGCTCGCAGAACGTCGCGACCACGATGGCCTTCGTACGGCTCGTCAAGGACCTGGTCCGCGACAAGGAGACCGGCAGGCGCTGGGTGCCGATCGTCCCGGACGAGGCGCGCACCTTCGGCATGGAGTCGCTCTTCCCGTCCCTCGGCATCTACTCGCCCAAGGGCCAGACGTACGAGCCGGTCGACCGCGACCAGCTGATGTACTACAAGGAGGCCAAGAACGGCCAGATCCTCAACGAGGGGATCACCGAGGCCGGTTCGATGGCCGACTTCATCGCCGCTTCCACCGCGTACTCCACGCACGGCGAGGCGATGATCCCGTTCTACATCTTCTACTCGATGTTCGGCTGGCAGCGCACGGCCGACCAGATGTGGCAGCTCGGCGACCAGCTCGGACGCGGCTTCCTCATCGGCGCCACGGCCGGCCGCACGACCCTGACGGGCGAGGGCCTCCAGCACGCCGACGGCCACTCCCCGGTCATCGCCGCGACCAACCCGGCCGCGCTGACGTACGACCCGGCCTTCGCGTACGAGATCGCCGTCATCGTCAAGGACGGTCTGCGCCGCATGTACGGCGAGGCCGCGCCGGGCGAGGACCCGAACGTCTTCTACTACCTGACCGTCTACAACGAGCCGCTGCCGCAGCCCGCGAAGCCGTCCGGCCTCGGTATCGACGAGGGCATCGTCAAGGGCCTGTACCGCTTCAACACGGCGGAGTCGGCCGGTATCGCGCCGGTGGCCAACGCGCCGCGGATCCAGCTGCTCGGCTCCGGTACGGCGATCCACTGGGTGCTCGAGGCGCAGAAGCTGCTCGCCGAGGAGTGGGGCGTGGCCGCCGACGTGTGGTCCGCGACCTCCTGGACCGAGCTGCGCCGGGACGCGCTGGAGGCCGACGCGGCGCTGCTGCGCGGCGAGGAGCGCGTGCCGTTCGTCCGTCAGGCGCTCCAGGGCGCCGAGGGCCCGGTGCTGGCGGTCTCCGACTACATGCGCCAGGTCCCGGACCAGATCGCGCAGTGGGTCGAGCAGGACTACTCCTCGCTGGGCGCCGACGGCTTCGGTCTGTCGGACACCCGTGAGGCGGCCCGCCGCCACTTCGGCGTCGACGCGCAGTCGGTGGTCGTCGCGGCCCTGGCGCAGCTCGCCAGGCGCGGCGAGGTCCAGGCGACCGCGGTGAAGGAAGCGCGCGAGAAGTACGGCCTGTAGCGGGACGTACGGCCTGTAGGTCGTCGCTTCGGCGGAGGGGCACGGCGGTCACGCCGTGCCCCTCTCGTTGTCAGTGGGCCCCGGCATGATGGCCGTATGCGTGCTGCCCGGCTGATCAAGATGGTGCTGCTGTTGCAGTCCCGGCCCGCCATGACCGCCGCCGAGCTGGCGCGGGAGCTGGAGGTGTCGGAGCGGACGGTCACCCGGGACGCGCAGGCACTGTCGGAGGCGGGGGTGCCGGTGTACGCCGAGCGGGGGCGGGCCGGGGGATACCGGCTGGTCGGGGGCTACCGGACGCGGCTGACCGGGCTGGCCCGCGGTGAGGCCGAGGCGCTGTTCCTGAGCGGGGTGCCCGGGGCGCTGCGGGAGATGGGGTGGGAGGACGCGGCCTCGGCGGCCCGGCTGAAGGTGTCGGCGGCGCTGCTGCCCTCGCTGCGGGACGCCCCGCGGACGGCGGCGCAGCGGTTCCACCTGGACGCTCCGGGCTGGTTCCAGGAGCCGAGGACGCCCGAGCTGCTGCCGGTGATCGCGGAGGCGGTGTGGGACGACCGGCGGATACGGGCCCGTTACCGCCGAGGGGAGGCGGGGGGTGAGCGGGAGGTCGTGCGGGAGCTGGAGCCGTACGGGCTCGTGCTCAAGGCGGGGGTCTGGTACCTGTGCGCGCGGGTGGTCGGGGCCGGGTCCGGAACCGGGGCCGGGGCCGAGTCCGGAGCCGGGGCCGAGTCCGGGGCCGGAGCCGGAGCCGGGGCCTTCCGGACGTACCGGATCGAGCGGTTCACCGGCGCGGAGGCGTTGGAGGACCGTTTCGGGCGGGACGAGGACTTCGATCTGCCGGGCTACTGGGCCGAACAGGCCGAGCGGTTCGCGCGGTCCATCCTGCGGGTCGAGGTGGTCCTGCGGTTGTCGGAGGCGGGCGTGCGCAGGCTGCCGCACGCCGTGGACCCCGTGGCGGCCCGGGACGCGCTGGCACGGGCCGGGGAGGCCGACGGGCAGGGGTGGGTGACGGTCGTCCTGCGGGCCGAGTCCGAGGACGTGGCACACACCCAGCTCACCGCCCTGGGACCGGAGGCCGAGGTGATCTCCCCACCGTCCCTGCGCCACCGCCTCACCGAGGACGCGGCGCGGCTCACGGCGCTGTACCGGTCGTGACGATCCCCGCACCCACCAGATGCGTCCCACCCCTCCAAGCCCGACCCCGGCCGACCCGGCCGGGACGCACCACAGACCCCACCCCCGACCGCCTCCCCCACCCCGCTGCCACGCCCTCCCCGAGAACGCGACGCGGCCGGCCGGGCCGTACCGGGGACAACAATCCCCCGCACTCCAGGTGCGGCCCACCCGTGCAGGCACGATGCTGGGACGCGTGATGGACGAGACGGAGTTCTGGGAGATGGTCGACGCCACCCGCGAGGCCGCCGAGGGCGACCCCGAGGAACAGGCCGACCTGCTCGTCGACCGGCTCCTGCAGATGGACCCGGACATGATCCTGGACTTCGCCCGTCACTTCGAGGCCCGCTACAACCGCGCGTACACCTGGGACCTGTGGGGTGCCGCCTGGGTGCTGCTGGACGGGGCCAGCGACGACGCCTTCGACTTCTTCCGGTGCTGGCTGATCGGGCAGGGCCGGGAGGTCTACGAGGGTGCCGTGCACGACCCGGACTCGCTGGCGGAACTGCTGGACGACTTCGACGAGGAGGTCGACGGCGACGGCGAGGAGCTGGGCTACGCGGCGGACGAGGCCTACGAGCAGCTCACCGGGACCGTCGCCCCGGACCTGGGTATCGCGCCCGCCCCGGCGGAGCCCGAGGGCACTCCGGTCGACTTCGAGGACGAGCGGGCGCTCGCCGAGCGGTATCCGCGGCTGTGGGAGCGCTTCAGGGAGTGAGTTCGCGGTTCGGAGGGAGTTCTCCCGGCGGCTCAGGCGGCGGCGCGGCGGCGGGTGGTGTCCGACGGGATGTACGCCTGCGTCTGCTCGGCCTTGGCCGCGTGGTGCAGCGGCGCCCGGTTGGCCTGGTCCAGGGCGGACGCGGTGGTCGCGGCCGGGCCCAGGACGACGGCGGCGACGGCGCAGACGACCGTCCAGGGGCTGCGGGCGGCCCGGGTCCAGCCGGCGTTGCGCTCGACGGTCCCCGTGGTCTCGGTACGGCTGCTGTTCACGTTCCCCACCTCCGGGTCGGCGTGTGTTGTGCACGACCGTAGGACGCGGGGATGGGAGGAGTCTGAACGCGGGCTAAGGCGTTCCTGTGAACATGGGGCCCGTCCTGCCCTGGAGGCGGGCCGCCGTCCGCCGGATCTCCGGCAGGCGGGCGGTGAGGGCCGCGCCGGGGCAGCTGGTCATGTAGCCGTCCTTGTGGCCGGCGAGGGCGGGCAGGGCGGCCGTGACGCCGGCGGCGTACCGGCTGTGGCTGTTGCTCGAGGTCAGGCGGACCTCGGCGCGCGGGTCGATGCCGGACAGGCCCAGTTTCCAGGCGGTCAGGGCGGCGATCGCGTCGACCATCGGCTGGGGGACGGGGACGCCGGCGGTGAAGGTGCCGAGGGCGGCGACACCGGCCGTGCGGTGGTTGAAGCCCTGGGTGTGCGCGCCGGTGACGGGGCGGCCGACCCCGCCGGCCCGGCCCTCGTAGAGGGTGCCGCAGCGGTCGACGAGGAAGTTGTAGCCGATGTCGTCCCAGTCGCGGCCGCCGGTCTGGCCCTCGTACAGGGAGCGGATGATGCGGGGGGCGTCGGCGCAGTCGTAGGTGTTGGGCGAGTCGGTGTGGTGGACGAAGACGGCGACGACCTTGTCGTCGTAGCGCGGGGGCGGCTGCGGGCGCCGGGTGAGGCCGGTCAGCCAGGCCGAGCGGGGCACGATGCGCGGGCGGGCGGCGGTGTGCGCGGTCACCGGGCGGGGCGGGTGACCGTTGCGGGCGGCCAGGGCGGCGGTGGCGGCGTGCTCCACGCCCCGCGCGCACAGCGCCAGGGCGGCGACGGCGGCGAGTCCGGGCAGGCAGCCCAGGACCGCCAGGAGCGGGCCCGGTGTCCGCGGCGGGCGCCGGCCCCACCTCCCCCGCACGCGGCGGCGGGCCTGTCGGATGGCACGCATGGTCCCACTGTCGGCCGGTTCCGCCGCGCCCGCGATGTGTGCTGTGCCACCCGGTGGAACCATCGTCCCGGTCCACGACGTTTTCCGGGGTACACACACCCGTGGCCGGTTCCGTTCCCGGCCGGTGCGTGGCCGATTCACAGCTGATCACAGGACTCGTCCCGTACGTACTGGAGGATCCGAGAGAAAGGCGGCTCAGTGGACCTGCTCGACATCCTGCTGGTGCTGGTGGTCCTGGCGTACGCCGGCTCCGGGTACCGGCGGGGACTGGTGGCCGGCTGTGTCTCGCTGGCCGGGTTCGTGGGCGGCGCGGCGGTGGGCGTGTGGATCCTGCCGTGGGTGATGGACCTGGTGACACCGGGGACGACGGCGGCGACGGTGACCGCGGTGCTGACGGTGCTGGTCCCGGCGGCGGTGGGGCACGAGCTGGCGGGGCGGCTGGCGCTGCGGCTGCGCCGGGAGCTGGACCGGGGGCCGCTCAGGGTGGCCGACGGGATCGGCGGCGCGGCGGCGAACGCGGTGGCGGTGCTGATCGTGGCGTGGGTGGCGGCGAGCGTGCTGGGCGCGTCCTCGTCGGCGGTCGTGACGTCCGCGATCCGTGACTCCCGGCTGCTGGGGGCGGTGCAGGACACGATGCCGGACACCACCCCGGGGTGGTTCTCGCGGGCCACGTCCGCGCTGACCGAGGCGGGCTTCCCGCAGGTCTTCAACCCGTTCGAGAGCGAGTCGACGGCCGAGGTCGCCAAGCCCTCCGGCGACAGCGTCACGGCGAGCGCGACGAACGCGGCCAAGCTGAGCACGGTGAAGGTCGAGGGCGTCTCGGGCGACCAGGGCCGCGAGGGCAGCGGGTTCGTGTACGCGCCGGAGCGCGTGATGACCAACGCGCATGTGGTGGCGGGCATCGACGAGCCGACCGTACGGGTCGGGGGCGTGGGACGGTCGTACGAGGCGCGGGTGGTGCTGTTCGACCCGGACAAGGACGTGGCGGTGCTGTACGTGCCCGAGCTGCGGGCGCCGGTCCTGCGGTTCGACGACACCGCCTCCCGCGGGGACTCCGCGGTCGTCGCCGGCTATCCGCAGGACGGCGATCTCAACCTCCAGGCGGCGACCGTCGCGGGCCGGGTCGACGCGACCGGCCGGAACATCTACAGCGACGCGACGGTCACCCGCGAGATCTACTCGATCCGCTCCACCGTCCGCCCCGGCAACTCCGGCGGACCGCTGCTGACCACCGACGGCCGGGTCTTCGGGGTCGTCTTCGCCCGCTCCACCTCGGACGCCGAGACGGGCTACGTCCTGACTGCCGCGGAGGTCGCCGGCGACGCAGAGCGCGCGGCGACGGCGACGACCGCGGTCGACACGGGCGAGCTGGTCACGTCGTGAGCGCCGGAGGACCTACAGGGACCGGCCCATGAAGACGTCGTCCACGTACTCCCCGCCGAGCAGGAACTCCTCCGGCAGGACGCCCTCCACCACGAAGCCCTCGGACTCGTAGAGCTTGCGGGCGGGGGTGTTGTGGCCGAGGACGCGCAGGGTGACGCGGCGGGCGCCGCGCCGGCGGGCCTCGTCGAGGGCGGCGCGGATCAGCGTGCGCCCCACGCCCCGGCCGCGCGCCTCGTCGGCGACGGCGAGGCCCTGGATCTGCCGCACGTGCGCGTTGCAGGCGAGCGAGGTGGGGAGGCCGAGGCGGACGTAGCCGACGACACGGCCGTCGAGTTCGGCGACGAGGGTGTCCTCGGGGCTGTGGCGTTCGCTGAAGAAGGGCTCGTAGGGCGGCTGCGGTTCGGGCATGACCGCGTGCAGGGTGGACCAGGTGAGGCGGTCGATCAGGACGAGTGCCTCGTCGTCGGCGGGCCGGGCGGTGCGTATGCGCGGTTCGTGTGGCTCGGGCATGGCCGTCACCCTACGACCCGGACCGCGGGTCCCGACCGGCGTTTTACGGGCCACCCGGCAGGATGGCCGCATGGAACGTACCCGTATCGCGGTGGCCGGCGCCTCCGGTCTCATCGGCAGCGCCCTGGTGCGGTCCCTGACCGCCGACGGGCACGAGGTGGTGCGCCTGGTGCGCCGGGCGCCCCGGGGCGCCGACGAGGTGCGCTGGGATCCCGAGCGGGGGCAGGTGGACACGGCCGGGCTCGCCGGGTGCGACGCCGTGGTCAATCTGGCGGGGGCCGGCGTCGGCGACCGGCGGTGGTCCGAGGCGTACAAGCGGCGGATCCACGACAGCCGGGTGCACGGGACGGCGGCGCTCGCGCGGGCGGTCGCCGCACTGGACGAGCCGCCGCGGGTGTTCGTCAACGGCAGTGCGATCGGCATCTACGGCGAGACGGGCGAGCGGGTCGTCGACGAGAGCGCGCCCGCGGGGCACGGCTTCCTGCCGGAGCTGTGCGTGGAGTGGGAGGCCGCGGCGGATCCGGCACGGAGGGCGGGCGTCCGGACGGTTTTCCCGCGGACGGGGCTGGTCGTGGCGCGCGGCGGCGGGGCGTGGGGACGGCTGTTCCCGCTGTTCCGGGCGGGCCTCGGCGGCCGGATGGGCGACGGGCGGCAGTACTGGTCGTACATCTCGCTGCACGACGAGGTCGCGGCGATCCGGCATCTCCTCGACCGCGTGGACCTGTCGGGGCCGTTCAACCTGACCGCTCCCGAGCCGCTGACGAACCGGGAGATCACCGCGGCGATGGCGCGGGTGCTGCACCGGCCGGCGCTGTTCACGGTGCCGGCGCCGGTGCTGCGGACGGTGCTGGGCGAGATGGCCGGGGACGTGCTGGGCAGCGCGCGGGTGGTGCCCAAGCGGCTGCTGGAGTCGGGGTTCACCTTCGCGTTCCCCGGGATCGAGGACGCCCTCCGAGCGGCCTGACACCACTTGGGACCGCATGCGACCGTTGTGCGACCGTGCCCTGTCCATGCGCGACTGTTCCCGACCGATCACAGCCCTACCCTCGATCCGAACTCGGGTATCCCGGACGCCCGTTGGGGGCATGACGTCTCCAGCGGCCGCGCAACCTCGAGGCGAGGAGGGGCACGTGCTTGAGCCCGCGTACCAGGCAGACGTCGTCGTGGTGGGAGCCGGGGTCGCCGGCCTCTCCGCCGCCCATCGGCTGACCAGCGCAGGAGTGACCACGGCGGTACTGGAGGCCGCCCCCTGTGCGGGTGGCCGCATGGCGACCGAGAAGGTCGACGGCTTCCGGCTCGACCGCATCGGACAGCTGCTGTCCACGGCGTATCCCGAACTGGCGCTGACCCCGGGGCTGGACGCGCTCGTCCTGCGCCCCTTCGCCCCCGGGGTGCTGCTGCACAGCGACGGGCGCCACCATCGCGCGGGCGCGCAAGCCGGCGCGGGGAGCGCGAGGGGCGCACTCCATGCCGTACGCGCCCTCGCGAGCGCCCCGCGGCCGGGAGCGCTGCCCAGGCCGCGCACGGGCGCCTCCCGGGCGGTGCCGCTGTCCGGCCGACGGGCGGGCGCACCCTGGCAGACCGTGCCCCCGCCCCGGGTCAGGGCGGGCGCGCCGCTGGGCACCGCCGTGGACCAGGCCCGGCTCGGTGCCGCGCTCACCCGGCTCGCGGCCACCCCCGCCGAGCGGCTGCTGCGGCGCCCCGAGGCACCGGCCGCCGAGGCCCTCGCGGCCCGCGGGCTGCCCGCCCGCACGATCGACGGCTTCCTGCGGCCGCTGCTCGCCGCCCTGCTCTGCGACCCGGACCTCACCACCTCCAGCCGGTGCGCGGACCTGGCCCTGCACGCCTTCGCGGCCGGGCGGCTGTGTCTGCCGGAGGGCGGGGCCGAGGCGCTGCCGGAGCTGCTCGCGCGGACCCTGCCGCCGGGCACCGTGCACACCGGGGTGCGGGTCACCTCCGTCTCCACGACCTCGGTGACCACCGCCGAGCACGGCGAGTTCCGCTGCCGGGCGGTCCTGGTCGCCACCGACGCGCGCACCGCCGCCGACCTGCTGCCCGGGCTGCG
This sequence comes from Streptomyces sp. NPDC014995, assembly GCF_043080745.1. Classification (NCBI taxonomy): domain Bacteria; kingdom Bacillati; phylum Actinomycetota; class Actinomycetes; order Kitasatosporales; family Streptomycetaceae; genus Streptomyces; species Streptomyces sp. NPDC014995. Next base: position 527,344 of record NZ_JBIBVX010000001.1, read on the forward strand.
GGTGCCCGACTTCCACCCGGTGACGGTGCTGCACCACACCACGGACGAGCCGCCGCCGACCGGCGCCGCGCTGCTCCTCGACGCCGACCGCGGCGGCCCGGTCGCCCACACGGCGGTCACCAGCCGCGTCGACCCGAGCCGCGCCCCCGCCGGCCGCACGCTGATCTCCTCCACGGTCCTCGGCACACCCCCGCCCGGCGTCGACACGGCGGTCCGCATGCACCTCTCCCGCCTGTACGGCACCTCGACCGCCCGCTGGGAGACGCTGGCCGTGCACCACACCCCCGAGGCCGTCCCCGCGATGCGCGCCCCGCACGACCTGCGCCGCCCGGTACGCCTGCTGGCGGGCCTGTACGTGTGCGGCGACCACCGGGACACCAGCACGGTGCAGGGGGCGCTGCACTCGGCCCACAGGGCGGCCGCGGCGATCCTCTCCGACCTGGGCGCGACGGGATCGATGCACCTCGCGGACCCGCAGCCGACGGTGCCCAGGGCGGCGTGAGGTCGGCAGGGGGTGGACGGCAGGGCGGTCGGGCGGCAGGAGGTGCGTGAAGCCGCCCCCTGCCCGAGCCGTCCCGGCGTCAGCCCAGCGCCGCCACCTTGTCCCGGTACGTCCGCACCGGGGCCGCGTCCTTGTACGGCTCCAGCCGGCGTTCGAAGTCCCTGACGTACTCCAGCGCCCGCACCGAGCGCATCTCCGCCGCCTGGCCCGCCGCTTCGGCGGCGAGCTGGCAGGCCTGGTCGAGTTCGCCGAGGCCGAGGCGGGCGGAGGCGAGGACGACGCGGCAGAAGAGGCGGCTGCGGGCGTAGGCGGCGGGGCGCAGCTGGAGGGAGCGTTCGGCGTGCTGGGCGGCGGCGCGGAACTGCTGGAGGTCGCGGTGGCAGTGCCCGAACTCGTCGGCGAGCTGGCCCTCGTCGAAGAACCGCGCCCAGAACGGCACCTCGTCCCCGGCCTTCGCGGCCTCCAGCGCGCGCTCGGCCCGCACGAGGGACGCGGTGCAGGCGCGCACCTCGCCCAGCACCCCGTGGCCGCGCGCCTCGGCGGCGTGCAGCAGCGCCTGGACGACCGGCGGGGCGCTGGTGCCGACGCCCTGCTGGGCGACGCGCGCGAGTTGCACGGCCTCCCGGCCGTGGCCGAGGTAGACGGCCTGCCGGCTCATGGTGACCAGCACGAACGAGCCGTACGCCCGGTCCCCGGCGGCCTGGGAGAGGCGCAGGGCCTGGACGAAGTAGCGCTGGGCCAGGCCGTGGGCGGCGATGTCGAAGGAGGTCCAGCCCGCGAGGCGGGTCAGGTCGGCGGCGGCACCGAAGAGCCGGCGGCCGGTCTGCTCGCCGTAGGTGCCGCGCAGCATGGGCTCGCACTCGTGCTCCAGATAGCGCACGAGGGCCTGGCGGGCGTGGCCGCCGCCGTACATGTTGTCGAGGGTGCGGAAGAGCTCGCCGACCGAGCGGAGGGCGGCGATGTCCCCGCCGGTGACGCGCTGGCCGGGCCCGCGCTCGGCCGTGCCGCGCTGCCGGGGCACGCCGAGGACGCCGTGGGCGGGCACGGCCAGGGCCTTGGGCGGCGCGGGCCGGACGGAGGCCGGCCTGGCCTGCGCGGGCCGGCCGGACGGACGGCCCTTGGCCGGCACCTGGCCGGGCTGGTCGCCGGGGCCGCGGGCGACCTTGTCGTCGGGCCGGCCGATCAGCCAGTCCCGGCTGGGGACGACCAGACCCGCCGGGGTGAAGGCGATCTTGCGCAGCTCGGCGTGGCTGCCGGAGTCCTTGCGCCACAGCCCGCCGACGATGTCGATGGCCTCCTCGGGGGTGCCGGCGAACTCGAGCCCCGCGTACACGGGGGCGCACGCGTCCAGACCGAGGTCCTGCGCGGTCAGACGGCGGCCGAGGCGGCGGGTGAAGACCTCGGCGATCAGGGCGGGGGTGGTGCCGCGGGGCTGCTGTCCGCGCAGCCATCGGGTGACGGACGTCTTGTCGTATCTGAGATCCAGCCCGTGTTCGAGGCCGAGCTGATCGACGCGCCTGGCCAGACCCGCGTTGGAGAATCCCGCTTCTGCGATGAGCGCGGCGAGCTGGCGGTTGGGAGTGCGCTGCGCGGGTCGTTCCGTCATCTGCGGTGCGGTCTCCTGCCTTCCGGGCGCTGAAGTGCCCGGATGCCTGTGAGCAGCCCTAATGGCCTCGTGAACGGCGCGAATGTAGCGGAGCGTGAGCAGGCGATCGCACATCTCGACCCTCATTCATCCGATCGTGTGAGGATTGACCGCAGGGCTGACGCGCGCCGCGCGGACGTACAGTGGCTCGGGCGCGTTACGCGCCTGACACAGCCATCGCCGTACCGCCGTGTCGCTGCACTGCCGTATCGCCGTATCGCCTAGGGAGGCGCTTGCCGTGAGTGAGTTGCGGTTCGTTCGCATGGGCTTCGGAGCGGACGCCGTCGAGTACCAGGAGGTGTGGGACGAGCAGCGCCGGGTGCACGCGGCGCGGTTCGCCGACGAGATCCCCGACACCGTGCTGCTCCTGGAGCACCCGCCGGTGTACACGGCGGGCCGGCGCACGGCCGACAGCGAGCGCCCCCTGGACGGCACGCCGGTCGTCGACGTGGACCGCGGCGGCAAGATCACCTGGCACGGGCCCGGCCAGCTGGTGGGGTACCCGATCCAGAAGCTGCCGCGTCCGGTGGACGTGGTGGCGCACCTGCGCCGCCTCGAGGAGGCGATGATCCGCGTCTGCGCGGAGTTCGGCGTGGAGACCAGCCGGGTGGAGGGCCGGGCGGGCGTGTGGGTCCTGGGCGACCCGGTGGAGCAGCGCCCCGCCCTGGGCGGGCTCTCCCTGGACTTCGACCCGCGACTGGCCGACGAGGAGTTCGACCCCCGTCTCAACGGCCCCGAGTACGCCCCCTCCAACGCCGGCCAGCGCCGCGAGGACCGCAAGATCTGCGCCATGGGCATCCGGGTGGCCAAGGGCGTCACCATGCACGGCTTCGCCCTGAACGTGAACCCCGACACCTCCAGCTTCGACAAGATCATCCCCTGTGGCATCCGGGACGCGGGCGTCACCTCCCTCGCCCACGAACTGGGCCGGGACGTCACGATCGACGAGGTGCTGCCGGTGGTCGAGCGGCACCTGGCGGACGTCCTGGGGAACGCGGAGCCGAAGCCGCGGGAGGTCGAGCGGGCGTCGGCGTAGGCGCACGCCGCCGCGTCGTCCCGACGAGCGCCGCACGGGCCGGGCAGGGCCGCCCCGGCCGGCGGTCACCGGGCACCGCCGGCCCCGCCGGCCCCGCCGACGAGCGCCGGGGGAATGCCCCCTCGTTCCGCCGGGTTGCCCACCCCGGGGGCCGAAAACGTACGGGCGTACCCTGGTGTACGCCGAAGAATCGAAGCTACAGGGAGCCGATGTGTCCGCAGTCGCACCCGACGGACGCAAGATGCTGCGCCTGGAGGTCCGGAACAGCCAGACCCCCATCGAGCGCAAGCCCGAGTGGATCAAGACCCGGGCGAAAATGGGTCCCGAGTACACGAAGATGCAGAACCTCGTGAAGAGCGAGGGGCTGCACACCGTCTGCCAGGAAGCCGGCTGCCCCAACATCTACGAGTGCTGGGAGGACCGCGAGGCCACCTTCCTCATCGGCGGTGACCAGTGCACCCGGCGCTGTGACTTCTGCCAGATCGACACCGGCAAGCCCGAGGCGCTCGACCGGGACGAGCCGCGGCGCGTCGGTGAGTCCGTCGTCACCATGGACCTGAACTACGCCACCATCACCGGTGTCGCCCGTGACGACCTGGAGGACGGCGGGGCGTGGCTGTACGCCGAGACCGTCCGGCAGATCCACGAGCAGACCGCCGGGCGGGAGGGCGGACGGACCAAGGTCGAGCTCCTCGCCCCCGACTTCAACGCGGTCCCCGAGCAGCTGGCGGAGGTCTTCTCCTCCCGGCCCGAGGTCTTCGCGCACAACGTCGAGACCGTTCCGCGGATCTTCAAGCGGATCCGGCCCGGCTTCCGCTACGAGCGCTCCCTGAAGGTCATCACGGCCGCCCGCGACCAGGGACTCGTCACCAAGTCGAACCTCATCCTCGGCATGGGCGAGACCCGCGAGGAGGTCGGCGAGGCGCTGAGGCAGCTGCACGACGCGGGCTGCGAGCTGGTCACCATCACCCAGTACCTGCGCCCGACCGTGCGCCACCACCCGGTGGAGCGGTGGGTCAAGCCGCAGGAGTTCGTCGAGCTGAAGGAGGAAGCCGAGCAGATCGGCTTCTCGGGCGTGATGTCCGGGCCGCTGGTACGGTCCTCCTACCGTGCCGGGCGCCTGTACCAGATGGCCATCGAGAAGCGCGGCTCCTTCATCGCCGCCCAGGCCGTCTGACACTCCGTCACCCGCCCTTTCCCCTACGGCGGCGAGACAAGCGTGTGAATTCACGCACAAGCGACTACTCGCCAGTAGCAGCCGATACGACGCGGTCCTGACCGTCCTCGCAGATGGGGGCGTACGTCAGGGCCGCGTCATCATTTCAGCCCCGCGCATCAAGGCTTCATTGGTGTTTGACCGGTCGGTCATGCCCTGGTAACACCAATCAGTGACGCTGGTATCACACCACGTACACCCGTAGCCCAAACCGCCCGAGGGGGACCTCCACCATGCAGGCCGCGCCCGTTAGCGCCACCGCGATCCCTTCCTTCACCGACGCCCTGCGCGCCGTCGAGTCCCTTCTCATGAGCGGCGGACAGCGCACCGCCCGACGCAACGCCTGGACCTCCGTCCTGGAGGACCGCCGCCGCGCCAAGGACCGGGTCGAGGCGCAGCGCGTCCTCGAAGCGGTCACCTCCGCCAGTTCCTGACGCCCCCGTCCTTCCTCCCGGGCACTGCCGTCGTCGGCACTCCCGGGGCCACGTAGACTGCGTGGCATGGCGAGGAAGGACACGGCGGCGGACGCCGCGAACCCCGGGCGACTGAAGCAGATCGCCCTGACCTACAAGATGACTCGCAAGGCCGACAAGAAGATCGGTCTTGTACTCGCGGCTGTCGGAATCGTCACCTTCGGTGTCTTCCTCGCGATCGGTTTCTTGATCGGCCACCCCATCTATGCCGGCATCCTGGGCTTCCTGCTCGCCTTCCTCGCGATGGCGATCGTGTTCGGCCGGCGGGCCGAGCGGGCCGCCTTCGGCCAGATGGAGGGCCAGCCGGGCGCCGCAGCGGCCGTGCTGGACAACGTCGGCCGGGGCTGGACGACCACCCCCGCGGTGGCGATGAACCGCAGCCAGGACGTGGTGCACCGGGCGGTCGGCAAGGCCGGCATCGTCCTGGTCGCCGAGGGCAACCCGAACCGGGTGAAGGGCCTGCTGGCCGCCGAGAAGAAGAAGATGAACCGCATCGTCGCGGACGTGCCGGTGCACGATCTGATCGTCGGCACCGGTGAGGGCCAGGTCGAGCTGAAGAAGCTGCGGACCACCATGCTGAAGCTGCCGCGCGTGCTGACCGGCCCCCAGGTGACGGCCACCAACGACCGGCTGCGCGCCATGGGCGACCTGATGAGCAACATGCCGCTGCCGAAGGGGCCGATGCCCAAGGGCATGCGCCTGCCGAGGGGCGGACCGAAGGCCCGCTGACCGACCTCGTACACACAAGAGGGCGCCCGGAGTGATCCGGGCGCCCTCTTCGTCGTACGGGTCGCGTTTCGTCGTACGCGGCGCACCTCTTCGTACGCGGCGCACCTCGTCGTACGCGTCGTGCGGGAACCGTCAGATGCGGACCTCGACCGTCTTGGCCAGGCGGTCGTGGAGGCCGCGGCCGTCGCGGTCCCAGATGAGTGCCGGGAGGGCGAGGCAGAGCAGGACCGTGCGCAGCAGGGCGCGCGGCGGGTTGACCGTGCCGGTCTCCAGGGCCAGTACGCGCAGGCCGAAGAGGCGCTTACCCGGGGTGAAGCCGAGGGTGCCGACGGTCAGGACGCTCATCACGAAGAAGATCAGCAGCGCCCAGTTGCCGGTCGCCTGGCCGTAGCCGTCGGTGATCAGACCGTATGCGATCAAGAGGCACAGGCCCCAGTCCACGGCGAGCGCTCCGAGCCGCCGGCCGGGGCGGGCGATGGAGCCGGGTCCGTCCTCCGGCAGGCCGAGCTGTTCCCCCCGGTATCCGAAGTCGGCACCGGCTTCTTCCATGGCCGCGCGCGGGCCGGAGAGCCACGATCCGATTGCTTGCCTGTTGTCCACCCGTCCACGGTACTGCGACCCCTTATGACCGGGGCACGGCGGGGTGTGTCCGAGCTACCGTGGGCGGTGAGCCGGTTAACTTGTGCGAAACAAACGGGTCACGCCCGAGAAATCCCGCGTCCCTAGTGTCGAGGACAGCGTGTGCCACCGCACTGGCCGCACGAACGAACTACCACCCCGGCGCGACGGTCGGGAGTAGGAGGAGCTGGATGTTCCAGAACGCCGACGAGGCCAAGAAGTTCATCGCGGACAAGGACGTCAAGTTCATCGACGTCCGGTTCTGCGACCTGCCGGGCGTCATGCAGCACTTCACGGTGCCCGTCGAGGCGTTCGACCCGGACGAGGAGCTCGCGTTCGACGGTTCGTCGATCCGTGGCTTCCAGGCCATCCACGAGTCCGACATGGCGCTCCGCGCGGACCTGTCGACCGCCCGTGTCGACCCCTTCCGCCGGGACAAGACCCTCAACATCAACTTCTTCATCCACGACCCGATCACGGGCGAGCAGTACTCCCGTGACCCGCGCAACGTGGCGAAGAAGGCCGAGGCGTACCTGGCGTCGACCGGTATCGCGGACACCGCGTACTTCGGTCCCGAGGCCGAGTTCTACGTCTTCGACAGCGTGCGCTTCGCCACCAGCGCGAACGAGTCCTTCTACCACATCGACTCCGAGGCGGGTGCCTGGAACACCGGCGCCCTCGAGGACAACCGTGGCTACAAGGTCCGCTACAAGGGCGGCTACTTCCCGGTGCCGCCGGTGGACCACTTCGCCGACCTGCGTGCCGAGATCTCCCTGGAGCTGGAGGCGGCCGGCCTGAAGGTCGAGCGCCAGCACCACGAGGTGGGCACCGCCGGCCAGGCCGAGATCAACTACAAGTTCAACACGCTGCTCGCCGCCGCCGACGACCTCCAGCTCTTCAAGTACATCGTGAAGAACGTCGCCTGGCGCAACGGCAAGACCGCGACCTTCATGCCGAAGCCGATCTTCGGTGACAACGGCTCGGGCATGCACGTCCACCAGTCCCTGTGGGCCAACGGCGACCCGCTGTTCTACGACGAGGCCGGTTACGCGGGCCTGTCGGACACCGCCCGCTACTACATCGGCGGCATCCTCAAGCACGCCCCGTCGCTGCTGGCCTTCACCAACCCGACGGTGAACTCGTACCACCGTCTGGTGCCGGGCTTCGAGGCCCCGGTCAACCTGGTGTACTCGCAGCGCAACCGCTCCGCGGCCATGCGTATCCCGATCACCGGTTCCAACCCGAAGGCCAAGCGCGTCGAGTTCCGCGCGCCCGACTCCTCCGGCAACCCGTACCTGGCCTTCTCGGCGCTGCTGCTGGCCGGCCTGGACGGCATCAAGAACAAGATCGAGCCGGCCGAGCCGATCGACAAGGACCTCTACGAGCTGGCCCCCGAGGAGCACGCGGGCGTCCCGCAGGTCCCGACCTCCCTGCCGGCCGTCCTCGACTCGCTGGAGCGCGACCACGAGTTCCTGCTCGCGGGCGACGTCTTCACGTCCGACCTGATCGAGACGTGGATCGACTACAAGCGCGCGAACGAGATCGCTCCGCTGCAGCTGCGTCCGCACCCGCACGAGTTCGAGCTGTACTTCGACGTGTGACCGGACCACGCGTGCCGCACGCGTGAGGCCTCAGGCGCCCCCGTTCCTGTTTCTCAGGGCGGGGGCGCCGTCGTATGGTTCTTGCACAGCTGTTCGACAGAGGTGACGGGGAGACGGGGATGTCCGAACAGGACGACGTCCAGCGGGAGTTCGACCTCGGATGGGCGGACGACGCCGAGCACAAGGAGCCCTCGGCACGGGCCCGCATGCTGGCCGCGCGCTGGAAGGAGAACCCGCCGCAGCCACAGCCCTTCCGGGCCGACCCGGGGCCGGTGACGCCCCGGAGGTCGTCGTGGCTGTCCACGGCGATCGTGCTCGGGTGCGTGGCCGCGGTGATCCTGGTGCTGGGGTACGCACGGTTCCAGGCACCTTACTAGCCGCCCGCGGGAACGGGCGGCAATAGCCCTTTCCCCCAGGGCTGTTGGGCACTGCGGTGCTACGTTGTGCCTCTTGGCTCACCGTCGGTATCGAGGTCGACACAAGAACGGTTGGTCCGGTGACAACAGCCCGTCCTTCGCGCACCGCAGTGGTGGTGACAGCGCTTCCCGTGGAGTTCTCCGCCCTGCAGGACCGTCTCAGGGCCGAGAACGCCCGGCACGTCGGCCGGCGGAATGTCAACGCCACCGTGGTGCAGACGTTCCGGCTCGACGGCGCCTACGCCTCCTGGACCGTTCATGTGGCCCAGGTGGGCGTGACGAACGTCGTCGCCGCTCTGGGGACGCACGGCCTGCTGGCGGTGCTGCGTCCGGACGTCGCGCTCCTGGTGGGGATCGCGGGCGGTCTGAAGGACGACGTCCTTCCCGGGGACGTCGTGGTGGCCACGAAGGTGTACGAGATCCACGGCGCCAAGGTGTCCGCCGCCGGCCGCGGCGCGCGTCCCGACGCGGTGGACACCTCGCTCGCCCTGTGGCAGACGGCGCTGCACGCGGAGGTCCGGCGCAGGACCCACTTCAAACCGATCGCCTCCGGCGATGTGGTGCTCGACGCCCGGTCCGGTGAGATCCGCACCCGGCTCAGCAGCACGTACGAGGACGCCGCCGCCCTGGAGATGGAAGGTTTCGGTTTCTGCAAGGCGGCGCAGCGCCACCGCACGGAGGCGCTGGTCATCCGCGGGATCAGTGACCGGGCCGACGGTGAGAAGGGCGCGGCGGACGCGGCCGGCGGCCAGCGCCTGGCGGCGGCGAACGCCGCCGAGGTGGCCGTCGCCGTCCTCATGGAGCACCAGCCCGACGGCACCGGCGCCTCCCGTCCCCCGCGCCGCGTCCCGAAGCCGCCGGTCCGCCGTACTCCGCCGCCGGCCGGGAGACCGTGGTGGCAGGGCCGGGCGAGGGCCTGGCTGCCGCTCGCCGCGGCGGCGGCGACCCTCGGGATCGTCGTGCAGTCGTGCGTGGGCGGCGGCGCGGACACCGGCGACGCCAAGCCGCTCTCCGGCGCCCCCTCCTCCACCCTGGCGGCCTGCGGCCAGGCGGACACCCGCCTGACCATCGCCGCCTCCGTCGACAAGTCGGAGTCGCTGCGGCGCGCGGCCAAGGCCTACGGCAACCGGACCGCGGGCGGCACGTGCGTGCAGGTCAAGGTCGAGGACAGGAACTCCGGCGAGGCCATGCGCACACTGGTCGACGGCTGGGGGGAGTCGGACGGGACCAAGCCGGACGTGTGGGCGCCGGCCGGCAGCTCCTGGCTGTCGCTGGCGAAGGCCGCCGCGACGGGGAAGAACGCGGAGCAGTTCCCCGACCGGGCGGAACCGATCGTGCAGAGCCCGCTGACCATCGCGATGCCCAAGCCGATGGCCGAAGCCCTGGACTGGCCCGAGCGGCGGTTCACCTGGAGGCAGCTGGCCGACTGGGCGAAGAACGCCGACGGGTTCTGGGCGCAGCACGGCAAACCGGAGTGGGGGGCGTTCAAGCTCGGCAAGACCAATCCCGGCTACTCGACCTCCGGGCTCAACGCGACCGTCGCCGCCTTCTTCGCCGCCACGGGCACCAGCGAGGAGCTGAGCGCCGCGCACGTCGACCACGCCGGCAACCGGGCGTTCGCCAAGAGCATCGAGCAGGCCGCCGTCCACTACGGCGACACGACGCTGACCTTCACCTCCAATCTGCGCCAGGCGGACCGCACCAGCCCGCAGAAGGCCATGTCGTACATCTCCGCCGTCACGCTGGAGGAGAGCACCGTGGCGGCCTACAACGCCGGCTATCCCTGCGGCGCGCTCAACGCGGACCAGCCGTGCGCGAGGACCAGTGCGCCGGACACCCCGCTGGTCTCCTTCTATCCGAAGGACGGCGTCCCGTTCTCCGACCATCCGTACATCGAGCTGAACGGGATGAGCGCCCCCCGCAAGGCGGTGGCCGACGACTTCCTCCGGTACCTGCACAGCCCCGAGGTCTACGCCGAGCAGTTCGCCCCCTACGGCTTCCGCACCCACGAGGGGAAGGTCGTCGCGGGATCCAAGGTGCTCACCGAGGACAACGGCGTCGTGCCCGACGCGCAGTTCACCAGCATGCCGATGCCCCGGGGCGAGGTCCTCGACCATCTGATCGAGGTGTGGCCCTCGCTGCGCCGGCGGGCCAACGTGCGTCTCGTCATCGACACCTCGGAGTCGATGAACGGCGAGATCCCCGGCACCGGCGACACCAAGATCGAGCGTCTGAAGCAGGCGGAACCGAAGCTGTTCGGCGAGTTCACCGGCTCCGACCACGTCGGTCTGTGGAAGTTCTCCGACGCCTACGCCCTCGGCGGCAAGCACGACTACAAGGAACTGGTGCCGCTCGGCCCGTACACCGAGAAGCTGCCCGGAGGCACGCGCGCGGAGCTGCTGTCCGGCAACGTCCGGAACCTTGAGCCGGAGGGGGCGACCGGGCTGTACGACACGCTCGACGCCGCGGTGCGGGCCATGCGGAAGGACTACGACCCCCAGGCGATCAACGCGATCGTCCTGCTCACCGACGGCCGCAACGAGGACAACGGAAGCCTGACCAAGGAAGAGCTGCTGCGGCGGATCGGCGATCCGTCGAAGCCCCAGATCCGCGTCTTCACCATCGCGTACGGCAGCGAGGCCGACGAGAAGGACGAGGGTGGCAGGACCGTCCTCCAGGAGATCGCGCGCGCCGGCGGCGGGCAGGCGTACGACGCCAAGCGGGCCGAGACCATCGAGCAGGTGATCACCAGCGTGATCTCCAACTTCTGAGGGTCGGTCCGCGCTCCGACGGGATGAGGAACGCATGTGCGTTCCTTTGCTCCCCGCAGGACCGATCGGAACCCGCCCATGGGAGGCCCGGGCGCACAATGGCTGTGGGGCGAGTGCCTGAACTGCGGGGTGATGCAGATGCACAGCCGCTTCCGGAGCGACCGGCGGTTGACCACACGCATGGGGGTCACGCTGTTCCTGCTCGGGTTGTTGTACGTGGGGTTCGTCGCCGCGTTGATCGTGCTGCTGAAGTCCTGGGTGCTGGTCGTGGTAGTTGTGGCGGCGATGCTCGGCGCGCAGTACTGGTTCTCCGACCGGATCGCGCTGTACGCGATGCGCGGCCGGGTCGTGGAGCGTGCGGAGTATCCCGAGCTGCACGCGGTGATCGACCGGATGTGCGCGCTGGCCGACATGCCCAAGCCGGTGGTCGCCGTCTCCGAGATGGACATGCCGAACGCGTTCGCGACCGGCCGCGATCCCGAGCACGCCGTGGTCTGCGTGACCACCGGGCTGCTGCGGCGGCTGGAGCCGGCCGAACTGGAGGGTGTGCTCGCGCACGAGCTGTCCCATGTGGCGCACAAGGACGTCGCCGTGATCACGATCGCGTCGTTCCTCGGGGTGATCGCGGGGCTGATCGTGCGGTTCGCCCTCTACTCGCAGCTGTTCGGCGGCGGGCGCAGGGACCAGAACACCGCCGTGGTCCTCGCCGGTGTGCTGGGCGTCTCCGCGGCCGTGTACGCGATCAGCTTCCTGCTGATCCGGGCGCTGTCCCGGTACCGGGAGCTGGCGGCGGACCGGGCGGCGGCACTGCTCACCGGGCGGCCCTCGGCGCTGGCCTCCGCGCTGACGAAGGTGTCCGGCGACATCGCCCGCATCCCGACCAAGGACCTGCGGACGGCGCAGGCCTTCAACGCCTTCTACTTCACCCCGGCGCTGGGCTCCGAGCCCGGTGTCGCGGGCCTCTTCTCCACCCACCCGAGCCTGGAACAGCGCCTCGAGCAGCTGGGCCGTATCTCCGCCGAGCTGGGCGAGGCGGCGACACCGGGAGGGGTCTGAGCGATGGGGCTGCTGGACATCCTCCTCGGCCGGACGAAGCCGGTCGCGCCGGACCTCGACCGGCTCTTCGCGCTGCCGGGTGCGGCCGTGACGCTCGAGGCGGCGGCCGGCTTCAGGCCGACCGGCCACGGCGCGGTGTGCTTCGCCACGGTGGAGGGTGCGGCCTTCGAGCAGACGCACCGCGAGGTGCAGGCACTGCTGGACGCGGACACCGACCGCGACGGCCCCCCGGTGGAGCTGCTGCGGGACGGCTACGGCTACTCCTGGCTGGTCTCCCGCCGCTCCCCCGACGAGCTGCACCTCCTGGTCAACGACCTGCACGCGGTGAACAGCGCGATGGAGGTCAACGGGTTCGGGCCGCAGCTGCTGTGCTCCCTGGCGGGGTTCGAGGACGACAGCGGTCGGCGGCTGGCGCTGGTGTACCTGTACAAGCGGGGTTCCTTCTTCCCGTTCGCGCCGCTGCCCGGTGCGGGACAGCGGCGCGACAACGCGCTGGAACTCCGGATCAGGGCGGCCCTCGTGAACGACCTGCGGTTCGAGCAGGACCTGAGCCGCTGGTTCCCGGTCTGGGGCGCCCCCGGTCTGTGAGAAACGGGGGCTACCGGGGGCTGCCCTTCGTCACTTGCCGCGCTCGCGCTCCTGCCGACGGGACTCCAGCGGGCGCTCGCGACGGTAGCGGCGCTCCCACTTGGCCTGCTGGTCACGGCGGTCGCGGTAGGCCTTGTACGACGTCGGCGCGGCGCTCGCGGCGGGGCCGGGCACGGATGCCGAGGACGCGTCGCGCCCGTGGCGCACGTACAGGAAGAGCACGGCGACCGCGGCGAGCCAGTAGAGCTGGTTTCCGAATCCCAGGACCACCAGGACGGCGGTCCCGGAGAGAACGACGGTGCCCATGGCGTGCCTCCTTCCTGGGCATGGAGAGGTGACTGTGAGGTGTGGTGGGGGTGGGGTGGTGTCTTCAGAGTAGGGAGGCCGTCACTGGGCGTGCATCCCCTTTTCCCGTGAGGGCGGGCGGCGCGGGCGGCGGACGGAGACGGACGGACACGGTCGGAGGACGGGATGGACGGCGAGGAGCGGTACGTCGGCGGGGCGGAGCGGCGGGCCCGGCTGGCCCTGCGGCAGCGGCTGGCGCCGCAGGCGCGGGCCGCGAGCCCGGAGGAGGTGGCCGACGCGCTCGTGGCGCTGCACGGCACGGATCCGGCCACGGTGTACCTGGCGGTCGGGGCACGGCTCGCCGACCCGTCGGGGACCGTGCCGGAGACCGACCGGGCGCTGTACGGGGACGACCGGACGCTGGTCCGCATGCACGGGATGCGGCACACGGTGTTCGTGTTCCCGGCGGGGTTGACGGCGGTCGTGCACGCCTCGACCGGTCTCGAGGTCGCCGCGCGGGAACGGGCCGCGCTGGTGCGGGACATGGCGAAGGCCGGCGCGCCGGACGCGACCTGGCTGAAGGAGGTCGAGGAGTCGACGCTGGCGGTGCTGGGGCGGCTGGGGCAGGCGACGGCGGCCGAGCTGGCGCGGGAGGAGCCGAGGCTGCGGGAGCAGTTCGTGTACGCGGCCGGGAAGAGCTACGAGGGTGTCCACACGGTCTCGACGCGGCTGCTGAAGGTGCTGGGCGTCGAGGGGAAGGTGGTCCGGGGCCGGCCGCTGGGTTCGTGGACGTCGAGCCGGTTCCGCTGGGCCCTGGCCCCCGAACACCCCGAGCTGGACCCGGCCGAGGCGCAGGCGGAGCTGCTGCGGCGCCGGCTCACCGCCTGCGGGCCGGCCACCGAGGCCGACCTGAAGTGGTGGACGGGGTGGCGGGTGACGGACGTGCGGCGGGCGCTGGCGGCGATCGGGGCGCGGGCGGTGTCGCTGGACGAGGGCACGGGGTACGTCGTCGAGGGCGACGTCGACCCGGTGGCCGCGCCGGAGGAGCCGTGGGCGGCGCTGCTGCCGGGGCTCGATCCGACGGCGATGGGCTGGCAGGGGCGGGACTGGTATCTGGCTCCCGGGCTGCGGTCCGCGCTGGTCGACCGGAGCGGGAACGTGGGGCCGACGGTGTGGTGGGACGGGCGGGTGGTGGGGGGCTGGGCCCAGCGGGCCGACGGGGAGGTCGTCTGGCGGATCGTGGACGGGAGCGGTGTGGGGCGGGAGGCGGAGGCGGCGATCGCGGCGGAGGCGGAACGGCTGCGGGGGTGGGTGGGCGAGACGAGGGTGACGCCTCGGTTCCGGACGCCGTTGGAGAAGGAGTTGGCGGGGTGACACCGGCCGGGCGGCACGCAGGCGCGGGCACGCAGGCGCCGGGCGCCGCTAGGGAAAGCGGCACCCGGCGCCCCGTTCACCTCGAGTACCGCATCAGCGCCCGCACCATGTGGCACGTCGTGTCCGACGGCGGGTGGACGCCGATCAGTCGGGCCGTGTCGCGGATCGTCTCGTTGCGGGCCTGGTTGGGCAGGTGGACGCCCGAGTCGAGGAGGGCGATGGCGAGGCGCATGGCCTTGAGACGGCGGTTGTGCGTGACGTACCAGTCGCGCGGGCGGCCGGGCGGCAGCGGCCGCTTCTCCACCGGGGCGTAGGGCAGGTCGAGTTGGACGGGACGCTTCGCGGTGGACTGGGTCGGCAGCGGCTTCGGCTTCAGTGCGGCAGCGGGCACAGGCATCCTCCTGTCGCGGTCAGGGTTCCGGCCCGGAACCTCCGGCGGAACCCTCGAACACTGCTTCTATTCTACTGTCCCCCACTGACAAAAGCCCCTGGCCACAAGGGCTTTCGGGGTGGCAGTGGCGCACGGGGAGAACGAGTTTCGGGGCGCCGCGAGGGTCTCCGGATACCGTGGGCCGCATGGAGATCTGGATCAACCCCGCCTGTTCCAAGTGCCGCAGCGCGCTCAGCCTGCTCGATGCCGAGGGCGCCGACTACACCGTCCGCCGCTACCTGGAGGACGTACCGGCCGAGGACGAGATCAGGGCCGTACTCGATCGGCTGGGGCTGGAGCCGTGGGACATCACCCGCACCCAGGAGGCCGTGGCCAAGGAGCTCGGGCTGAAGGACTGGCCGCGGGACGCCGCCTCGCGCGGGCGCTGGATCGCGGCCCTCGCCGAGCATCCCCGGCTCATCCAGCGCCCGATCATCACCGCCGACGACGGTACGGCGGTCGTGGCCCGCACGGAGGAGGCCGTACGGGACGCTCTGTCCCGTTAGCCGGGTAGCGAACGGTTCGTCGGGTGACGGGAGTCGGGGCGGCTGTCGCTGTTACCCTCCGCCGCCATGACCTTCGGTGATCAAGGAATGCCGCACGGCCCGTCCGACCCGTACGCCCAGCCGGACCCGTACGCCCAGGCCGACCCGCGCGTCCAGCCGGCCCCCGGCGCCCAGACCGGTCCGCGCGTCCAGCCGGACCCGTACGCCCACGTCGGTCCGTACGCCCCACCGCATCCCTACGCGCAACCGGATCCCTACGCCCAACAGGATGCCTACGCCCGGTTCTCGGCCGAGCAGGAGCGGATACGCAGGCGCCGGCGGACCCGGCGTGCGGTCGCCGCGGGGACCGGCGTCGTCCTCGTCGCCGCCATCGCCGCCGGCGCCCTGATGATGACGGGCGGGGACGACGGCGGCGAGCCGGCGTCCGCCGCCCCGGCCGCCACGACGTCGTCGGCCGGCCCGGCGGTCCCCTCCGTGGACGTCGGCCTCCCCTCCGACGCGCCGAGCGTCCTGCCCTCGCTGCTCGCCCGGCCCGTCATCCGCCCCGAGGAGGCGTTCCCGCGGACGGCCGTCCGTCTGGAGGACGGCTCCCGGTACTCGCGCGTCGACCTCGCCACCACCACCGACTGCGCCCGGGGCATGTCACCGGAGCTGGCCGAGCTGATCGAACAGGGCGACGAGTGCGCCCGGTTGACGGCGGCGCTGTTCACGGACGCAGACCGGCGCTCGCAGGTCACGGTGAGCGTGCTGAGCTTCGCGCGGGTCGAGGACGCCTCGCGGGTGTTCATGATGGCCTCGATGGACCCGGTGACCTACCAGGTGGTCTCGCTCGACCCGCCCCCCGAGGCCGGTCTGCCCACCGTGCCGCCCGGTTCGGCCGGCATCTTCCGGCGGCTGATGACCGTCCGCTCGGTGGTGTTCGCCAACGGCCAGTGGGCCGACGGCGCCGAGACCGGCGAGGCCGAACTCACCGCCCAGACCGAGGGGTTGCTCCAGTACGTCAACGACACGGTGGTGGCGTACGAGGAGGGGGAGGGCTGAGCGGGGCCGACTGCCCTGTGACGCACACCACTTCTGGTGACTCCTGTCACCACTGAGCACCCTCGTTCGGTATCTCGTACATAGCGGCGTACGCTCCCCCTACCTCTCAGGAGGCGCGCATGTCGCGCAGGAGAACGCTCGGTACGAAGAAGAAGCTGGCGCTGCTGGTGAGTGCCGCGACGGTGGCGGGAGGCGGCGCCTTCGTCATGGCGGCCACCTCGAACGCCGCGCAGTCCCCGCAGACGGCCGCCGAGTCGTCCGTCTGCCAGGGCCTGGCCACCGCCCTCGGCAACAACCAGCGGTTCATCGACGGCCAGCGGGCCGAGCCGGACGCGCAGTCAGCGGCCCGGATCACCAACCGTGAGGCCGTCATCGAGCAGATCAAGGTGCAGCAGAAGGCGTCGGGGTGCGTCGTCGGGGAGTCGGCTCAGGGCTCCCAGACGACGGCCCCGCAGGCCTCGCAGCCGGCCCAGACCGCCCCCGCCGAAAACGCCGGGGGCACCGGGAACACCGGCGACACCGGAAACGGCGGCACGGGCGCCGCCTCCGGTCAGCAGGTCTGCAACGGCTCCACCGTCACCCTCTCCGGCGAGGGGGGTGCCCCGGCCGCGTCCAGCAACCAGTTCCCGGCGGGGACGAAGCTGAAGGTCACCAACCTGGACAACAACAAGTCCACGACCGTCGAGGTGACCTCGGTCTCCGGCAGCTGTGTGCTGCTGAACAACGCGGCCTTCGAGCAGGTCCGTGAGCCCGGCAAGTTCCTGATCCGCCGGGCCGTGATCGAGAAGGTGGGGTGACGCTCAGGAGAGGAACTCCCTGAGGCGGCGGCCCAGTTCGGGGGGCGCGGCCTGCGGCAGCGCGTGATGGGAGACGTCCGGCAGGACGGCCGTCACGACGTGCCGCAGCGCCTCTTCCGCGCGGGCCGTCACCTCGTACGTGTCATGGGTCCTGCTGTTCGCGGCCACGAGCAGCAGGACCGGCACGTCCAGGGCCCGCAGGGCCTGCGGCGCGGGACGCGGTCCGGTCACCGGCTTCGCGGAAGGGAAGCCCGCGGCCGCCTCCTGGAGGCGCAGCCAGTCGGGGTCGAGAGCGGCTCCGCCCCCGGTCTCCCATTCCAGGAAGGCGCGCACCCGGCGCGGGGTGGGCCGCAGCAGCATCGGCAGGGCGTGGAGCAGGTACGCCGTCCTGTACCCGGCGAAACACCGGGTCGGGTCGAGGAGGAACAGGCGGCGTACCCGGCGGGGCGTGCGCGGGGAGTCCTGCGCGACGTGGTGCGCGGCGTGGTGCAGGGCGATCCAGGCGCCGTACGAATGACCGCCCAGGGACACCTCCCGGACGCCGAGGCCGTCGAGGACGGCGTCCAGCCAGACGACCAGGTCGGCGACCGTCCGGGGCCCGGGCCCGCCGTCGGTCCCGCTCAGGCCGGCCGCGCCGATCAGGTCGACGGCGTACACCCGCCGCTCCCGGCCCAGCTGCGCCGCCTGCGCGTACCAGGACGCCGAGGTCGCCCCTCCCCCGCCGGGCAGGAGCACCAGCGGGTCCCCGTCGCGCGGGCCGTGCACATTGACGTGCGTCGGCCCGAAGGGGGTGGGGACGGTCACCGCCTCCCGGTCGGCGGGCCACTTGGCCATGACCCGGTCGTAGGCCTCCCGAAAGGCAGCACTGTCGTACGCGCGCATCGCGCCTCCCCTATTATCTCGCTGAGCGAGATGTTCGTTGAGCGAGATGATAGCCCCGGAGGACTGCCGTATGCCCGCCGAAGGTCCGGAGATGGAGATCGTCCATCTGCTGCGGGCGGTGACCGTCGAGCTGGGCCTGCACAGCGCCCGCTTCGCGAACCGCAACGACATGCACCCCACCGACGTCCGCGCCCTCATCGCCCTCATGGACGCCCGGCGGGCGGGCGAGGAGACGACCGCGGGGCGGCTGGGCGGGACGCTCGGGCTGAACTCGGCCGGGACGACCGCCGTGATCGACCGTCTGGAGCGCGCCGGCCATGTGCGGCGGGTGCGCGGCCGGGCCGACCGGCGGCAGGTGGTCGTCGAGGTCGACGAGCGGGCCGTCGCCCTGGGCCGGGCCTTCTTCGGGCCGCTCATCGGGCGGACGGTCGAGCTGCTGCGCGGCTACGACGAGCGGGAGCTGGCCGCGATCCGGGGCTTCCTGGACGGCGTACGACAGGCGGCGGCCGGGGCGGACTGAGCGCACGCCGCCGCACCACACCCGGGCGCTCCTCCGCAGCTCTTCGCCGCACCCGGGTGTTCGGCCGCAGCCCCTCGCCGCCCCCGGGTGCTCGCCGGGCCCGGGTGCTCGCCGCACCACACCCGGGCACCCCTCCGCAGCTCTTCGCCGCACCCGGGTGTTCGGCCGCAGCCCCTCGCCGCCCCGGGGTGTTCCCCCGCGCCCCTCGCCGCCCCCGGGTGTTCCCCCGCCACCCTTCGCCGCCCCGAGTGTTCGCCGCAGCCCCTCGCCGCCCCCGGGTGCTCGCCGCACCGCGCCCGGGCGCTCCCCCACCGCCCTGGCCAGCCCTGCCCGGGCGGCTCCGCGTCATTCCCATCGCATACGAGCCGTCGTACGCGCGCGTGCTCGCGTCCGGCTGCGGCCGCGAACGGCAACTCCGCGCCGGGCGGACCCCCTCACAGCGTGAGACGCACCACAGCACCACCAGGTAACACGGGGTTCACACTCGGGCAATGACCGGGAAATCGCCTGTTGACAGGCTCGCGGGCAACAAACGCGGCGCCCCAGTGCCGCAGCGCCGCAGCACCCGCACATGCGCCTAGACCCACCCCGAAGGATGTGGCCCCGTGAGCTTCAAGGCTGAGTACATCTGGATCGACGGCACCGAGCCGACGGCCAAGCTGCGTTCGAAGACCAAGATCCTTTCCGACGACGCCAAGGGTGCCGAGCTGCCGATCTGGGGCTTCGACGGGTCCTCCACCAACCAGGCCGAGGGCCACGCCTCGGACTGCGTGCTCAAGCCGGTCTTCTCCTGCCCGGACCCGATCCGCGGCGGCGACGACATCCTCGTCCTGTGCGAGGTCCTCAACATCGACATGACGCCGCACGCGACCAACACCCGTGCCGCGCTGACCGAGGTCGCCGAGAAGTTCGCCGCCCAGGAGCCGATCTTCGGCATCGAGCAGGAGTACACCTTCTTCAAGGACGGGTACCCGCTCGGCTTCCCCAAGGGTGGCTTCCCGGCCCCGCAGGGCGGCTACTACTGCGGAGTCGGCGCCGACGAGATCTTCGGCCGTGACGTCGTCGAGGCGCACCTGGACAACTGCCTCAAGGCGGGTCTCGCCATCTCCGGCATCAACGCCGAGGTCATGCCCGGCCAGTGGGAGTTCCAGGTCGGCCCGGTCTCCCCGCTGGAGGTCTCCGACCAGCTGTGGGTGGCCCGCTGGCTGCTCTACCGCACCGCCGAGGACTTCGGCATCGCCGCCACCCTCGACCCCAAGCCGGTCAAGGGCGACTGGAACGGCGCCGGCGCGCACACCAACTTCTCCACGAAGGCCATGCGCGAGGGCTACGACGCGATCATCACCGCGTGCGAGTCGCTCGGTGAGGGCTCCAAGCCGCTCGACCACGTCAAGAACTACGGCGCCGGCATCGACGACCGCCTGACCGGTCTGCACGAGACCGCCCCGTGGAACGAGTACTCCTACGGCGTCTCCAACCGCGGCGCCTCGGTCCGTATCCCGTGGCAGGTCGAGAAGGACGGCAAGGGCTACATCGAGGACCGCCGTCCGAACGCCAACGTCGACCCGTACGTGGTCACCCGCCTGCTGGTGGACACCTGCTGCTCCGCGCTGGAGAAGGCCGGCCAGGTCTGATCCGCCCGGTCCCGGCCGCAGGGTCCGCACGGTCCCATGAGGGGCGCCCGCCGAATCGGCGGGCGCCCCTTCGGCATGCCGGGGGTTCCCCGGGACCGTGGGCCGCGGGTCGCGGGTCCCGGCCGCGGGCCGGCATCGACTTCAGGCCACGGAGACGTCCGAGCGGTGGGCGAAGTCTCCTGTCCCGCACGGGTGTCTGCTTCAATGGGCCCATGGCCAGCTTCCAGAAGCACTCCGCGACGGGTCGCCATGACCTCGAGCCCTTCTGGCCCTCCCGTCAGCACCACGACTTCGACCGGGTGTGTTGCCGCGCGACGCACGCGCCGGTCCTCTGAAGCCGTAACCCCGGCCTCCGGCCGACGCGAACGACGTACGTCCCTCGACGAGCCCGATCAGGCATCGCGGCCGTCGTCCAGCCAGACGAACTCCTCGCGCGAAAGAGCTGACCTCTCATGGCGACCACTCGTTCCCTCCCCACCGCTCCCCTCTCCACCGCTCCCCTCACCGCCCCGTCCGGCTCGGCCCGCCACCGCCTGCGGGCCGTGGACCGGGACGAGGTGGTGGAGGTCGCGGACTTCCTGCCGCCGGGCACCACCTGGCTGCCCGCTCCCCCGCACGCCCTGCCCGCCCTGCCGGGCCGGCCGCCCATGATCGGCTACCTGGTGCTCGTCCCGGCCGACCAGCGGCAGCCGTTCCCGCCGGTGGCGGTGGCCGGCCCGCCCGGCACCACGACGGCCGACGACACCGATGACCTCGGCGAGCCGCCCGTACGGATCGACACCGTGCGGCGCATCGCGTGGGTCGGCGGACGCGAACTCGACCTGACGTACCTGGAGTTCGAACTGCTCGCGCACCTCGTGGCGCATCCGCACCGGGTGCACACGCGCGACCAGCTCGTCACCACCGTGTGGGGGTACGGCCACGTGGGCGACGGCCGCACCGTCGACGTCCACATCGCCCGGCTGCGCCGCAAGCTGGGCGCGGAGCACCGCCAGACGATCCGGACGGTGCGCCGGGTCGGCTACAAATACACCCCGCCGTCCGCGCGTTGATCCTCTGCTGACGGCAGAGGGCGGTTCCCTCCCGCGCCCGGACGGGGCACAGTCACCGGCATGAGACTTCTGGTGCTGGGTGGTACGGAGTTCGTGGGACGGGCCGTCGTGGAGGCGGCGCTGGGGCGCGGCTGGGACGTGACGGTCCTCAACCGGGGGCGGCACGCGCCCGTCCCCGGGGTGCGGTCGCTGGCCGGCGACCGCACCGCGCCCGACGGACTCGCCGCGCTGGCCGAGGGCGAGTGGGACGCGGTCGTCGACACCTGGTCGTCGGCCCCGCGTGCGGTGCACGAGGCGGCGCGGCTGCTGCGGGGCCGCGCCGGCCGGTACGTGTACGTGTCGAGCTGCTCGGTGTACGCGTGGGCCCCGCCCGCCGGGTACACCGAGGACGCGCCGCTGGCCGAGGGCGCCGCGCCCGACGCCGGACCCACCGACTACGTCCGCGACAAGCGGGGCGGCGAGCTGGCCGCCGTCGGCGCCTTCGGCACGGAGAACTCCGTGCTGGTCCGGGCAGGGCTGATCCTCGGCCCGTACGAGAACGTCGGCCGGCTGCCCTGGTGGCTGACCCGGATGGCCCGGGGTGGGCCGGTCCTGGCGCCGGGGCCGCGCGATCTGCCCCTCCAGTACGTCGACGTGCGGGACCTCGCCGAGTGGACCCTCGGAGCCGTGGAGCGGGAGTTGAGCGGCCCGTACAACCTGGTCAGCCCGCAGGGGCACACGACGACGGGCGCACTGCTGGACGCCTGTGCACGGGTCACCGGGGCGGCGGCCGAGCTGCGCTGGACCGCACCGGAGGTGATCCTGGACGCCGGGATCGAGCCGTGGACACAGCTGCCCGTGTGGGTGCCGCCGGGCAGTGACATGTACGACGCGCTGCACTCCGCCGACGTGTCACGGGCGGTGGTGACCGGGCTGGCGTGCCGGCCCGTCGAGGAGACCGTCGCCGACACCTGGCGGTGGCTCCAGGACATCGGCGGCACGGCGCCCCAGCGCCCCGACCGGACCGCCAAGGGCCTGGACCCGGAGGTGGAGGCGAAGGTGCTCGCGGCGGACGGGGGTGTGTCCGGCACCACCCCCTGACCGGGGGCCTCGGGCCAGTGACCCCCGCCCGGCGGCTCGGCGGACTGACGCCCTGAACACCAACACGCGCGCCTACAGCGGCCGTTCGAGGGCGCGGGGCGTGCCGCGCGCCGCCGGGCGGGGGTTCGTGCCGACCCCCGTGTCACCACCACCGACCGCACGACCGGCCGCCGGCCCGGTCGGCTCCGGGGCATCCGGACCGGGACCGGTGATGCAGGTGACAGGTAACTCCCTTGACGTATAAGGGCGTTGAGGGTGTCACCTGTGGGGGCGTTGGGGTCGAATTGTTCCACGAACCTCTCATCAATTTCCGAGACGGCTGAACACCTCCGGGGCGACGCGCGTATGGGAAGGAGCCGCTTCACTCCTGTCGGGCGCCTCGATGCTGCCCCGCAAGGAAGTCAGAGGAGTTCCATGGGACGCAACACACGTAAACGCCGTTCGTCGATGGCCACGAAGGCCGTGGCAGCATCGGCGGCCCTAGCGCTCGGTGGGGGCGGGCTGATCTGGGCGAACTTCTACGCTTCGGCAGGCGAGTCCAAGAACTCGTCGCAGAACCAGGTCAAGGCCGCTGCCGGTCAGGTGGCCACCATCTCCTGCCCCGACGTGGGACAGCAGCTGACGAACGTGCCCGAAGGGGCACGCTCGGGTGTCGACAAGGAGCTGGCGAACCTCGACAAGCAGATCACCGAGGCCTACGCACGGCTCGCCTCGACGCGCCAGGCACAGACGCAGGACGCGGGCTTCGTCCAGAACGCGATCCTCGGCCCCCTGAAGGACAAGCGGGTCGCCACGATCGACCGGATCCGCATCAACATCCAGCGCGTCGGCGGCCAGGCGCAGAACCTGGGCCAGCTCGCCACCTGCACCCCGCAGACCGCCGCCCCGGAGACCAACGCCGGTGAGAACGACGGCGGTCAGCAGAACGGCGGCGACCAGAACAACGACGGCGACCAGAACAACAACGACGGTGGCCAGAACAACGACGGTGGCCAGGGCGACAACGGCGAGCAGCAGGGCGACAACGGCCAGCAGCAGGGCAACGGCGGCCAGGGCGGCAACGGCCCGGTCGCTGACGACTTCGTCGACATCACCCAGGCCGGCAACAACAACCAGCTGGGCGTGGGAGCCAACGGTCTCGCCGCGAACGGCCGGGGCGGGTCGACCGGCACCTTCACCACGAAGTGCGGCACCAACGGCAACGACAACCACAACACGGACAACGTGATCGTCGCCCCCGGTGTCACCAACGGCGCGCACCACCTGCACGACTACGTCGGCAACCAGAGCAACGACGCGTTCGCGAGCGACGAGGACCTGGCGGCGGCCGAGACCAGCTGCCAGAACCAGGGCGACAAGTCGTCGTACTTCTGGCCGGTGCTGCGTCTGCAGGACGGTACGCAGGACTTCGACCAGAACAACGACGGTGGTGGCAAGGAAGGCAACGTCGGCCGGATCCTCCAGCCCGCCCAGGCGCAGCTGAAGTTCGTCGGCAACAAGAGGGGCCCCGTCGTCGCGATGCCGACGGCCCTGCGCATCATCACCGGTGACGCCAAGTCCTTCGTCAACGGCCTCGGCAACGCCAACGTGAACTGGAGCTGCACCGGCTTCGAGAACAAGGTGCAGCTGAAGGACAAGTACCCGATCTGCCCGCAGGGCAGCCAGGTGGTGCGGACGTCCAACTTCCAGAGCTGCTGGGACGGCCAGAACATCGACAGCGCCAACCACCGCACCCACGTGGCGTTCGTCCAGGCCGACGGCACCTGCGCCAACGGCTTCAAGGCGATCCCCCAGCTCCAGGTCCGCCTGGTGTACGACGTTCCCGCCCCGCAGATCCAGAACGGGCAGGTCGTGAACGCCTACGCGGTGGACACCTTCCCGGAGCAGCTGCACAAGCCGATCACCGACCACAACGACTTCATCAACTTCTTCTCCACGAACCTGATGAACAAGATGGTCAACTGCATCAACACCGGCAAGAAGTGCCAGTGACCCACTGAGAAAGCCGGCGGCGAGGAATCCTCACCGCCGGCTTTCCCATGCCCCGCGCCCGGTCAGTGACCGGAGTGCGTGGCGCCCTCGGAGGGCTCGTGCGCGGAGTGGTCCATGCCCTCCTCGATGTCACCGCCGAGCGTCTCCCGCAGCGCCGTCACCGTGCTGGTCTCGCCCACGGCCACCCACTTGCGGCCGACGAGATAGTGACCGCCGTAGTCCTTCGCCCCGTTGATCCACTCGCGCAGGCCGCGGTCAGTGGCGAAGGTGGCGAGGATGAACTTGCCGTCGGCGTCCTTGCAGACGGCCTGGCGGATCTCGTCGGCGTCGATCTGCATGTTGGGCGTGCACTTCACCTCGGCGGCCAGCTGCTCCAGGCTGCCGGTCGCCGTCTCCGGGACGGCCTTCGTGCCCCCGTCGGAGCCGCAGCCGGTCAGCACGAGCACCGCCGCGGCGCCGGCCACCGCGAGCATCGGTCGGGTCACCTTCATCTGTCCTCCCTGCAAGAGCCTCGTCCTGGATACGGCTCCCGCACGCGGTCCGCTCAACATACCGGTGTCGCACCGGGGCACCGGCGTGCGAAGGTGGGCCGGTGGACCAGGACTGGGAAGACCGCGTCGCCGCCGCGTGGGCGGCCTTCGACGACCCTCGCGGGGAGCGGGCGGCCGGCTTGCGGGCCGTGATCGACGCGCTCGTCGCCGAACTGCCCGGGGACAGCCCTCTCGGCCCGTTCGAGCGGGCCTGCGCCTGGGACTCGACCGGCCACCCGGACAAGGCGGTCCCGCTGTACCGGGAGGCGCTGGCCCTCGGCCTCGACGGCTACAAGGGTCGCCGCGCCAGGATCCAGCTCTCCAGCTCGCTGCGGAACCTCGGGCGGCCGGAGGAGGGCGTCGAACTGCTGACGCCGGAACTGGACGCCCCCTCCGACGAGTTGGACGACGCCGTCCGGGCCACGCTCGCCCTGTGCCTGTCCTCCCTGGGCCGCGACCGCGAAGGCCTCGCCCTCGTCCTCGAGGCGCTCGCCGCCCACCTGCCGCGCTACCAGCGCTCGATGGCGAACTACGCGCGGGCGCTGGTGGCGCCGGAGGGCTGACCCGGCCGCACCGCCGGTGACCAACCACCGGTTCGCTCGTTCTGCTGGACGTGCAGTCACAGGATGTCGCCCCGCACTCCGCACCCGGTTCCCCCGCCGACCGGGTCGTCGACGTCGAGCAGGCCGAGGCCGCGCTCGTCGAGCACTATCCCCGTCTCGTCCGGCTCGCCTATCTGGTGCTGCCGCAGAGCCTCGGCCGGGGCCGCCGCGTCCTGACCGCCCACGCCCTCGCCCAGCGCGCCCTGCCCCGCGGCCGCGCCTCGGCCCCGGTCATCCCGGCCCAGTCCACCGCCCGCGACGGCGACCCCGGCTACGCGTACGTCCGCCTCCAGGTGGTGCGTACGGCGCTGGAGGCGAGCCTGCCGCTGACGCGCCGGGCATGGCCGAAACGCGCGCAGCTGCCGCCGCTGCTGCCCCAGGTGTGGGGGCTGCGTCTCTTCCCCCGCTCCGGCGGCTCCGACGAACTCGCCCTCGACCAGCGGCTGGCCGGCCTCTCCGGCCCGGCCCGCGCCGCCTACGTCCTGCGCGGCCTGGAGAGGCTCCCCGACGGCGATGTGCGCGAGGTGCTGACGGGGTGCGGCGTCACCGACGCGGACGCCGCGCTGCGGGAGGCCGACACCGTCGCCGCGCGGTACACGCTGCTGGAGTCCCCCGAGTTCGACCCCTGCTCGCTCCAGGCCCGCCCCACCGACCTGATGCGCCGCCGCCGGCACGCCAGGGCCGCGCTCGCCGCCGCGGCCGCGCTCGCCGTGTGCGGCGCCCTGTTCGCCCTGCCGGGCGACGGCTGGGGCCCCGACGGCGCGGCCGCCCCGGTGTACGCGCGGAACCCGGCCGCCGAGGCCGCCCTCGCCCCCGGGCGGCTGGTGAGGATCTCCCCCGCCGCCTGGAAGACCTCCGCCCGCACCGACTTCTCCGTCTGGCCGGCGCGCGGCGACCTCACCGGTGACAGCGCGCTGCTGCGCCGCGCCCTCGCCGTCTGGGCCCGCCCCGGCGGGAACGTCCGCGTCTCGGCCACCCCCGGCACCCCCTCCGGCGGCCCGTCCGGCCCGCCCCAGCTGCTGTTCGCGGGCGACGCCGACACCGCGCGCGTGGTCATCCTCTACGACGGTCTGCGCATCGCCCGCTACGCCGAGCCGAAGGAGGGCACGGCCGGTGCCGCCCTGGACTTCGCGCGCGCGGACGGCGCGACCGGCGCCGAGGCGGCCGCGGTGGTCCTGGACCGGGCCGACGGCAACGTCCGCTACCTCACCGCCCCCTGGGTGACGAAGGCGGCCGAGCGGGACCTGTCGAAGCCGGGTGCCGGGCTGATGGAGCTGACCCTGACCGACGGCATCACCTCGCCGCTGGCCAGCCCGGCCACCCGCACCGGCACCTGCACGGCGTGGAACGTGCTGCAACTGACCGACGCCTCCGGTTCCTACCTGGTGAGCGACCTCGGCGAGCTCGTCCCCGCCCGCCTCACCGCCGGCCGGCCGACCTCGCCCAAGGAGGCGACGGGCGCGGAGGCGCTGCGCACCTGGGCGCCGTTCGCCTGCTCGCTGGGCGAGGTGCGCGGGCAGGGCGTGCGTACGGTCAACGCGTGGGGGTACGCGCGGCAGTCGCTGCCCGACGGGAGCGGCTCGGCCGCGTGGGTGTGCACGCGGGCCGATACCTGGCGGGGTGACGGGACGCGGGTGCTGGCCCAGTTCCACACGCCGGGCGGGCTGTTCGGGGCGGCCGTGGCGAAGGCCGGGGACGTGCCGGCGTGCGGTCCGCGCGATCCGCATGTGCTGGCCGGGGTGCTGTGGAAGTCGGAGGCCGGCTCCTGGTACCTCCTCGCCGCCGGTGACCGCAAGACGGAGTCCGTGCGGGCGTCGGGCGGGGTGAGCGGGTCGGCGCAGGGCCATCTGCTGGCCGTACCGGCGAAGCAGGGGGTCCGGGCGGAGCTGAAGGGCACGCTGGAGAACGGGCGGTCGATCAGCGGGCTGCGGTGACGCCCGGCGGACCACGGCCGGGACGTTCCGGCCTTCGCGGCCGGACTCCGCCGCAGGGGGCACGGTCCCGGGGTGGGCCGCCGGGACGATCCGCTGACGGACGCGGAGCGGGGTGACGCGGTGCCGATCGGCGTCTCGTGGTCCCGAAGCGACCGTCCGGTGCCGGACATGTGAGGGATACGTGCGAAAGTGGTGGCCGATCCCGTCCGTTCGCGTCCGGATTCGATCGGTAAGGTGTTCGCATGACAACCGGGGTCCGCCGCAGAATGGGAGTCGAGGAGCGCCGGCAGCAGCTGATCGGCGTCGCTCTCGAACTGTTCGCCCGTCACTCGCCCGACGAGGTCTCCATCGATGAGATAGCCGCGGCCGCGGGCATCTCGCGCCCCCTCGTCTACCACTACTTCCCCGGCAAACTCAGCCTCTACGAAGCGGCGTTGAAGCGCGCGTCGGAGGATCTGGCGAGCCGGTTCGCCGAGCCGCACGAGGGGCCTCTCGGGGCGCGGCTGCGGCGGGTGATGCGCCGGTACTTCGACTTCGTCGACGAACACGGCCCCGGTTTCTCGGCCCTCATGCGCGGCGGTCCGGCGGTCGGTTCCTCGACCACGAACGCGCTCGTCGACTCCGTGCGCCAGGCCGCCTACGAGCAGATCCTGTCGCACCTGACCGTCACCGACCCGCCCCCGCGTCTGGAACTGGTCGTCCGCTCCTGGATCTCCCTCGCCGAGTCGACCGCGCTGATCTGGCTGGACGGGCGGCGCATCCCGCGCGAGGAGCTGGAGGTCCAGCTCGTGCACGACTTCGCCGCCCTCACCGCCGTGAGCGCCGCCTACGACGAGGAACTGCGCACGCTGCTGCGGCCCGTCCTGGCCGACGAACCGGCCGACGGGCCCTTCGGCGACCTGGTGACCCGGCTGATCGCGATCACCTCTTAGGGGTCCTTGCACGATGAGCGCCCGGGTCGTGCGGCCTGGCGCTCATGGTGCAAGGACCCCTTGGCCCTCGTCGGCTTCGGTCGGCTCTCGTCAGCCTTCGTACTTGCGGTACGACGGGTCGAGGTCGCGCACCTCGGCGGAGGCGTGCAGGACGAACCCGTCGCCCCGCACGTGCTCGCGCAGCAACTCCAAGACGGCCTCGGTCAGCCTCGCCTTGGTCTCCTCGGTGCGGCCGGCCAGGAGCCCGAGCGTGACGTGGACGATCGCGTGGCGCCGCTCCTCGGGGTCGTCGTAGCCGAACGCGGTGCCGTCGGCGCCGCGGAACAGGGTCTTGCAGGCCTCCGGCTTGGCGGCCGCGATGTCGACCACCGCGGTGTGCAGGGCCTGCGCGAAGGCGGCCCGGTCGAAGGCGGGGGCCATGGTGGCCGAGTAGTCCACGGTGATCTGCGGCATGGGGCACTCCTGTTCCGGGCGACCCTGTTCCGGGCGACCCTGTGCTGGGCGACGGACGTCACCCTAATCGGCCCGCCGCAGCGCCAGCATCGCGATGTCGTCCTCCCGGTCGTGGCCGAAGCAGTCGAGCAGCGTGTCGCACAGGGCGTCGAGGCCCGGCAGCGCACCGGCGGCGGCCGCGCGGAGCTGCTCCATCGAGGCCGCGAGGTCCGTGCCCCGGGTCTCGATCAGGCCGTCGGTGACCATGAGGAGCCGGTCGGTGGGTTCGAGGAACAGCTCGGTGGGCGGCGGGTGGGGCAGGCCCACCCCGAGCAGCGGGCCGGCGGCCTTGACGTAGTCGGCGCTGCGGTTGTCCCCGATGACCAGCGGCGGGATGTGTCCCGCGTTGGCGATACGGGTGCGTCCGGTGTCCGGGTCGATCAGGGCCAGGCAGACGGTCGCCGTGACGTCGGGGTGGTAGTGCTGGAGCATCCGGTCGAGGCGCTCGGCGAGCACGGCCGGGTGGCTGTCCTCGACGCAGTAGGCGCGCAGCGCGTGCCGGATCTCCACCATGACGGTGGCCGCCTCCAGCGAGTGCCCGACGACGTCGCCGACCGCGGTCAGCACCCCCTCACCGGTGCGCAGGGCGGCGTAGAAGTCGCCGCCGATCTCGGTCTCCCGGGACGCGGGCACATAGCGGACCACGACGTCGAGGCCGGGCAGTTCGGGCAGCCGGTGCGGCCGGGGCAGGAAGCTGTGCTGGAGGGTGAGCGCGACGTGCCGCTCGACCTGGTACATGAGCAGCGGCTCGGCGGCGAGGGCGGTGGCCTGGGCGAGCCGGGCCACCAGGGCCTCCGTCTCGGGGTTCACCCGGCGTGCGCCGCGGGTGGGCGTGGCCAGGCACACCGCGGCCCTCCCGTCCTGGGTGCGGGTCAGTGCCAGACGGGCGTCGTGCTCCATGCCGGGCCGGAAGAACCCGGTGGGCCACAGCGGCGCGGGCACCGTGGTGATGCGCACCCCGGCCTGCCCGCGGGTGAGCCGCCGCAGCAGACCGGCCACGGTCCGGTGCGCCTCCGCGCCCGGCGGCGCGAGCGAGGTGCGGTCGCGGGAGGTGCCGCGGTACAGCTCGTCGTCCGGGCCGAGGAGGAAGACGGCGGCGGGGCCGCCGGTGAGCCGTGCGGTGCCCTCGGCGGCGGCGTCGGCGAGTTCTTGCAGGGAGCGCGCCGCCTGGATGGTGACGACGCTCTCCGACATCAGCGACAGCCGCCGGGCCAGCGCCTGGTCGTCGGCCCGCAGCCGGGCGGCGCGCACCGCGGCCCGGACCACCGCGTCGATCTCCTCGGGCTCGGCGGGCATCTCCAGGTAGGCCTCGCCGCCCGCGTCCAGTCCCTGACAGCGGTTGGCCGGGGCCAGGGCGGCGGCCGAGAAGTGCACGACGGGCAGGCCGGCCATGTGCGGCCGGGACTTGAGCCGGCGGCACAGTTCGAAACCGCTCATGTCCGGCAGGTCCACGTCGACGAGCGCCACGTCGGGCAGGGTGCCTCTGCGCAGCCGTACGTCGAGTTCGACGAGGGCCTCGCGGCCGGTGGCGGCCTGGACGACCTGGTGGCCGGCGCGGCGCAGCAGTGCGCCCATGGCGAACCGGCTGGCCGCCACATCGTCCACGACCAGTACCGTCGCGTCGCTCCGCCTGCCGTCGACGTCCATCTGTCAGTCCTCGGACACACCGGTGGAGCAGACCCGATTCCGGGTCTGCTCCACCAAGGTAAGGCCCTTGTCAGGGGGTCCGGGAGAAGACGGCGACGGTCCGCCCCGGAACGGCGAATGTGCCCGATTCCGCTTCGTACGTCGCGGACTTGACGGTAGAGTCCGCCCCCGCCGCCTGCACCGGGTGCAGCCGGTAGCCCGTCCCGGCCAGTGCGGCGACCCGCTGCCGCTGGGCGTCCGGCGTCGCGTTGAACACCACGACCAGGTCACCGAGTTCCATGGTGATCACGCCGGGCGTCTCGTCCTTGCCGGAGAGCGGGAAGGAGAGCGCCGACTGCACCTGCGCGGCCGTGTCGAGGGAGAACGCCTTCTCCGTCGTACGGATCCTCAGCAGGTCCCGGTAGGCGGCCGAGGCTCCTTGGATCTGCGGGCAGCCCACCTGGATCCGGGTCAACAAGGGCGTGGCGTAGGGCCACTTGGACTGGTTGTCGGCGGCCGGCGGCAGTCCGCGGCCGAAGCCGTTGCCGTCGGCGCAGCTCCAGTGGATCGCGTTGAACCAGTCGCCGCTGTCGTAGGAGTTGCGGTCCAGGGACTTCGAGCGCAGCAGGTCGGTGCCGGCCTGGGAGAGGGCCGGGCCCTGGGACAGGGTGGCCGTGGCCAGGGCGAGGACCTGCATCCGGGCGCGGTCGGAGGCACTCGTCGTCGGGGGCAGTTTGTAGGCGAGGGCGTCGAACAGCGACTCGTTGTCGTGGGCGTCGGCGTAGGCGAGGGCGTCGCCGGGTGCCTCCGCGTAGCCCGCGGGGCTGCCGTTGTAGTCGACCTCGGCGCCGGTGACCTCCCTGCCGCTGGTGTCGGTGAAGCGGTACCGGGCGAGATTGCCGCTGAGGCCCACCTTGATCAGGTCCTGGTAGTGCAGCAGCCGGGCCTTCTGCTCGGCCGGAGTGCCGTTGCCGGTGGAGGAGTTGGGGTCGGTGTGGAGTCCGGAGGCGAAGCCCTGGACGCCGGGGTCGGCGTCGAAGGGGCCTCCGCCGCGTACGGCGTCGCGCGCGCGGTCGGAGAAGGTGGCGATGCCGGTGCCCGCCATGTTCTGCTGCGTGGCCTGGACGAACCGGGCGTCGTCGGCGACCTCGCCGAAGTTCCAGCCCTCGCCGTACAGGATGATCCTCTTGCCGTCGACGCCGTCCTTCGCGAGGGTCAGCGCGTCGAGGGCCTTGCGCACGGCGAGGATGTTGGCCTTCGGGTGGTGTCCCATGAGGTCGAAGCGGAAGCCGTCGACCTTGTACTCCTTGGCCCAGGTGACGACCGAGTCGACGACCAGCTTGCCCATCATGGCGTTCTCGGTGGCCGTGTTGGCGCAGCAGGTGCTGTTGGCGACCGAGCCGTCGGCGAGGAGCCGCTGGTAGTAGCCGGGCACGACCTTGTCGAGGACGCTGGTGTCCGCCTGCCCGGCGGCCGCGGTGTGGTTGTAGACGACGTCCATGACGACCCTGAGGCCGTCCTCGTTCAGCGCCTTCACCATCCTGCGGAACTGGACGGTACGGGCGGTCCCGTCCGGGTCGGTGGCGTACGACCCTTCGGGGACCGTGTAGTGGTACGGGTCGTACCCCCAGTTGTAGGCGTCCTTCGCGGCCGTCCTGGCGACGCAGGCCTGCTGCTGGTCGGAGTCGGCGGGGAGGGCGGCGAGGTCGCAGCCGACGGTGGCCTGGTCGGCCTTCTTCTCGGGGATGGTGGCGATGTCGAACGCCGGGAGGAGATGGACGTACGAGGTGCCCGCCTCGGCCAGCGCCCGCAGGTGCTTCGAGCCGTCGCTGTCCTTGTCGGTGAAGGCGAGGTAGGTGCCGGGGTGCGTCGCCGTCCGGTCCGCCACCGAGAAGTCCCGGATGTGCAGCTCCTGGATCTGGGCGTCCTCGAGCGGTACGGCCGCCGGCTTCTTCAGGCCCGACCAGCCACCGGGGGCGAGGGACTCGTCGTCGAGGTCGACGACGAGGCTGCGCTCGGAGTCCGCGGTCAGGGCGACCGAGTAGGGGTCGGTGACCTTGTTGGTGACGACCTTGCGGACGCTGGGCGCCCACACGGTCACGACGTACCGGTAGGGCTTGTTCTTCCAGGACCTGGGGCCGGTGACGGACCAGACGCCGGTGCCGACGTCACGCTTCATCCGCACCGTGGTGCCGTCGAGCTCCAGGGCCACGTTCTGCGCGGTCGGGGCCCACACGGCGAGCGTGGGGCGGCCCTTGTGGAAGGTCGGGCCGAGGTCGGCCTCGGTGGCACCCGCGTGGAGGTCGTCGAGCACGCCGGCGATCTGCACGCCGGTCGCCGCCAGTACGGCGCCGTTCACGGCCCGTTGGGAGGCGACGACCTGGCCGCGGACGGCCTCGCGGACCCGGTCGCGGTCGCGCGGGTCGACGGACCAGGCGGTGGCGCCCTTCAGGTGCGGGAACCGCGCCTTCTGGGCGTCGGTGAGGGTCGTCCTCGTCAGCCGCAGCCAGCGCTGGTCGGCTCCGGTGAGCGTCCCGTCGGTCACCTCGATCGAGCCGTCGTGGGAGTACAGCAGCTGGGTGGAGGCGGCCGTGTCGGAGCCGTTCCAGGCGACGGTGTCCCGGTCGATCCAGACCGCCTTGGAGGTGGAGAGGTCGAGGGCGGCGGCACTGCCCGCCGGCTGCGGCAGCAGGTACTTCTGCTGACCGCTCAGCAGCCACACCTCATGGCCGTCGGCCGTCAGGTCCAGCGACTGGTCGGCCGGGAGGTCCTTCTCGTCGCCCTTGTGGATGATGTAGCCGAGGCTGGTGGCGCCCTCGGTGAGCGGCACCTCGAAGACCGCCCCGTAGGGGTCGGTCCGCACCGGCTTCAGGGGGTTCGACCAGTCGGTGGGGTGCGCGGCGCCCGTCCAGGTGTGCAGCCCCCAGCCGTCGTAGTTCCCGTCGGCGCGGTGGTAGTGCAGGACGGCCTTGGTCCTGTCCGGAGCCGGGTATCCGGCCGAGGGCCGCTCGGTGAGCACGGCCTCCTTGCCCTGCTCGATCCACACCTCGCCCGTCCGCGTGACGTCGATCGTGCGGTCGGCGGAGACGTCCTTGTCGCCCTGGCGGTCGATGACGAGGAAGCCGACGTCGGAGGCGCCGGGCTTCAGCTTGACGTAGGCGAAGGCACCGTACGCGTCCCGGCCGGTGAACGGGTGGCTGTCCGGCCAGTTCGTCGACTCGCCGTCGGCGAGGTCGCCCCAGGCGTACAGGCCCCAGTCGTCGTAGTCGCCGTCCGCGCGCTTGTAGTGGACGACCGCGTAGTCGCGGGAGGAGGCGGTGGGGGTCTCCTCGGCGGGCGGGGTGCCGGTGGCCGACGCCGCCGTGGCGCTCGCCGTGCGTCCGGCGGAGTCGACGACGACCGCCTTGTAGCGCAGGGCGGTGCCGGCCGGCACGTCCTCGCCGATGGTGTGGGTGACCTTGTACGGGGCGTGGTCGGCGGAGCCGAGCGTCTTCCACCCGCCGTTGCCGACCTGGGCGGCGAAGACCACGCGGTTGAGCTGCCCGCCGTCCACGTCGGCGCTCAGCTCGACGGTGCCGGTGGCGCCGGTGGCCGGGGCCTGGAGGCGGATCGCGGGCCCGGTGGCGGGCCGGGCGGGCCTGCCGGACGCCTTGAGGACGACGGTCGCGCCGGCCGGGACCGTGACGGTGACCTTCTTGCCGGCGTCGGAGGTGACGGTGCCGGACGTGCCGTAGATCCCCCGGAAGGTCGTGGTCGCGGAGCCGGTCGGGAAGGTCGCCGTCCTCGCCTCACCGGCGTTGTTGAAGGCGACGAGGTACTCGGTCCGGTCGGTGCCGGTCCGGGAGAAGGCGTAGACGCCGGCGCCGTCCGCCGCGTAGCGCTCGGTCTGCACGCCGTCCGTCAGGGCGGGGTGGGCCTTGCGCAGCTGGGAGAGGGCGGCGATCCGCCGGTACAGGGGCGCGCTCGTGTCGTAGGCGTCGCTCGCGTGGGTGCGGTCGGTGCCGATCTCGTCGTCGTCGAGGTAGTCGGCGGTGCGGGAGGCGAACATGGTCTGGCGGGCGTCCTTGTCGCCGCCGGAGCCGGTGAAGCCCTGCTCGTCGCCGTAGTAGACGACGGGGTTGCCGCGGCTGAGGAACATCAGCTCGTTGGCGAGCCGGTCCTTGGCGAGGATCTCGGCGTCGGTGGCCCCGGGGTTGTCCTGCTTCAGGAAGTACCCGACGCGGCCCATGTCGTGGTTGCCGAGGAAGGTGACCTGCTCGTAGGCGTTGGCCTTGTCGGTCGTGTACTTGTAGTCGTCGGCGAAGACCGAGGCGAGCTTCTTGGCGCTGCCGCCCTGGGAGGCGTACTGGCGGGCCGCCTCCTGGAAGGGGAAGTCGAGGGTGGCGTCGAGCCGGCCCTGGGTGACGTAGGGGGACGTGATGCTCGTGTCGGCGGAGTAGACCTCGCCGAACATGAAGAAGTCGTCCCGGCCCCGCTTGGCCGCGTAGGCGTCGAGGGCCGTGGCCCACTGGGTCCAGAACTCCATGTTGACGTGCTTCACGGTGTCGATCCGGAAGCCGTCGACGTCGAAGTCGCGCACCCACCGCCGGTAGATCCTCTCCATCCCCTCGACGACCTCGGGACGCTCGGTCCACAGGTCGTCGAGGCCGGAGAAGTCCCCGTACGTGGTCGACTCGCCGGCGTAGGTGGAGTCGCCGCGGTTGTGGTACATCGTCGGGTCGTTGAGCCAGGAGGGGACCTTGACGTCCTTCTTGGCCGCGGCCACGCCCGGCGTGCGCGGGAAGGACCCGGCGTCGACGGCGGGGAACCCGGAGGTGCCGGCCGCGTAGTCCGCGTCGTCGAAGGGCTCGCCGTCCTTCGTCAGGTAGGGGAAGGCACCCTTGGAGAGGTAGTCGTAGGACTTCTCCTCGTAGTCGACGACGTCGGCGGTGTGGTTGGTGATGACGTCGAAGTAGACCTTCATGCCCTTGGCGTGCGCCTTGGAGATGAGGGTCTTCAGGTCCTCGTTGGTGCCGAAGTGCGGGTCGACCTGGGTGAAGTCGGTGATCCAGTAGCCGTGGTAGCCGGCGGAGGAGTTGGCGCCGGTGCCCTGGACGGGCTGGTTCTTGAAGAGGGGCGCCATCCACAGGGCGGTGGTGCCGAGGCCCTTGATGTAGTCGAGGCGCTTGGTCAGGCCCTTGAGGTCGCCGCCCTGGTAGAAGCCCTTGTCGGTGGGGTCGTAGCCGGTGGTGAGGCGTGATCCGGTGAGGCCGCCCTTGTCGTTGGCGGGGTCGCCGTTGGCGAAGCGGTCCGGCAGGACGAAGTAGAACTGCTCGCGCGTGGCGTCGTGCCGGGCCGGCTCGGCGGCGAGCTTCGCGTCCGACGGAGGCGGGGGCGGGCTGTCCGCGTGGGCGGCGAGGGGCGGCACGAGGGCGGTGGCGAGCGCGGCGACGGTGACGGCCGCGACCCGTCTGGTGTGCCCGGTGCGGCGCGTCCGGGGCGCCGATCTCGATATCACAGGCGGAACTCCTTGCGACTACGGCTCTGTTGGGTCCGACCCCGCGCGACCGTACCGCTGACGAAAGCTTTACAGCAAGAGGCTTGAAACCGATAGCAAGAACTTTCACCGACAACCTTGACGTGCCCTTCTCAACTGGCCCAGTCTCACGGGTTGTTGAATGCCAACCCTTTCGTCGGGAGCCGCAGCATGACCTCCAGGCACCACCCCCCGGGTGTCTTCCGCCGCGCCGCGAGCGCCGTGGCCGCCGGCACCCTCGTGCCTGGCGAACGCCGACGCCACCGACGTCACCTTCAACGTCGACGCGACGACGACCTGGGGCACCACCGTCCATGTCGTCGGCTCCCTGCCCTCGCTGGGCTCCTGGAACCCGGCGGACGCGATCCCGCTGTCCTCGGCGTCGTACCCGACGTGGAGCAAGACGGTCATCGTCCCCAGGAGCACGTCCTTCGCGTACAAGTACATCGCGAAGGACGCCTCCGGGAACGTGATCTGGGAGTCCGGCACGAACCGCTCGTACGCGACGGGCACGTCGAGCGGTTACGCGACCGGCGACACCTGGAAGTAGCGGACTAACAGGTCGAGTTCGTCTGCGTCAGCAGGCCCAGCCGCCAGGGCAGCGTGTTGTAGTCGCCGGTGGCGGAGGGGTTCATGCCCTGGTAGAGGTACTGAAGCCGGCACGGGTTGATCGTGAGGGTCTGGTCCGTGCCGGCGCGGACCATCTCACCGTGGCTGATGTCCTGGGTCCAGGGCGTGCCGTCGAAGGTGACGTTGTTCGAGCGGGCGAACGGGTTGGTCTCGGAGTCGGCGAGCGGGGTCCAGGTCCCGTTGACGGCGCCCGAGGTCCAGGACCGGAAGTACCGCTTGCCGTTGCCGCCGATCGCCTCGACGAGGAGGAGGTAGGTGTTGCTGCCGCTGAGCCTGTAGACGTTGGCGGCCTCCCAGAGGCGGTACTTGTTGGCGTCCCGCATCACCATGACCGTGTTGGTGAAGCCGTTCGGGAAGTTCGCGAGGCTGGTCTGCGAGCGGTAGAGGTGGCCGTTGTCGTCGGAGGAGAACAGGTAGCAGGTGGCGCTGTCGCAGACGTTCCAGAAGTCGACCCAGTAGCCGTTGCCGATGTTGTCCTTGATGATCTGCGGCATGCCCCCGGCGTAGAACTTCTTCGGGGCGCTCCACGACTGCGGGTCGGCGAGGTTCGCGGTGGTCGAGTACGCCGCGTTGTCCCCGGTCTGGTGGACGAGGTACCACAGCCGCTGGGGCGCGAAGTAGAACACCTGCGGTGCCGCCTTGTACCCGGCGCCGATCGCCGTCCGGTCCAGGTAGTGGTGCTGCGCGGCGGCGGCCTGCGACCAGTCGGAGAAGTTCAGGTACACCATGCTGTACGCGCCGGTGGTGGTCGTGGTGGTGGCGAAGACGTGCCACCGGCCGTTGTGGTACACGACCGACGGGTCCTTGACCGCGCTGAGGCTGTGGGTGGCGTCCGACTTCGGGGAGATCAGCACGCCGCTGGACTTCCACTGGAAGCTGCCGGGCAAGGCGGCCGCCGCCGTGTCCGTGTCCGCGGACGACGGTGGGGCCAGGGCGCCCAGCAGCAGGGCCAGCCCGGCGACCAGGACGGCGAGACGCCGTGTCACACGCATCGCGACTCCTATCGCTTGATGGTGTAGGTGACCAGGGACCGGGCCGGGACCGTGGCGTTCAGCGTGCTCCCGCCGACCGCCACGGCGGCCTGCCGGGCCGTGTCGTGGGTGCCGTCGGTCAGGTACGGGGTGGCCGTCCCGGTGGTGATCCCGGTGTTCCGCAGGCTGTACGAGACCTGGGTGGCGCCGGTCGCGGCGTTGAGGGCGACGACCGTCACGGATCCGTCGGTGTTGCGGAACGCCGACAGCTTGAGGTTCGGGTCGGGTGTGGTGGCGCCGATCCGGGTGGCGCCGGGCCGGACGAAGCGGCTGTAGTTGGCGATCGCCCAGAGCCTCTTGGAGACGTGGAAGGTGGTGCCGTCCATCTGGATCAAACCTCGGGTCGCGCCGGTGGAGGCCCCGTACCAGTAGATGTAGCCGTTGACGTTGCCCTTGGTCAGGGCGTCGTGGACGGCGGAGGCGACGGTGAAGCCGTCGTAGCCGCTGCCGTCGTCCCAGTTCTCATTCCAGGTGGTGCCGTTGGGCGACCACTCCGACATCCAGGTCCGCTTCCCGGTCGGCAGGGGCGCGTCGACCGGGCTGGCGTAGGTGTGGCCGGCGTGGGTGGCGACCAGGCCGCGGGCCGTCGCGTCCGCCTCGAGGGCGCTGCTGTAGGTCTTCTGCTGGTTCCAGCCGAAGGAGTCGCAGCAGACGACCTTGTGTCCGGCCGCGTTGGCGAGCGGACCGAAGACCTTGGTGAACTCGACCGCCTGGGCGGGAGTGAGCCGCATGGAGTCGTAGGTGGCGGTCCAGTCGGGCTCGTTGGTGAAGCCGAGGTCCGTGACCCGGATGCCCTCCTGCGCGTAGAACCTCGCGTACTGGACCAGGTAGTTCGCGTACGCCCGCCGCCAGTCGCCGCTCGCGCAGGTGGCGCCCGCGAGGCCGCAGAGGGTGCCGCCGTCGGCGTCGGTGCCGTTGGTCTTCATATAGCCGGGCGCGGTCCAGGCGTCGGCGTAGAAGCGGGTCACGCCGTACGCCTTGGCCTGCTGGGCGAGCCAGACCTGGCCCTTGTCGTCGCGGTCCCAGACGTACTCGGGGGTGGCGTTCGGCCCGCCGGGGTCGGTCGGCTGGATGCCCGAGTCGATGCCGAGGCGCAGGATGCTCAGGCCGGCACCGGTGGTGGGGCTCAGCAGCAGGTCCAGCAACTCCCGTTGGCGTGCCGCGGGCAGGCCCTGAGAGCCGCGCATGATGTTCGCCCGCCCGAAGTGCTCGGAGAATCCGAAGCCGTCGATGGGCTGGAGGATGGTCGAGCCGTTGATCGTGGCCGTGGTCGCCGCTCTGGCCTGCGGGGCCTCCGGCAAGGTGGCCGCGGTGGTGCCGGTGAGGGCGAGCAGGGCCGCCGAGGACGTCACCGTCCACTGTCGGAGTCTGCGCAACGCGATTCGCTCAAACATGATCCGCCCAATCGTGGGAGCGCTCCCATACTGCTGCGGAACGTAGGGCGGGGCTCCGGAGGCGTCAACCCCTCGCGTACCGCGCATGGCCGGACGTACCATGCGCGGTCACGCGGAGCGGCACCGGCGGCTCAGCAGCTCGACTTGCCCGCGTGGATCGCCAGGGCCGTGTTGGCACCGAGGGTGGCCGTGAACTGCCCGCTGGAGTTCACCGTCACCGTGGTGTTGTTCTGCACGTTGCAGTAGGTCCCCGCCGGCAGCGAGGTCTGGTACGTGCGGCTCAGGGAGCCCGCCTCGTGGTTGATGGCCACGTACCCCTTGGCGCCCCGCCCGAAGGCGATCGCGTCGCCGCCGTTGTCCCACCAGTTGGTCACGGACTCGCCGCGGGTGGCGTTGCGGAAGGCGACCATGGACCTGATCTCCGGCCAGGCGTGCTGGCACTTCCAGCCGTTCTGCCAACAGGCGCTCACGGCGCCGCCGTTGGGCGGCCCGGCGTCGATGTCGGACCACTCGTAGCCGGAGTTGACGTCCGGGGCGCCGTAGGGCCACGCGAGCATGAAGACGTTGGCGAGGGTGTAGTTCGCGCCGTCCTTGTAGTTCAGGGTGGAGCCGTTGCGCTCGGTGTCGTGGTTGTCGACGAAGACACCGGAGACGCCGCCGCTCAGGTAGCCCCAGCCCTCGCCGTAGTTCTTGAGGTAGGCGAGGTTCTCGTTGTTGAAGACCCGCTTGAGGTCGTACGCGTACCGGAACTCCTGCACATCGCCGTTGCCCGTGTACTCGGTGGGCTGCACGGCCTCCCCGCTGCCGTAGATGACCTCCTGCTTCCAGTACGCGTTCGGGTTGGTCAGACGGGACTTGATGTTGGCGAGGTCGGCGGTGTCGATGTGCTTGGCCGCGTCGATGCGGAAGCCGTCGACGCCGAGGGAGAGCAGGTCGTTCAGGTAGCCGGCGATGGCCGACCGGACGTAGTTCTCCCCCGTGTCCAGGTCGGCCAGGCCCACCAGCTCGCAGCGCTGGACGTTCCAGCGGTCGGCGTAGTTGGTGATCTGGCTCGTGCAGTCGTCGAAGTCGTAGGAGGAGTACAGGCCGGGGTAGGCGTACTTGGTGTACGACGAGCCGCCGGTGCCGGTGCCGCCGCCCGCCGACATGTGGTTGACGACGGTGTCGACGACGACCTTCACGCCGGCCGCGTGGCAGGTGTTCACCATGTCCCGGAAGGCCGTACGGTCGCCCAGCCGGCCCGCGATCCTGTAGCTGACCGGCTGGTACGACGTCCACCACTGCGCGCCCTGTATGTGCTCGGCGGGCGGGGAGACCTGGACGTATCCGTAGCCGGCCGGGCCGAGGGTGGTGGTGCACTCCTTGGCGACCGAGGCGAAGTTCCACTCGAAGAGGACGGCGGTGACGTCCTTGGTGCCGGGCGGGGAGGCGTGGGCGGTGCCGGGGGCGGCGAGGACGGCCGCCGTCGCGGCGAGGGAGAGGGCGAGAGCGCCCGAAGAAACTGATCTTCTGCGAGCCATGTGGGGTTCCTTCGACGGTGAAGGCGCTTGCTGAAATCTTTCAGCAAACTTGCGGTGACGCAGATGTTAAAGGCCCGCCGCCTGAAAAGGCAGCGGGCCGTGTGAAGTTGATGCAAGAACTTGCGAAGGGCCGTCAGGGCGCGCTCGGTCCGCGCCGGACCGAGCGCGGTCCCCGGACCGAGCGCGGTCCCCAATCAGTCCGCGGTGAACCAGACCGTCGTGTCCGCCGGCACCTTCGCCTCGCCGTCCGCCTCGGTCAGCTCACCGCTGGCGAGCAGGACACGGCCGTACGCCGGGGTCGTCACCGACTCGCCGGTGGTGTTGGCGACGCACACGAACTCCCCGCGCCGGAAGGCCAGGACGCCCTCGGGGGCGCGCAGCCACTCCACGGAGTCGCCCGCGCCGAGGTCCGGCTGGGCCCGGCGGACGGCGAGCGCCGAGCGGTACAGCTCCAGCGTGGAACCCGGCACGCCGTCCTGCGCCTCGACGCTCAGTTCGCCCCAGCCCTCCGGCTGCGGCAGCCAGCTGCCCCCGCTGCCGAAGCCGTACGACGAGCCCTCACGCGTCCACGGGATCGGGACGCGGCAGCCGTCGCGGAAGCCGTCCTGGCCCGCGCCGCGGAAGTACGCCGGGTCCTGGCGCACCTCGTCGGGCAGGTCGACGACGTCCGGGAGGCCCAGCTCCTCGCCCTGGTAGACGTAGGCCGAGCCGGGCAGCGCCAGCATCAGCAGGGTGGCCGCCCGCGCCCGGCGCAGGCCCAGTTCGCGGTCGCCGGCGGTGCGGATCTGCGTACCGAGGCCGGGCGGGTTGGCGAAGCGGGTGGCGTGCCGGGTCACGTCGTGGTTGGACAGGACCCAGGTGGCGGGGGCGCCGACGGGGCGCATCGCCTCCAGGGTGCGGTCGACGACCTGGCGCAGTTCCTCGGCGTCCCACTCCGTGCTGAGGTACTGGAAGTTGAAGGCCTGGTGCAGCTCGTCGGGGCGGACGTAGTTGGCGGTGCGCTCGACGGTCGGGGTCCAGGCCTCCGCCACGAAGACGCGGTCGCCGGCGTACTCGTCGAGGACGCGGCGCCACTGCCGGTAGATCTCGTGCACGCCGTCCTGGTCGAAGAACGGCATGACATCGTTGCCCAGCAGTTTGAGCTGGTCGTGGGCGCCGAGGTCGGGAAGCCCCGCCGCCTTGACCAGGCCGTGGGCGACGTCGATACGGAATCCGTCGACGCCCATGTCGAGCCAGAACCGCAGGATGGAGCGGAACTCGTCGCCGACCGCCGGGTGTTCCCAGTTGAAGTCGGGCTGCTCGGGGGCGAACAGGTGCAGGTACCACTCGCCGGGCGTGCCGTCGGGCTCCGTGACCCGGGTCCAGGCCGGACCGCCGAAGATCGACTCCCAGTCGTTGGGCGGCAGTTCGCCCTTCTTCCCCTTGCCCGGGCGGAAGTGGTAGCGCTCCCGCAGCGGGGAGCCGGGGCCCTCCGCGACCGCCCGCCTGAACCACTCGTGCTGGTCGGAGGAGTGGTTGGGGACGAGGTCGACGATGATCCTCAGGCCCAGGTCGTGGGCGTCGCGGATCAGCGCGTCGGCGTCGAGGAGGTTGCCGAACATCGGGTCGACGGCCCGGTAGTCGGCGACGTCGTAGCCGGCGTCGGCCTGCGGGGAGGCGTAGAAGGGGCTGAGCCACACGGCGTCGACGCCGAGGTCGCGCAGGTACGGGAGGCGGGAGCGTACGCCTTCCAGGTCACCCATGCCGTCGCCGTTGCTGTCGGCGAAGCTGCGCGGATACACCTGGTAGATCACCGCGTCCCGCCACCAGTCGCGGTGCTTGGCGACGGTGGCGACGGCGGAGGCGGGCCGGGAGGTGGGGGCCGGGGCGGCGGAGTGCTGCTGGCTCATGGCGTCCTTGGTACGTAAGGGGGTTGCGGTCATGGTCTTGGGGTGCGGCGGCGGGTGAGGTGATCAGGCGGCCGCGGTGCCGGCGGGGTCGGATGGACACCGCGGCCGCCACCCGCGCCGTCAG
This sequence comes from Streptomyces sp. NPDC014995, assembly GCF_043080745.1. Classification (NCBI taxonomy): domain Bacteria; kingdom Bacillati; phylum Actinomycetota; class Actinomycetes; order Kitasatosporales; family Streptomycetaceae; genus Streptomyces; species Streptomyces sp. NPDC014995. The sequence goes on from NZ_JBIBVX010000001.1 coordinate 569,807, forward strand.
GGGCGCGGGAGTCTCTCGACGGGAGGGCTCAGCCCTTCGTTCCGCCTGCGGTCAGGCCGGTCACCAGGTTCTTCTGCACGAGGTAGAAGAACGCGGAGACGGGTATCGCGATCAGCACCGCGGTGGCGGCCATGAGGTTGCGCTGGGCGTCGTGCTCGCTGACGAAGCTCTGCAGGCCGACGGCGAGCGTGTACTTCTGGTCGTCGAGCAGGAAGGTCGTCGCGAAGGCGACCTCGCCGAAGGCCGTGATGAAGCTGTAGAACGCGGCGACCGCGAGGCCCGGCTTGGCGAGCGGCAGGATCAGCCGCGCGAAGGTGCCGAAGGGGGTCAGGCCGTCGACGCGCCCGGCCTCGTCGATCTCGAACGGGATGGTGTCGAAGTAGCCCTTGAGCAGCCAGGCGCAGTAGGGCACCGCGGTCGAGCAGTAGACGAGGATCAGGCCGAGGTAGGTGTCGATGAGCTGGAGCTCCGACAGGATCTGGTACATCGGCACGATCAGGACGGCGATCGGGAACATCTGGGTGACCAGCAGCACCCACATGAACTTCCGGTAGCCGGGGAAGCGCATGCGGGACACGGCGTAGCCGGTGGTGGCGGCGATCAGTACGCCGATGACCGTGGTGCCCAGCGACACGATCAGCGAACTCTTCAGCCAGTCGAAGAAGTTCGTGTCCTGGAGGACGAACGAGTAGTTGTCGAACGTCATCTTGGACCAGATGCGTCCGGGGTGGAGGTAGTCGTCCTTGTCCGGGCCGAGGGAGAGGAAGACCAGCCAGGCGATCGGGAAGAGCGCGATGAGGCTCGCGACGGTCAGGACGCCGTGGGAGGCGAGGGCGGCGAGGGGTCCGCGCTTCCCACGGCCCCGGGTCTTCCCGGGGGTGCCGGCGGAGCCGTGCCGGGTCACGTCGGCGGAGGTCTCGGCGGTGGTGGTACTCATGGGAACTCCTGCCTCAGATCGCGAGCTGCTGCTCGTTGCGGTTCAGCCAGCGGCGGTAGAACGAGGTGAAGACGATCAGGATGGCCAGCAGCAGGATGCCGTAGGCGGCCGACTGAGCGAAGTCACGCGGCTGCTGTCCGAAGCCGAGGTAGTACGCCCAGGTGACGAGGATCTGCGCGTCGGGGGCCGTGTTGCCGAACAGCAGGAAGATCACGGCGAACTGGTTGAAGGTCCAGATGATGCCGAGGAGGACGACGGTGGAGCTGACCGACCGCAGGCCCGGCAGGGTGACGTAGCGGAACCGCTGCCAGGCGTTCGCGCCGTCCATCTCGGCGGCCTCGTAGAGGGAGGAGTCGATGGACTGCAGGCCGCCGAGCAGGGAGACCATCATGAACGGCACACCGCACCAGGTGTTGACCATGATCGCGGCGAACCGCTGCCAGAAGGTGTCCTCCAGCCACAGCGGGGCCGGCAGGTGGAGCGCCTCCAGGCCGGAGTTGATGATGCCGCCGTCGGCGAGCATGAACCGCCAGCCGAAGACGGTGACGAAGGTGGGCACGGCCCAGGGCAGGACGAGGATCAGCCGGTAGAAGGTGCGGCCGCGCAGCTTCTGGTTGAGCAGCAGGGCGAGGCCGAGGCCGATGGTGTAGTGCAGGGCGACGCAGGCGGCCGTCCACACGATCGTCCAGACGAAGTGCGACCAGAAGCGGTCGTAGGCGGTCTCGCCCCACAGGATGTCGGCGTAGTTGTCCAGGCCGATGAACTTGTAGGTGGCCTCGATCTCGTTGACGCCGATGGTGCGGGCCGTGTTGAGGCTGTTGGCGTCGGTGAGGGTGAGGTAGAGGCCGTACGCGAGGGGGTACAGCACGAGCACGCCGAGGACGACGACCACCGGGGCGATCATCGCGTAGGCGTACCAGTGCCTCCGGTAGCCGTGCCTCAGGCGCCGGCCCAGCCCGGGCCGCGGCGCCTCACCGCGGCGCTTGCCGGTCGCGCGGTCGATGGCGACTGTCATGGTTCGACACCTTCTGGAAAGAGCGGGGGATCAGGGGGTTGGGCCGGGCGGGCACAGGCCGGTGGCCGCCGGATCACTCCCCCCATGAGCAGGGTGATCCGACGGCCACGCGGGGCTCACTTGCTGAAGTCCGGAACCAGCTTGGCGATGGCGGTCTCGACGTTGCTCAGGCCCTTGTCGAGGGACTCCTTGCCGCCGGCGATCTTGGGCAGCTCGGTGTCCAGCGGGCCCCACAGGGAGCTGTACTCCGGCAGGGCCGGGCGCGGCTGGGCGGCGGACAGCACGGTCTGGTAGCCGGCGATGCCCGGGTCGGCCTTCACCTGGTCGGTGTAGGCGTCGTCGCGCGTCGGCAGGGTGGAGTTCTTCAGCGCGACGGCCGCCTGGGACTTCGCGGAGGTCATGAAGTTGACGAACTTCAGCGCGGCCTTCTGGTGCGCCTCGTCCGAGCCGGCGTAGACGGACAGGTTGTGGCCGCCGGTCGGGGCGCCCGCCTTGCCGGTGGAGCCGGCCGGGACGGTGGCGATGCCGAGGTTGTTCTTGTCCGTGAAGGCCGAGCCCTTGTAGAAGTTCGTGATCTCCCAGGGGCCCTGGACGATCGCGGCGACCTTGCCGTTGACGAAGGCGTCCTGGATGTGGGCGTAGGCGTCGGCGGTGGTGTCGGCCTTGTGCAGGCCCTTGCCGTCGAACAGGCCGAGCCAGGTGCCGTAGGCCTTCTTCGCCTCCGCCGAGTTGACGGTGATCTTCTTGGCGTCGGCGTCGACGGTGTCGGTGCCCTCGCCGTAGAGGAAGGACTGGGCGTAGTAGGCCTGGGTGGAGCCCCAGTAGCCGTCGACGCCGGTCTTGTCCTTGATGGTGGCGGCGGCCGTCTTCAGCTCGTCCCAGGTCTTCGGGGCGGCGGTGATGCCGGCCTTGGCGAAGAGCGCCTTGTTGTAGACGAGGGCGAGGGTGTCGGTGACGATCGGCACGCCGTAGGTCTTGCCCTCGTACTTGGCCTGCTCGATCAGGTTGGACTTGAACTTGTCCTGCTCGGCGAGGGCCTCGGTGCCGTCCAGCGGCAGGAAGAAGCCCTTCTTGGCGAAGGCGGGGGTCCAGCCGACCTCGGAGCGCAGCACGTCCGGGGCGCCCTTGGAACCGGCGGCGGTGTCGAACTTGTTCTGCGCCTGGTCGAAGGGGACGTTGACGTACTTGACCTTGATGTCCTTGTTGGCGGCCTCGAACTCCTTGACCAAGGCCTGGTACGTCGGCGCCTCGTTCGTCGCGTTGGAGGTGTCCCACCAGGTGATGGTGACCGGACCGTCGGCCGAGTCGCCGCTGTCACTTCCGCCGCAGGCCGTCGCCGCGAGGGCGAGGGACGCCACCAGCGCGGTGGCCGCTATGCCACGCCGCATGAGTTCTCCTTGAGGGTGAAAGCCCGTGTAGCTACAGGGAGCGGTCCCGTCCGCCGTCCCTGTCGACTTGCCGACTGCGCCGTTGCGGCGGCTGCCGGGCGACGTGAACGTAACAGCGTTGTAAGTGGCGCGAAAGACCTTGCAGAAAAAAAGTGCAAGACATCTCCGAAGTTATCCGGGCGTGACCTGATGACAACCGCCATGAGACCGTTGTTGACGCGGTTGAGCGGCTACAGAGCGGGGCACGGCCCTGTTGTGCAAGACTCTGCAAGCTCTTGCCATCACTTTCACGAGGGAGCGCGATGACGCAGCAGCCCCGGGCGGGCCGTACACCAGGGCGCCCACGGCGTCCGATTGGTGTGCAAGGTGACACCTGGCCGGTACAGTCCACACCTGTGACCACACGGCTTGCCGACATCGCTGCGCAGGCGGGGGTGAGCGAAGCGACCGTCAGCCGCGTCCTCAACGGGAAGCCGGGCGTCGCCGCCACCACCCGCCAGTCCGTGCTCGCCGCCCTCGACGTGCTGGGCTACGAGCGCCCGGTCCGTCTGCGGCAGCGCAGCGCGGGCCTGGTCGGCCTGATCACGCCCGAGCTGGAGAACCCGATATTCCCGGCCCTGGCCCAGGTCATCGGCCAGGCGCTGACCCGCCAGGGCTACACCCCGGTCCTCGCCACGCAGACCCCGGGCGGCTCCACCGAGGACGAGCTGACCGAGATGCTGGTCGACCGCGGGGTGGCCGGCATCATCTATGTCTCCGGTCTGCACGCGGACACCACGGCCGACATGCAGCGCTACGAGCAGCTGCGCGCCCAGGGCGTCCCCTTCGTCCTCGTCGACGGCTTCTCCCCGAAGGTCCAGGCCCCCTTCATCTCCCCCGACGACCGCGCGGCGATGACCCTCGCGGTCACCCACCTCGCCTCCCTGGGCCACACCCGCATCGGCCTGGCCCTCGGCCCGAAGCGCTTCGTGCCGGTCCAGCGCAAGATCGAGGGCTTCGTCCGCGCCATCCAGGACCAGCTGGGCCTGAGCCCGGAGACGATCGAGTCCGACCTCGTCCAGCACTCCCTCTACACCCTGGAGGGCGGCCAGGCGGCCGCGACGGCCCTGATCGACCGCGCCTGCACGGCCGTGGTGTGCGCCAGCGACATGATGGCCCTGGGCGCGATACGAGCGGCGCGGCAGCGCGGGCTGGCGGTCCCCCGGGACGTCTCGGTCGTCGGCTTCGACGACTCCCCCCTGATCGCCTTCACCGACCCGCCCCTGACCACGATCCGCAAGCCGGTCCCGGCGATGGGCCAGGCGGCGGTCCGCACGCTCCTGGAGGAGATCGGCGGCACCCCGGCCCCGCACAGCGAGTTCGTGTTCATGCCGGAACTCGTCGTACGCGGCTCCACGGCCTCGGCCCCCCGGTGACCGCCGTCGTCCGCGGGGCGGAGAAGGGCACGTCCGGGCAGTGCGCCCGGCGTATCCCGTAGGGGTCTCCCGGGCGGAGAACATGCGGGTGGGAGGGCACCAGGGGATGATCGGGGCAGAAGGCTTTTCTGGCAGACTCTGTGTCCATGACTGAATCGACCGTGACGCCACTGGAAGGCCGTACCGAGGCCACTCCACAGGCGGTCACGGCCGGAACGCGTCAGGGGCCGCTGCACCGCCTGCGCACTCCGCGCCGCCCCCGCCTCTGGTTCGAGATCCTGCTGATCGCGGTGAGTTACTGGACGTACTCCCTGATCCGCAACGCGGTCCCGGAACAGAAGGCCGAGGCCCTGCGCAACGCCGACTGGATCTGGAAGGCCGAACACCAGCTGGGCATCGCCGTGGAACAGTCGGTCAACCACGCCGTGAACTCGGTGACTTGGCTCATCATCGGCATGAACTACTACTACGCCACCCTGCACTTCGTGGTGACGCTCGGTGTCCTGGTGTGGCTCTACCGCTTCCACCCCGGCCGCTACGCGGCCACCCGCCTGGCCCTCTTCGCCACCACGGGAGTGGCCCTCGTCGGTTACTACCTGTATCCCCTGGCGCCCCCGCGCCTGATGAACGGCGGCCACTTCGTCGACACGGTCGTGGTCCACCAGACCTGGGGTTCGATGGCCTCCGGCGACCTGAAGAACATGTCGAACCAGTACGCCGCGATGCCGTCCATGCACATCGGCTGGTCCCTGTGGTGCGGCCTGACGATCTACGCCCTGGCCACGGTCCCCTGGGTCCGCGTGCTCGGCGTGCTCTACCCGGCGGCCACCCTGGTGGTCATCGTCGCCACGGCCAACCACTTCTGGCTGGACGCGGTGGGCGGCGTCCTCTGCCTGACCTTCGGCTTCACGGTGGCGATGGTCTGGTACGGAGCACTGCCGTACGCCCTGCCGAAGCTGGTGTCCGCCCGAGGGCGCCCCGGCGTCCCGCTGCCCACGAAGGCATGAGACCCACGCTTCGGCGGCTGCCCGCAGCACCTCGATGAAGAACTCCACGACAGGTTGCGCGGGGGCGCTCTCCCGCACCGCCGCCTGAATGCCCCGCACCGGCACCGGGTCACGCACTTCCCGTACGACGACCCCCGGGTGCCGGCTGCCGAGCCCCAGCCGGGGAATGAGAGCCACGCCCGTTCCGGCGGCGACGAGCCCCGGAGCGGTCACGCAGTCCTCGCTCCCGACGACGCACCGCGGCCGGAACCCGGCGTGAGCGCACGCGTCGAGTGGAGCGTCGAGACAGGGCCCGGGCCACTCCCTCCCGACCCACACCTCCTCGGCCGGCTCCCCCCAGCCGCACACTCCGCCGCGCGGCGAGCCGATGCCCCGGGGCAGCACGGCGAGGCAGGGATCGTCCCGCAGCCGCACCAGCCGCAGGCCCTCACCCGCCCCCGCCCGCACCAGCAGGGCGAGACCGGCCCGCCGCTCCCTCGCGTCCGCCGGCGCGTCGCCGGGCCCGGCGAGCCCCAGCTCGACCCGCACGCCCGGACGCTCCTCCCGCACCCGCACCCGCACCCGCACCCGCACCACGGCGGGAGCCGCCGGCCCGGCCCCGGCGGTGGCGAAGTACCGTACGGCCAACCGCCCGGTACGCCCCGCCACCGGATCGGCCAGGCCTCCGCCTCGGCGACCGGCCGCCCGATGGCATCGGCGTACCCGGTGAGCAGCGGCCCGGCAGCCGTGGGCCGCACCCCCCGCCCCACCCGCTCGAGCAGCTCTGCCCCGGCCTCCTTCTCCAGGACGGCGACCTGCGGAGGCAACGAACCGAGCCGCACGAGGCCACCAGGGCGACCCAGGTGACCGAGGCGAGCCAGGTGCCCCAGGTGACCCAGGTGACCGAGGCGCTGGGAGGGGGCCTACCCCCCGTAGAACAACTCGTCAACGACCCCCCGGGCCCGCCGAGCGGTGCGCCGATAGTCGTCGAGCATGTCCCCGACGTGCCCGGGCCCGTACCCCAGGTACCGCCCCACGGCGGCCAGCTCCCGACCGTCCGAGGGAAACGTGTCCCCGGCCCGCCCCCGAACCAGCATCACCGCGTTCCGCACCCGCGTGGCCAGCACCCAGGCCTCGTCGAGGGTCGCGACGTCCTCCTCCGACAGCAGCCCGGCCTCCCGCGCCGCGGCGAGCGCACCGCGCGTACGCGTGGTCCGCAGCCCCGGCACCTCGGACCCGTGCCGCATCTGCAACAGCTGCACGGTCCACTCCACGTCGGACAGCCCACCGGGCCCCAGCTTGGTGTGCAGCTTCGGGTCCGCCCCGCGAGGCAGCCGCTCCGACTCCATCCGCGCCTTCAACCGCCGGATCTCCCGCACGGCATCGCTCCCCAGCCCCGCCTCCGGGTACCGCAGGGGATCGATCAGCTCGACGAACCGCCGCCCCAACTCCTCGTCCCCGGCGACGGGTTCGGCGCGCAGCAACGCCTGCGACTCCCACACCAGCGACCACCGCCGGTAGTAGGCCTCGTAGGACTTCAGCGTCCGTACGAGCGGCCCGGACTTCCCCTCCGGCCGCAGATCCGCGTCGACGAGCAACGGCGGATCGGCACTCGGGATCTGGAGCAGCCGCCGCACCTCCGACACCACGGCGTTGGCGGCCCGAGCGGCCTCCTGCTCGTCGACGCCCTCCCACGGCTCGTGCACGAACAGCACGTCGGCGTCGGACCCGTAGCCCAGCTCGTGTCCCCCGAACCGCCCCATGCCGATGATCGCGAAACGGGTGGGCAGGGTGTCGCCCCACCCTTCCCGTACGACGGCACGCAGCGTGCCGGCAAGCGTCGCCGCGGTCAGATCGGACACCGCGCCCCCCACCAGATCGACCAGCGCACCCTGGTCGGCCTCGGCCGGCTGGGCCTCCGTCCCGTACGAGCCCACGATGTCCGCGGCGGCCGTACGGAACAGCTCCCGCCGCCGCACGCCCCGCGCGGCGGTGACCGCCTGCACGGCCCCCTCCGCCCGCCCGACCGCCGCGAGGATCTCCTGCTCCAGATGAGCCCGCCCCCGCGGATACAGCCCACCACCGTCTCCGTCGCCGAGCAGGGCGACCGCCTCGGGCGCACGCATCAGCAGATCGGGAGCGAGCCGCCCGGCGGACAGCACCCGCGCGAGGTTCTCCGCCGCGGCCCCCTCGTCCCGGAGCAACCGCAGATACCAGGGCGTCTTCCCCAGCGCGTCCGACACCTTGCGGAAGTTGAGCAGCCCGGCGTCCGGATCGGCGGAATCGGCGAACCATCCGAGCAGCACGGGCAGCAGCGTCCGCTGGATGGCCGCCTTCCGCGTCACCCCGGAGGCCAACGCCTCCAGATGCCGCAACGCCGACGCGGGATCGGCGTACCCGAGCGCGACCAGCCGCTCCCGAGCCGCCTCGCTGCTCAGCCTCGCCTCACCGGACGGGAGTTGGGCGACCGCGTCCAGCAACGGCCGGTAGAACAGCTTCTCGTGCAACCGCCGCACCACGGCGGCGTGCCGCTTCCATTCCCGGTTCAGCTCGCCCACGGGTTCGGCACGCAACCCCAACGACCGTCCGAGCCGCCGCTGGTCGGCCTCGCCCTCGGGAACGAGGTGGGTCCGCCGCAGCCGGTACAGCTGGATCCGGTGCTCCATCGACCGCAGGAACCGGTACGCCTGATCGAGCTGCACGGCGTCGGCCCGCCCCACGTACCCGCCCGCGGCCAGCGCCTGCAAGGCGTCCAGCGTCGTACCACTGCGCAGGGACGCGTCGGCCCGCCCGTGCACCAGTTGCAGCAACTGCACGGCGAACTCGACGTCCCGCAACCCGCCGGGCCCGAGCTTCAGCTCCCGTTCGACCTCGGCGGCTGGGATGTTCTCGACGACCCGCCGCCGCATCTTCTGCACGTCGGCGACGAAGTTCTCCCGCTCGGCGGCCTGCCACACGAGCGGCTCGACGGCGGCGACGTACGCCTCTCCCAGGGCGAGGTCCCCGGCGACCGGCCGGGCCTTCAACAACGCTTGGAACTCCCAGGTCTTGGCCCACCGCTGGTAGTAGACCAGGTGACTGCTCAGCGTCCGCACCAGCGGACCGTTGCGCCCCTCGGGCCGCAGGTTGGCGTCGACGGGCCAGATGGAGCCCTCGACCGTGGTCTCGGAACAGATCCTCATCATGTGCGAGGCGAGCTTGGTGGCGGCCCGCAGGGCCTTGCCCTCATCGGCGCCTTCGACGGCCTCCCCCACGAAGATGACGTCGACGTCCGACACGTAGTTCAGCTCGTGCCCTCCGCACTTGCCCATCGCGATGACGGCGAGCCGGCACAGGGCCGCGTCGTCGGGCGCCGCGGCGCACGCGATACCGAGCGCGGCCCGCAGGGTGGCCGTGGCGAGATCGGCGAGCTCGGCGGCGGTCTCGGCGACGTCGGTGGTCCCGCAGACGTCCCGAGCGGCGATGGACAGCAGACACCGCCGGTAGGCGACACGCAACGACACCGGATCGGTGGCCTCGGCGAGCCCCCGCTCGAACTCCTCCACCCCGGGATGGAGGTCGCGGGGCTCGTACGTGACGAGCGCCTCCCAGTCCCGTGGATGCCGGGCGAGGTGATCGGCGAGGGCGGCGGACGCCCCGAGCACCCCGAGCAACCGGTCCCGCAACGGCTTGGCCGCTATGACCGTGTCGAGCAGCCGCCGCCGCGAGGTGACCTCCGGCTGCGCCTCCAGCAACCGCACCAGCCCGTGCAGCGCGAGATCGGGGTCAGCGGTCCGCCCCAGGGCCTCCAGCAGCACGGGATCGTTGCGCACCGGGGAGAGCTCGGTGCTCTCGAGGAGCCGCTCAGCGGCGGAGGGATCGGTGAAACCGTGCCGCAGCAGCCGTGTGAAGGTACTGCTCCTGCGCCCCGGCCCTGTCATCCCGGCCTCCTCGACTCCGATCAAGGTCGTACGGCTCGAGCCTAACCGCAGAGCCCGGGGGAAGCGCCGGGGTGGGCGGCGATGAGTGGCCGCCCCGCCGCGGTCCACCGCACGATCCGCCGCACGTGCCGGCCGTGGTGAGCCCCGGCGCACGAAGCCGGGAGTCGAGGCAGCACTCGGAGGGCACGACCACGCGCGCGCACGGCCCACACACGGGCCACACACGGGCCGGAGTCATCGATACGAACGTCGGGACGACCGTCGATGGAAAACAGGGCCGACGGTCCCCTGACCGTCGGCCCCGCGTGTCGCTCCAGCGGACATCCGCCCCTGCCCGCGCCTACAGCACCGGCAGGTTCTTCCGCAGCTCGAAGGCCGTGACCTCGCTGCGGTACTCCTCCCACTCCTGGCGCTTGTTGCGCAGGAAGTGACGTCAGTCCGGAGCGACCTCACGCGATCGACGTGGGCGCAGCGCTGGCCTGTGATCGGACGGTCGTCATCGGTCGTTGTTGGTCGCTGTGGGCCACCCTTCGACGGCCCACAGACGGCCCGGCGGCACCGCAATCGCTGACCTCTTCGTTCGTCCCGAGTGCGATCAGACGTACAGCGACCTGGCCTCCTATCGTCGCTCTACTCGTTCCATCAGTGTCTTCGGGACTGCTTTGACTCGGACCTCGATTAACCCTGCCTTGGCCCCGCCTGACTATGTCGCGACGCTTCAAATGGCAGCGGACTGGCGCGCGTCCTAGTCTTGAGGAGTGGGTGCGAAACGCGATGCGTACGAGTATGACGTCTGCTTCTCATTTGCGGGTGAGCAGAGGCCGTACGTACGAGAGGTCGCCGATGGCCTCACCAAAATGGGGGTGAGAGTCTTTTACGACACTGACGAGACTGCTGAGCTCTGGGGAAAAGATCTCTACGAACATCTCGATCACATCTACCGCGAGGCGTCAAGGTACTGCGTAATCTTCGTCTCAACCGAATATCGGAAAAAAATCTGGACGAATCACGAACGAAAATCCGCACAGGCGAGGGCAATTCGAGAAGTGTCAGAGTATATATTGCCGGCGCGTTTCGATGATACCAAAATTCCAGGCTTGCGAGAGACGATGGGGTTTATCGATTTGCGCTCAACCACGCCGGATGAGCTTAAAGGTCTGATCCTCAAGAAGTTGGGCAAGCCGATAAGCAGAGCGCCGATTGCGCGCACTAAAGCCTCACCCGCGCCGAAATCGAAGTACAAACCCTGGGGGTTCAGAACGGGCAATACGATGTGGGGTACTATTTTGGGTTCGCCAGCCGCAACTGATGAATCCGTGTATGTCGCGAGCAGAGATAACCGCGTTTACGCCTTGGATGCCGCAACGGGGCGACTACGTTGGAGCAGCCAGAGGTGGCCAAGCCAAATCTCACCCCCGATCACTCTACGAGACATGGTCTATATGTCTTTGAGTCCCGCCCGCTGGAAGTCTGGCGGCATATTCGGTCTCTCCATGTCAAATGGGATGGTGACTTGGACCCATGAGATCAACGTGCCGATTGAGACCTCCCCGGAGCTCGCAGGAAATGCCCTCTACGTCACAGGTTCAAACGGAACAGTTTTCGCAATTGGCGCAGGGGCGAAGAGATGCCGATGGAAGCAGCAGGTAGGAAATCGCTTTTTGAGTCCACCCAAAGTACTCGGAAAGAGGCTCTACGTCGGTAGTGAAAACGGTATCATTCATGCCCTAGAGACCAGCAAAGGAAGAGAGCTTTGGCGGTATAAGACGAACGGTTCCATACGCTCTCCCCTTGCGGCCGCCAACGGAGTAGTCATTGCCGTGAGCATGTCCGACGGTATCTATGCTATCGATGCCGAGAGTGGCGAATTGCACTGGCGGATCAAATCGTTTGGAACGTTCTGCTCCCCCACTATTCATGACGGGGTATGCTACATCGCCAATGATCGAGAGTATGTACATGCGGTCGACTTGGTCGACGGAAATTCTCGGTGGATATATCCAGTACATGGCGGGGTCGGCCCCCTTAACGCCCCAACAGTGTCAAATGACATGCTCTACGTGGGAACCATGGCAGGATACGTCTATGCCTTGCGACTGGAGGATGGGGGATGGGAGTGGAGCCGCAAGGCGCGGAGCCAGATTTCCTCTAAGGTGACCGTCGCTAATGGAATGATATACCTATGTAGCTCTGATGGCGTTTATGCCATAAATGCAGAAACTGGAATGGGTGGCCTCCGTCAGACTTCATGACGGGGTCGCGGCCGTAATCCATCGCGGGCAGGGACCCTCGTTTCCCTGTCCCAATGCATGCGGATGCGTGCAGTCGCACGGGTGGTGTGCGACATGAACGACTCTTGTGACGCGTAGTGAAGGGACCCGGACACTGTGTCTGGGTCCCTTCAACATGAGGCGCTCACACTTGCTCTGGCCCGGCAACGGGCAAAGCCGACTACCTGCCCCCTCACCGGCTATGTACCGTGAGACGGGCCCCTACAACCCGCAGGAGGCAGCACGTAATGCGTGGCCTTGGAGATCACCTCAGCATCGGTGAACGCATCGCCTTCTACCGGAAGCGTCGCGGCTACACGCAAGAGGTGCTCGCTGGCCTGGTCGGGCGCAGCACTGACTGGTTGGCAAAGATCGAGACGGGGCGTCGGAAGCCTCCCCGGATCGACATGCTCGCGGAGCTGTCGCGCATCCTGCGCGTGCCCCTGGGGGACCTGCTCGGTCAGACCGTGCTCATGGAGGACGGGAAGCAGCAGGACGACGTTCCGGCCGTGCGCGACGCGCTTATGAGCCCGCGCCGGCTGTCTCGTCTGCTCTTCGGCCCCGAGGCTGAGGTGCAGCTCCCCACACCAGCACCTGTGGCCGTGCGTGTGGAGCAGGCATGGAACGACTACCAGGGTGGGCGGCTCGGCAGCGTCATCGCCGCACTTCCCGCACTCCTCCAGACTGCACAAGAGCTGGAGGAGCGAGCCGCACGGCGTGGTGAGGACCGTGGCGACTGCTGGGCAGTGTCGGCCCGTACCCACCACCTCGCAGCAACAACCCTTGCGAAGATCGGCGAATCGGACATCTCGTGGCTCGCTGCCGAGCGCGCCATGCGTGCCGCAGACGAGTCTGACGACCCGCTGGTGTTGGCGTCCGCCGCACGGTCCGGCACACACGCTCTGCTGGCCAACGGCAGGTACGACGACGCGTTGGAGCTGGGGAACACGGCCGCCGCATGGCTCTCGTCTCAGGTGACCGACAACGACCCTGCGGCACTGAGTCTGCTGGGGATGATCCACCTAAGGGCCGCTGTCGCTGCGGCCCGCCACCAGGACCGGCCCACTGCAACCAGCCTGTTGGATCGAGCCGAGGCACTCGCGGATGATCTCGGCTCGGATGAGAACTACTGGCAGACCGGCTTCGGACCCACGAACGTCCTGCTACACCGTCTGTCGGTTGAGCTGGACCTCGACAACGTGTCGTATGTGGTGGAACACGGCCGGATCAACGTCGACCACATGCCGCAGGAACGCAGCGTTTCGCACCGCATCGACTTCGCACGCGCCCTGTCGCTCAGCGGGCGGGGTGATGAGGCGTTCGCAGAGCTGCGCATGGCTGAGCGCACGTCGCCGCAGCTCGTACGCAACAATCCGAGGGTGCGCGAGACGCTGCGGGATCTGATCAAGCACTCTCCAGTGACCGGCGGCTCGCGATCGTCCGAGGTGTTCGTGATGGCTCAACGGTGCAGGGCGGTGCAGTGAGTCCAGGCAAGCGTGGGGTGCTCGGAGTCGTCGGGTCGGCAGCCGGAGGCGTAGAGGTGCTGCGCACTGGTCTGGTTGGGCCCGCGATGGAGCGCGGATGGCAGGTGGCCGTCACTCTGACGCCGACCGCAGGTCAGTGGCTGCGGATGAGCGGCGAGGTCGAGCAGTTGGAGAAGCTGACCGGCCTACCCGTACGCGATGAACCGCGGCTGCCTGGCGAGGCGCGACCGCACCCGCCGGTTGACTGCTACGTCGTAGCCCCCGCGTCGGCCAACATGGTGGCCAAGCTCGCCACGGGCGTGATGGACAACCAGGCGCTGACACAGGTGGGCGAGGCGATCGGCACCCTCGGATTGCCTGTCGTCGTCTTCCCTCGGGTGAATGCGGCACACGCCCGGCACCCGGCATGGCAGCACCACATCGACACCCTTCGGGCGGGGGGCGTGCGCATCATCTACGGCCCGGAGGTATGGCCGCTGTACGAACCGCGCGAAGCGCCGGCGGGGCGTGAACTCCCGTGGGGGGCACTGCTGGACGCCGTGGACGAAGTCACCCACTGACGAGTCGTCAATCATCCTGACCTGCAAAGAAAGAGGACCCGGACGCTCTGTCCGGGTCCTCTGCCGTTCACGGCTACATGCTCATTGGCATGCCAGGGATCAATGAGCGAAGCGGCGAGCTGGAAAGCATGACTCCTGCTGAACTCGCTTTGATCAAAGCGGGTTTGAGGGATGCACGCCTCACGGTCGAACGACTGCTGAGGCGCGCGGACGAACTCACGGCGGCGGTGGAGTCTCGCTGCCCACGAGCCGCTCAAGCCGGTCAAGCCGCTCCCCGAGCGAACGGAGAGCGTCATGAACCGTGCTGAGCTCTGCGGCCAGGGCCGTGAAAGCAGGGCTGCTGCCCGGCTCGGTACCAAGGGGTGCCGCAGGATCACGGACGAACGTTCCGCGCCCCTGCTGCGTGAGAATCAGCCCCTCGTCGCGAAGTTGGCCGTACGCGCTCTGAACGGTCATGAGCTGCACGCCAAGTTCCTTGGCGAGCGCACGAGCAGCCGGGAGCCGGTCCCCCGGGGCGTACTCACGATCGATGCCCGTGATCTTCTCGCGGAACTGCGCCGCAATCTCCTTGGCCGTCGGCGTGGGCTTGGGCACTTCGGGGCTCTGTTCCATACCCCCGAGAGTAGCCGGACCTAGGTCAATCTCTGATCCCCAGAGCACCGCTTGACATTAAGATTGACCTAGGTCAATCTTAATGCACGCCGGAACGAGACGCTCAGAAGGGCCTCACCGGCTGTGTTCCTAAGGGCTTGACCTGCAAGAACACACGACGAAGGACCCCGCCGGACCCGCTTACAGGCGCTCCGAGCGGCAGGGGAGACGTGAAAGTCCGTCGTCTTCACGGATCGATCGGTGTCATCGGCTAAGCCGCTGGTCTGACCCTCGGGCGTAGACCCAGGGGCCGGATCGGCGGGGATCCCGGTGATTGGGCTGCACCCGGTCCATGACAGGTAGCCATTCCAGGGAGATCGACTCAGCGAGTGACGACTGAGTGACGCGGTAACCGCGCGCCGTCCAAAGGAGGCGGAGCAAGGCGCGCACGGAGCCGCGAGAAGACAGTGACGGGCTTTCCCGTCACTCGTCATGCGGGCAGGGCGCCGGCATCACGTCGGCGCCCTGCCCGTTTGATGAGGACTTTCAGGGTCCCACCCGCACCGCATCCGGTGCGGTCCCCTTTCCCACGGCACGCGCCCCGTAGAGGCACCTCCGGGCGCGTTCGAGCCGTTCACTGTGAGGAGAGAACTCCATGAAGTGCATCGTTGCCGGTCATCAGGCCCTGAGTCCGGCGGAGTTCGCGGAACTCGCGCTGGGCACCCCGGTTGAGCTGTGGCTCGGGGTCGAGGGCGAGAGCGATGAGGAGCGCGCGGCCCGCCTGGACGCGGCGCGCGACATCCTCG
Organism: Streptomyces sp. NPDC014995; assembly: GCF_043080745.1. Lineage (NCBI taxonomy): Bacteria > Bacillati > Actinomycetota > Actinomycetes > Kitasatosporales > Streptomycetaceae > Streptomyces > Streptomyces sp. NPDC014995. Next base: position 585,179 of record NZ_JBIBVX010000001.1, read on the forward strand.
CCGACCCGGAATACCGCGGTCTGCCGGACGACCTGGTCCGTCTGGCCGCGCGGGTGGTCGAGGAGCACCCGGACCTGTTCAACGTGGTCCCGCTGGCCCGTCCCGTCCGTTCCCGTCCGGCGCGCCGGGGGGCGGCGGCATGAGCGAGGGTCTGACGCTGGACGGCCTGGCTGTGCCGCTGCGGGTGCTGCGCTTGCTGGCCGTGGACTTCGGTCACCTGCCGGCGCCGGAGATCGACGTGTCGGCTCTCTACCCGAACCAGTTGGGGCTGAGGTTCCACGGCGGTCTGGACGACTTCGAGGTGTGGCGGGACGCGCTGGGCATCGCTCCGGACGCGGTGGTGTACCGCGAGCAGAGCGCCGGCCGTACGCGCGTGCTGAAGGCGTCCGCCGACTACGCCGGCGCCGTCCTGGAGTTGACCGGCTACGGCGACGTGCCCGCCCCGGCGCTGACCGTGGCGGCGGCCTGATGGCTGCGTTGGGCAAGTGCTTCGACCCGAGCGGCGCCCGGCACGGCATTCCCACCTACCCGTGGCGCTGCGCACCGGACGGGCTGGCGACCAGACGGCAGTTACGGGCCCGCGGCCTGCGCCCTGGCGGTCAGCCGGTCGCCGCGCAGATCCTCCGGCCGCGTTACCGGCGCGGGCCGCTGATCGCCTACCTCTACCGGCTCGACAAGGCCAAGCCGGTCCGGCCGATGACGGAGGCGAAGCGCCGGGCGCTGGCGTGCGCGATGCGAGCGCGCCGCACCTGCCCGCAGTGCCGCAACGATGCCGGATACGTCATCCCCACCACGCTCGGGGTGTGCGTGCCCTGCGCCTACCCCGACGACCAGAAAGCCCCCTGACCAGCAACGTCAGGAAGCAGTCTCCCCAGAAGGAGTAAACAGTGAAGCACCCCCCGGAAAGGTCCCTGAGCAGGGGCCAGGCACTCGTACTCGGTGCCGCCGCACTGCCCATGGTCGCGTTCGGCGGTCTGGGCGCGGTCGGCACCTACAGCAACATCACATCCGTGTTCCACCGGTCGGCTACCGCGCTGGGTGTGGTCGCGGCCGGTGAGGGCGCGACGCTCGTTCTCGCGCTGGTCCTGGTCGGTCTGACCATGCTGGGCCAGTCCTCCCCGGCGGCCGTGCGGGTCGGGCTGTGGACGCTGCCCGCGGTGGCGTCCCTGACCGGCGCCGCGGTAGCCAAAACGGTCACGGAAGCGGTGGTGTTCGCCGTCACCCCGATGGCCATGTGCGTGTCCGCGGAGGGCATGGGCCTGCTGGCCCGCCGGATCGTGGTCTACCGCACCGGCACGGACGCCGAAGCCCAGCGCCGCAACGCGGCCGTCATGCAGAAGCTCGCCTACCACCGGGCCCGCGCCGCGAACCACCCCGACGAGAAGGCCCGCAACAAGTCAGAGCTTGAGTCGTGGAAGCTCGCCGAGAAGGTCGGCGCGGGTGACGCCCTGCTCGGGGCACACCTGGTCGACGTGCAGCGCGAGCGGATGACGGCCGGCGCGGACGCGGCCCTTGCGGGCATGTTCGCCCTGCCCGTCACGGCCCCCGTCACGGGTGTGACGGCCACCCCAGCGCCGCGCGCTGTCGAGGGTGCGGACGGTGAAGGCGTCACACCCGTGACGGAGGGAGACACGCAGGTCACGGCTGTGCTCGAGACCGTTCCGCCGGAGCCCGTCACGCCCGTGACGCCCCCGGCCGAACCGCCCGTGACGCTCGAGGAGATCGCGGCCGTCGCCGGGGTGCCCGCGCCGGTGGCGGGCGAGCCGCTCACGGACGCTCAGCTTGTCGTCGTGCTGCGGCACCTGCGCTACAGCGACGACCCGCCGCTGTCCTACCGCCAGGCCGTGGCCGCCTTCCGTGAGGGCGGATTCGTCGGCGGGGAACAGCGCGTTCGCCGCGCGTGGGGATCGCTGATGTCCCACGAGGAATCCGAAGCCTGACCGACTCGTCCGGCACACACCAATGAGGACCAGCCCAATCGCAGTGGGCTGGCCCTCGTTGCGACTGCCGGAAGCAGTCGACCGCACCAGTGAAGCAGACCCGGTGAGCCCCGGCGAGCGGCACCCTCGCAGACCCGGCGCGCAGACCCGGCGAGCTTGTCCCGACAGCCCCCAGCGCAAAGGCCCGGACGCGCGCTTTGGACGGCATAGCGTCCGGGCCTCTGCTCTCCTCCCTTGAAGGAGTGGCTCTCAGCATGACGGAACTCACCACCGAACCGGTAGGCGTCGAGGCACCGACCGCATCGCCCCCGCCCGCACCTGTCCAAACCGCTCCGGTTCCGGCCGCGGCCGAGGTGGACCACACGCCCGGCGGCTGGCCGGTCGTCCCGCTCGCCCTGTCCGGGGCGAACACGACCGTGGGCATGGTCGCCGCCGCCTCGCTGGCCGGCGGCCCGATCGCCGCCGCCGTCGCTGCAACCGGCGCCGTCGTCCTCGGCGTGGCCGCCGCCTCCCGCAACCGCAACCCCAGCCCCCGCCGCGAGGCACGCCGTACCGCCGCCCGCACTGCGGGCCGAAGCACGGCAGCACGCGCGGCGGGCCGTACGCATGCGCGCCGGTCGGGTACGGGGTCCGGGCGGGTGCCCGGCCCCTCCCGACGCGCCGCCACCCGCACCCCCACCCGCAGCGCGGCAGGCAGCAGGACCGGCCGAAGCGCGGCCGGCTCACCGAAGAACACGCCCCGTGGCGTCGGCTCCGGGTTCGGCGCCAAGGTCGCGGGCCGCGCCGGGCAGGTTCGGGCGCTGCGGGCGGCGCGGCAGGCCGCGGGCGGCTCGCGGGCCGACCGGCGGGCGCAGACCACGGCCGCGCGCCGGGCGGTCGCCGACGCCCGCCGCAACGCCAACACCCGACCCGGCAAGCACGGTTCGACCACCCGCCGTGGTCCGGTCGGGCGGGCGCTGGGTGGTGCCGCCGGTAAGGCGCGGGCCGCGCAACAGGCGGCGATCGCCAAGCAGCGCGGCAAGCGGGACGCCAAGACCGCCGACCGGGTCGCCGCACAGCGCAGCACCCTGCGCAAAGCCCCCGCCCGCCGGGCAGCCCGTAAGGCGCTGCGCCGATCGGCCGCACGATTCCACGGCCGTCGGCTGCTGGCCGCGCTGCTCGCCCTGCCGCTCGGTCTGCTCGGACTGATCACCAGCCCGATCGGGCGGAAGTTCAAAATTCCCTGGCTCATCCACCCCGGCCGCCGACTGCTGCGCCGCCTCACCCTGTCCGCGGCCGAGCAGCGGGCCACGCGGGATGAGGCGATCCGCGACCAGCAGCGCGAGGCGGAGGCCACCACGGACGCCGAAGCACACAAGGACGGCACGGAGGGCGTCGCCGACACCGTCGAGCGCCCCGCCAATCCGGTTCCGACCAGCACGAACACCGCTGTGAGTGAAGGAGAGCACGTGTCCGGTTTCCGGTTCGAAGAGGCCGCCTCCGAGATGGAGCAGGCCGCCAACTCCTACGACCCCGACAACGCCATGGAGATCCTGGCCATGGTCGAGGGGCTCCCGGCCGCGCTGACCAGCGTGGCGAACGTGATGAAGATCCTGGCCGAGCGCTCCGACAGCGAGTTCCCGCTGGAGAAGGAGGTCGCGGACGGCTTCAACGACATCTTCGGCGCCCTGATGAGCGCCGTCGCCGTGGCGGAGGACATGGGCCCGCTGTTCCGGCAGGTGCACGAGCAGGACATCGCCCGGCACGAGGACCCCCGCAACGGCACCGAGGCTGAGAAGGGCTGGAACGTCTGAGATGAGCAGCACCGTCACCGCCAAGCAGAGGACCGGCAGTGGCCCGGTGCTGGACTGGGCGGCCGGTCACGGACCCGTGACCGGCGCCCTGTCCGCCACCACCGGAGCCTTCGCCGTCGCCACCACCGGCGCCGCCACGAGCATGCCCCCGGGTTGGGCGCTCGCCGTCGGCGCCGCCGGCGCCCTCGGCCACACCGTCACCGGTCTGCGGGTGCGCAACGCCGGCCGCACCCTGGCCACCCGCGCCGCGTCCTGGCTCATCGGCGCTGGATGGACCACCTGGGCCATGACCCACGGCCCGCTCACCTGGGCCGCTCTCGGATCGCTCGCCGCCGTCGGCGTCGGCATCGGCGCCGCCGCCCGGTCATCGGCACTGTTCGAGGAGGCGCGCGAAGAGGAAGCGATCGCGGCGGCTGAGCGGCAGATCGCCGCCGAACTGTCCGCGGAGCGCCGGGCGATCGCCGCGGAATGGGTCGACCGCATCCAGCGCGTGTGCTCCATCACCGTGCGCGTGCTCGGGGTCGAGATGTGGGAGACCGGAGCCGGGTTCTCCCTCGACGCCGAACTCCCGCCCGGCGGCGCCACCTATCAGAAGATCGCCACCGAATCGGGGCGGCTGTCCGCGGATGCGCGCCTGCCGCACGGCTGCACCGTCGCCGCCTCCCCCGGCATCGACCAGGGCCGGGTCATCATCGACGTGACCACCGTCAACGTCCTGGCGGAAGAGCGCACCTACCCCACCGACTACGGCCCGCTGTCCCTGCTGACCGGCATTCCGTGGGGCTACCGCACCAACGCTGAGGACATCCTGGTCTACCTGCGGGAACAGTGCGCGCTGGTGGTCGGGCCGACGGGTTCGGGCAAGACCAACATGGTCCACACGATCCTGGCCGGCTTCGCCCGCACGGTCGACGTGCTGACGTGGGTGATCGACCTCAACGCCGGCAGCGCCGGTCTGCCGTGGGTGCGTCCCGCCCTGTCCGGACAGCTCAGCCGCCAGGACGGCAAGCCGGTACGCCCGGGGGTGGACTGGCTCGCCGGGACCTACGACGAAGCCCTGACCATGCTCGACACTGCGGTGCGGATCGCCAAGCACCGCAAGACCGCCTACCAGGACCTGCTCTCGCGGGCGAACACGGACCTGCTGCCGGTCAGCGCGCAGATTCCCCAGATCATGCTGGTGGTCGACGAGGGCGCGGAGATCCTGGTCAGCACCGACCGGCAGATGCGCAAGCTCGCCGAGAAGATCCTCGAAGTGATCCGGATCGCCCGCGCCATGGGCGTGCGTACTGTGCTCACCGCGCTCGGAGCCACAGGCAGCGTGCTGGGCAACCTGATGATCCGCCGTGAGGGAAAGGTCCGGGTCGCCCTCACCGGGGGCGAGACGGAGGGCATGGACCTGTCGAAGATGTTCCCCGGCGCCCGCGGGCTGCGTGTCGACCAGGCGCCGTACAAGGGCGCCGGGTTCCTGGGCACCCCGGAATCCCCGGCGGGGCTGTTCAAGGCGTGGCGGATCCTGCCGAACCAGATCCGGGAGATCACCGCCGCCACCTCCGACCGGCACCCCACCCTCGACGCGGTGTCCGCCAAGGCGGCCGGCCCCGCCTACGTTCGACGCTGGGACACCGAGCGCACCGCATGGATGGGAGACCACCCCGACACCGAGACCGGCGACGACTCCGCCGCCCGCCCGGCCGAGGGAGGGCTGAAGCTGTCCGCCCTGCGGGGCGAGCCGGCGCGGCCGGTGTCGGAGGAGGACGAACTCGCCCGCCGCTTCCGCGAGCAGATCGACGCCGAATTCGGCACCGCCCCCGACCCGCACACCCCCGACCCGGCCCCGCCCGTAGCGGCCGGGGGCGGGCTGAACCTGTCGGCGCTGCGGGGCGAGCAGGAGCAGGACAGTCCCGCGCAGCGCGCCGCGCTCGCCCTGCTGCTCGCCGCCGGCACCGATGGGACGGGAGCGTCAGCGATCGCCCGCGGGCTCGCCGACGAGTACGGAACGAACCGTCAGACGGTCGTCGGCTGGCTCAAGGACTGGGTCAAGGACGGCACCGCCGTACGCGTCGGAGAGGGCACCAAAGCCCGCTACGTCCACCGCCACCACACCACCAGACAGCCCCCGCAGGACTGACCGCCTGTCGCTTGTCGCCTCTCCCGAACCAATGCCGCCCACCGGCCCTCAGCGGGTCGAAAACGGCGTCTGAGCTGGGATGCGACAAGCGACAAGACAAGACAAGCGACAAGCCGCACGACAAGTGAGACGACAAGCAACGCGACAGGCGACACCCCACCACAGCACCCATCCGCACGGGCCCGCGCCACCTTCGGCGCGGGCCCGCGGCTCACCCCGAGGGAGCCACGATGAACCACACCCCGCCGGGCATCATCGCCCCGCACATCCCCGCCGACACCTACCGCCGCGCACAGGCCACCGGACAGCCCGTCGTGGTCGTCGTCCACGACCCTGCACCGGCCGGGACCGACTGGCGGCGCCTGCTGATCCCGTTCGCCGTCGCCGGCGCGACCGTCGCCGGCGGCTGGGGACTGGTCGCCGCCATCTGCTTCCTGCTCGACGTGGCCGCCCACACCTTCACCGTCATCGCCGGCGCCGCCGGACCCATCGGCATCGGCGGCATCACCCTCAAGCTCGCCCGCTCCAAGAACTGACCCGAAACGACACCGTGTTCGAGATCCGCGTCATCTGCGCGCCGGACGACGCCGACCGCGTCAGCCAGACCCTGGCCGCCGCGTTCGACACCGGCCCCGCCCGCCAGTACCCCACCCGCGACCGCAAGCACACCCGCCTGTACCTCACCGCCGACCACCGCCCCACCACACCCGAAAGCGAGTGACCACATGTCGTTCGGAGAGACCCCGATCACCATCATCGGCAACCTGACCGCCGACCCCGAGCTGAAGTTCACCGCCTCCGGCCAGGCACTCGCGCGGTTCACCGTCGCCTCCACGCCGCGCACCTTCGACCGCGAGTCCAACCAGTGGAAGGACGGCACGTCCACGTTCTTCCGCTGCGCCGCCTGGCGCACCCTCGCCGAACACGTCGCCGACTCCCTCACCAAGGGCTCGCGGGTGGTGCTCTCAGGGCGGATCCGTCAGCACGACTGGCAGACCCCGGGGGGCGAGAACCGCTCGATGCTCGCCGTGGAGGTCGACGAGATCGGCGCGTCCCTGCGCTTCACCACCGTGACCATCAACGGCAAGCGCACCAACGGCAACGGCGGCGCCGCCCCGTCGGGCGACCCGTGGAACACCGGGGACAACCGCCCCGAGCCGGGCAACGAACCGCCGTTCTAGCAACGCCCGGGGCGGGCGCACCTCTCGCCAAAGATCCGCGCCCGCCCCGGCCAGTCCAGTCCCTTCCCAGAGATCTGGAGACCACCCAGCATGACGCAACCCACCATCTTCCGGCGAGCCCGCGGCCGACGGCCGCGCCTGCTGGACACCTTCTGCTGCCAGGGCGGCGCCGGCATGGGCTACCACCTGGCCGACTTCGACGTCACCGGCGTCGACATCACCCCGCAGCCCCGCTACCCCTTCACCTTCGTACAGGCGGAAGCGGTGGCGTTCATCCGCGAGCACGGCGCGGAGTTCGACTTCATCCACGCCTCCCCGCCGTGCCAGCACGACAGCGAGTGCCAGCGCATCCAGCGCAACACCCATCCCGACCTGATCGCCCCCACCCGCGCCGCGCTGGAGACGACCGGGCGGCCGTGGGTGCTGGAGAACGTGCGCGGCGCGGTGCCCAAGCTGCACGACCCGGTGATGCTGTGCGGGCAGATGCTCCGGCTGGAGAACTACCGGCACCGGTTCTTCGAGACCGGCGGAGGCTTCCGTCTCGACCAGCCCGGCCACCCGGCGCACCTGGTGCCGCAGGCCAAGATGGGCCGCCCCGTCCCGCCCGGCCACTACGGCCAGTTCGTCGGGAACTTCTCCGGCGTCGACCTCGCCCGCAGGGTGCTGGGTGTGCCGTGGATGAACCGCGACGGCATCCGCGAGTGCATCCCGCCCGCCTACACCGAGCACATCGGTACCGCCGCGCTCGCCCTGCTCGCCACGGACCGTCTGGGGGTGGCCGCGTGAACGCGCGCGTGCTGCCGCTTCGCCGGCCGAACGGGCGGCGGGTGCTGGACGTGTGCTGCGGCGCGGGCGGGCTGTCCATGGGCTACTACCTCGCCGGCTTCGACGTCGTAGGCGTCGACATCCGCCCCCAGCCCAACTACCCCTTCCCCTTCGTCCAAGCCGACGGCATCGACTACACCGCCGCCCACGGCCACACCTTCGACCTGGTCCACGGCTCCTGGCCGTGCGAGCGCTACGCCACCGTGACCAGGTGGCGTGGCAACCCCGACGACCACCCCGACCTGATCGGCCCCGGACGGGAGGTCATGCAGGCCACCGGGCGGCCGTGGGTCATTGAGAACGTCACCGAGACCGCCGCCGCGCGCCTGCTGCGCCCGGACTACCTCCTGTGCGGCACCCAGTTCGGCCTCAGCGTCCGCCGCCACCGCGCGTTCGAGACGTCCGGGGGCGGGGGCGGGGACCTTCTCCCGCCCTGCTGGCACCACCAGGGCCTGCTCGCGTTCGAGCACAAGGGCGAGCGCGCCTACGCCGACGCCATGGGCTGCACCTGGATGACCAACCTCGAAGCCCGCAAAGCCGTACCCCCCGCCTACACCCAGTGGATCGCCGACCAGTTCCTCACCCTCGAAGGGAGGACCGCAGCGTGAGCAGCACCCCGCTCGACATGCCCGCCGTCGACCTCGGTCACCTGCACCTGCTTGCCACCGCACTGTGCTCCGCAGCGTGCGGCTGGCCGGTCATCCCGCTGCACCCCGGCAGCAAGCGGCCCGCCGGGCACCCGGAACGCTCCTGCCCCGGCACGGGGCGCTGCACGGACGGGCACCGCACCCCCGAGCAGCGCGCCACCACCGACCCCGGCCTGATCCGGACGGCATGGGCGCAGCGGCCGTACAACGTCGGGATTGCGACCGGCCCGGCCGGTCTGCTCGTGGTCGACCTGGACGTGTGCAAGCCGGAAGAGCCAGAAGGAGCGCCTGACGGCGCCACTTCTCTGGCAGCGCTCTGCGAGCGCGCGGGCCAGAGCCTCCCCGCCACCTACCAGGTGCGGACTCCCAGCGGAGGCCGCCACCTGTACTTCACCGCCCCGCCCGGCGGGAAGCTGCCCAGCAGCGTCAACCGGCTCGGGCCGCACATCGACACCCGCGCCTGGGGCGGCTACGTCGTTGCCCCCGGCAGCACCACCCCCGACGGTGCCTACGAGATCCTCGACGACGCCCCCGTGGCCGCTCTGCCGCCCTGGCTCACCGCCCTGCTCGCCGAACCGTCCCGGCCCGCCGGTCCGGTCATCGTCGCGCCGGTACGCGACGGCACACGGGCCGCCCGGGCGGCGCTGGAGCGCGAGACGGCCGCCGTCCGCGGCACGCCGGAGGGCGGCCGGAACACCCGCCTGTTGGCCGGCGCCCGCTCCCTGGGCCGGTTCGTCGCATGGGGCGAGATCTCCCGGGACGTGGTGGAGGAGGCTTTTCAGGCGGCCGGCGAGACGGCCGGACTCTCCGCGGCCGAGTGCAGGGCCACCATCCGCAGCGCCCTGGACTGGTCCATCCGCACGTGCCGGCCGCGGGAGACGGCATGACCACCCCCGCCCGCCCCGCCCTGAAAAGCCGTCCCGACACCACCGGCCGGCCGGACTCCGCCGACACGTCGGCACCTCCGGCTCCGGAGGGCGGCCGAACGAAGGCCGCCCGTCAGGGCGTCCTTTCAGCCCTTCCTTCTGACCCGCACCCGACCGGCCACGCGCGCCACAGCGCCGAGGATCCGACGCCGGACCGGCCCGGAATCCGCGTCTACGCCCCGCCGGTCTACCGCCACCACTACGACGGCGCCCGCTGGTCCAAGCGCCACGGCGACACCCCCACCGCCGCCTACGCCTGCCCCTGCGGCGAGACCCGCACCGCCCGCGGACAGGACGACGTGGCCGCCCTGGTCACCGAGTACGCCGCCCACAAGTACTTCTGCACCGGCACGCCCGCCCCGCACACCGAAAGGAGGAACGCCGCGTGACCAGCACGAAGCCGCCCGCCCAGACCATCGACGGCGCCGCCCTGCTCGACGAGGTCGAAGCGTTCCACCGCCGCTTCAACGTCTTCCCCACCGAGGCCGCCTACGTCGCCGTCACCCTGTGGGACGCTCACGCGCACCTGATCGACGCGTTCGACGGCACCGCCCGCCTCGCGTTCCTCTCCCCGGAACCCGGGTCGGGCAAGTCCCGCGCGCTGGAGATCGTGGAGACTCTCACCCCGCGCGCGGCCACCACCGTCAACGCCTCCGCCAACGCCCTCTTCCGGCTCGTGGAAGCCGACGGAGGAACCCCGACACTCCTCTTCGACGAGATCGACACCGTCTTCGGCCCCAAGGCCGGGGGCAACGAAGAGGTCCGCGGGTTCCTGAACTCCGGCTACCGGCGCGGCGCCAAGTCCCTGCGCTGCGTCGGCGACGGCTCCAACCAGTCCACCGAGTGGTTCTCCTCGTTCTGCGCCGTCGCCATGGCGGGACTCGGCTCGCTGCCGGACACGATCCTGACCCGCTCGGTCATCATCCGCATGCGCAAGAAGGCACCCAACGAGGCGGCCGAGCCCTACCGCCGGCGCGTCCACGAAAAGCAGGGCCACGCCCTGCGTGACCAGCTCGCCGAATGGGCCACCACCGTGCACGACCAGGTCGCCGAAGCCTGGCCCGAGATGCCCGAGGGCGTCTCCGACCGGCCCGCCGACGTGTGGGAGCCGCTCCTCGCGGTCGCCGACGCGGCCGGCGGCCACTGGCCCGAGCGGGCCCGCGCCGCCTGCGTCGAACTCATCAAGGCCGCCCAGCAGGGCGACGAAGCCTCCCTCGGGGTCCGCCTGCTGACCGACCTGCGCGACAAGGTGTTCTGCGGCGCCGACCGCATGCCCACCGCCGCCATCCTCGAAGTCCTCCACGGGCTCGATGACGCGCCCTGGGCCGACCTGAACGACGACGGCAAACCGCTCACCGCCCGCGGCCTGTCCAAGCTCCTGAGCCAGTACGTCCGCCCCGACAACACCCCCATCCGCCCCCGCGGCATCCGGGTCGGCAGCGGCACCCCGAAGGGCTACTACGCCGAGGACCTCACCGACGCCTGGGCCCGCTACTGCCCCCCGCCCCCCGAGAAGTCCGCAACATCCGCAACATCCGCAACACCGCAGGTCAACGGCGGTGAAAACGTGGCGGAAGCCCCCGACGAAAGCCGCCACATGCCCGCGGAAGCCGACACACGCACGCTGCGCATCGTCGGCTGAAGGCCCCCGCCCCTACGGTGCCGCCGCGCTGCCGTGCGGCGGCACCTATCCGCAACACAACCGGCATCCGCAACAAATCCAAGTCGCTGACCTGCGATGTTGCGGCGTGGCGGATGTTGCGGATTTCCCAGAGCCCCCACGACGACACCCGCAATGAAGGGCATTCGATGAACACGCCCTCACGTATTCATGCCGACCCGCGGGCCACACTTCGGGCCGGCCTCCCGGACCGGTACCTCACCCCCAACGACATCGCCGAGATGTTCGAGGTGCCCATCGAAACCGTCTACCAGTGGCGCAAGAAGCGGACCGGCCCGCCCGGCTTCCGCATCGGCAAACACCTGCGCTACGACCCCGCCGACGTGCACGCCTACGTCACACAACGCAAGCACGTCAGTCAGGACGCCGCCTAACCGAACACCGTCGGAGACAGCAGGGAGAGTCGCTGCCAGCGACTCTCCCTGCTGCATGTCGAGAGAGGACCGCCGCCGCATGGCTGGCCACATCCAAGACCGCTGGTACAAGACGGAAACGGACGCCAACGGCAAGCCCCGCCGCGTACGCACTGACCGCTACGGAACGGGAATGCGGTACCGGGCCCGGTACATCGGCCCGGATGGCACCGAGAAGAGCAAGTCATTCCCCGACGGACAGAAGCGACTGGCCGATCAGTGGCTCGCTCACATCGAGGCCGACATGTCGCGCGGTCAGTACATCGACCCCGCCGTCGGCCGAGTGACGTTCCGGCAGTACGCCGAGAAGTGGCTGAAGACGCAGACAACCGACATGACCACCCGAGAGTCAGTCGAGTCGGCGATTCGGGGCCACGCGATCCCCTACCTGGGATCGCGCCCCCTCGGCTCCTTCAAGCCGGAACACATCCGGGACTGGCTGAGCGGATTGGAGCGGGCCGTACCCGCTTCCTCCTATCGGCGGGTGATCTACAACAACGTGTCGACAGTCCTCAATGCGGCTGTCGACGACGGTCACCTGTCAAAGAACCCCTGCCACGCGCAATCCGTGCGGCCCCCTGCTGCGGGAAGCGGCCGCGTTGTGCCGTGGAGCGCTGAGCGCGTCTTCGCCGTCCGGGCGGCGCTGCCGGAACGCTTCCGCGCCGCCGTCGACCTCGGAGGCGGATGCGGGCTCCGGCAAGGGGAGATCTTCGGGCTCCCCGTCGATGAGGTCGGGTTCGATTCCGGATGGCTACACATCGCCTACCAGGTGAAGGTGACCAAGGGGCATCTCGTGTTCGCCCCGCCGAAACGAAATAAGGTCCGCGACGTTCCCCTGCCGGACTGCGTGGCGCAGGTCCTCAAACAACACTTGGAAACGTTCCCGCCTGTCGACGTCACTCTGCCCTGGCTGCGGCCGGACGGTTCACCTGTAACGAAGCGGCTGCTGTTCGCCCGCCTCGACGGGGCCGGCGCAGTCCGACGGACCGACTTCAACACCCGAGCGTGGAAGCCCGCCCTTGTCGTGGCCGGCGTCATTCCCGAGCCCGCGCCCGGCCAACGCCATCAGGCGGCCCGCGAACACGGGATGCACGCTCTCCGGCACTTCTACGCCTCCGTCCTGTTGGACGCTGGCGAGAACGTCAAGGCGCTGAGCACCTACCTCGGACACAGCGATCCGGGCTTCACGCTCCGGGTCTACACGCACCTCATGCCAAGCAGCGACGCGCGGGCCCGGAAGGCCGTGAACGAGCTGTACGGCGGTGTCGTTTCGACGCCAGGCACTCCCTGATGTCTCTGGTCCGCAGGAGCAGCCGTCGCTCAACCAACGGATGCTCCTAGCCGCCTGGGTGCTCACTACGGGCGGAGACCAACGGGAGGTCTGCTTGGCTGGCCAAGCAGACCTCCCGTTGGTCTCCGCCGGCGTCTCGGGGGCGTCCCAGCCGTACCCGCCAGCACAAGACCCGTAGATACCGTCCCGGGCCGTATGCTCTTCGACCATGGAAATCACACCCGTGATAGCCACGCTCCTCGGAGCGGGGTTCGGGTCACTCACAACAGCGCTGGTTGCCGTGGTGGTTCAAAAGGCGACCCTTAAGCGCGAGCGGGACCATAAGCTGTGGGAACGTCAGGTCGCAGTTATCGAGGAACTCGTCAAGCACGAGAGAAACCTCGCGTACAAGCGGCGCGACTCGATGCGCGACCCGGAAGGTGACGTGTTCCTTGCCCTGGACGACGCTTTCAAGCAAACCGACCTGGCAAAGATCAACACGCACCTTGAGCTATACGGGACACCGGAAATGAAGGCAGCTCACGACGCGACGTGGCAGGCGCTTCGGGACTGGCTCGTAGAGTTCATCGAGTGGCAGCGCTGGAACCGTAAGACCGGCCCTGGCCACGAGGAGCACGAACGCGCCGAGGCGGTTCGCGAGACGACCAAGCGATGGCCGAATGTCGAGAAGTTGTCGGCCAAGGCCGACGGGGCGTACGACGAGATGGTCAAGGTACTGCGCGCCACGGCGGTCTTCGAGCCGGTCGTCAGCCGCGTGACCCCGCCGAATCGGGAACTCACCCGGTAGCGGGGCCTAGGCTCCTGCCATGCCGTTGCAACCCGTCGAAGCCACCCTCATAGCCGCGTCCGTTGGAGCCGTGGCGTCCACGTCTGCCGTTATCGCGACCCACCTCCTGACTCGGAAGCGCGATCGGGCACACCGCATTTGGGACCGCCGTGCCGACGCGTACGTCGAGGTCGTTCGGTCAGCGCGCACCCTGGCGAGCAGTCGGCGTGAGGTGCTTCGCACACGGGAGATGCCTACCGGCTCACTCGACCCAGGGTCAGATCAACGGACCCTTCTGCTGACGGAAGCACAGCTTGACCTTTTTGGTTCTGAGGAGGTCAAGCGGTTGCATCAGGCCCGCTTGGAGTGCTTCAAGCAGTACGTCAAAGCACTGCGCGCCTGGCGCGACACCAAGTCGCTCCCCCCTGAAGAGGGCCACAATCTCGAAGACGACTGGAAGCTCGTCGAATGGGCCGTTAAGGAGTGGGACCGAGCTGATGACGCCCTGGTAGAGGCCGTGCGCAAGGAAGCGCGGTTCCGCAAAAGTGGGCGGCGGTGGCCACGACGCCGAGAGCTGCCATGACGATCACACCCGTTGCCCTTGCCCTTATCAGTACCGGTGCCGGGTTGCTGGGGGCCATCATCGGCACGGTGGGCACCCTGGTCTCGGCTAGCCTCACCCAGCGCGCGACCCGCGACCGTGAGAGCGAGTTCAAGATCTGGGAGCGCCGGGCCGACGCGATCGAGGAGGCGCATCGAAAGATGCTCGCGCTCGGCAACGCGCGGGACGTCGCCTGGTCGCGGAGGGAATTGCCCACCGGTTTGAGCCCTGCCGACCTCGACCCGGGGCACCAGGACGAGCACTTCCGGCTGGTCGTCACCAAACTGACGCTCTACACGACGCCCGAGCTAGTGCAGGCTTACCGAGAGTCCAATGAGGCACTCCTGAAGTCGCTGCTCGGCGTTCAAGGTGTGAAACTCGCGCTGTCAGAGACCGGTGCGGAGAGCGACCGACCGAGGCGGCAGCTGAACATCAATGCGGCGGTGGCCGTCGCCACTCGGGCCATCGAGGAGTCCAAGGCTGCTGACGAGCGACTTGCAGCTGCGCTACGTGAAGCGGCTGCCCTTGCGGCCACCCGCCCCCGTCGCCGTTAGCCGGCCTACTCGCCCTTGGTAGGCCAGAGCGTGAGGCGTGATCGCCCTGGGGCAACGATGGTGGCGCGGGCCGAAGGCAGGCCCGACACAAAGGGGCGAGCACCGATGGTGGGCTACAGCACGTTGACCTTCGCTCTGACGGCCCAGAGACGGCCCAGGGGCGGTGAGACGCGGTGGGGCCGACGGTCAGCGACCGTCGGCCCCACCCGCCGAATCAGCGGGAAACGTGCCCTGACCTGCCCTTACAGCACCGGCAGGTTCTTCCGCAGCTCGAACGCCGTCACCTCGGACCGGTACTCCTCCCACTCCTGGCGCTTGTTGCGCAGGAAGAAGTCGAAGACGTGCTCGCCGAGCGTCTCGGCGACGAGGTCGCTGCGCTCCATGAGGGTGAGCGCCTCGCCCAGGTTCTGCGGGAGCGGCTCGATGCCCATGGCGCGCCGCTCCGCGTCGGACAGCGCCCACACGTCGTCCTCCGCCCCCGGCGGCAGCTCGTAGCCCTCCTCGACGCCCTTGAGGCCGGCGGCGAGCAGCATGGCGTAGGCCAGGTACGGGTTGGTGCCGGAGTCGAGCGAGCGGACCTCGATGCGCGCCGAGCCCGTCTTGCCGGGCTTGTACATCGGGACGCGGACCAGGGCGGAGCGGTTGTTGTGGCCCCAGCAGATGTACGAGGGGGCCTCGCCGCCGGCGCCGGCGGTGCGCTCGGAGCCGCCCCAGATGCGCTTGTAGGAGTTGACCCACTGGTTGGTGACGGCGGAGATGTCCGCCGCGTGCTTGAGCAGACCGGCGATGAAGGACCGGCCGACCTTGGACAGCTGGTACTCCGCGCCGGACTCGTAGAACGCGTTCCGGTCGCCCTCGAAGAGGGAGAGGTGGGTGTGCATGCCGGAACCGGGGTGCTCGGAGAACGGCTTCGGCATGAAGGTCGCCTGGACGCCCTGCTCCAGCGCCACCTGCTTCATGACGAGGCGGAACGTCATGATGTTGTCGGCGGTCGACAGGGCGTCGGCGTAGCGCAGGTCGATCTCCTGCTGGCCGGGGGCGCCCTCGTGGTGGGAGAACTCGACCGAGATGCCCATCGACTCCAGCATGGTGATCGCCTGGCGGCGGAAGTCCATGCCGATGTTCTGCGGGGTGTGGTCGAAGTAGCCGGAGTTGTCGGCGGGGGTCGGCCGGGAGCCGTCCAGCGGCCGGTCCTTCAGCAGGAAGAACTCGATCTCGGGGTGCGTGTAGAAGGTGAAGCCCAGGTCGGAGGCGCGGGCGAGGGCGCGCTTGAGCACGTACCGCGGGTCCGCGAAGGACGGGGAGCCGTCCGGCATGAGGATGTCGCAGAACATGCGGGCGGTGCCGGGGGCCTCGGCGCGCCAGGGCAGGACCTGGAAGGTGGAGGGGTCCGGCTTGGCGATCATGTCGGACTCGTAGACGCGGGCGAAGCCCTCGATGGCGGAGCCGTCGAAGCCGATCCCCTCGTCGAACGCCTGCTCGAGCTCGGCCGGGGCCACGGCGACGGACTTGAGGAAGCCCAGCACGTCCGTGAACCACAGGCGTACGAACCGGATGTCGCGCTCCTCCAACGTCCGGAGCACGAACTCCTGCTGCTTGTCCATCTTCCGCTTCCCCATCCTTGCTGGTCAGGCCGCCTGTCCCCCGCCCCGCGGGAGGCGGTCGGGCACCTGAGCATCCCACCACAACAGCATTTCATGCGCGTTGCGGACCTTGATCGATGCGGCGACCTCGGCCTGAACGCCTCGCGTACGGCAGGTGTACTGCTCTGCCGCCCATCTTGCCTGCTCGGACTGACATCCGTAATGCCCGGCCCCGCTCCGTCCCCCTCCCCTTTTAATTTGCATCTCAAATGCAAGTTTTACTACGGTGCCGACCGCCGGACGCCGAGCAGGGCCCGGCCCGCGCCCCGAGGAGGCCCCATGCTGTCCGAACAGTCCGCAGCCACCGTCCGCGCCACGCTCCCCGTCGTCGGGGCGGCCATCGGCGAGATCACCGAACGCTTCTACGCCGGCCTGTTCGCCGCCCACCCCGAGCTGCTGCGCGACCTGTTCAACCGCGGCAACCAGGCCGCCGGCACCCAGCGCCAGGCCCTGGCCGGCTCCATAGCCGCCTTCGCCACGCACCTCGTCGAGCACCCGGACACCCGCCCCGACGCGATGCTCACCCGCATCGCCCACAAGCACGCGTCCCTCGGCGTCGCCCCCGAGCAGTACGCGGTCGTCCACCAGCACCTCTTCACCGCCATCGCCGACGTCCTCGGCGAGGCGGTCACCCCCGAGGTCGCGGCCGCCTGGAGCGAGGTCTACTGGCTGATGGCGAACGCGCTGATCGCGATCGAGAAGCGGCTCCACGAGGAGCGAGGGGGCCACACCTGGCGGCCCTGGCAGGTGACGGAACGGGTCCAGGAGACCCCCGACGTCGTCACCTTCCGCCTCCACCCCGTCGACGACGCCCCGGTCCGCGACTTCCGCCCCGGCCAGTACGTCTCCGTCCGCGCCGAACTCCCCGACGGCGCCCGCCAGATCCGCCAGTACAGCCTCTCCGGCGCGCCGGGCACGTCCGTACGCCAGATCAGCGTGAAGCGGGTCTCCAGCGGTACGACGCCGGAGGGCGAGGTCTCCCATCAGCTGCACGCGCGCGTGCGGGAGGGCAGCGTGCTGGACCTGTCGGAGCCGTACGGCGACCTCGTCCTGGACGACGCCCCGGACACGCCCCTCCTGCTGGCCTCGGCCGGCATCGGCGTCACCCCGATGGTCCCGATGCTGGCCCACCTCGCGGCCACCGGCCACCGCGCCCCGGTCACGGTCGTCCACGCCGACCGCTCCCCCGCCACCCACGCCCTGCGCACCGACCAGCAGACGTACGCGGCGGAGCTCCCCGAGGCGACCGTCCACCTCTGGTACGAACAGGACGCCCCCGAGGGCACCCGCACCGGCCTCGCCGACCTCACGAGCGTCCCCGTCCCGCCCGGCACACGCGCGTACCTGTGCGGCCCGCTCCCCTTCATGCGCGCGGCACGGGCGCAGCTGATCGAGAAGGGCGTGTCCCCGGCGGACGTGCACTACGAGGTGTTCGGTCCGGACCTCTGGCTGGCGGGGGCGTAAGCCCTTCGGGGGTGGAGTCAGGCCGGCCGGGGAATCCCCAGCAACAGCGGCCCCGTGGGCTCCGCCACCATGTCCGACACCGTCAGGGGGTCGAGGGACGCGAAGAAGGCCTCCTGGGCCCGGCGCAGCGCGCCGCGGAGGCGGCAGCCGGAGTTCAGGGGGCAGGGGGCCGCGCCGCCCTCGCAGTCCACGACGTCGTCGTCCCCCTCGAAGGCGCGGACGACCGCGCCCACGGACGCCGTGCGGCCCTTGTCGGTCAGTGCGAGGCCGCCGCCCCGGCCGCGGCGGGCCTCCAGCAGGGCCATGTGCTGGAGTTCGGCCACCACCTTGGCCGCGTGGGTGTAGGGGACCTGCATCGCGGCCGCCACGTCACGTGTCGTGGGGGTGGTCCCGCCCGCCACCGCGAGCCGCATGAGCACGCGCAGCGCCAGGTCGGTGGATCGCAAGAGCCGCATGAGAGGAAGGGTAGATAATGGGTATCTGCGCTTCAAATTATCCCCTGATGATCGCCGGGCGTCCCCGTCCCCGCGCCTGCCTTCCCGGCCGCGCCTGTCTTTTCCTGACCGGTCCGGTCCCCTCCTCGCCCGTCCCCTTCTCTTCCTGGCCCGTCCCCGTCTCTTCTTGGCTGTGACCGGCCTACGAGATCCCCCTTCTCCCCATTACGATCAGCGGACCCGCACGACCCGGACCGACCCCAAGGTCCCGAACGTCCCGCACGCCCCACCGTCCGCCCCTTTCCGTGAAGGACAGACCCCATGGGTTCCGCCAAGAACAGCACCAGCGCGGCGCGCAAGGCGCGCATAGAGGAGATGCGGCGAGCCGAGCAGGCGCGTGAGCGGCGCAGCCGCGTCCTCGTCGTCACGGCCGGCGTCGTCGCGGTCGCCGGTCTGGTCGCGGGGACCGTGTTTCTCGTGCAGTCGCAGTCGGACGACGAGTCCTCCACCGACGCCAAGGCGGCCGCCGGGAAGTTCGTCACCGGCTCGGACGGTGTGAAGACGTGGAAGGGGACGCTCGGGCGCACCCACGTCACCAAGACCGTGACGTACCCGGCCGAGCCCCCCGTCGGCGGCGATCACCACCGGGCGTGGATGAACTGCGACGGCGACGTCTACACCAAGGCGTTGAACAACATGAACGCCGTGCACTCGCTGGAGCACGGCGCGGTCTGGGTGACGTACACCAGCAAGGCCCCGAAGGCGGACGTCGAGGCGCTGGCGGCGAAGGTCGAGAAGACGCCGTACACGTTCATGAGCCCGGACGACGAGCAGGCCGACCCGATCATGCTCACCGCGTGGGGGC
The DNA here is from genome assembly GCF_043080745.1 of Streptomyces sp. NPDC014995. Taxonomy (NCBI): domain Bacteria; kingdom Bacillati; phylum Actinomycetota; class Actinomycetes; order Kitasatosporales; family Streptomycetaceae; genus Streptomyces; species Streptomyces sp. NPDC014995. The sequence continues at coordinate 604,334 of NZ_JBIBVX010000001.1, forward strand.
ACCAGCGGACGGTGACCGGCGCGAGCGACCCCAACGTGGACACGTTCCTCGAGAAGTTCGTGCAGGGCGAGCAGACGCCCGAGCGGGGTGCCGCGTGCACGGGCGGTCTGTCGCAGTGAGGTACGCCGGCGTCGCCGTGGCCGTGGCCGGAGTGCTGGTCGCGGCCGGGGCGGTCAGCTACTCCGTCGCCGGGGACAACGGCGCCGACGTCCCGTCCGCCGGCTCGGCGGACGCCGGCTTCGCCCGGGACATGGCGGTGCACCACCAGCAGGCCGTCGAGATGTCGTACATCGTGCGCGACCGCACGACGGACGAGGAAGTGCGGCGGCTGGCCTACGACATCGCGCAGACGCAGGCCAACCAGCGCGGCATGCTGCTGGGCTGGCTGGACCTGTGGGGGCTGCCGAAGGTGTCGTCGGACGAGCCGATGGCCTGGATGGGCATGGGCGGCATGGCCTCCGGTGAGGACGGCGCGCTGATGCCGGGCATGGCCACCGACGCCGAGCTGAAGAAGCTCGGCACGCTCGACGGCAGGCAGGCCGAGGTGTTCTACCTCCAGCTGATGACGGACCATCACCGGGGCGGCGTCCACATGGCGCAGGGCTGTGCCGCCAAGTGCGCGGTCGGGGTGGAGAAGCGGCTCGCGCAGGGCATGGTCGACGGGCAGCAGTCGGAGATCGAGCTCATGACGGACCTGCTCGCGGAGCGCGGCGCGCAGCCGAGGCCGTAGAGCCCGCCTCGTCGGGCGTAAGCCCCGAATCGCCCTGTTCTCCGGCCACTTGGGGTCTTCTTGGTCCGGGCAGGGGTCTTCTTGGTCTCCGTATTCCCCTGACATGGACGGTTCATCGACAGAGTGGCCGGCATCGAGTGATCCGCTCGCGACGAACCATCCCCAGGGGGTCCCATGAGATCCAACCGCGCCGCGCTGCGCGCCGCAGCGAGCATGGCAGCGGCACTGCCCGTGATCGCGGGCGCGCTGGCGCTCGGCATCCCCGCGGCGCACGCCGCGGACGGCCCGGCCCGTGAGGTGCTGGCCGGGACGAGGCCCGCGTGGGCCACGGCCGGGGCGGACCGGGGCGCCGCCCCGGACGGCGCCCGGGTCTCCGCGCGGGTCTACCTCGCCGGCCGGGACGCGGCCGGCCTCGCCCGGTACGCCCGGGCCGTGTCCGACCCGGGGTCGGCGTCGTACGGCAGGTATCTCTCCGCGCGGCAGGCGCGGGCCCGCTTCGGGGCGACCGCCGCGCAGGTGGCCGCGGTCAGGGCGTGGCTGACGTCGGCCGGCATGAAGGTCACGGGCGTCACCCCGCACTACGTCGCCGTCACCGGTGACGTGGCGGCCGCCGAGAAGGCCTTCGGCACCCAGCTGCACGACTACGCCAAGGGCTCGCGGACCTACCGCGCCCCGGCGTCCACGGCGTCCGCGCCGGCCGGCCTGGACGGCGCCGTGCTGACCGTCACGGGGCTGGACGACGCGCCGCACAGGGCGAGCGCCAAGGACCAGCTCCCGCCGCCGGACGCGGTGTTCAGGAACGCCGGGCCGTTCTCGTCGTACTACGGCTCGAACGTCGCGAGCTCGCTGCCGGAGGCGTACGGCACGAGGATCCCGTACGCGGTGCAGGGGTACACCGGCGCGCAGTTGCGCGCCGCCTACGGCGCGGGCGCGTACACGGGGAAGGGGGTGCGCGTGGCCATCACCGACGCGTACGCCTCGCCGACCATCGCCCACGACGCCGCCGCCTACGCGCAGCAGCACGGCGACGCGGCCTGGAGGACGGGGCAGCTCACCCAGGTGCTGCCGAAGAACTACACGAGGACCAAGGAGTGCTCGGCGGCCGGCTGGTACGGCGAGGAGACCCTCGACGTGGAGGCCGTGCACGCGGTCGCGCCCGCCGCGAACGTGACGTACGTCGGCGCCGCCTCCTGCTACGACGACGACCTGCTCGACTCGCTCGGCACGATCGTCGACAACCGTCTCGCCGACATCGTCTCCAACTCCTGGGGCGACATCGAGGCCAACCGGACACCGGACCTCGCGGCCGCCTACGACCAGGTCTTCCAGCTCGGCGCCGTCGAGGGCATCGGCTTCTACTTCTCCTCCGGCGACAACGGCGACGAGGTCGCGAGCACCGGCACCAAGCAGGTCGACGCCCCGGCCGACTCGGCGTGGGTGACGGCGGTCGGCGGCACCTCGCTGGCGGTCGGCAGGGGCGACACGTACCTGTGGGAGACCGGCTGGGGCACCGAGAAGGCCAGCCTGTCGGCCGACGGCACGAGCTGGACCGACTTCCCCGGCGCCTTCACGTCGGGCGCGGGCGGCGGCACCAGCGGGACCGTCGCCGAGCCGTACTACCAGCAGGGTGTCGTCCCGAAGGCCCTCGCGACGGCCAACAGCGCCGCCGGCAACCGCGTCGTCCCGGACATCGCGGCGATCGCCGACCCGAACACCGGTTTCAGGGTCGGCCAGACGCAGACGTTCCCGGACGGCTCGCAGCGGTACGGCGAGTACCGCATCGGCGGCACCTCGCTGGCCGCGCCGGTCGTCGCCGCCGTTCAGGCCCTCGCGCAGCAGGCGCGCGGCGGCACGGCGATCGGCTTCGCCAACCCGGCGATCTACTCCAGGTACGGGACGCGGGTGTACCACGACGTCACCGACGACCCGACGGGCTCCGGCCTCGCGGTCGCACGCGTCGACTACGCCAACGGCCACGACGCGGCGGACGGCCTGCTGACGTCCGTCCGCTCCCTCGGCAAGGACAGCTCGCTGTCGGCCGTGAAGGGCTACGACGACGTCACCGGCGTGGGCACGCCCGCGAACGGCTACGTCGAGTCGTACCGCCGGCGCTGAGCGGCGGCCGAGGGGTGGCGTGGGGTGACCCACACCTCACGCCACCCCATCGCGTCGCTTTGACGATTACACTGGGCCCGTGCCTCAACTTCGCCTCGCCCTGAACCAGATCGACTCGCGCGTCGGCGACCTCGCCGGCAACACGGAAACGATCCTCCGCTGGACCCGGCACTCCGCCGAGCAGGGAGCGCATCTCGTGGCGTTCCCGGAGATGGCGCTGACCGGGTATCCCGTCGAGGACCTCGCCCTGCGCTCGTCCTTCGTCGAGGCCTCCCGCGCGGCCCTGCGCACGCTCGCCGCGCGCCTCGCCGACGAGGGCTTCGGCGAGCTGCCGGTGGTCGTCGGCTACCTGGACCGCTCGGAGACCGCCCAGCCGAAGTACGGCCAGCCGGCCGGCTCCCCGCAGAACGCGGCGGCGGTGCTGTACGGCGGTGAGGTGGTCCTCGCGTTCGCCAAGCACCACCTGCCGAACTACGGCGTGTTCGACGAGTTCCGCTACTTCGTGCCCGGCGACACCATGCCGGTGCTGCGGGTGCACGGGGTCGACGTGGCCCTCGCGATCTGCGAGGACCTCTGGCAGGACGGCGGCCGGGTGCCCGCGGCGCGCTCCGCCGAGGCCGGCCTGCTGCTCTCCATCAACGCCTCCCCCTACGAGCGCGACAAGGACGACACCCGTCTGGAGCTGGTGCGCAAGCGCGCCCAGGAGGCCGGGTGCACCACCGCCTACCTCGCCATGATCGGCGGCCAGGACGAGCTGGTCTTCGACGGCGACTCGATCGTCGTGGACCGCGACGGCGAGGTGGTCGCGCGGGCGCCGCAATTCGCGGAGGGGTGCGTGGTCCTGGACCTCGACCTGCCGGCCGCGTCCGCGAACGCGCCGACGGGTGTCGTCGACGACGGCCTGCGCATCGACCGCGTGGTCCTGTCCGAGGACCCGCTGCCCGCGTACGAGCCGGAGCTGGCCGGCGGGTACGCGGAGCGGCTCGACGACGACGAGGAAATGTACTCGGCGCTGGTGGTGGGCCTGCGGGCGTACGTCGCCAAGAACGGCTTCACGTCGGTGCTGATCGGCCTGTCGGGCGGGATCGACTCGGCCCTGGTGGCGGCGATCGCGTGCGACGCGGTGGGCGCGCGGAACGTGTACGGCGTGTCGATGCCGTCGAAGTACTCGTCGGAGCACTCCAAGGGCGACGCGGCGGAGCTGGCGCGGCGTACCGGGCTGAACTTCCGCACGGTCCCGATCGAGCCGATGTTCGACGCGTACATGGGGTCGCTCGGGCTGACCGGGCTGGCGGAGGAGAACCTCCAGTCGCGGCTGCGGGGCACGCTCCTGATGGCCATCTCGAACCAGGAGGGCCACATCGTCCTCGCCCCCGGCAACAAGTCGGAGCTGGCGGTGGGCTACTCGACGCTGTACGGCGACTCGGTGGGCGCGTACGGGCCGATCAAGGACGTGTACAAGACGTCGATCTTCCGCCTGGCCGAGTGGCGCAACCGGGCGGCGGCCGAGCGGGGCCAGACCCCGCCGATCCCCGAGAACTCGATCACCAAGCCCCCGAGCGCGGAGCTGCGGCCCGGGCAGGTCGACACGGACTCGCTCCCCGACTATCCCGTCCTGGACGCGATCCTCGCCCTGTACGTCGACCGCGACCAGGGCGCCGACGCGATCGTCGCGGCCGGCTACGACCGTGAGCTGGTCCTCAGGACCCTGCGCATGGTGGACACCGCCGAGTACAAGCGGCGCCAGTACCCGCCGGGTACGAAGATCTCGGCGAAGGGCTTCGGCAAGGACCGGCGCCTGCCGATCACCAACGGCTGGCGCGAGTCGGTGTGACCGGCCCCGGGGCTCCGCCCCGGACGCCGGATGCGCCGTACGGGGCGCTGCGCGTGCGCGGGCGCGGGCCCGTCGTGGCCGGTCGTCGCACAGTTCCCCGCGCCCCCGGGCACCGGGGCTCCGCCCCGGACCCCCGGCTGGTGCCCATCCGCCACCGCTCGTGCAGGACCGACGGCGGCAGCCCCCGGGGACGCGACGGGCGGGAGCGGCAGGGGGCGAGGGAAGCCGACGCCCGCGCTCCTCGCCCTCGCCCTGCTCCTAGCGGTGCAACGCCTCCGCCGCCTGCGGGACGTGCGTCGCGACGATCCGCTCCCGGCCGGCGCCCGGGGCGGAAGCCCTGCGCCGGTCCACCGCGTACGCCACGCCCGCGACCGCCAGCCCCAGCACCGCCAGCACCGCGCCGGCCACCGCCGGCGCGGTCAGGCCGAAGCCGGCCGCCAGCGCCAGGCCGCCGATCCAGGCGCCGCCGGCGTTGGCGAGGTTGAAGGCCGCCTGGTTGGCGGAGGACGCCAGGGACGGAGCGGTCGACGCCTTCTCCATCACCATCAGCTGGAGCGGCGAACCGGTGACGAACGCGGCGACGCCCAGCAGGGTCACCGCCACTGCCGCGCTCCACTGCGCGTCCATCAGCAGCGGGAACAGCGCCAGCACCACGACCATCGACGCCAGGCCGCCGAACAGGGTGGGCCGCATCGCGTGGTCGGCGAGGCGGCCGCCCAGCAGGTTGCCGGCCGTCGCGCCGACGCCGAACAGCGCCAGCAGCAGGGTCACGCTGGAGTCGGCGTACCCGGCGGCGTCGGTCAGCATGGGGGTGATGTAGCTGTACGCGGAGAAGAGCGCCCCGAAGCCGGCGACCGTCGTGCCGAGCGCCAGCCACACCGGCAGGGAGCGCAGGGCCGCCAGTTCGCCGCGCAGGCCGACGGCGGGCGCGTGCGTGTGGTCGTGGGGGATCAGGAGCGCCAGGGACGCTATCGCCACCAGCCCGATCGCGCTCACGCCGAGGAAGGTGGCCCGCCAACCCAGGTGCTGGCCCATCAGCGTGGCCGCCGGGACGCCCGCCACGTTGGCGACCGTGAGGCCGAGGAACATCAGCGACACCGAGCGGGCCTTGCGCTCGGGCGCGACCAGGCTGGTGGCGACCACCGCGCCGACGCCGAAGAAGGCGCCGTGCGGCAGACCGCTGAGGAAGCGGGCGGCCAGCAGCCACTCGTGGCCGGGGGCGAACGCCGACAGCGCGTTGCCGGCCACGAACAGCCCCATCAGGGAGATCAGGACCGTGCGGCGGGACAGGCGTGCCGTCACCGCCGCCAGCAGCGGGGCGCCGATGACGACGCCGAGGGCGTACGCGGAGACCTGGTGTCCGGCCGTCGGGATCGAGATGTGCAGGTCGTCCGCGACGTCGGGCAGGAGTCCCATCATCACGAACTCGGTGGTGCCGAGGCCGAAAGCACCCACGGCCAGGGCGAGCAGGGCCAGGGGCATGAGGAAGCCTGTGCCTTTCAGAGAGGGGTTCCGTCGATCATAAGCTCAATATGTTCAAGTACGGAACAAACCCTGCCCGGCCCAGTATTCCGGGAGGTTACGGTGTGGTGACCTTCACACGAGCCGCGACCGGCAAGTGGTCGCTGCCGGTCTCCGGCAGGGTCCAGGAGGTGACCGGCTCCACACCCGTCACCATGATCTGGTCGATGCGCGCCATCGGGAACGACGCCGGCCAGCTGAAGCCGAAGCCGCTGCCCGCCGCGCCCTGCGCCGAGCGCATCTGGGAGGTGACGGCGTTGAGGGAGCGGTCGTTCATCGTGCCGTTGAGGTCGCCGAGCAGGACCTTCCGGCTCAGCGGGTCGGCGGCGATCGCCTCGCCCAGCGCGTCCGCGCTCTTGTCGCGCTGCCGGGCGGTAAACCCGGCCTGGAGCTTGACGCGTACGGACGGCAGGTGGGCGACGTAGAACGCGACCGGCCCCTCCGGCGTCGTGACCGTCGCCCGCATCGCGCGCACCCAGCCCAGCTTGATGTCGACGTCCGCGACGTCGCTCACCGGGTACTTGCTCCACAGTCCGACGGTGCCCTGCACCGAGTGGTACTCGTACGTCGCCGCCAGCGCCTTCTCGTACACCGGCACCGCCGAGGCGGTCAACTCCTCCAGGGCCAGCACGTCCGCGCCGGACGCGGCCACGTCACGGGCGGTGCCGGACGGATCGGCGTTGTCGGCGTTGACGTTGTGGGTGGCGACCGTGAGGTTGCCGCCGCTGCCGGTCTTGTCGGTGAGCAGGCCGCCGAAGAGGTTCAGCCAGACCACGGCCGGGACGAGCACCGCGATCAGCGCGGTCGCCGACTTGCGCGCCAGCGCGAGCAGGAACAGCAGCGGAATGAACAGGCCGAGCCAGGGCAGGAACGTCTCCGTCAGGCTGCCGAGGTTGCCGAAGCGGTTGGGGATGCGCGAGTGCAGCACCATCACCAGGGAGAGGAGAACGGCGAGCGCCGCCACCACGACACCGCGCCGCCAGATGCGCGGGTCACCGCGCCAGCCCGCGGACAACCGCGTGGCCAGACGTCCGATCAGGCGCCGAATCCGGGCTCCCCGCTGCTCGGGCCCCGAGCCGCCGTTGTCCGTCTCCGTCATGTACGCCTGCTGCGCCATACCGTCGCCTCACTGCCTGCCGTGCACCTCGTTCATCCCCCGCGTGTACGACCCTAGGGGATGATCGGCCTTGGTCCTGCCGCCCCATGACGGCCGTACCTGCACGAGGACGAACGGGCCGGTGTCGCGGGTTCCGGTCGCGCGTCACGAGGACCGCTCTGTGACGAAACGCGCACATCGGGGCCTGCTCCTCCGACGTCGCGTCAGGCCCGGCCGTGCGGAGAACTGACGGGCCGTAGACCGGCCAGCAGGGCGTCGACCATCAGCTCCGAGAGGCCCTCGGCGAGGTCGGCGTCGGGCTGGAGGACGGCCCGGACGAGCATGGGGCCGACGAAGATGTCGTACATCAGCTCGCGGTCGAGGTCGGTGCGCAGTTCGCCGTTCTCCTGGCCGCGGCGCAGGACGTCGAGACCGACCCTGCGGCGGGGGCCGACGACCGTGTTCTGGTAGACGGTCCAGATCTTGGGGAAGCTCTTCATCTGCGCGCGGACGTTGTACAGGATCGCCGAGGACCGGTTGGCCAGTCCGCGCCGGCGCAGCGACTCCAGCAGCACGATCAGGTCGTCGCGCAGGGAGGTGCCGGGGAGTTCGAGGTCCTCCGGTTCGGCGGCCCGCAGGACGTCGACGAAGAGTTCCTCCTTGCCGCTCCAGCGGCGGTAGATGGTCGCCTTGCCGACGCCGGCGGTCCGGGCGATCCGCTCGATGGACACCTCACCGAGCGGAACCCCCTCCTCCAGCAGTTTCATCGTCCCCTCGATGATGGCCCGCTCCACCGCCTCACTGCGGGGCCGCCCCCGTCCGGGCTGTTCCACACCGGTGCCGCTGTCCGCGAGGCTCACGTCCGTCCGTCCCTTCTTCGCACTGGGGAGATTGTCGCTCAGGGGGCGGCCACAGGCCGGTTCCGGCGGCTTCTACGGCTTGGCCCCCGTCAACTCCCCGTCCCGCTCCGCCTCCTGAGACTCCTTCGGCCTGCCGGGCAGGAAGAGGCCCACGGTCACCGCGCCCAGGACCGCCACCCCGGCACCCCACACCGCGGTGACGTGCATGGCGTGCAGGAACGCCGCGTTGGCCGGGTCGACCAGCGCCTCGCCCCGGGGACCGAGCTTCGCCGCGACGCCCAGGGTCGCCTCGATGGACTCCCCCGCCGTCTCGCGCAGTCCGGCCGGCAGCGTGCCGAGTTCGTCCTCGATGCCGCCCCGGTACGACGCCGACAGCACGGAGCCGAGGACGGCGATGCCGAGCGCGCCGCCGACCTGGCGGAAGGTGTTGCTGAGCGCGGAGGCGGAGCCGGCCTTCTCCCGGGGCAGGGCCTGCATGATGACCACGCTGGTCGGGGTCATGATGTGGGCCATTCCGGCGCCCATGCAGAAGAAGACGACCTCCAGCAGCCAGATCGGGGTGTCCTCGTCGAGCGTGGCGAACGCCACCAGTGTCGCCGCGATGACGAGCATGGCGGTCGTCGTCGTGGCCTTGATGCCGAAGCGGTCGACGACGAGCCGGGCCCGCGGCGCGAAGATCATCTGGGCGGCGGCCAGCGGCAGCATCAGCAGACCGGTCTGGAGCGGCGAGTAGCCGCGCACGCTCTGGGTGTAGAAGACCGAGAAGAAGGTCACCCCCATCAGCGCGAAGAAGACCAGCGCGATGACGGCGATCGCGGCCGAGAACACCTTGTTGTTGAAGTAGGTGACGTCGATGGACGGATGGTCGCTGCGCTTCTCGAAGACGACGAACGCGACGAGGACGACGAGACCCGCGGCGATCGTCGCCAGCACGGTCGGGTCGCCGAAGTCGGCCAGCTCGCCGCCCTTGATGATGCCGTAGACGAGGAGGACCAGGCCGACGACGGACAGGACGACGCCGACCGGGTCGAGCCGGCCGGGGTGCGGGTCGCGGGAGTCGGGCACCAGCCACAGCATCAGCGCGATGGCGACGATCACGATCGGCACGTTGATGAGGAAGACCGAGCCCCACCAGAAATGGTCCAGGAGGATGCCGCCGGTGATGGGGCCGATGGCGATGGCGAGCCCGACGCCACCCGCCCAGATCCCGATCGCCTTGGGCTGTTCCTCGCGCTCGAAGACGTTCATCAGGACGGCGAGGGTCGCGGGCATCACGAACGCGGCACCGAGGGCCATCAGCGCGCGGAAGGCGATGAGCTGGGCGGGCGAGCCGGACTCGGCGGCGAGCGCGGAGCCGACGCCGAAGACGGCGAGGCCGCCGAGCAGGACCTTCTTGCGGCCGACGCGGTCGCCGAGGAGACCGGCGGAGAACAGCAGGCCGGCGAAGACGAGCGTGTAGGAGTTGATCGCCCACTCCAGCTCGCTCTGGGTGGCGCCCAGGCCGGTGGGGGCGGGGGTGGAGATGGTCTTGATCGCGACGTTCAGGATCGAGTTGTCGAGGACGACGATCAGCAGGCTCAGCATCAGCACGCCGAGGATCGCCCAGCGGCGCCGGTGCACCGCTTCGGGTATGCGGTGGGCCGGGGGGCCCGGGTCGGCAGGAGTGGTCATGTCACCGACCCTAGGCTGATTTCGATACGAGACGGTCTCGTATCGGAATTCTTTCGGGTCCCTTTCAGGTCTCTTTACCGGCGCCTTACCCGGCCGGGCGGCCGTAAGCGCCTCGAGCTCAACGGGGGGCGCGCGGTGAGGCATCGGCCACACCGGGGGCACTCTGGCCCTCCCTGGCACGAGGTGCCACCATGGAGGTGGTCCGGGGACGCCGTGAGGGCGCCTCGAGATGACGTGAGGAGCCGTTGCAATGACGCAGCTTTCGGCTGCCCAGACGAAGGCCTCCGACGGCAGCAAGGCGCTGTACGGAGGCAAGGGCACACGCCGTATCACCGTCCGCGACATCGCCGTCGCCAAGGAGCGCGGCGAGAAGTGGCCCATGCTCACCGCCTACGACGCGATGACCGCGTCCGTCTTCGACGAGGCCGGGATCCCGGTGATCCTCGTCGGCGACTCCGCGGGCAACTGCCATCTGGGGTACGAGACGACCGTACCCGTCACCCTCGACGAGATGACCATGCTGTCGGCGGCGGTCGTACGGGGCACCCAGCGCGCCCTGATCGTCGGCGACCTGCCCTTCGGCTCGTACCAGGAGGGTCCCGTGCAGGCGCTGCGCAGCGCGACCCGGCTGGTAAAGGAGGCCGGGGTCGGGGCCGTGAAGCTGGAGGGCGGCGAGCGCTCCCACCGGCAGATCGAGCTGCTGGTGGAGTCCGGCATCCCGGTCATGGCGCACATCGGGCTCACCCCGCAGTCCGTGAACGCCATGGGCTACCGCGTGCAGGGCCGCGGCGAGGAGGCGGCGGCGCAGCTGCTGAGGGACGCCAAGGCGGTGCAGGACGCGGGCGCGTTCGCGGTCGTGCTGGAGCTGGTTCCGGTGGAGCTGGCGGCCGAGGTGACGCGCGTGCTGCACATCCCGACGGTCGGGATCGGCGCCGGGCCGCAGACGGACGCCCAGGTGCTGGTGTGGACGGACATGCTGGGGCTGACCGGTGGGCGGGTCCCGAAGTTCGTGAAGCAGTACGCCGATCTGCGCGCGGTCATGAGCGGCGCGGCGAAGGCGTTCGCGGAGGACGTCGTCGGCGGGACGTTCCCGCAGGAGGAGCACAGCGTTCACTGAGCCATCTCCGCACCAGGGCAGCCCGTCGATCTTCCCCCGTCGGCGGGCTGCCGCGTTTTCCCACCCCCGCCGCCCTGCCCGTCCCCTCCCGCGCCTGTAGGCGAGCTGTCGGCGCCGGCGGACCCCTGTCGGTGGTCTGTCGGCGGTCTATCGGCGGTCTGTCGGCGGGCACTGACACCGTTCCCGGCATGACGCGAATCGACAACAACCCCGGCGGCGCGGGTCCCGCGGGCCGCGCCGTCACCGTGCGGGGGCTGGTCAAGCACTACGGGGAGACCAAGGCACTGGACGGCGTCGACCTGGACGTGCGGGAGGGCACCGTCATGGGGGTCCTCGGGCCGAACGGCGCCGGCAAGACCACCCTCGTGCGGATCCTGTCCACCCTCCTGGCCCCCGACGCCGGCCGCGCGACCGTCGTCGGCTACGACGTCGTACGGCAGCCCCGGCAGCTGCGCAGGGTGATCGGACTCACGGGCCAGTACGCCTCCGTGGACGAGAAGCTCCCCGGCTGGGAGAACCTGTACCTCATCGGGCGGCTGCTCGACCTGTCCCGCAAGGACGCCCGGGCCCGCGCCGACGGGCTGCTGGAGCGGTTCTCGCTGACGGAGGCGGCCCGGCGGCCGGCGGGGACGTACTCCGGCGGTATGCGGCGGCGGCTCGACCTGGCCGCCTCGATGATCGGGCGGCCGGCGGTGCTGTACCTGGACGAGCCGACCACCGGCCTCGACCCGCGCACCCGCAACGAGGTGTGGGACGAGGTCAAGGCGATGGTCGGGGACGGGGTGACGGTGCTGCTGACCACCCAGTACATGGAGGAGGCCGAGCAGCTCGCCTCCGAGCTGACCGTGGTCGACCGGGGCAAGGTCATCGCCACCGGCGGCATCGAGGAGCTGAAGGCCCGGGTGGGCGGCCGGACGCTGCGGGTGCGGCCCGCCGATCCGGCGCACCTGCGGCCGCTGGCCCGGGCGCTGGACGAACTCGGCATCACCGGGCTCGCCACCACCGTCGTGGACACCGAGCGCGACTCGGTGCTGGTGCCGGTGCTGAGCGACGAGCAGCTGACCGCCGTGCTCGGCGCGGTCACCGCGCGCGGCATCACCCTCTCCTCCGTCACCACCGAACTGCCCAGCCTGGACGAGGTGTTCCTGTCCCTCACCGGCCACCGCGCCAGTGCCCCGCAGGACGCCGTGCCCGCCGACGCCCGCGAGGAGGTCGCCGTATGAGCGCCACCGCCACCGCCACTCCCGCTCCGGCCGGGGTCAAGGCCGCCGATGTGCCCATCCCGCTCCGTGCCCATCTGCGGCACACCGGCGCGCTGGTGCGCCGCAACCTGCTGTGGATCCGGCAGGACCCGGAGTCGATGTTCGACGCCGTCCTGTTCCCGGTGATCTTCGTCCTGCTGTTCGTGTACGTCTTCGGCGGCTCGATCGGGCAGTCGCTGGGCGGCGGTCAGGAGGCGTACGTCCAGTACGTCGTGCCCGGGCTGATGGCCATGATGGGGATGAACATGGCGCAGGGCGTGGGCACCGGCTTCAACCAGGACTTCAACTCCGGTGTCATGGACCGCTTCCGGTCCCTGCCGATCGGGCGCGGCTCCGTGCTGTTCGCCAAGATCGCGGTGGAGTTGATGCGGATGCTGTTCGCGACGGCGGTGCTCATGGTCGTCGCGGTGCTGGTGGGGTTCGACATCACCGACTGGGGCGGGCTGCTGGCCTCCGTCGGGCTGTCCGCGGTGTTCGGATCGGCCCTGATGTGGGTGTTCCTCACGCTCGGCGTGGTGATGAAGAACGCGCAGTCGGTGCAGGCGATGGGTTTTCTGGTGCTGATGCCGCTCCAGTTCGGTTCGTCGATCTTCGCGCCGACGTCCTCGATGCCGGGCTGGCTCCAGAACTTCACCGACTACAACCCGCTGTCCACCCTGGCGGACACCGCGCGCGGGCTGATGATCGGCGGTCCGGTCGCGCACGACCTGTGGGTGACGCTGGCCTGGTCGGTGGGGCTCACGGCGGTGATGGCGCCGGTCGCGATCCACAAGTTCCGTACGAAGAGCTGAGCCCGTGCCGTCACACGAGGGCGGTGGCCTCCTCGTAGGAGAGACTGCCGCCCTCGGCGTACGCGGCCTCGTACGCCTCGTCGCCGAGCGCGGCGCGGGCCCGTGCCTCGGCCAGGTCCCGGGAGTGGCGCTCCAGCCGCGGGGCAACGTGGCGGGGCGGGAGCAGGCGGTCGGAGGCGCCGAGGCAGCGCGCGGCGGCCGAGGCACGGCCGCCGCCGTCGACGCCGGCGAGGGCCATCGCGGCGATGGCCAGGAAGAAGGAGCGCATCGGCGGGGCGATGGCCCGGGACAGCGGGTCGCCGGCCCGTCGAAGGGCCTGGCGTACGGCGGGCAGGGCGTCCTCGTGGCGGCCGTCGACCGCCTCCAGCCAGGCCTCGGCGCCGAGGATGAAGGCGTCGAAGACGACGAAGTGCGCGATGCCGAACTCCTCGCGCAGCAGCCGCAGGTGCTCACGGGCCTCGCCGGTGCGGCCGGTCATGCCGAGCCAGCCGGAGAGGAACAGCCGGGCGGCGGGCATGGCCCCGTTGACCGTGCCGTCCGTACCGGCGATCACCTCGCGCAGGATGCGCTCGCCGCGCTCCTCGTCGCCCGCCTCCAGCAGCGCGCTGCCCAGCCGGGCCCCGAGGAGCGCCAGCTGGGCGCGGGCGCCGAGCCGTTCGGCGTGCGCCATGGCGTCCTCGTAGTCGGCGGCGGCCACGCGGTAGGAGCCCAGCCGTTCATGGGCCTCGGCGCGGGCGGAGAGGGCCTCGGCGGTGCCCCAGGCGTCGCCCAGACGGCGGAAGATCTCCAGGGACTCGTCGGCGTCGCGGGCCGCGTCGCCCGCCCAGTCGGAGCGGTTGCCCAGCAGGTTGGCGCGCAGTTGCAGGCAGGAGGCGAGTTCCCACTCGTAGCCGGGGGTCTCGCGGCAGGTACGGACGTTGGCGTCGATGATGGCGCGGATGCGGCCCATGTCGCCGGAGAGCATCACGGCGTAGAACCAGAACAGGCCGGGAGCACGGCAGGTCTGCGGGAGGCCGGGCCGGTAGGTCTCGGTGATGACGCGCAGCTTGGCCTGGGCCACCGGGTTCTGCCAGGCGTCCAACTCGGTGTCCATGCAGGCGAGGTGGGCCAGGTGGACACCGCGCCGGGCCTCGGCGAGCACCTCGCCGGTCAGCGGCGGCGGTGCGTCGGTGCAGGGCTTCCACACCGGGGCGGCGGGGCGGACGGGCTCGGTGAAGGGGTCGGGGCCGAGGTTCATCACCTCGCCGCACCAGGTACGGGCCTCGATGCGCAGGTCGCGCATCGTCCAGTACCAGACGAGGGAGAGGACGAGGCAGAGCGCCTCCTGTTCGTCGCGCCCGGCGACGGCCCGGCGCAGCGCGGTGCGCAGGTTCTCGTACTCGAGCTGGAACCGGTCGACGGCGGCGCGCTGGCCGGGGCCGCGCAGCAGCGGCTCGGTGGTGCGGGCGAGTTCGCGGTAGTACGTCAGGTGCGCGCGCTCGGCCGAGGGGCGGCCGCCGGACTCGTCGAGGCGTTCGCCCGCGTACTCGGCGACGGTCTCCAGGAGCCGGTAGCGCATCGTGCCGTCGGCGGCGGGGGCGGCCACGACCAGCGACTTGTCGACGAGGGAGCCGAGCGCGTCGAGGGCGGCCGGGCCGCACACGGCCTCGGCGGCGGCGAGGTCGCAGCCGCGGGCGAAGACCGACAGCCGGCCGAGGACCTCGCGCTCGTCCTCGTCGAGCAGGTCCCAGGACCAGTCGACGACGGCACGCAGGGTCTGCTGCCGGGGCAGGACGGTACGGCTGCCGGAGGTGAGGAGGCGGAAGCGGTCGTCGAGCCGGTCCGCGATCTGGCGGGGCGTCAGCATCCGCAGGCGGGCGGCGGCCAGTTCGATGGCGAGGGGCAGGCCGTCCAGGCGGCGGCAGATCTCGGCGCAGGCCTCGGGGTCGTCGGCGACGCGGAAACCGGGCCGGGCGGCGGCGCCCCGGTCGGCGAGCAGCCGCAGCGCGACCGGTTCCGGCAGCGGCTCCACCGGGCGCAGCACCTCGCCGGGCACACCGAGGGGTTCGCGGCTGGTGGCCAGGACCGTCAGGCCGGGGCAGCGCTTCAGCAGCTCCTCGACGAGTCGGGCGGCGGTCTCGACGACGTGCTCGCAGTTGTCGAGGACGATCAGCATGCGGCGCCGGGCGCAGTGCTCGACGAGGCGTTCCACCGGGTCGTCGTGACGCTCGCCGGCGGCCCGCATCTCCTCGGCGCCGGCGCCGTACAGCACGGTCTCACGGGCTCCTACGGCGGTGACGACGGCCTGCGGTACGGCGTCCGGGTCGGCGACGGGCGCCAGCTCGACCAGCCACACGCCGTCCCGGGCGGTGTCCCGTACCGCCTCGGCGGCCTCCTGCGACAGCCGCGTCTTGCCCGCCCCACCGGGTCCGAACAGCGTGACGAGACGGGCGTCGGCGAGATCCCCCCGAATGGCCTCGATCTCCGCCTCCCGACCGACGAAGGAGGTGAGCCGGGCACGGAGGTTCCCGACGGACGGGCCGGCACCGACGGACGCCGGGGCGGAGCGCTCCCGCTCCCCCTCCCCCTCCGGCACCGTCCGCTCCGGCCCCGGCGTCGTTCGTTCCCGCTCCCGGGCCGTCCCTTCCCGCCCCGGCACCATCCGCTCCCGCTCCCGCCCCGGCACCGTCCGCGCCCCGCCCGGGGGCGGCAGTTCGGTCGGGGTCAGTAAGGCGGCGTGGAGGGAGCGGAGTTCCGGGCCGGGGTCGGAGCCCAGGCGGTCGGCCAGCAGGCGGCGTACGTCCTCGTAGGCGGCGAGGGCCTCGGCGGTGCGGCCGGCGTCGCGCAGGGCGCGCAGGCGGAGCGCCTGAAGGGGCTCGTCCAAGGGGTGGGCGTCGCACAGGGCGGTCAGCTCGGGCAGCGACTGCTCGGCGTGGCCGAGGGCCAGGGCGGCGGAGTGGCGGGCGCGCAGTGCGTCGAGGCGGCGGGCCTCCCTGCGGGCGGCCTCGGCCGTACGGTCGGGCAGGTCGGCGAGGGCCGGGCCCTGCCAGAGGGCGAGGGCGTCGTCGAGCAGGACGGCCGCCTTGGCGGGGTCGCCGTCGGCGAGGGCCCGCAGCCCGTCGCCGGTCAGCCGCTCGAAACGGTGCAGGTCGACGGCGTCGGGCGCGGCGGTGAGCCGATAACCGCCCGCCTCCGAGGCCACCGCCTGGGCACCCAGGGTCCGGCGCAGCCGGCCGACGAGCGCCTGGAGGGCGCCCGGCGCGTCGGCGGGCGGGTCCCCGGCCGCCCACACCTCCTCCACCAGCAGCACCGTCGGCACGGTCCGCCCGGCCCGCAACGCCAGCACGGTCAACAGCGCACGCAGCCGCGCCCCGCCGACGGGGACGGGGGTGCCGTCGGAGCGGAGTGCCTGGGTGGTGCCGAGGATGCGGTAGCGCACGGGGTCCATTGTCTCCGGTGGGTCCGGGGCGGGTCACGGGGTTTCCCCGGTGCGGCGGCGGAGCGGATCCGGTCCACGGCCGCCCTCCCCCGCCTCCCGGGAAACCGCCCACCCACCCGGAAACCCCCACCGTCCCAGGAACCGACGACCGACCCCGAGACGTTCTGCCCGTACGACCGGTACGGTCGGGCAGTTCCACGCCCGCACTCAGCTCAGGGAGCCCCATGACGACCGCCCTCACCCGCCGCAGTGACCGGCGCATCAGTCCCGTCTTCGTCGGGATCGTGGCCGTCATGGCGGTCACGGGGTGGGCGACCTGGACGGGGTTCGCCGCGCAGCCCGGTGTGGCCGTGTTCCTGTTCGTGACGGCGGCGTGGATCGTGTCGCTGTGTCTGCACGAGTACGCGCACGCGCGCACCGCCCTGCACAGCGGGGACATCTCCATCGGCGCCAAGGGGTACCTGACGCTCAACCCGCTCAAGTACACGCACGCGCTGCTCAGCATCGTGCTGCCGGTGCTGTTCGTGATCATGGGCGGGATCGGTCTGCCGGGCGGTGCCGTGTTCATCGAGCGCGGCCGGATCCGGGGACGCTGGCGGCACAGTCTGATCTCGGCCGCCGGTCCGCTGACGAACGTGCTGTTCGCCCTCGTGTGCACGGCGCCCTTCTGGCTGGACGCGCTGGACGGCGTGCCCGCCGACTTCCGGTACGCGCTCGCCTTCCTGGCCCTGCTCCAGGTCACGGCGGCGATCCTGAACTTCCTGCCGGTGCCCGGCCTGGACGGCTACGGCGTGATCGAGCCCTGGCTGCCGTACGGCGTGAAGCGGCAGGTGGAGCCGTTCGCGCCGTTCGGGCTGCTGTTCGTGTTCGCCCTGCTGTGGCTGCCGGCGGTCAACGGCGCCTTCTTCGACGTGGTCGACGGGGTACTGCGCGGCCTCGGGATCGGCGACTTCGAGTCCTACTGCGGACACGAGCTGTACCGCTTCTGGACGGGCGCGCCGGAGATCTGCTCGGTCAGCCCGTGACGGACCTGCGGACCTTCTCGCGCTTGACGTAGTACCAGGTCATGTTGGACGACAGGCCCGCCAGCAGCACCCAGACGACGCCCAGCCAGCTGCCTCGGGCGAAGGAGACGACCGCGGCGGCGACGGCGAGCAGGCAGACCACGAGGGTGTAGAGGGCGAGGCGGGGCATGGGGGGCGTTCTCCTGTCGGGGGACACTGCTGGCGCGTCCAGTGTCCCCCATGCGGGACGACGGCTCACACGTCGGTGACGCGCAGCCCCGCGTGTGCCTTGTAGCGGCGGTTCACCGAGATCAGGTTCGCGACCAGCGACTCCACCTGGTGGGCGTTGCGCAGCCGCCCGGCGAAGATGCCCCGCATGCCGGGGATGCGGCCCGCCAGCGCCTGCACGATCTCCACGTCGGCCCGCTCCTCGCCGAGGACCATGACGTCGGTGTCGATCTCGTCGATCTCGGGGTCCTGGAGCAGCACGGCCGACAGGTGGTGGAAGGCGGCGGTGACCCGCGAGTCCGGCAGCAGGGCGGCGGCCTGCTCGGCGGCGCTGCCCTCCTGCGGCTTCAGCGCGTAGGCGCCCTTCTTGTCGAAGCCGAGCGGGTTGACGCAGTCGACGACGAGCTTGCCGGCCAGGTCGTCGCGCAGGGACTCCAGCGTCTTGCCGTGGCCGTCCCACGGTACGGCGACGATCACGATGTCGCTGCGGCGCGCGGTCTCGGCGTTGTCGGCGCCCTCGACACCGTGACCGAGCTCCTCGGCGGCGGCCCGGGCGCGGTCGGCGGCCCGCGAACCGATGATCACCTTCTGGCCGGCCTTGGCGAGCCGGTACGCGAGGCCCTTGCCCTGCGGCCCGGTCCCGCCGAGCACGCCGACGACGAGCCCCGAGACGTCGGGAAGGTCCCACGGGTCCTTGGCGGGGGCCTTCGCGGGGGCGGTCTGTGCGCTGTCGGTAGAGGTCATGGGCCGACTTTACGTGCGCGTCGGCGCCCCGACCGGGCGGGGGTGGCGGCCGTCGCGTTCCCCGGTCGGGGGAATCGGCGGCGAACGCCGGGCCGGAGGCGAACCGTTGCGGCAGGATGCGGTCGCATGGACGCCGTACGGGTCGCGCTGCTGCGCGAGGTGCTCGCCGGAACGGAGTGGCTGGGGGCCACCCGACGGTTCGCGGCGGTGCTGCGCGGGTCCGTCGTGTCGCACGGGGGCGGGCTGCTGCTGGTGGGCACGGCGGAGTACGAGCCCTGGCACCTGGCGGCCCACCTGGTGGACGAGGCCGCGTGGTCCGGTACGCCGGAGCTGGCCCCCACTCTCGTGCGGCATCACCCGCGCCCCTCCGGTCCGGCGCACCTCGCGGTCGGCCTGGGGCGGATCGAGGCCGCCCGGCGGGGCGAGACCCTGCTGGTGGTGTCGCCGGAGGGGGACGCGCCGCTGCTGGAGCGGGTGTCGGACGCGCGGCGGGCCGGGGTGACCGTGCTGGCCCTCGGTCCCGGCGAGGCGGAGCTGACGGCGCTGGCGCACGAGACGCTGGCCGTGCCGGACGGCTCCGAGCTGGACCTGGACACCGTGCAGCACCTGGTGAGCGCGGCGGCGGGCGAGCACATGGTGCCCTCCCGGAAGGGACGCCGGCGTTTCCGGGACCGGCTGTCGAGGCTGGCGGAGTCCCTGACGGCCCCGCCGCCCGCCCCTTGGTGACCGTCCCCCGCCCGCGCCCCTTCCCGCCCCGTCCGGAGCGCCTCGCCCGGCGGAGCAGCTCGTCCGGCGGAGCGCTTCGCCGGCGGAGCGCCTCGCCCAGCGGGGCACCCGTCCGGCGAGCCCCGGGCCATCCGGCCCGCACCGCGCGGCCGTCCCGCGCCGGTGCCGCATCCGCCGCCGGTGCCCATCCGCACGGCGGTCGCCGCACCGGCGCGGGTCCGGTCAGTCGTCGTCCGTGGTCCCGGCTGCCGGGGCGTCGTGCCACCGGGGGTCGTTCTCCCACTGGAGGTTGCGCTCGCGGGCGGTCGCCATCGCGTGCTCGGCCTCGCCTCGGGTCGTGTACGGGCCGAAGCGGTCCTTGGCCGGGCACTCCGGCCCCTCCTCGACCTTCTTGTGCTCCAGGCAGTAGTACCACTCACCCGGCTTGCCGACGGTCCGCTTCTTGAACAGGGCCATGACCAGCTCCTCTCGCCACCGACATGTTCCCCCATGCCCGCTGGTTAGACTCGCTGGCATGTCTGGCCAGTCACTGCTCGTCCCCGGGGCGTTGTCCCCCATCCGTTCCGTGCCCGGAAACATCCGTCGTCCCGAGTACGTCGGCAAGCCCGCGCCGACCCCGTACACCGGGCCGGAGGTGCAGACGCCCGAGACGATCGAGGCGATGCGCGTCGCCGGCCGGATCGCCGCGCGGGCGATGGCGGAGGCCGCGAAGCTGATCGCGCCGGGTGTCACGACCGACGAGCTGGACAAGGTGGCGCACGAGTACATGTGCGACCACGGCGCCTACCCCTCGACGCTCGGCTACCGCGGCTTCCCCAAGTCGCTGTGCACGTCGGTCAACGAGGTGATCTGCCACGGCATCCCGGACTCGACGGTGCTGCGCGACGGCGACATCGTCAACCTCGACGTGACCGCGTACATCGGCGGGGTGCACGGCGACAACAACGCGACGTACCTGGTCGGGGACGTCGACGAGGAGAGCCGGCTGCTGGTGGAGCGGACCCGCGAGTCCCTCCACCGCGCGATCAAGGCGGTCAAGCCGGGCCGCCAGGTCAACATCATCGGCCGGGTCATCGAGTCGTACGCGAAGCGGTTCGGGTACGGGGTGGTGCGGGACTTCACGGGCCACGGGATCAACTCGTCGTTCCACTCCGGACTGATCATCCCGCACTACGACAGCCCACACGCGACGACCGTGATGCAGCCGGGGATGACGTTCACGATCGAGCCGATGCTGACGCTGGGGACGCACGAGTACGACATGTGGGACGACGGCTGGACGGTCGTGACGAAGGACCGGAAGCGGACGGCCCAGTTCGAGCACACGCTGGTGGTGACGGAGACGGGCGCGGAGATCCTCACGCTGCCGTAGCCCCACCCGGCCGCCCGCCCGTACCGCGGCGCGCCCGCGCACCTGCCCGCTCTCCTCGGAGGGCGGGCTTTTCGTCGTGGGGTTACGTTTTTACCGACCGGCCGTCGGAAAGGTTACCGACAGCGAGTCGGCAAGGCGTTGACTTAGGTAAGCCTAACCATAGAAAATCTGACCCATGGACTCCTTCTCGACAGTCATCCGCACCGCGTCCCACGAGCAGCACATGGAGGCCGAGACCTCGACGTTCATGAGTGACCTGCTCGGCGGCCGGCTCGGCGTCGACGCGTACGCGCGCTACACCGAGCAGCTGTGGTTCGTGTACGAGGCACTGGAGGCCGGGGCCGGGCGGCTGACGTCGGATCCGGTGGCGGGGCCGTTCGTCCGGCCGGAGCTGTTCCGGCTGCCGGCGCTGGAGCGGGACCTCGCCCATCTGCGGGGAGCCGACTGGCGGGCGGGGCTGTCCGCACTGCCGGCGACGCGGGCGTACGCGGAGCGGGTGCGCGCGTGCGCCGAGCGGTGGCCGGGCGGGTACATCGCCCACCACTACACCCGATACCTCGGCGACCTCTCCGGCGGACAGATCATCCGCGACAGGGCGGAGCGGACCTGGGGCTTCGAGAGGAAGGGCGACGGCGTCCGCTTCTACGTGTTCGAGGGGATCACCAACCCGGCCGCGTTCAAGCGCGGTTACCGGGAACTGCTGGACGCGGTGCGCGCGGACGACCTGGAGAAGCAGCGGATCGTGGCCGAGTGCAAGCGGGCGTTCGCCCTGAACACGGCGGTGTTCCGGGCGCTGGGCGAGGAGTTCCCGCTGTCGGCGTGAGCCGCGCCGGCGGACGGACCGGGCCCATGTCCCCACCACGGACCGAACCCGCCGCCCCGGGGCCACCCGTACGGGGCGCGAACGACCACGGACGCCCGCGGGGTCAGCGCTCCAGGAAGACCCGCCCGCCGATCTCGACCCAGCCGCACGGCTGCGGAGCCGTCAGGATCTGCGACCCCGCGCCCTGCGTGATGTTCAGTGCCCGGCCGAGCCGGTCCGTGAGGAGCAGGGCCGCCGCGCCCGTCGCCTCGTCCTCCTCGATGCCGTCGTCGCGGCCCGGGAACCCGCGCGCGCGGATCCGTCCGGCCGGCTCGTCCTCCCAGGCCCAGGCGTAGATCCACTCGCCGCGCGGCGGCACGGGCAGGTCGTCGACCTCGGCGGCGGTGGCGTACTGGCGCAGGGTGCGCGGCGGGGCCCACTCCGCGCGCGCCTCGATCCAGCTGAACTCGCCGTCCAGGCGGGCCCCCACCACCCCGGCGGGCGTGACGAGTTCGGGCACGTCGAGCAGCCAGGCCACGCCCACGCAGGGGTAGCCGGCGAAGGGCAGGCGCAGGGTGGGGGTGTAGATGTCGATGATCCCGCGCTCGGGGTCGTCGACGAACACCGTCTCGCTGAAGCCGAGTTTCGCCGCGAGTTCCTGCCGGTCGCTCCGCTCGGGCAGCAGGGAGCCCTCCCGTACGACACCCAGTTCGTTGCCGTAGCCGCCGTTGGGCGCGCAGAAGACGCGGAGCACGTCGTAATCAGTCACGCGGGCATTGAAACATCGTGCGGGAGGCGGAATGACCGCGGGCGGGAGGCGAGGGCCGCCCGGCGTTCGCACGACGTCACGTCGCCGCAAGACGGTGATGCGCCGATGAGCTGGCGAGCAAAGGTAAGAACGGCGCGGGACCACCCGGCTGCTGACCGCCGGACTGGTCCTGGGTCTTCTCGTGCTCGTGCCGGTCGCCGCCGGGCTGGGGCCCATCCGGTTCCCGTCGGGGACGTGCTGTCCTCCGTGCAGCACCGGACGGGGCTCTGCGGCGCGGAGTTGGACCGGTTCGGGGGCGCTTTGATTGTCCTTTGACGGATTCTTTGCGCCCGATATGGGAGCTCGTGATCATCTCGTGCTCATACAGCGTCTATGAGAGCTGAATCACGGACCGCACCGGTATCAGGCAGGTACGCCTCGGTTAAGTTAGGGCAGCCTCACCAATGTTTGTGAGCACTGTCACGCTGCTTTTCAGCCACCTTCCGGGAGCCCGTATGCGAGCCGTCAGACTCTCCGTCGTCACCGCCGCCGTCACCGCCGCGGCCCTGACCGCCGTGACCGGTTGCACGGAGAAGAGCGACGCCAAGGACGGCGACCGGGTCATCAACGTGACCGCGACCGACGACACTTGCGAGACCTCCACGAAGGAGATCGCCGCCGGGCACGTCGAACTCGCCATCGAGAACAAGGGTTCCAAGGTCACCGAGGTCTACGTCCTCTTCCCCGACGACCGGGTGGTGACCGAGCGCGAGAACATCGGCCCGGGCACCAAGCAGCGGGTCACCGCCGAAGTCAAGGCCGGCGACTACCAGATCGCCTGCAAGCCGGGCATGAAGGGCGACGGCATCCGCCAGGACCTCAAGGTCACCGGCGGCTCCGCCGCCCAGCGCGACCCGCGCCTGGACAAGGCCGTGGCCGCCTACCGCGCGTACGCGCAGACCCAGGCCGACGAGACGCTGCCCAAGGTCAGGACGTTCGTGGCGGCGGTCAAGTCCGGTGACCTGGAGGCCGCGAAGAAGGCCTACGCGCCCTCCCGCATCGGCTGGGAGCGCACCGAGCCGGTCGCCGAGTCCTTCGGCGACATCGACCCGAAGGTCGACGTCCGCGCGGACGGCCTGGAGGCCGGCCAGGAGTTCACCGGCTGGCACCGGCTGGAGAAGGCCCTCTGGCAGGACAAGAGGATCGGCACGGCGGAGAAGACCCTCGCCGACCAGCTGGTCACCGACCTGACGGACTGGCAGCAGCGGGTCGGCAAGGCCGAGATCACCCCGACCTCCATGGCCAACGGTGCCAAGGAACTCCTCGACGAGGTCGCCACCGGCAAGGTCACCGGCGAGGAGGAGCGCTACTCGCACACCGACCTCGTCGACTTCAAGGCCAACGTCGAGGGCGCGCAGAAGTCGTACGAGCTGCTCAAGCCGGTCGCCGAGGAGAACGACCCCGCCCTGGTCACCGAGCTGGACAAGCAGTTCGCCGCGCTCAACACGCTGCTGGACAAGTACCGCGCGAACACGGCCTCGTACGACTTCACCTCCTACGACAAGGTCGGCGCGGCCCAGCGCAAGGAGCTGTCGGACGCGGTGAACGCGCTCGCCGAGCCCCTGTCCAAGCTCGCCGCCGCCGTCGCGAAGTAACCGGGAGGCCGCTGCCATGACGGACCTGACGGACTCGCAGAGCACCCCGGTCACGCCGACCCGGCGCGCGCTGATCGGCTGGGGCGGTGCCGGCCTCGCGCTGGGGGCCGCCGCGGCCGGCGGCGCGGTCGCGATGGCCCGCACCGGGAACGACGCGGACCCGGCCGGCGCCGGGGCGGGCGCCGCCGTCGCCTTCCACGGCACGCACCAGGCAGGCATCGCCACCCCCGTCCAGGACCGGCTGCACTTCGCCGCGTTCGACGTGACCACCGACGACCGCGCCGAGTTCGTCCAGCTGCTGAAGGACTGGACGCGGGCGGCCCGGCGGATGACGGCCGGGAAGCCGGTCGGGGAGGGCGCGTACGGCGGGCTTGCCGAGGCGCCGCCGGACGACACCGGGGAGGCGCTGGGTCTCCGGCCGTCCCGGCTGACGCTGACCGTCGGCTTCGGACCGTCCCTGTTCGCCCGGTTCGGGCTCGACGGGCAGCGGCCCGAGGCGCTCGTCGACCTGCCGAAGTTCGCCGGGGACAACCTCGACCCGAGCCGCACCGGCGGCGACCTGTGCGTGCAGGCGTGCGCGGACGACCCGCAGGTCGCGGTGCACGCGATCCGCAACCTGGCCCGGATCGGCTTCGGCAAGGTCGTCATCCGCTGGTCGCAGCTCGGCTTCGGCAAGACCTCCTCCACCACGCCCGAGGCGCAGACCCCGCGCAACCTGATGGGCTTCAAGGACGGCACCCGCAACATCGCGGGCACCGAGACCGGCCGGCTGGAGAAGTTCGTCTGGGTCGGGAAGAAGGACGGGCCCGACTGGATGGTGGGCGGCTCCTACCTCGTGGCCCGCCGCATCCGGATGCACATCGAGACCTGGGACCGCACCTCCCTCCAGGAGCAGGAGGACATCTTCGGCCGCGACAAGGGCGAGGGCGCTCCCGTGGGCCGGGCCAAGGAGCGCGACGAGCCGTTCCTGAAGGCGATGAAGCCCGACGCGCACGTGCGGCTCGCGCACCCCGACTCCAACCGGGGGGCGACGATCCTGCGCCGCGGCTACTCCTTCACCGACGGCACCGACGGCCTGGGCCGCCTGGACGCGGGCCTGTTCTTCCTCGCCTACCAGCGGGACGTGCGCGAGGGGTTCGTCCGCATCCAGCGCAACCTCGCGTCCGACGCGCTCAACGAGTACATCCAGCACGTGGGTTCGGCGGTCTTCGCGATCCCGCCCGGCGTCCGGGACACGGACGACTGGTGGGGCCGGACGCTGTTCTCCGAGGAGGCGTAGCCCGTGTTCTCCAACTACCTGATCGGACTGCGCGAGGGCCTCGAGGCCAGCCTGGTCGTCTGCATCCTCATCGCCTACCTGGTGAAGACCGGACGCCGGGACGCCCTGAAGCCGGTGTGGGCGGGCATCGCCGTCGCCGTGCTGGTCGCGCTCGGCTTCGGATCCGTCCTCGAATTCGGCTCCCAGGAGCTGACGTTCGAGGCGCAGGAGGCGCTCGGCGGCTCCCTGTCGATCCTCGCCGTGGGCCTGGTGACGTGGATGGTGTTCTGGATGCGGCGCACCGCCCGGCACCTCCGGACCGAACTGCACGGCAAGCTGGACGCGGCCCTCGCGATGGGCACGGGCGCGCTGGTCGCCACCGCCTTCCTCGCCGTCGGCCGGGAGGGCCTGGAGACCGCGCTGTTCGTGTGGGCGTCGGTGCACGCGGCCGGCGACGGCACCCCGCGCCCGCTGATCGGCGTGGCCCTGGGCCTGGCGACGGCCGTCCTCCTCGGCTGGCTCTTCTACCGGGGCGCCCTGCGCATCAACCTCGCCAGGTTCTTCACCTGGACCGGCGGCATGCTGGTGGTCGTCGCGGCGGGCGTCCTGGCGTACGGCTTCCACGACCTCCAGGAGGCCGACTGGCTGCCGGGCCTGACCGACAAGGCCTTCGACATCAGCGGCACCATCCCGCCGGACAGCTGGTACGGCACCCTGCTGAAGGGCGTGTTCAACTTCCAGCCCGATCCGACGGTCCTTCAGGTCACGGTGTGGCTGCTGTACCTGGTCCCGACGCTCGCGCTGTTCCTCGCCCCGGTAGGGTTCGCCTCCGGGAAGGGGAAGGTGAACGCACCTGATGACCAGGGAACGCAGCCTGACGACCGGCCGTCCACGGCTCCGCAGGCGTGAGAGCAACGCACTCGTGGCGGCCTCGCTCGCCATCGTCTCGCTGACGGCGAGCGGATGCGTGGTGGTGCACGGGGAGCGCGAGGTGCTCCCCGCCGCCACCCGGGCCGAAGCCACCAAGGCGGTCCGGCAGTTCACGACCGCGTACAACAAGGCCGACGCGGCGTACGACGGTTCCCTGGACGCCGAGCACACCACCGGGGCGCTCGGCGCCATCGACGCGGCGCGGCTGAAGGCCGGTCGGGTCAACAACCCGGACGGCAACCCGCAGCACACGCCGCTGGTGCTGACGGACGTGCGGTACACCATCCCCAAGAAGGCGGGCTGGCCGCGCTGGTTCGTCGCCGACGCGCAGGCCAACAAGGGCGGTGACGCGCGCTGGCTGCTGGTGTTCACCCGCAACGCCCTGGCCGACCCGTGGCAGGCCGCGTACCTGACACTGGTGGCGCCGGGCGCGCTGCCGGAGTTCACCAAGGACAAGGACGGCTGGGCCGAGGCCGTACCGGCCGACTCCGCCGGACTGACGCGCCCGCCCGAGGAATTGAGCGAGGACTACGCGACCTACCTCCAGAACGGCGGGGGCACCTTCGCGGACGGCACGTACACCAGTGAGCTGCGCTCGGCGCGGGCGAAGAACTCCAGCAAGCCGGGACTGGCCACGCAGTACATCGACGAGGCGCTGACCAGCGGTGACTTCGCGCCGCTGGCGCTGCGCACCACGGACGGCGGCGCGCTGGTGTTCTTCACCACGCACCACTTCGTGAAGCAGACGGCCGCGGCGGGCGCCACGGTGCCGACGCCGAACGAGAACGTGCGGGCGCTGACGACCGGTGAGATCACGCAGTCGCTGACGATGGAGTTCGTCGCCAACGAGGTCGCCCTCGACCCGGCGAAGGGCTCGGGGGACGGGCAGGTGTCCCTGCTGAGCCGGCTGGAGGGGCTGACGGCGGCCAAGGGCGAGTGAACCAGCCCGTCGGCGTCCGCCCGGTCCCGCCGGGCGGCGCGAGCGCGGGGCGCGCTTCAGTGCCGTAGGGGCCAGGTCGCCGTGGCCTGGTCGGGCTTCTCGTCGGCGTACCTGGCGCAGGCGTCCGTCAGGGGCTCCAGGAGGGTCAGCGGGTCGGGCAGCGGGTGCTCGGGGCCGCGGAGCCAGTGCACCGCCCGGTCGTCGTCGCCGGGGAGGCGGGCGGGCGGGACGAGGACGTAGGAGCCCCGGCAGTGCCAGCGCAGGCCGGGGTGCTCGTCCATGGTCTCGGGGTGGCAGTCCAGCTCGCAGGGCCACCACTCGTCCTCGTCCTCGGGGGTGCCGCGGGTGAGGGTGAAGAAGAACATGCGGCCGTCGTCGCCGACGGCGACCGGGCCGACCTCGACGCCGGAGCCGAGCAGCCGGTCCAGGGCCTCCTGGCCGGCCTCCCGGGGCACGTCCAGGACGTCGTGCACCATGCCGGTCGCGGTGATGAAGTTGGCCTGCGGCTGGTGGCGGGCCCAGCGCTCGATCTGGGCGCGGTCGGTGGTGGACTGCGTCTGCCAGGCGAAGGAGACGGGGTGCCGGGCGGGGGTGGGACAGCCGACCCGGTCGCAGGAGCAGCGGTAGCCGGGGGCCGGGTACGCGGCGGGCGCGAGAGGAAGTCCCGCTTCGGCGGCGGCGAGCAGCAGGGCCTCACGGCCGCCGTCGTCGGCGGCGTCCTTCGGGCGGCGTCCCCGCAGCCACTGGGAGAGTTTGCCCTGCCGGCCGGTGCGGCCACCGAACTCCGCGCTCATCTATCCCCTCGCCTCGCCGTGGTGCGGACAGCATGCCCTATCGTCCCACCATCCTGCGCATCGGGGGTCCGGACCCCGCAATAGGGGCAGGTGGGACGAGCGGTACGGATGGGTCTCGCGGGGCCGAAGGGACACGGCGCTACCGGGGTGCGAGGCCGTGGAGGGCGTAGTCGACGAGGGTGTCGGTGTACTCGTGGGAGATCGGGCCGGTGTGCTGGAGCCAGCGCTGGGCGAGCGGGGAGACGAAGAGTTCCAGGGCGATGCGCGGGTCGACGTCGGTGCGGACGTGCCCGGCGTCCTGGGCGGAGCGCAGGCGGTCGACGTACAGCTGGAGCTGGGGTTCGAGGAGTTTGGCGACGAACTCGCGGCCGAGCTTCTCGTTGACGAGGCCCTCGGCGGCCAGGGCGCGCGAGGGGGCCTCGAAGCGGGGGTCGAGGAGTTCGTCGACGGTGGCGCGCAGGACGGCCTTGAGGTCGGCGGCGAGGTCGCCGGTGTCGGGGATGGCGTAGGGCTCCTGCCCCGCGGCCTCGGCCGCCTGCTCGCCGAGGTCGAGGAACGCCTCCAGCAGGACGTCGGCCTTCGAGCCCCACCAGCGGTAGATGGTCTGCTTGCCGACGCCCGCGCGGGCGGCGATGCCCTCGATCGTGGTTCTCGGGTAGCCGGCCTCCGCGACCAGGGCGAGGGCGGCTTCGTAGATGGCGCGCCGGGACCGCTCGCTACGGCGGGTGGTGTCGGGGGCCGGCTTTCCGGACTGGGTGACCATGGGACGACGGTACCAAGGGGGTGAGACGGGGCGTCTCGCCGACGTGCTCGACGGAGGGTCTACACGGCCTCTCCGGGATAGCGGACCCCGATCCGCCGCCGGATCGCGTCCAGCGTGCGCATCACCGCGAGGGTGCCGTCGAGCGGGACGAGCGGGGACTCGGTCTCGCCGGCCCGGATCGCGCGCATGACCTCGCGGGCCTCGTGCCGGAAGGTGGTGCGCGGACCGTCGGCCGGATCGGCGGCGAACTCCTCCGGGTCGCGGCCGGCGCGGTGCAGCACGAAACGGTCGGGGTGGAAGAAGCCGGACGGGATGTCGATGCGGCCGCGCGAGCCGGTCACGGAGGCGGAGGTGCCCGTGCCGCCCACGACGGAGCAGTGCAGGGCGGCGAGCGCGCCGGACTCCCAGGACAGGGCGGCCACCGTCTGGAGGTCGACGCCCTCGGCCGAGATCACGGCCTGCGCGGAGATGCCGGCGGGTTCGCCCAGCAGCAGCTGGGCGAAGGAGACGGGGTAGACGCCGAGGTCGAGGAGGGCGCCGCCGCCCTGGGCGGGGTCGCGCAGCCGGTGCGAGGGCGGGAAGGGACCTTCGAGCCCGAAGTCGGCCTGCACGGTCCGCACCTCGCCGATCGCGCCGTCGTCGACCAGCGCCTTCAGACGGCGGATCAGCGGGTTGCAGGACATCCACATGGCCTCCATGAGGAAGCGCCCGTTGTCCCGGGCCAGCGCGACGAGTTCCTCCGCCTCGCGGACGTTCAGCGTGAACGGCTTCTCGCACAGCACGTTCCGTCCGGCCTTCAGGCACAGGCCGGCGGCGGCCCGGTGGGCGGCGTGCGGGGTGGCGACGTAGACGACATCGACGTCCTCGTCCCAGGCCAGCGCGTCCCAGTCGCCGTACGCCCGGGATATCCCGAAGCGATCGGCGAAGGCCCGCGCCGAGGCCTCGGTGCGCGAGGCGACCGCCACCACCTCCGCATCCGGCAGGTCGATCAGGTCCGCCGTGAAGGCGGCGGCGATCCCGCCGGTCGCCAGGATTCCCCACCGCACGCTGTCCGTCGTCATCCGCCCCACCCTCGTGCCGTCCCAGCAGTCCGTTCGAGCTGAGAGCATAAGTGCCGGAGACTTCGGAGAGGGAGGGGCCACATGCCCGAGGGAGGGGCGCCGGTACCGGGCGTGTCGTACACGGCCGAGCCGAGGACGGGGCGGCCGCCGCGCACACAGCGCCGGACCGGGCTGCTCCTCGTCCTCGTCCTGGGCGGCCTGACCGCCACTCCACCGCTCGCGATGGACATGTACCTCCCGGCACTCCCGGAGGTCACCCGCGCCCTGCACGCGCCCGCCGCGACCGTCCAGCTCACGCTGACCGCCTGCCTGGCCGGCATGGCCCTGGGGCAGCTGGTGGTCGGCCCGATGAGCGACCGCTGGGGGCGCCGGCGCCCGCTGCTCGCCGGACTGGCCGTGTACGTGGTGGCGACCGCGCTGTGCGCGCTGGCCCCGACGCTCGAGATGCTGGTCGCCTTCCGGCTGGCGCAGGGGCTCGCGGGCGCGGCCGGCATCGTGATCGCGCGGGCGGTGGCACGCGACCTGTACGACGGCGTGGCGATGGCCCGCTTCTTCTCCACCCTGATGCTGGTCTCGGGGGTGGCCCCGGTCGTGGCGCCGCTGATCGGCGGGCAGATCCTGCGGGTGACGGACTGGCGGGGCGTGTTCGTGGTGCTCACCGTGGTCGGCGCGCTGCTGGCCGTGGTGGTGGCGGCGAAGCTCCCGGAGACACTGCCCTCGGCGCAACGCCACTCGGGCGGCGTGGGCGAGGCCCTGCGCTCGATGCGCGGCCTGCTCGCCGACCTGCCCTTCGCCGGCTACCTCCTCACCGGCGGCTTCACCTTCGCCGCGCTCTTCGCCTACATCTCGGCCTCCCCGTTCGTCGTCCAGGAGATCTACGGCGCCTCACCACAGACCTTCAGCCTGCTGTTCGGCCTGAACTCGATCGGACTCGTGCTGGTCGGCCAGGTCAACGGCAAGGTGCTGGTGGGCCGGGTCCGCCTGGACCGGGTCCTGGCCGCCGGCCTGACGGTCGTCACGCTGGCGGCGACCGCCCTGCTCCTGATGGCGACCGGCGTGTTCGGCGAGGTGGGACTGCTCCCGGTGGCCGCCGCCCTGTTCGTCCTGATGTCGGCGATGGGCGTCGCCCTGCCCAATGCGCAGACCCTCGCCCTGATGCGCGTGCGTCACTCCGCCGGTTCCGCCTCCGCCCTGCTGGGCACGTCCTCCTTCCTCATCGGCGCGATCGCCTCCCCGCTCGTGGGGATCGCCGGGGAGGACACCGCCGTCCCGATGGCCGTCGTCCAACTGGCGGCCGCACTGGTGGCCCTGGCCTGCTTCATGGGAATGTGCCGTCCCTGGACGAACGCGGGGGCGGAGGGAGAGGACAGCTGAGCGCACCGAGACTGCGCGTCGACACCCCGGAACGTGCCGGGCTCGACCCCGAGGAGATGCGTCACCTCGTCCGCGAGGTCCACGCCCTCACCACCGGCGACCGCCCCTGGGCGGCGGGCGCCGTCGTGGTCGCCGGGCGCGGCCCGGTGATCGCCGTGCAGGAGGCGGCGGGCTGGGCGGTGCGGTACGCGCGGTACGACCCCGAGACGGGCGCCGGCGTGGAGCTGCCGCGCTCCGCCCGCGTCCCGGCGACCGTCGACACCCCCTTCGACCTGGCCTCCCTCACCAAGCTGTTCACGGCGGTCGCGGCGGTCCAGCAGATCGAGCGGGGCACCCTCGGCATCGACGCCCGGGTGGGCGCCTACCTGCCCGACTTCCGCGCGGCCGCCGCGCACGACATCACGGTCCGCCGGCTCCTCACCCACACGTCCGGCCTCCGCCCCGACCTGCCCCTGTACGACTGCGCGGACGACGCCGAACGTCTGGACCTGCTGCGCGCCGAGGCCCCGACCGGCGAACCCGGCACCTACCTCTACTCCGACCTGAACATGCTGCTGCTCCAGCAGCTCCTGGAACGCCTGACCGGCCGCGCCCTCGACGTCCTCGTGCACGACGGGATCACCCGGCCGCTGGGGATGACGTCGACCGGCTTCGGCCCGTGCCCCGGCGCGGCGGCCACCGAGGACCAGCGACGCCCCTGGGCCAAGGCCGACCGGGGCATGCTGCGGGGCGTCGTCCACGACGAGAACGCCTGGGCGCTGGGCGGGGTGGCCGGTCACGCGGGCCTGTTCTCCACGGGCCGCGACCTGGCCGTGTTCTGCCGGACCCTGCTGGCGGGCGGCTCCTACGGCCCCGCGCGCATCCTCGGCCCCGACTTCGTCGAACTCCTCCTGACCCCACCGGGCCTGGGCTTCGCCGTGGACCAGCCGTGGTTCATGGGCGAGCTGGCGGGCCGGGGCGCGGCGGGGCACACGGGGTTCACGGGGACGTCGCTGGTCCTGGACCCGGCGACGGACACGTTCCTGGTGCTGCTGGCGAACACGGTGCACCCGAGACGCCGCGAGCCGGACAGCAGACCGCGGGCGCGGGCGGCGACGCGCTTGGCGCGGGCGGTGATCCCGAGCCCGTCCGGGGGCGTGTGAGTTCGGCATCCTGGGGGCGGGGTGGGGTGAGAGCGGCTCGGCCGGAACCCTGCCGGGGGGGTGGGGTGAGAGCGGCTCGGCCGGAGCCCTGCCGGGGGGTGCGGTCAGTCCGTTCGGGACCTTGTGGGCGGGGCTGGGGGTGCCGTCAGCTCGGCCGGGACCTTGCGGGGCGGGGTGGGTGGGAGTGCCGTCAGCGTGGCCGGGATCCTGCGGGGCGGGGTGGGAGTGCCACCAGCCCGGCCGAGACCAGCGGACCAGGCTGGGAGTGCCACCAGCCCAGTCGGGACCCAGCGGACCAGGGTGGGCGCGATCAGCCCGGCCGAGACCAGCGGACCAGGGTGGGCGCGATCAGCCCGTCGGGGACCCTGCCGACGAGGGGTGCGATCAGTCCGTCCGGCGTTGCCAACTCTGGGGATCCGAGGACGAGAGCCCGTTCGGGACCGCGGCGGGGGTCCGGGGCGGCAGCCCCCGGGTCGACGGCGGTCCGTCTCGGCCGACCGAGACGGAGGGCCGGGATCGCACAGGTCCCGGGGGCCCGACACGGCAGCCCCCCGAGGCGACGACGGTCGCCCCTCGGCCGACCAAGTCGCGGGCGCGGTGGGCACAGGCCCCCGGGAGTCCCGGGCGGGCAGCCTTACGCCGACAGCGGTCATCCCTCGGCCGACCGAGACGGGGGCCCGGTGGACACAGGTCCCCCGGGAGCCCCGGGCGGCAACCCCGGGCCGACGACGGTCGCCTCTCGGCCGACCGAAGTCGCCCCTCACCGACCAAGACCGGGGGCACACGTCCCGGGGTCTCGGGCGGAGCCCCCGGCGAGGTCGGGGTCGGCGTCGGCGCACATACAATCGCCGGGTGAACGACCCCGTATCCCCGGCGGACGCCCTCCGCGCCCTGCTCGACGGTCTTCCGCCCCGGCAGGCCGCCGCAGCCGTGGACCGGCTGATCGCCAACTACCGGGGCGCCACCCCCACCGACGCCCCCATCCTGCGCGACCGCGCCGACGTGGCCGCGTACGCCGCGTACCGGATGCCGGCGACCTTCGAGGCGGTGCGCTCGGCGCTCGAGGCGTTCGCGGACGCCGTGCCCGAGTGGGCGCCCGGCAGCCATGTGGACGTCGGCGGCGGCACCGGCGCGGCGACCTGGGCGGTCGCCGCGACCTGGGACGGGGAGCGTCCGGTGACCGTCCTCGACTGGGCGGAGCCGGCGCTGGCCCTGGGCCGGGAGATCGCCGCCGCGAACCCGGCGCTGCGGGACGTCCGGTGGCGGCGCGCCCGCATCGGCTCGGCGCTCACCCTCGACGCCACCGACCTGGTCACCGTCTCCTACGTCCTGAACGAGCTGCCCGCCGGCGACCGCGCCGCCCTCGTGGACGCCGCCGCGGCCGCCGCGCAGGCCGTGGTGATCGTCGAGCCCGGCACGCCGGACGGCTACGCGAGGATCATCGAGGCCCGCGACCGCCTCGTCGCCGCCGGTTTCCGGGTCGCCGCGCCCTGCCCGCACAGCGCCGCCTGCCCGATCGCCCCGGGTACCGACTGGTGCCACTTCTCGGCGCGGGTCAGCCGTTCCTCGCTGCACCGGCAGGTCAAGGGCGGCTCCCTGCCTTACGAGGACGAGAAGTTCAGCTACGTCGCGGCCGCCCGCTTCCCGGTCGACCCGGCCCCCTCCCGGGTGGTGCGACGGCCGCAGATCCGCAAGGGCCAGGTGCTCCTCGACCTGTGCGAGGCCGAGGAGCGGCTGGACCGGACGACGGTGACCAAGCGCCACGGCGACCTGTACAAGGCGGCGCGCGACGCCGACTGGGGCGACGCCTGGCCGCCGGCCGACCAGGTGACGTAGGACGCGGCCGCGCTGATCGGCGCGCCCGGCTCAGGCGGGCGATACCCCGGCTCAGGTGGGCGATACCCCCGGCTCAGGCGGGCGGTCCGGCCCGCGGGCCGGTCTCGCCGGATGGTGGACGAACGCGTTCCGCGTGATGGGCGCTGCCGTACGCTGCGGGCCCATGAACAACGCCATGCGAACCGCCGAACAGGCTTCCCGGCGGACGAGGATCGCCGTGGTCACCGGCGCCGGTTCCGGTATCGGCCGCGCGGTGGCCGTGGAACTGCTGCGCGCGGGCTGGTCGGTGGCCCTGGCGGGCCGCCGCGCCGAGACACTGGAGGAGACGGCCGCGCTGGTGCCCGAGGGCGCGCGTCTCGCCGTACGGACGGACGTCTCACGCCCCGACGACGTGGCGGCGCTCTTCGCCGCCGTGCGCGACCGGTTCGGGCGGCTCGACCTGCTGTTCAACAACGCGGGGACGTTCGGCCCGGGAGGGGTGCCCTTCGAGGACCTGCCCCACGAAGCCTGGCGGCACGTGGTGGACACCAACCTCAACGGGGCGTTCCTGTGCGCGCAGGCGGCGTACCGGCAGATGAAGGAGCAGGACCCGCGCGGCGGACGGATCATCAACAACGGTTCCGTCTCCGCGCACACGCCCCGCCCGCACTCGGCGCCCTACACCGCCACCAAGCACGCCCTCACCGGTCTCACCAAGTCGCTGTCGCTGGACGGGCGGGCGTACGGCATCGCGGTCGGGCAGATCGACATCGGCAACGCGGCGACCGACATGACGGCCCGCATGCAGACGGGGGCGCTCCAGGCCAACGGTGAGATCGCGCCGGAACCGGTGATGGACGTCGCCGACGTGGCGCGCACCGTACGGCACATGGCGGAGCTGCCGCTGGAGGCGAACGTGCAGTTCGCGACGGTGCTGGCGACGGCGATGCCGTACGTGGGACGTGGCTGAACGGTCAACCTCCACAAGCGGAATGCGACAGTCCGTACCCTTACGTCCGGTCGGAGGCTTATGCTCGACCCATCTCCACAAGAGCTTCACACTTGGGGGCCGGGCTTCCACCGACCGCACCGAGGGGGAGGACGGCAGCCGTTCCACGGCACCGGATGGGGGTGGGCCCCGCGGGATACCGCGGGGTACGCACCGGACCGTGGAACGGCTGCCGCACCACGGGGAGTTCCGGGCGCTCGGGCCACGTACCGGCCCGGTCGGCCGCGCCAACCCGGCAG
Organism: Streptomyces sp. NPDC014995; assembly: GCF_043080745.1. Taxonomy (NCBI): domain Bacteria; kingdom Bacillati; phylum Actinomycetota; class Actinomycetes; order Kitasatosporales; family Streptomycetaceae; genus Streptomyces; species Streptomyces sp. NPDC014995. The sequence continues at coordinate 639,353 of NZ_JBIBVX010000001.1, forward strand.
GGCGTACCCGTCCCGTGAGCCGCACCCGCCCGGTGAGGTGACCGCCCGGTGAGGTGGACTCTCACCGCCCGAGTATCCGGTCGGCCTCGGCCGCCTGCTCGGCGGTGAGCGGTCCCTTGGCGATCGCGCCCGCGTTCTCCTCCGCCTGGTCGACCGAGCGGAAGCCGGGGATCGGCACGGTCCGCGGACTGCGCGCCCACAACCACGCGAGGGCCCCCTGGGCGAGCGTACGGCCGCCGCTGGTGAGGACGTCCTGGAGGGCCTCGACCCGGTCCAGCCACTCCGGATCCGCACCGGACCCGTCCGCGAACCCCTTCAGCCAGGCCGGCGGACGGCTGCGGATGTCCCCCGCCTCCAGGGGCTGCCGGGCCCGGCGCTTCCCGCCCAGCAGCCCCATGGCCAGCGGGCTGCGGTTGACGCTCGCGAGGTTCAGCTCCTCGCACAGGGCGAGCATCTCGGGCGCGTCCTGAAGCACGTTGGCGGCGTGCTGGACGGCCGCACAGTGCCGTCCCTCGGCGAACACGGCGGCGCGGGCCGGGTCGTCGGTGCTCCAGGCGTAGGCGCGGACCAGCCCCTCCGACACGAACTCCTCGCACAGGTCGCGCAGTTCGGCCGCCTGCGCGGGGTCGGCGTCGGAGAGGTGCAGTTGGTACAGGTCGACGCGGTCGGTGCCGAGCCGGGCGAGGGAGGCGGTGAGGGCGGCACGCGCGTGCTCGACGGACGCGTCCTGCCCGTACAGCGTCCGGGTGCGCTCGTCGAAGAGGTTGCCCCACTTGGTGGCGACGACGACCTCGTCCCGCCGTTTGCCGAGGGCCCGCCCGAGGATGCGTTCGCTGTGCCCGGCGCCGTACACATCGGCGGTGTCGAAGAAGGTGACGCCGAGGTCGAGGGCGCGACGCACCGCCCGTACGGACTCCTCGTCGTCGACCGTGCCCCAGCCGAGCGGCTGCCCGTCGGGGTCCTGCCACTCACCGCCGATGGCCCAGCAGCCGAAGCCGAGGGCGCTGACCTGTATGCCGCTTCGTCCCAGTGTCCGGTTGTTCTCCATGCCCGGGAACGCTACGAGTTCGAGCGCACCCGAAGGCAAGGGCCCGGCCGCCGGCCGGCTGTTTACGCCTGCCCGGTCTCGAAGCGGGAGATCCGTCCGTCGTCCTCCACGACGAAGCGCCACTTGGTGCGCATCTCGCCCCAGGTGTCGTTGCTGTAGCGGGCGAGGAGGACGCGGCCGCCGTTCGACTCGTTGTCGACCTCCATGTGGCCGTGGGAGGAGAAGATCTCCCGGTCGATCCACTCGCCGAGGTCACGGTCGGAACCGTCGTCCGCCATGGTCGCGTCGGGTGTGAGGAGGGCCAGGAAGGCCTCCCGGTCATGGGCGTTGACGGCGGCGACGAAGGCCCGGACGGCCGGGTCGGTGAGTTTTCCGGTCTGGATCGTCATACGCGTCAGCGTCACACCGCTCCCGGGGGCCCGCCACCCGAACGGCGCCCAGGACGGGCCGAACGGGTGTGAAGGGTGCGACGGTGGACACGCGGAGGGGGTCATCGCCGTCGTCTGGAGTTCACCGTGACTAGTTTCGACCGACGTGATCTGGGCCTGCTGCTGCTTCGGCTGGGCACCGGAGGAGTGCTGGTGGCCCACGGCACACAGAAGCTGTTCGGCTGGTTCGGCGGGCACGGCCTGGAGGGGACCGGCCAGTTCATGGAGTCCGTCGGCTACATGCCCGGCAAGGCGAGCGCCACGGCGGCGGGCCTCGCGGAGACCGGCGGCGGCACGCTGCTGGCGCTGGGCCTGGCCACCCCGGCGGCGGGCGCGGCGGCGGCCGGCGCGATGGCGGGCGCGTCCGCCGTCCACGTACCCAACGGCTTCTTCGCACAGAGCGGCGGCTACGAGTACGCGGCCTCCCTCGGCCTGACCGGCGCGGCCCTCGCCATCACCGGCCCCGGCCGCCTCTCCCTCGACCACGTTCTCGGCCACACGGTCAACCGGGGCTGGATGGTCTCCACGGCCCTGGGCGTGACGGCGGCGGCCACCGCGGTGATCGTGGGCCTGCGCACCCAGCGGCTGCGGAAGCGGGAGGAGGGCGAGCAGGAGGCACTGTTCGAGGAGTGACCCGCGTCCCCCTCCCGGCCTGGCAGGCTGCGTCCATGACCGACCAGCACCCGGACCCCCGTCCCGCCCCCGCCGACCTCTGGCCCACCATCGACGCCCTGTGGACCTGGCTGGACGCCGACCAGCGGGTCGGCGGCCGGGAGGCCCTGCTGCTGCGCATGCTGAAGCTGTCGGAGGAGGTCGGCGAGGCCGCCCAGGCGGTGATCGGCGCGACCGGCCAGAACCCCCGCAAGGGCACCACCCACACCTGGCAGGACGTCGAGTCCGAACTGTGCGACGTCGCCATCACGGCACTGCTGGCCCTGCGGACCCTGACCCCGGACGCGCCGGAGGTCTTCACCCGCCACCTGTCCCGGGTGGCGGACCGATCGCTGGACACGACCGCCCCGTGAGACCCGTGAGACCCGGGCGCCGTGGTCGGCGCAGGCCGGACACCCTTTTCCCTGACCAAGGCGTACGCATGGCGCAGGACGTGGAACCCGTACTGACAGCGCCCCTCAGCCCCTCGTCGACCAGCGAGTGCGCGGCGCGGGGAGCTGAGGCGGCGGGATCAGCGACGTGATCCCCTCGTGCTCAACGCGGGTGGGGGGAACGGCCCGGCCCGGCGTAGGTCGTGATCGACTTCCGGCCGACCGTCCGAACTCGGCTGCCGCGACTGTCGGTTCATCCCGTGGTTATAGGGTCGGCGGCATGGCACTGCGACTCTTCGAGGTGAATGTCAAAGCCCGGGACGACTCGGCGCTGGGCCGGTTCTGGGCGGAGGCGCTCGGCTGGAGTGTTTCCAGCGAGGAACCCGGTGCGACCAGCGTCAAGCCCGTGGGTTCCGCCTGGCCGGACCCCGCCGCCGTCCGCATCGATGTCATCGCCGTCCCGGACCCCGAAACAGTGGAAGGCCGCGCGCACATCGAGCTCGCCACCACTTCTGCGGCCCATCACGCGGAGTTGGTCGCGCGCCTGAAGGAGCTCGGCGCGACGCCCGCCGATGTGGACCAGGGCGACCTCCCGCGGACAGCTCTGGCCGACCCCGAGGGCAACGTGTTCTGCGTCCTGGAGCCTCGGGAGATCTACCGGGACACCGGGCCGATCGCCGCGGTGGTCGTCGACTGCGCGGACCCGCGGGCCATGGCGCGGTTCTGGGGAGAGGCGATGGACTGGACCCCGCACGAGGTGACCGACGATCATGGGCTGCTGCGCTCCGCCGAGGGTGTCGGCCCGTGTCTGGAGTTCCTCCGCACCCCCCACCTGAAGGACGTGCGGCACCGAGCCCATCTCGACCTGGCGCCCCACCCCTTTGACGGTCGACGTCAGGCGGCGGAGGTGGCCCGCCTGGAGGCCCTCGGCGCGACGCCCGCCGACGCGGGCCGGGGCGACTTCCCGTGGAAGGTCCTGACCGACCCGGAAGGCAACGAGTTCTGCGTCCTCGGCCCGGCCTGACGCGGACCCTCCCCGCCTGCTCCGCCACGCCCCACGCCACCGAACTGCCAATGACGGCGTCCCATCGAAGTCGTCCCCCTCCTCGGCCACCCCTCCACCGACACCACACCGGCAAGGGCCTCCGATACAGATCAGAGGCCCTCGCCCAGGCAAAGCGCAGGTGGCGGCAGACGAGTCGGGCTGTACGCCGGGTATTCCTGGAGCACCTTTCTGACCTGCGCTTTTGCGAGCCGTATCGGTTGTGACCTGCTAGGACGGGTTGCAGAGGCGATCGGAGGCAGTCAAGGAAACCGCCCTGATTCGACCCCGGTTCGACCCGAGCTGCTCGGAGCCAGTCAGAGGACATCGCCCTCTGTCTGGCCCCGAATCGGCCGAGGTCGAGGCGGTGTCGAGCGGGTCAGGACTCCTCTGGCGGCACCCCGAGTCGATCTCGGTCGAGCCGCGATGGGGACGTCTGCCTCCAGTGGGAGCCAGGCATACGAAAGCCTCCAGGACGGCCATCCCGGAGGCTTCGCTGGCACCGCCCGCTGGCGGTGGACTTCTTGATCGACTCGGTGATCTGAGCCCCGAGGTTGACCTGCTTGCCGCCGACAGCGGCTCCCTTGTCGGCGTTGACCAGGCCGACGGGCAGCTCCTTCATGCGGCCGGCCGGGTCGATGTTGGCGCCGACGTAGAACACGGCGAACAGCAACGCGAGTACGCCCGTGATGACGCCGTTGGCGATCCACAGCGGCATGGCGCGCAGGACGCGGAACGAGTGAATGCCACTCATGACGTACGCGTCTCTCGGTCGGTGGACGCGGAGCGTTTCGCCGGGGGATGCCAGCCACCGGTGACTTCCTTGACGGGCTTGTGGGGGAAGCGGCGCCGGGCGTACTCCTGCGCGTGCGAGCCCGGCAGGACGTACAGGGTTTCCTTCTTGTCCTGGAGCGGTCGCAGCACGGTGTCCATGAACGTCTTGCGGTCGTCCAGGTACGGGCCCAGGACGTCCTCGCCGGCGGGGCAAACGGCCACGCAGTAGCCGGACTTGTAGCCGGGAGGCGAGGACAGGCTCTGCCACATGGAGGCACTCTCGGAATCGGTGACCCGGGAGCGATAGTCGGCGGCGTCCTCGCTGTCGGCCACGGTCTGCGCCCAGTCGGTGAACCCGCTCATGAACTCTCGGTAGTTGTGCGTGGTGCAGGCCAGCGCGTCGAAGGCGCCATCCTTGGCGATGGCGCCGACCGGGCAGGCGGCGACGCACAACTTGCAGTCGATACAGGGGTTGTAGTCCAGCGCCTGCCCGTACGCGCTCACCTCCGCGTCCACCAGGACGGTGACCAGCAGGACGAAGCTACCGAACTTCGGGTGGATGACGTTGCGGTGCAGGCCCATCACGCCGAGCCCCGCGGCCACCGCGACCGTCTTGTGCGCCACCACCCAGATCCGCTCACTGGGGAAGCGGTCCATCTCCTGCGGGAAGCCGACGGAGGGGTTGAGCGCGCGGTAGCCGGCGTCCTGGAGTGCTCGGGTGACGTTGCGGGCGGCGTGGTTGGCCTGTTCGTCGGTCTGGTGGAACTCCTGGTTGGCCACGCTGCGGGCCGGAGAGCGGCAGTTGTCGCGGTTCATCCGGACCGCCATCGCGATCAGCGTGCGGGTGCCGGGCAGCGCGGCCTGCGCGTGCTCGCGCTCACCGGCCAGGTCGGGGTGGTCCAGGCTGACCGCGGCGGCGTCGTCCGCACCGGCTGCCAGGCAGAGCTCGCGCAGCCATTCCGCGTCGATCACCGGCGGCGGGCTCGCCGCGTCACCGGCCTCGCGCCGGGCGAGTACGGCCTGCACCGACGGGTGGGCGGCCAGCTTCGCCGGAAGCCTCTGTTCCGCCGACTGCCCCTCGGTGTCGTGCGCGGTGGTCGTCATCCGGCGCTCCTCGTGAGTCTCGTCGCGAGACCCGCCCCCACGGCGGGAAACCGATCAGTTTCACCACAGTAAACCGATCGGTTTCTAGGCGCAAGCCCGAGGACGCCCCCTCGCCTCTCGGCAGGGGTCGACCGGCCGAGATTCCGGAGGATCGCGCACCGGCCGGGTGCCGCCGGAGGCCGACGGCGCCTCCGGCCGGCGCATCGGCCGCAGAGAGTGCTCGTACGCGCGATACGTCAGCGCATGCCCGCCGCATCGAGCAGGATGGTCACCGTGGGAACGACAAGCCCCGCCGGCGCGTCGGCCCTGATTCCGGCGCGAGCGCTGGCGCCGTCGAAGACCAGGATCAGCTGCCGGGCCAGCAGGTCCGGGTCGCTCGCCCCACCCTGTTCGGCCTCGGTGCGGAAGAAGGCCGTCAGGTTCTCCTTGACCCGGTGGGCCACCCGGCTCGCGGGGTGACTCTGATCCTTGAGCTCGATCTGCACGGCCAGGTACCGGCAGCCCTGGAAGTCGGGTGCACCGGCCTGCGATTCCGCCTGCTCGAAGACGTGCAGGATCCGCTCGCGGGGTGGACGGCTGTCGTCCGCTGCGGGCAGGAGCGTCCCCACATAGGAGGCGGCCCGCTCCTCCAGGCTCGCCGCCAGCAGCTCGCCTTTGCTCTCGAACAGCTGGTACATGGAGCGCTTCGAGACCCCCGCCGCCTTGCACAGTGCGTCAATGCCGATGTTGACGCCGTCTCGGTAGGTGAGCGTGGCCGCCGCCTCCAGCAGCCGCTCTCGGGAGCTTGACTTCGTCTCGGTGGTCATATTGGGAGGTTAACCCGATTCCGGCTCATTGAAAACCGATCGGTTTACGACACTTGCCGGGGTGATCACCGGCACTGCCCACGGCCGGGCTCGTACCGGCGCGTCACCCCGCAGCCGAAGAGCGCGGCCGCAGTGAGGTCGGCAGCCGTCATCATCCAGCACCGGACCAGGGCCGCGCCGCCTCGGGCGTCGCAGGAGAGGATCGCGCGGATACCGCTGGTGATCTGTCGCAGCGACCCGAACTCCGCGAGGAAGCGGGAGAAGCCGGGCGGCGCCTCGATCGGGGTGCATTTCTCACCACGGTGGATTCGGGCTCAGTGGGCGATCACGAGCTCGCCCTCCGACGGCGCCAGAGCCCGATTCGGAATCAGGAACGCCGCGAGCACGGCACCGACCACGAAGATCCCGGCACCCCACTGCAGGGTGGCCGTGTAGCCCTCGACCCCGGCCTGCGCCGCGGTCAGTGCGCCAGGCTTGTGCGAGGTCAGGTAGTCGGTCGTGGCCGATGAGGCAACGGTGGTCAGCAGCGCCGTGCTGATCGAGCCACCCACCTGCTGGCTGGTGTTGATCAGCGCCGAGGCGACGCCCGCGTCCTCGTGGTGCACGCCTGCGGTCGCACCCTGGAACGCGGTGGTCATCACCCCGCCGATGCCGAGACCCAGCAGGATCATGCCGGGCATGATGTGGGCGACGTAGGTACTGTCCAGCGCGAGCTGGGTCAGCAGGGCCATGCCGGATGCGGCGACCAGGAAGCTGACGCTGACCACGATCTTCGGGCCGACCCTGGGCAGCAGCAGCGAAGGCACCGTGGTGGACGAGGCAACGATGCCACCGACCATCGGCAGGAAGGACAGACCGGCCTCGATCGGCGAGTAGCCGATGCCGGCCTCCAGGTAGTAGGTCAGGAACAGGAAGATCGAAAACATTCCCATGCCCAGGACGAACACCGCCAGGAACGATCCACCTCGGGTCCGGTCCAGCACGACTCGCAGCGGCAGCAGCGGATGCGCGACCCTGAGCTCCAGCCACGCGAAGACCGCGAGCAGCACCACGCCGCTGATCATGGAGCCGAGGGCGACCGGGTCGGTCCAACTGGTGGATTCGACGTGCGCGAATCCGTAGACGATGGCGAACAGCGCGGCGCTCACCACGATTGAGCCAGGAATGTCGATTTTGGGTCGTTCGGTCACCGCAGGCTTGGCCAGCCACAGCAACGCACCGGCCAGCGCGACGGCCGCGAAGATGACGTTCACGTACATCACCCAGCGCCATGACGCCCATTCGGTGAGCATGCCGCCGAGCAGGAGTCCGACCGCGGCGCCCGCACCGGACAACGCACTGAAGATGCCGAAGGCCTTCGCCCTCTCGGCCGGTTCAGTGAAGGTCACGCTGAGCAGTGAGAGTGCCGCGGGAGCGAGCAGTGCAGCGAAGACACCCTGGGCCACACGCGCACCGACGAGGATTTCGAAGCTGCCGGCCGCGCCGCCGACGACGGATGCGGCCGCGAAGCCGATCAGGCCGGTCACGAAGGTCGTACGTCGGCCGAACAGGTCACCGAGGCGGCCCCCGAGCAGCAGCAGGCTGCCGAACGCCAAGGCGTACCCCGTGATGACCCACTGCCGGCTGCCGTCACTGAAACCGAGGTCATGCTGCGCTGCGGGCAGGGCGATGTTCACGACGGTCGCATCGAGCGTGACCATGAGCTGTGCCACGCCCAGCACGACGAGCACCCACCAGCGCACGGCATGTGAGCCGCGGCGGCCCGTGTCTGTTTTCTCGGAGGCGGACGCCCCACGATCGATGGTAGTAGTCATTTTTCCCTTAGTCGCTGGTCATGGGCTTCACGTCGATGGGAAACCGATCTGTTTCCCCTAGGAAAACAGATCGGTTTCCGCGGGGCAAGTGAACGACTCGCTTCCGACGCGCTCAGGTCAGTGCTGCTGCCACTGAAGGCCATCGCGAAGCCGTGGCGACCGGGCCGCAGTCCATCGGCCACCTGGTCGCGACCGCCGTGGTGCAGATGTGCGTGCCGCTCGCGACGATCGGGATGAGCGATGTGCTGACCATCAAGCTCTTCGGCGGCGGCGTGGTGTACGCGGTATTCGCGGACATGCTGGTGCGCATGCGGCTGGGAACGGCCGTCATGAGACTGCTGATCTACCGGGAGCGGTCGCACCAGCACGCGGCCATCGTCTACGGGGCCCGTGGCGTCGAGCGCTCACACAGGGGCGCTTCTGACGAATTGTGAAGCCGCCCTCGGGCTGGAGCGGGTGGGCCTGGCGGGGCGGTCGGCACCTCACGGGGTGCCCAGCGTTTGGCGGACCGGTCGCCCGTCATGAACGTCCCCGGGCAGCACACCAAGGCCCAAGAGCGCCAGGTGCGCCCACGGACATCAACCGCCTCGACACCCCTTCCTCGTGGTGGTGGCCGAGCGCACCCTCTCGCTTGCGGTGTTGGCCGTACTGATCGCAGGCATGAAGTCCTCCGCGGGGTGTGGTGGGGCTGTCCCGGCAACAGTTCCGCAACCGAACCAGTTACTTCAAATGAACTATTGGAGGGAGCGCGAGTGATATAGAGCACTGCCAGGATGTCGGATCGCCGGATTCCTGGCCGTCCCGGAGGCCTGGGAGGTCTCGTCGCGCAGCGGATACCGAGCCAACACCGGCTCGCCTGTCTACAACTTGCCCGTCCTGAAATCCGCGCTGCTCTTGAGGACCGCGGAGTCGGCGGTCCAGTTCTCCGGCTGGACCCTCTCCCAGAGGCTTCCCTTGCCGAGTTCCCTTCCCAGCTGGTCTTCGCGACGGAACCACTCCTCCGCGCTCCTGATCCTGTTGGGGTGGATTTCGTCGAGCAGGGCGTAGTCCCTGGTGATGATTCCGTGTTTCCACACGTTCCAGAAGCCCGTGAAGTTGTCGCGGAAGCTCATAGTGCTCTTGTCGTTGGGGTCAGCATTGTATCCGGCAGGGTGATCAGCGATCCCCCTCAGATCCGGACTGTTCCAATAGGTGTCCAGATCGGTGTCGATGTACTGCGCCGGATGCCCGGTGACCTTCTCGAATGCTGCAGCCATATCGGTGTAGGTCATGTGCTCGATGGCGACTTCGAGGTCCATGCCGTTGGCCCGCTCCGGATTGTCGAAGAGCCAGCGGACATAGAATCCGCAGTCATCGAGAGCGACGTGCGGAACGGCTCCCTCGCCGAGCGGGACTCGCCACGTGACGACACCGTCCTCGATGCTGGGCGTCATGGGCGTCAGCGGCGAGATCACCATCTCGATGTAGGGGCCTGACGTGAAGACCGCAGCTCCCATCCGGTCGCTGTTTTTTTCGTTCTGGAACAGTACCCATTCGGCCATGCGACCCTTGCCGTCGTAGTGGCCGGTGCGGAACCTGGAGTCGTAGCCTGACTTCTTGAGGGCGTAGTCAAGGTTTCCGTAGACGAAGAACTTGATTCCTTCTTCGATCGCTATCTCGTAAGTGCGGATGGCCCAGTAGGTCTCGGTCTTCTCGCCGGTATTGAACCCGTCGATATTGATGAATGCCCCGTCACAGCCGCGAAATCCTTCGCGCAGCACGTCCTCGTCGGCGAATGACCCTTCGAGGATGGAGACGTTGCCGAGCGCGATGAGTTCCTGGGCCCGGGCGGAGGTGGCATCACGGGTGAGGACCCGTACGGAGTACTTCTTGTCGGCGACGAGAGCGCGAACGACGGGGATCCCTTGGGCCCCTGTGCCGCCTATGACGAAGATGGTGGAGGTGGCGTGAGAAGACATGATTCTCGACTCCGAGGTTGTTTGTGCGAGTTCGGAAACCGATCGGTTTCCAGAAAGGTACACCGATCGGTTTCATGGCTGCAAGTGCCCGAGTGCCCGGATCTTGGCAGTGGACCAGTGCGGAGGCATGGTCCCCACCAAGCGGTGTACCTGCGGTATCCGCATAACCCCTGGTCATAGGGCGACTACCGCGCAACTCTCCGAGCAGAAGAGGCTCGGTCAACCGTCGCGTGTGCCGATGGGTTGCGCCGCTCCAGTGGCCCTGTGGCCCGCGCCTCTACGCGGTCTCGGTAGATGACCGGAGCGGCCCCGTTGACCGCGCGACTTTCAGCGCCCTCACGGTCATGCCACCGCGTTCAACAGGTCGGCCACCACCTCCGGCCTCTCCAGTGCGATGAAGTGGTCCGCTCCCGGCACCTGTGTGAAGTCTGCGGCGGGCAGCAACTTCTTGTTGGCTTCCCGGTCCGAGGGTCGGGACCAGTCGTTCTCGCCGTAGACAAGGTGGACGAGGGCCTCGACGTCGGCGTAGCGCGAGCGGGCCGTGATGAGGCTGGGCATGTTCCGGTCAGAGCGCGGGCAACGGCCGGGACGCCTGCCTGACTGGAGGAACTCGTCCAGGTAGTCCTCCCGAAAAGCGGTCTTGTCGCCGACGCCGCGTTGAAGGATTCCGCGCAGGACGCGCTTGGGCTCCTACTCGGCGATCAACTTGCCCACCCCCGGAGCGATGATCCCGCCGATCACCACGCGAGCGAGGAAACTGGACCGGGCGGTAGTCGTACGGGTTTCACCGAGACGACGCGCCGTACCCGCTCCGGCAGATCGGCCGCGGCGGTCAGGGCGAGCACTCCACCCAGGGATTCCCCGACCAACGTCACGTCGTGGAGGTCGAGTTCGGTGAGGAGCCGCTCGACGCCCGCGCGCATGGCCGGCTCGTCGTACGACGCCCCGGGCACGGCAGCGAGGAGACCTCCAAGGGCAACACCGCCGCCATGGCGGTCGACGGCTCCACCACCACCCGCTGGAGCGCGAGCAACGGCACCACCGGCCAGTGGCTGAAGGTGGACCTGGGATCGGCCAAGTCACTCACCGGCACGCGCATCGCCTGGGAGAAGGACGCCACAAACTACCGCTACAAGATCGAGGGCTCCACCGGCAACAGCACGTGGACCACCCTGGCCGACCTCACCGCGACCACTAGCAGCAGCCAGGTGCAGGTCGCCCTGTTCACAGCGCAGGCCCGCTATGTCCGGGTCACGGTCACCGGGCTGCCCTCCGGCGCCTGGGCCTCGATCCGCAACCTGGAGATCTACGACCGGACCCTCACGACGGACCTGGGCACGCTCAAACTGGTCATCCGAAAGAGCAGCAAGGTGCTGGACGTCAACGGCGCATCGACCGCCGACGGCGCCTCCGTCATCCAGTGGCCCGGCCCGGGCGCGGCTCGCTGGAGGACGCGCATCGGTGCTTGGGTTCAGCCAGAGCGGGCCGACAAGAAGACACCTCGTACCTGTACTTCCGAGTGCTTCAGAATCCGAGACGTCTGCTACAGAGCGATCCTGGACCGCATTTGGTACCCGGAATGCCCGGATATGCCGCACGGGCAGCAGACAGAAACGACAATACCCGCAGCCCGGATTCGACCCGGATTCGACCCCGAGGGTTTGTTTAGTCAGTAACCATGGCCACTGACCTGCGAAAACGCAGAGCGGCAGACGAGCCGGGCTGTACGCCGGGTTCTGTTCCGGGGGGTTCTCGCGAACCTCCCGGCGACGGCCATCCATCTAGGGCCGGCGTTGCCGTCGGCCTCGTGCGGTCTACCCGCGGACTCGGGCGGGCAGCCCTCATGCGTCCGCGCAGAAACACCGGGGTGTTTCCTTTTGACCTTGCTCCGGGTGGGGTTTACCTAGCTGCCCAGGTCACCCTGGGCACTGGTGGTCTCTTACACCACCGTTTCACCCTTACCGAGGACCGAGGTCCCCGGCGGTCTGTTTTCTGTGGCACTGTCCCGCGGGTCACCCCGGGTGGCCGTTAGCCACCACCCTGCCCTGTGGAGCCCGGACGTTCCTCGGGAAGCCCCCTAGGGGACTCCACGCGGCCGTCCGCCCGGCTCGTCTGCCGTGTCGACCATGTTACCGGGCGGGCGCCCCCGTTCGGTCCGGCGGCCGGTCCCGCGGTCGTCGCCCGTACCGAGCCCGCCGGGATCGGGAGGGAAGGCGATCACGACGCCGGGGGTGAAGGCCCCGTCCGTCCCACCGTCCCCGCTCGCTTGACCCTGCCGCGACGTCAGCCTTTCTACTGGTCCCATGCGGATCGGAGAACTCGCCGAGGCTGTCGGCGTCACCACGCGGGCCGTCCGGCACTACCACCACCTGGGGCTGCTGCCCGAGCCGGAGCGGCGGGCCAACGGCTACCGGGACTACACGCTGCGGCACGCGGTCGTACTGGCGCGGATCCGGCGGCTGACCGAGCTGGGGCTGGGACTGGCCGAGGTGCGGGACGTGCTCGCGGACGACGTGGGCAGGGATCTCGCCGAGGTGCTGACCGAGCTGGACGAGGACCTGGCCCGGCAGGAGGCGGCGGTCCGGGAGCGCCGGGGCCGGCTGCGGGCGCTGCTGGACGCGGACGGGCTGCCCGCCGAGGGGCCGGTCTCGCCCGAGCTGGCCGCCCTGCTCGCGGAGATCCCCGCCTCCGACTCCCCCATGGCGGCCAAGGACCGCGAGGTGCTCGCGCTGCTCGACACCGCCGCGCCCGCGGAGGAGCGCGAGCGGCTGCTGGCCGCGCTGAGCGGCACCCTCGGCTCGCCGGACAGCGTGGCGCGGGCCCGGGAGGCGTACGCGCTGCTGGACCTGCTCGCCGACGAAGACCCGGACGATCCGCGGGTGGAGGAGGCGGCCCGCTCGCTGGTCGCCTGCGTCCCGCGGGAGCTGCTCCCGGAGACGGCCATCGATCACGACAGCAGCTTCCTGCGCGCCTTGTACGCCGACTTCGCCCCGGCCCAGGCGGAGGCCATCCGCCGGGTGCTGCACATGCTGGCCGGCGACGAGGAGGCACGGTGAGAGTCGTCCACGCCCTCGTCCGGCACGAGGGACGGCTGCTGGTGAGCCTGTTGCTGTGGGCGCTGCGGCGGCGGCACGGGGTGGGCGACGGGCGGGCGTTCGGGTACGCGCGGGGGCAGGGGGCGGTGATGGCGGGGTTGGTGTTCGTGTGCCTGGTCGAGACGTTCACCATGTCCGTGCTGCTGCGCGACTGGCCGGCCGCGCACGCGGTGGTGCTGGTCCTGGACGTCTGGACGGTGGTCGTCGTGGCCGGCCTGTACGCGGCCTGGACGGTCCGCCCGCACGTCCTGGACGGCGACGCGCTGCGCGTGCGCCATGCCGCCCACGTCGACCTGCGCGTCCCGCTGGACCGGATCGCGGCCGTACGGCACGAGGTGCGCGCCACCCACGAGCGGGCGGAGGGCGAGCTGGACGTCCCGGTCGGCTCGCAGACGTCCGTCACGCTGGAGCTGACGGAGCCGGTCACGCACGTGACGTTCCTCGGCCGCCGCCGGAAGGTTTCGGTGGTGCGCCTGCACGCCGACGACGCGCGGGCCCTCGTCCACGCCGTCACGCGGGCGCGAAGCGCACCGTCGCCGCTGCCGGATCGGCCTGGGTGAGGCGGACGCGGAGGCGTTCGCCGAGGGGGAGGTGGTCGCCGTCGACGCGGCCGATGACCGCCGGGGACTCCAGCTGGACGGTACCGACGCCCGGGCGGCGCTCGTCCAGGTCGACCACGCAGCCGTCGAAGACCTCGCCCACCCGGTCCTGTAGCAGCGCGGCCTCGACGGTGTCGACGCAGGCGCGTTCGACGGCGTTCGCGCGCCGGCCGCCCTCGGCCATCTCCCGGGGCAGGGCGTCGAGCGCGGCGAGCACCCAGTCGGGCGGGGCCTGGCCCGCCATGGCGGCGAGGCAGAGTTCGGTGGTGTACCGGTCGACGAGGCGGCGCAGGGGGGCCGTGCAGTGGGTGTAGGGGGCGGCGACGGCGGCGTGGGTGGTGAGGGCGGGCAGCTCGCCGTCGCGGAAGACGGTGTGGCCGGCGCCGCGCAGCAGGGTGGTGCACTCCTGGAGGAAGGCCGCGTGGTGCGGGCGGTGCGGGTCGAGGGAGCGGACGAGCTGGGCGTACGACACGTGGTGCGGCCAGTCGATGCGCAGGGCGTGCGCGGTGCGGCGCAGCCGACCCACGGCTCCGCCGGGGGCGGCGGGGAGGGTGCGCAGCACGCCGGTGCCGTAGGAGAGCATCAGGTCGGCGGCGGCCATGCCGGTGAGCAGGGAGATCTGGGCGTTCCAGCCGTCGACGGGGAGCGGGGCGCGGTAGCTCGGCTCGTAGGTGTGGTCGCGCTCGACGATCTCCTGCTCGGGCACGCGGAGGGAGATCCCGCCCCGGTCGGCCTCCAGGCCTTCGCGCAGTTGCCCGACGGTTCTCAGGAGCGCGAGCGGTTCCTCCGCGGTGCGGTCGTCGATCCTCCGCTGCACGCCGGCGTAGTCGAGCTTGGCGCGGCTGCGGACGAGGGCGCGGCGGACGTCGACGGCGAGCGTCCGGCCGTCGTCGTCGAGGTCGACCGTCCACAGCGCGGCCGGGCGGGGCCCGTCGGGCAGCAGGCTCGCGGCGCCCTCGCCGAGCACGGCCGGGTGCAGCGGGACCTTCCCGTCGGGGAAGTACAGGGTGGTCACCCTGCGGTGTGCCTCGGCGTCCACCCTCCCGCCGGGTACGACGAAGGCGGCGACGTCGGCGATGGCGTACCGGACGCGGTAGCCGGTGCCCTGCCGGGACAGGTGCAGCGCCTGGTCGAGGTCGGTGGCGGTGGGCGGGTCGATGGTGAAGAAGGGGATGTCGGTGGCGTCGTACGCCGGGAGCGCGGGTGTCCGCGCGGACAGTTCCGCCTCGGCGAGGACGTCGGGCGGGAAGCTCCCGGGCACGGCGAGTTCGGCGCGCAGTGCGGTGAGGGCGGCCCGGAGGGGGGTTTCGGGGGCGCCGGTCACGCGGATGTGGCGGCGGGGCATACGGCGAGCGTAGGGCCGGGACGGGTCCGGGGCACCCCGTACGCTGGCGCGGAGCCCTACCGAAGGAGAAACACCCGTGCTCGTCCTGTTGCCCCCGTCCGAAGGAAAGGCCGCTTCCGGCCGTGGCGCCCCGCTGAGGCCGGAGTCGCTGTCCCTGCCGGGGCTCGCCGCCGCCCGTGAGGCCGTCCTCGCCGAGTTGGTCGAGCTGTGCGCGGGCGACGAGGAGAAGGCGCGCGAGGTGCTGGGGCTGAGTGAGGGCCTGCGCGGCGAGGTCGCCAAGAACGCGGGACTGCGCACGGCGGGCGCGCGCCCGGCCGGTGAGATCTACACGGGCGTGCTGTACGACGCCCTGGGCCTGGCCTCGCTGGACGCGGCCGCGAAGAAGCGCGCCGCCCGTTCGCTGCTGGTCTTCTCCGGTCTGTGGGGTGCCGTCCGGGTGACGGACCGCATCCCGTCGTACCGCTGCTCGATGGGGGTGAGGCTGCCGGGGCTCGGGGCGCTGGGCGCGTACTGGCGGGCGCCGATGGCGCAGGTGCTGCCGGAGGCGGCCGGGGACGGGCTCGTGCTGGATCTGCGGTCGGCGGCGTACGCGGCCGCGTGGAAGCCGAAGGGGGAGGTCGCCGGGCGGACGGCGAGCGTGCGGGTGCTGCACGCGCCGACCCGGAAGGTGGTCAGCCACTTCAACAAGGCGACGAAGGGGCGGATCGTGCGCGGCCTGCTGGCGGCGGGGATCGCGCCGAAGGACCCGGCCGAGCTGGTGGTGGCGCTGCGGGACCTCGGTTACCTGGTGGAGGAGAAGGCTCCGGCGCGGGCGGGGGCGGCGTGGACGCTGGACGTGCTGGTGGAGGAGATCCACTGACCGGGGCCGGATGACCGCCTCGACCGCCCTCACCCTCTCCGTTGCGTCGTGCGCAACGACCTTTGCGTGGGGTGCGCCCCGAGGGCAGGATGAGGCCCATGACCGCCCCCCTGCCCTCCCCTTCGGCTGCCTCGGTGCTGGATCTCGCCCCGGTCGTGGCCGTCGTGGCCGTGGCGGACGCCGACGATGCCGTACCGCTGGCGCGGGCGCTGGTCGCGGGCGGGCTGCCGGCGATCGAGGTGACGCTGCGCACGCCCGCCGCGCTCGACGCGATCCGGGCGATCGCGGGCGCGGTGCCGGAGGCGGTGGTCGGGGCCGGGACGGTGATCACGCCGGAGCAGGTGACGGAGTGCGGGGCGGCCGGGGCGCGTTTCCTGGTCGGCCCCGGCTGGACGGAGGCCCTGCTGGCGTCGATGCGGGCGTCCGGGGTGCCCTTCCTGCCCGGGGTGTCGACCGCCTCGGAGGTGGTGGCGCTGCTGGAGCGCGGGGTGCGGGAGATGAAGTTCTTCCCGGCGCAGGCGGCGGGCGGTACGGCGTATCTGCGGTCGCTGGCCGGGCCGCTGCCGCAGGCCCGGTTCTGCCCGACGGGCGGGATCGGCCCGGACAACGCGGCGGAGTACCTGGCCCTGCCCAACGTCGGCTGTGTGGGCGGGAGTTGGATGGTCCCCGCGGACGCGCTGGCGGCCCGGGACTGGGGGCGGGTCGAGCGGCTGGCGCGGGCCGCCGCGCGCCTCAGGGACGCAGGTGGGACGTGTCGTTGAGGAGGCGGACGCTGGCGTTGCCGTCCGCGTAGTACGCCACGACCGACAGCGAGGCCGCCGACAGTTCCATCCGGAACAGGGACTCCGGCGGGGCGCCCAGGGCGAGCCGTACCAGGGTCTTGATCGGGGTGACGTGGGTGACCAGCAGCACCGTACGGCCCGCGTAGGCCGCGACCAGCTTGTCGCGGGTGGCGGCGATACGGGTGGCGGTCGCCGCGAAGCTCTCGCCGCCGCCGGTCGGTTCGGCCTCCGGGTCGGCCAGCCAGGCGTTCAGGTCGTCGGGGTGGCGCTCGCGGACCTCGCCGAAGGTCAGCCCCTCCCACGCGCCGAAGTCGGTCTCGCGCAGTCCGTCGTCGATGTCGACCTCGAGCCCCAGGCGGGCGGCGACGGCGCCCGCGGTCTGCCGGGTCCGGGCCAGCGGGGAGGCGACGATGTGCTGGATGGTCCCGCGCCGGGCGAGGGCCGCGGCGACCCGCTCGGCCTGCTCCCGCCCGACGGCGGAGAGGGAGGGGTCGCTGCCGCCGCTGCCGGAGAAACGCTTCTCGGGGGTGAGGAGGGTCTCGCCGTGGCGGAGCAGGACGAAGGTGGCGGGGGCACCGAGGTCCGGGGCGGAACCCCAGCCGACGGAGGACGGCGCGGCCGACGGGGTGGCGACGGTACGGGCGGCGCGCAGGTCGGCGTCGGTCTTGATGCCGGGAGCTGTGGCGGTGCTGCCGGGGCCAGGGGTGGCGGTGCTGCCGGGGCCAGGGGTGGCGGTGGTGTCCGCCGAGGTGCCGGCCGGGGTGGTGTCCGCCGACGTGCCGGACGGGGTGGCGTCCGCCGAGGTGGCCGTGGCTGCCGACGAGCGTCCCCGGGCGAGCGCCTCGCGCGCCCTCGCCGCACCCGCGGCCGCGTCCCCGGGCGGACCGGACGGCTCGGGAACCACCGGGGCCGCAGGGGCCACCGGACCTGCGGGGGTCGCGGCCGAGGAAGCGTCCAGGGCGGCCCGGGAGGCCCCGGCGTCCCACTGCTCGCCCCGCTTGCCCGCGTCCATCGCCTCGTTGGCCAGCCGGTCGGCGTGCTTGTTGCGCTCGCGCGGGATCCACTCGTAGGTGACCTGGCCGGGCGGGAGGACCTGGGCCGCTTCCATGGCCAAGGGCTTCATGTCGGGGTGCTTGATCTTCCAGCGCCCCGACATCTGCTCGACGACGAGCTTGGAGTCCATGCGGACGCGCACGGGGGCCGACGGGTCGAGCTCACGGGCGGCGCGCAGGCCGGCCAGCAGCCCCCGGTACTCGGCCACGTTGTTGGTGGCGATGCCGATGTACTCGGCGCGTTCGGCGAGGGTCTCCCCCGTCGCCGCGTCGATCACCACGCTGCCGTAGCCCGCGGGCCCCGGGTTGCCCCGCGACCCGCCGTCGGCCTCGACGATGAACTCCCGCACGGCGTACGCCCCTTACAGCCCGGACTCGGAGGTCCGCACCAGGATCCGACGGCAGTTCTCGCATCGTACGACGGTGTCGGGGGCGGCCGAGCGGATCTCGTTCAGCTCGGTGATGGCGAGCTCCTGGCGGCAGCCCTGGCAGGTGCGCGCGAGCAGCTTGGCCGCGCCGATGCCGCCCTGCTGCTCGCGGAGCTTGTCGTACAGCTTGAGCAGGTCGGCGGGGATGGACCCGGCGATGACCTCGCGCTCCTTGGTCACCGTGGCGGTCTCGCCGTCGATCTCCTCCAGGGCGGCGTCCCGGCGGCCGGTCGCGTCGTCGATCTTCGTCTGGACGGAGCCGACCCGCTCGGTCAGTTCGGCGACCCGCTCCTGCGCGGCCTCACGGCGCTCCATGACCTCCAGGACGACGTCCTCGAGGTCGCCCTGCCGCTTGGCGAGGGAGACGATCTCCCGCTGGAGGTTCTCCAGGTCCTTCGGTGACGTGACGGCGCCGGAGTCGAGCCGCTGCTGGTCGCGGACGGCGCGCTGACGCACCTGGTCCACGTCCTGCTCGGCCTTGGTCTGCTCGCGGGCGCAGTCGCTCTCCTCGGTCTGTGAGGCCACCAGCAGGTCGCGCAGCTGCGTGAGGTCCTTGGTCAGCGACTCGATCTCGGCGTGCTCGGGCAGCGACCTGCGCCGGTGCGCCAGCTGCTGGAGGCGTACGTCGAGGGCCTGGACGTCGAGAAGTCGGATCTGGTCGGCGGGCGCGGCGTTCAGTTGGGGGCTCCAGGTGAAGGGGAGTGACTGGTCCAGGGGTCGGTGACCGTCTTGGAGACGTGGACCCTCAGGCCCCATCCGTTCCGGTCGGAAATCTCGTCGAGCTGGGCGGCGGCCAGCTCGCACCAGGGCCACTCGGTGGCCCAGTGCGCCGCGTCGAGCAGCGCGAGAGGACTGTGGGCGCGGGCCTCGGACGCCGGGTGGTGGCGCAGGTCCGCGGTGAGAAAGGCGTCGACGCCGACGGCGCGGACGTGGTCGAAGAGGCTGTCGCCGGATCCACCGCTGACGGCGACGGTCCGTACGACCGCCTCCGGGTCGCCCGCCACCCGGATGCCCTGCGCGGTGGCGGGCAGCCGCTCGGCGGCACGGGCGGCCAACTCACGGACGGTGAGCGGATGGTCCAGCTCACAGACCCGCCCGAGCCCGCGGCGCCCCTCGGAGTCGGTGGGGTCGGGGACCAGCGGCCCCACGACCCGCAGATCGAGCGCCCCGGCGAGGGCGTCGCTCACGCCCGGGTCGGCGGTGTCGGCGTTGGTGTGGGCGACGTGCAGCGCGATGTCGTTCTTGATCAGACGGTGCACGACCCGCCCCTTGAAGGTGGAGGCCGCGACGGTCGTCGTCCCGCGCAGGTACAGCGGGTGGTGGGTGACGAGCAGATCGGCGTCCAGCTTCACCGCCTCGTCCACGATCTCCTGGACCGGGTCGACGGCGAAGAGAACGCGCACGACCTCCTGACCGGGATCGCCCACGACCGTACCGACCGCGTCCCAGGACTCGGCCCGCTCGGCGGGCCACAGGTTCTCCAGCGCGGCGATGACTTCAGACAGACGGGGCACGGGGCAAGGCTACCTGGCCGTTTGGCGGGGGTGCGACGGTGTTGGGCCGGAGGCCCGGGAGGGGGAGGGAGGGGAGGGGAGGAGGGGCCGCGGGGAGAGGGGGCGGAGGCCCGGTGGCCCGGTGACCCGGTGACCTTGTGGCCTTGTGGGGGAGGCGAAGTCCGGGTCGAGCGCGGGGGCGGAGGCGCGGCGGGGCGAGTGGGAGGCGTCCGCCGGGTCGGCGAGGGGGGAGGCCGGGCAGGACGGGGGCGGAGCCACGCCGGGGGTGCGGGCGCGGAGTGCCGCTGGGGGTGCGGGGGCGGAGCCACGCCGGGAGCGCTGGCGCGGAGCCACGCCGGGGTGCAAGGGGCGGAGCGCCACCGGGGGCAAGGGGCGGAGCGCCGCTGGGGTCTGGGGCGGAGCCCCATGTCGCCGGCCCGTCAACCAACCGAGTCGGGTGGGCGGGCGGGCAACACCCATCGGGGTCTGGGGCGGAGCCCCATGTCGGCCACCTCGTAGCCAACCGAGTCGGGCGGGTGGGTGGGCAAACGGAGCACAACCCCCTAACCGCCGGAGGCGAATCGCTTCTGCGCCACTCATATGAGCGAAGCCCCCGCCCGCCGGTCCCCCGCCCACCGCCTCCCAAAACTAGCTTCGTCACCGGAGGTGACCGAACGATGACGGCCTGTGCGATCGAACCCACCGCGAGGGATGAGGACGACGACCGTACGCCGCACGCGGACTGCGTGATCACGGCGGACGGCACCTACGCCGCCCGCCTCGCGCGAGCCGGCGAGTCCTGGTTCCCGGAGCGCTGGACGCTGGACGGCCCGGAGCCGTACGCCGTGCCGCTGCCCGCCCACCAGCCGGAGGAGCCCGGCACGGAAGTGCACCCGATGGCCGACGGCCGGGTCCTGATCCGTCGGCTGGTGCAGGGACGACACGTCTTCTCCCTGCTGTACCCGACCGGCCCCGGCACGGGCGAGCTGCCCCTGGGCGCGATCGAGTGCCCGCAGGAGGGCAGCACCCGGCTGCGTCTGCTGCCGCCGGCGCCCTGCGGCAGGCGGGCGTACGCCCTGGCCGTGGGCCGGCATACGACGACGCTGTGGCTGGTGGCGGGCGGGGCCTTCGGCCCGGAGCACGTCGCCGAGATCCCCGGCCGCTGCTCGGGCGGGGTGTGGCTGGACCGGACGGGACGCATACTGGCGCTGGACCGGGAGGCCGGTGGCCGTACGAAGGCGGTCGTGGTGGACCTGGAGCGGGGCGGCGAGGTGTCCCCGCTGCTGCAGATCGCCGCCGACAGCGACGACCGCCTGCTGCTCGCGGACCCCGACAGCGGCCTGCTCCTCATCCGCTCCGACGCGCCGTCACCCGGCGAGGCACGGCTCGGCTGGGGCGTGCTCGGCAGCACGTTCCCGGTGCGCTTCCCGGAGTCGCTGCGACTGCCCGGCTGCACCCTGACGCCGTTCGCGATCCAGCCGGGCCAGGTGCTGCTCCCGGAGAACTCCGCGGTGGCTCTCCGTGCCGACGGCCCGTTCGGCACCTGGGTCGGCGTCTGGCGCCCGGCCGAACGGCACCTGCACCAGCTCGCCGCACCCGAGGGCTGGCTGGCGGGCAGCGGCCTGTGGACGCGGGACGGCGTACTGCGCCTGCCGTACGCGACGGGCACGGAGCCGTGCGGCGTGGCGCACGTGACGGTGCCCCACAGGACCAAGCCGACGAGCACGACGCCGGACGCCGCACCCATCACAGCACCGAACACAGCACCGAACACAACGTGCGACACCACACCCGCCACAACGTCGAACACCCCCACGAGCACCACCACCGCCACCACCACCGCCGCCACCACCACCAGACGCACGCCCCCGACCACGAACCCACCCCCAGCCCCCACCCCGAATACCCCGGCCACCCCCCTCACCCCCCTCACTCCCCACCCCCCGGAACCCCCCACCCCTCGCCCCGTCCCCCTCCAACAGGCCCCCCTCGGCCGGCTTGTAACGAACTAGCAGCGATGGGCGTGGCCGCCTGGATCCGTCCCGAGGTGCGCCGGATAAACTCACCCGGCTGTAAAAAAGATCATGTTGACGGGGTGAATCCTTCCGATGAGCGACGCAAGCACCAAGCAGCCGCTGTCCACCGACGCCCAGGGGACCGCCGGTCACGGCCGTCACCGGGGGCCGGTCTCGTCCCACGACAGCGAGTCCGCTCCCCGCGGCCGGCACCGCAAGCCGGCCGAGGAGAAGGCCGAGGCGGCTGCCTGACGCTACGACGGGGAGGCCCCGTCCGTCTCCATGACGGACGGGGCCTCCCGCATACTCACTCCTCCCAGCCGCCCCCTCTACCGCCGACCACTCCCACCGTCTCCGCCCACGCCCGCCTACTCCCGCCCGCACCGCCCACTACCACCCGCACCGCCCACCACCACCGGCACCGCCCACTCCCCGCCCACTCACGCCCACGTCCGCCTACTCCCGCCGCAGCCCCAGCACCTCCACCGCCGCGAAGGTCTCCCCCTCCGGCCGCTCCGCGTAGTGCGGCGTGAGCACGGCGTCCAACTCCTCGTAGGTGAAGGTCTCCTGCTCGCTGTCGAACTTCGCCCGCACCCGCGGCCGTTCGACGACGGCGACCATTCCCCCGTGCACGACGAGCAGCTGCCCGTTGACCCGCGCGGCGGCAGGCGAGGCCAGGTAGCCGACGAGCGGGGCGACATGCTCGGGGGCGAGGGGGTCCAGCCCCGCCTCGGGGCGTTCGAGGCCCGCGAACACGTCCTCGGTCATACGGGTGCGGGCGCGCGGGCAGATGACGTTGGCCGTGACGCCGTACTTGGCGAGGGCGAGGGCGGTGGACGTCGTCAGGCCGACGATTCCGCCTTTCGCCGCCGCGTAGTTGGGCTGTCCGGCGGAGCCCGCCAGGAACGCCTCCGACGAGGTGTTCACGATCCGCCCGTACACCGGCCCGCCCGCCGCCTTGGACCGTGCGCGCCAGTGCGCGGCGGCGAAGCGGGTGGTGTTGAAGTGGCCCTTGAGGTGGACGCGGAGAACCGAGTCCCATTCGTCCTCGGTCATGGAGAAGACCATGCGGTCGCGCAGGATGCCCGCGTTGTTGACCAGGACGTCCAGCTTGCCGAACTCGGCGACCGCCAGCTCCACCAGGGCCCGTGCCTGTGCGAAGTCGGAGACGTCCCCGGTGTGGGCGAGCGCGGTGCCGCCGGCCGACCGTATCTCCCGCGCCACCTCCTCCGCCGGCCCGGCCGACGCCTCGCCCGAGCCGTCGCGGCCGGACCGTCCGTAGTCGTTGACGACGACGGCCGCGCCCAGCCGGGCCAGTTCCAGGGCCTCGGCCCGTCCGAGCCCGCGGCCGGCGCCGGTGACGATCGCGGACAGCCCGTGCAACGGCAGTGGCGATGACAGTGACATGGCCCGCACCCGCCCCGCCGTCAGATCTCTATGCAGGTGCGCAGGGCGGTCCCGGTACGCATCTGGTCCAGCGCCTCGTTGATCTCCGTGAGGGGTACGCGGTGGGTGATCAGCCCGGAGAGGTCGATCCGGCCGGCCCGCCACAGGGCGATGGTCCGCTGGTAGGAGCGCAGGACGTCGCCGCCGCCGTACATGGACGGGAGGATGCGTTTCTCGTCGAAGAACAGCTCGAACATGTTGAGCTGGAGGAAGTCGTCCATGGCGCCGGCGCCGACCACGACGAGCGTCCCGCCGCGCCGCGTGTTCTCGTACGCCGTGCGGGCGGTGGCGGAGCGGCCGACGACCTCGAAGACGTAGTCGAATCCCTCGCCGCCGGTGACGCGTTGCCTGACGTCGGGCAGCTCGTCCGGCGAAACGGCTTGAGTGGCGCCGAACTTGAGCGCGGCCTCCCGCCGGGCGGCGACCGGGTCGACGGCGACGATCTCGGCGGCGCCCTTGAGCCGGGCGCCCTGGATCGCGGAGACGCCCACTCCCCCGCAGCCGATGACGGCGACGGACGAACCGGCCTCCACGTCGGCGGTGTTGAGCGCGGCGCCGAGGCCGGTCGTCACTCCGCACCCGATGAGCGCGGCGATGTCGAAGGGCACGTCGTCGGGGATGGGAACCGCGCATCCGGCGTCGACCACGACCTCCTCGGCGAAGGTGCCGGTGCCCGCGAAGCCGAAGACGTCCGACGTGCCGTTGCCGCGGCGGAAGTTGGGAGTGCCGGCGTTCATGAAACCGGCCAGGCAGAGTTCGGTCTGCCCGCGCCCGCAGGCGGGGCAGGCGCCGCAGGCGGGCAGCCAGCACACCACGACCCGGTCGCCGGGCTTCACCCGGGTGACGCCCTCGCCGACCTCCAGGATCTCGCCCGCGCCCTCGTGGCCGGGTACGAACGGCGCGGGCTGCGGCAGCACCCCGCCCATCGCGGACAGGTCCGAGTGGCACAGCCCCGTGGCGCGCACCCGGATCCTGACCCTGCCGGGGCCGAAGCCCACCGCCTCGACGTCGTCGAGGACCTCCAGCTTGTCCTGGCCGATCTCGTGCAGTACGGCTGCGCGCATGGTGCGGCTCCCCTCGGATCCCTGCGGAATCCCTTCGAATCCTCTCGGAGGACGGGTGGTTCAGGAGTGTTCGACGATCGTGTCGGTGAGGACGGGCGCGTCGTCCCGTTCGACGGCGCTCACCGCCGCCCGCACCGCGCCCTCCTGCCGCCACAGGCGCAGGCGCAGCGTCTCCCCGGGGTACACGACTCCGGCGAACCGGGTGGCGTACGACCGCACCCGGGTCACGTCCCCGTCGAGCAGCGTGTCGACGACGGTCTTGAGCGTGATGCCGTAGGTGCACAGGCCGTGCAGGATGGGCCGGTCGAAGCCGGCGCGTTCGGCGAACTCCGGGTCGGCGTGCAGCGGGTTCCAGTCCCCGGAGAGGCGGTAGAGCAGGGCCTGGTCCTCGCGGACGGGCCGTTCGAGCGTCTTGTCGGGGTCGCCGGCGGGCGGGTCGAGGCGGGGGGAGGGGCCCCGGTCGCCGCCCCAGCCGCCTTCGCCCCGTACGAAGATCTGGGCGTCGTTGGTCCACAACGGCCCGTCCGTGTCGGCGACTTCGGTGCGCATGACGAGGACGGCGGCCTTGCCCTTGTCGTACACGGCCGCGATCCGGCCGGTGGCGGTGGCGGTGCCCTCGACGGGGATCGGGCGGTGCAGGGTCAGCGACTGGCCGCCGTGCAGGACGCGGGCGAGGTCGACCTCGATGCCGGGCATGGACAGTCCGCTGATCACGCCGGGCGAGCCGGAGCCCGCGACGGTGGCGAAGCTCGGCAGCACGTGCAGCCGGGACTCCAGGGTGTAGCGCAGTTCGTCGGGGTGGGTGGCGGGGACGCCCGCGCCGATGCCGAGGTGGTAGAGCAGGACGTCCTTGCGGTCCCAGGTGATCTCGCCGGTCCGGGGCTCGGCGGCGAGCGCCTTGGCTGCGTCGATGGGCATGGGACTCCTGACGGTGGCGGTTCACGGCGTAAGACCTCGGTACGGCCGTCCGCACCGTCGGCCGCACCGAGGTCGTCACGGGGCCGCGGAACCCGCCCGTTCTAGAACGCGTTCCAGTGCGGCGACCCCCTGTATAGCCCAGGCCCCGGTACTTGTGAATACTCCTGACGGTATGTCAGATCAGGGCGTGGCGCCGTCCCGTTCCGGCCGGCCGTGACATGTCCTTCGGTCTCGCCGGCGCAGTGCCCGCGCATCGCCCGGGCGGGGAGGGGCGGCTGCGGGAACCGCACCGGCCGGGGACCGGGTGTTCGCCTGCGAGTACGGCGTGTCTAGATTCCGGCGCCCGTGCGCCGCAGCACCCGCAGGGAGCCGGTGTCCGAGACCTCCGTGAAGGCGCCGGAGGCCAGGGCGCGCAGGTAGACGCGGTAGGGGGCCTGGCCGGTGAACTCGTCGGCGGGGTCCGGGAAGACGTCGTGGATGACGAGGAGCCCGCCGTCGGCGAGATGCGGGGCCCAGCCCTCGTAGTCGGCGTTCGCGTGCTCGTCGGTGTGGCCGCCGTCGACGAAGACCAGGCCGAGGGGCGAGCCCCAGACCTTCGCCACCTGGGGCGAGCGGCCGACGAGGGCGACGACGTGCTCCTCCAGGCCCGCCCTGTGGAGCGTGCGGCGGAAGGTGGGCAGGGTGTCCATCAGGCCGGTCCCGGGGTCGACGGTCTCCGGGTCGTGGTACTCCCAGCCCGGCTGCTGCTCCTCGCTGCCCCGGTGGTGGTCGACGGTGAGGGCGGTGACCCCGGCCTGGCGGGCCGCGTCGGCGAGCAGGATCGTGGAGCGCCCGCAGTAGGTGCCGACTTCGAGCAGCGGCAGTCCGAGCCGGCCCGCCTCGACGCCCGCCGCGTACAGCGCCAGTCCCTCGTCGACGGGCATGAACCCCTTGGCGGCCTCGAACGCGGCCAGGATCTCGGGCTTGGGTGCCGCGGCCATGGGGCCTGCCTTTCCGGAACGGGTCGTACGTGCGTCTCGGCGCCCCATGCTGCCGTACCCCCGCCGGGCACGGGACGGGGGGTACGGACAGCGCCCGGTGGGGGCCCGCGGCGGGCGCGGCCGGACCGCCGGGTGTCCCTCAGGGCGCGGTGACCGTCTCGCCCGGCAGCGCCAGGTCCACGTCCACGGGGCGGTCGTCGCCCGTGTGGGTCGCGGCGGAGGCCAGCGGGCCGTGGCCGGTGGCCCGGGCGGCGAGGACGTAGGCGCCCTGGGCGGGCACGACGAGGGCGTAGCTGCCGTCCGCCGCGGACAGGGTGGCGCCGGCCTGCCGGCCGCGGCGGTCGATGAGGGTGACCTTGGCGCGGGCGACCGGGGCGCCGCCGGCGTCCAGGACCCGGCCGCGGAAGCCGCGCAGGGCCTCCTCGGCGCGCTCCAGGTTGGCGTCCTCCTCGCTGGAGGCGCGCAGCTGCGGGGTGCCGGCCGGCGTGCGGCCCGGCAGGAAGAGGGCCAGGAGCAGGCCCACGGCGACGGCGGCGGTGGCGATCAGGAAGGAGACCCGGAAGCCGTGCATGGTCGGGACCTCGACCCCGTCGACGGTGTGCGCGGTGTTGGCCAGCACCATGCCGATGACGGCGCTGGAGACGGACGTGCCGATGGAACGCATCAGCGTGTTGAGGCCGTTGGCCGCGCCGGTCTCGGAGGCGGGGACCGCGCCGACGATGAGTGCGGGCAGGGAGGAGTAGGCGAGGCCGATGCCGGCGCCGAGGACGACCGCGATGACGAGGCTCTGCCAGGCGGCGCTCATCAGGCCGAGGCCGGCGCCGTAGCCGATCGCGATGATCAGCAGGCCGAGGATCAGCGTGACCTTGGGGCCGTACGTCGTGGAGAGGCGGGCGTAGACCGGTGCGGTGAACATCATCGTCAGGCCGAGCGGCGCCACGATCAGGCCCGCGACGACCATCGACTGGCCGAGGCCGTAGCCGGTGGCGGTGGGCAGCTGGAGGAGCTGGGGCAGGACGAGGGAGACGACGTAGAAGCTGACGCCGACCATGATCGAGGCGAGGTTGGTGAGGAGGACCTCGCGGCGGGCGGTGGTGCGCAGGTCGACGAGCGGGGCCTGGACGCGCAGCTCCATCACGCCCCACAGGACGAGGACGGCCGCCGAGGCGGCGAACAGGCCGAGCGTGGTGGCGGAGGTCCAGCCCCAGTCGCTGCCCTTGGTGATCGGCAGCAGGAAGAGGACGAGACCGGCGGACAGGCCGACCGCGCCGGGCAGGTCGAAGGAGCCCTTGGCGCGCGCCGGGGACTCGGGGACGGCGAGCAGGGTGAGGGCGATGGCGAGGGCGCCGAGGCCGGCGGCGCCGTAGAAGAGGGCGTGCCAGTCGGCGTGCTGGGCGACGAGGGCCGCGGCGGGCAGCGCGAGGCCGCCGCCGACGCCGATCGAGGAGCTCATCAGGGCCATGGCCGAGCCGAGCCGCTCGCGGGGCAGCATGTCGCGCATGAGACCGATGCCGAGGGGGATCGCGCCCATCGCGAAGCCCTGGAGGGTGCGGCCGGCGATCATGGGCAGCAGGGCGCTGGTGAGCGCGCTGACGAGGGCGCCGACGACCATGATCGCGAGGCTGAGGACCAGCATGCGCCGCTTGCCGTACAGGTCGCCGAGGCGGCCCATGATCGGGGTGGCGACGGCTCCCGACAGGAGGGTGGAGGTCAGGACCCAGGTGGCGTTGCCGGGGGTGGTGTCCAGCAGGTGCGGCAGGTCCTTGATGACCGGGACGAGCAGGGTCTGCATCACCGCGACCACGATGCCCGCGAAGGCGAGCACCGGGACGACGGCGCCGCGCGCTCTGCGGGGGTGCGGGTCGGCCGGCGTGTGGGTCATGGAGTGGGGCCTCCGGGCCTGGGGTGAGTGGGGTGCGGGTCTCGGGTGAGCCGTGCGGTACGTGCAGGGTGAACCCCGTATGCATGAGCAACTATTCCGATGCTTTGGGCCGCTAACGAAATCTTGACCTTCTCTTGGAAAGAGACCCCGGCCCGGAGGTGCAGGCAGCGGCGGATTCCGGGATGTCCGCGCGGTGAGGCGGGGCTCGTGACCGCTCACGGCCTCCCCGGAGCACCCGCGGCCTCGTCCCGGGCGGCCCGGGCGGCCACCGCGGCGGCGGTCGGGCCGGCGCGCCCGGCGGCCCGTCATCCGTCCGGTCGCCGCCTCCGGGCCGCCCCTCGCGGTCCCCGTTAGGGTGGCACCCGTGTCGTACACAGGCCCGGAATTCGACCCCCCGCACCTCCGCCGCTCCCCGCGGCGCCGCACCCTCGCCGTGGCGCTCGCCGCGCTGGTGCCCGGCGCGCTCCTCGGATGGCTGGCGTACGAGGCGCTGGGCGGGTCCGGCGACGGCGGGCCCGGCCGGGTGACGGAGGCGGCGTCGAGCGGCCAGGCCTCACCTTCGGGCGGCGCGGACGGCGACGGGAAGCCCGCGGCCCCCGTCCCGCCGTCCGCCACGGCCTCGGCGCCGGCCGGCACCGGCTCCCTCAAGGGCAAGGTCGTCGTCATCGACCCGGGACACAACCCCGGCAACGCCGAGCACACCGCCGAGATCAACCGCCAGGTGGACGTCGGCACCCACCGGAAGGAGTGCGACACCACCGGGACGTCCACCAACTCCGGTTACAGCGAGGCCGCGTTCACGCTGGACGTGGCGCACCGGCTGCGCGCCCTGCTGCAACGGCAGGGCGCCACGGTGCGGCTGACGCAGGACGCGGACCGGCCCTACGGCCCCTGCGTGGACGAGCGGGCGCGGATCGGGAACGCCGCGCACGCCGACGCGGTGGTGTCGATCCACGCCGACGGCTCCGGTTCCGGCAACCGCGGATTCCACGTGATCCTGCCGGGCGAGGTGCACGAGGGCGCCGCCGACACCCGTGCCATCGTGGGCCCTTCGCGGGACCTCGGGAAGCTGGTCGCCGCCGACTTCGGCCGCGTCACGGGCAGCGCCCCCTCCAACTACCTCGGCGACGGCACCGGTCTCGTCACACGTGAGGACCTGGGCGGTCTCAATCTGTCAACGGTTCCCAAGGTGTTCATCGAGTGCGGCAACATGCGCGATAGCAAGGACGCGGCGCTGCTGACCAGCGGCGCCTGGCGGCAGAGGGCAGCGCAAGGGATCTCTGAGGGAATCGTGAGTTTCCTGCGCGGGTAGTGATCAGCGGTCCGCTCCCGGCGGACAGCCTGATCGTGCGAACGATAGTGTCGTTCCTACGATGAGGGGCCACCCCCGCGCTTCCCACCCGGGCCTGACGGCGACATGGTGACAGCGACGCCTCTACCGATGCGTGGACCGATGACGAGACGACTGACGAAGGACCTGAAGTGAATATCCGCTCCCTCACTCGAGGCGACGGCGTGGTGATCGGAGCAGCGGTATTGCTGTTCATCGCGTCGTTCCTGGACACGTTCGACGGCTCCGGCGACGACGTCCCCAACGCCTGGGACAACCTCGGCCTCCTGATGAGCATGTACGTCGGCGGGATCATCGGGGCGGCCCTGATCGTCGTCGCCCGCGCGCTCCCGCAGCCGCGCAAGGTCGCCGGCCTCGACCTCGGTCAGCTCGGGGTCGCGCTGACCGTCTTCGCCGCGTGGACCGCGCTCTGGTCGGTCATCGACCCGCTGGGCGCGTTCACGGACGCCTTCGACAGTGCCGACATCGGGACCGGCGCCGGTCTCATCCTGGGCCTGATCGCTGCTCTGCTGCTGGCCGCCGGTGCCGTCGCCTCCCCGCTGGTCCCGGCGCTGAAGGCCGCGCTGATCCCGGCCCCCAAGCCCCCGCAGCCCCAGCCCTACGGCGCCCAGCCGCCCGCCGGTTACGGCTACCCGGGTGCGCAGCAGCCGCCGGCCTTCGGGGGTCAGCCGCAGCAGGGCCAGCCGGGTCAGCAGCCGTTCGGCGCGCAGCCGGGTCCGGCGCAGCCGCCGGCCGCGGACTTCTCGCCGTTCTGGTTCGCGGTGCCGGTGCCGCGCCCGCTCTACGCGGAGGACGGCGCGCCGATGCCGATCGCCGAACTGGCGCCGGGCACCTGGTACCTGGCCGTCGAGCAGGGTGCCCAGGGTCTGGTCGCGCAGACCCAGGACGGCCGCCGCGGCGTCCTGCGGGACACCTCCGGCATCCAGCGCGGCTGAGCCCCCGGCCCCGCACCGGCCGGACCCTCGGCAGCTCACGGCCCCTCGCCCTTCCGGGCGGGGGGCCGCTGTCGTACAGTCGCCACCGTGATCTGACGTACCGTCAGGAGGTGGTCATGCGGCTCGGACTGGCGCTCGGCTACTGGGGGCGCGGCCCCTCCCCCGGCCATGTGGAGCTGGCGCGGGAGGCGGAGCGGCTCGGCTACGACTCGGTGTGGACGGCGGAGTCGTGGGGGTCGGACGCCTTCACCCCGCTCACCTGGATCGCGGCGCGGACGTCGAGGATCGGACTGGGCACGGCCGTTGCCCAGATGGCGGCGCGCTCACCGACCACGACGGCGATGCACGCGCTCACCCTGGACCATCTCTCCGGCGGGCGGATGACGCTGGGCCTCGGTCTGTCGGGCCCGCAGGTCGTGGAGGGCTGGTACGGGCGCCCGTTCCCCAGCTCGCCGCTGACCGCCACCCGGGAGTACGTCGACGTCGTACGGCAGGTGCTCGCGCGGCGCGGGCCGGTGGAGCTGGACGGGCGGTTCCACGCCCACCCCTACCGCGGCCCGGACGCGACGGGACTCGGCAAGCCCCTGAAGCCGATCACCCACCCCCTGCGGGCCGACCTGCCGGTGCTGCTGGGGGCGGAGGGGCCGAAGAACGTGGCGCAGACGGTGCGGATCGCCGACGGCTGGTTGCCGCTGTACTGGTCACCGGGCCGCCCGGAGGCGTACGGGCCGGCGGTGGCGGAACTGCCGGAGGGGTTCCGGGTCGCCCCGATGGCCCAGGTGCGGGTGTGCGACGACGTCACCGAGGGGCTGCTGCCGGTCAAGGCGATGCTCGGCTTCTACATCGGCGGCATGGGCCACGCCCGCCGCAACTTCCACGCCGACCTGATGGCACGCATGGGGTACGAGGAGGAGGCCCGGCGGATCCAGGAGCTGTTCCTGGCCGGGCGCCGGGAGGAGGCCGTGCTGGCCGTCCCGGACGCCTTCGCCGACGAGATCTCCCTGGTCGGCCCGCGGGCGCGGATCGCCGAACGGCTGGAGCTGTGGCGCAAGGGCCCGGTGACGGACCTGCTGGCCCTGGCCCCGGACCCGCACACGCTGCGGGTACTGGCCGAACTCACCGCATGAGGACACCAGGAGCCTGGGACGACTGCTTCGGCATGCCGGACGGGAGACGCGGGACGTCAGAGGAAGATCGCGATCGGGTTCAGCGTCAGCTCCCCCCGCTCCCGGTTCCACGTCGGCACCTTGCCGAGGCAGCGGGCCTGGAACTCCCCGGTGAAGTACTCGGCGTTCTGGAAACCCTCGCGCACCCCGGCCGCCTCGCAGGTGATCCGCACCTGCGCGGCCGGCTCCCCGGTGCCGTACTGGGCGCGCAGCACGATGTCGCCGTTCTCGGCGCGGCGGGCGGTGAACCGGCCGGTGACCGAGACAAACGCCGACGCGACGCCGATGGCGGTCAGCGGCACCCGGCCGTCGCCGCCCTGGTCGCGCAGGGAGTCGGCGAGCGCCCGGTTGGGGGTGACGACGCCGGTGGTGAGGTCGGCGTGCACGACGGCGTCCTCCTTGCGCATGGTGTCCATCAGCAGCCGGATGACCGTGATGGGCGTGCTCTGCTGGATGTAGGCGGTGACGCGCTCCTTGGTGACCTGCCGGCGGGCCCCGCCCGAGCCGCCGAAGCCCAGCCGGGCGAAGATCCCGACGCCGGTGTCGACGTTCATCCGGTCGGCGACCTCCGCCTCCAGCGCGGCGGAGAAGCCGCCGTACTGGTAGAGGTCCATGACGCGTGTGTCGTGCAGGAAGAAGCACATGCCGTGGACCGTGCGTCCGACGCCGCGCCGGCGGCGGCGCAGCCAGCCCAGCCGCAGCAGGGCGTGGCGGGCCAGGACGGCCAGGGCCGCCGCCGTCACCGCCCAGACGACCAGCCACGGCCACCACAGGCTCCACCACTGACTGTCAATGACACCCACGGATCTCCTTGAACGCCTCGGAGAGCGAGGAGAGGCCGGCGTCGACCATACGGCCGCCGGTCGCCGCGGCGGCCCGCTTCAGGGCGGCGCCGTCGGCCTCTCCGAACTGGACGGGGAAGGTGGGCACCGCGTCGGCGGCCGAGCCGAGCCGCGTGTGCCGGCGCAGGAACTCCTCGTAGGACAGGCCGGCGTTGTTCTCGCCGTCCGTCATCAGCACGATCGCGACGGGCCGTTCGGGCGCGGCGCGTACGGCGTCGGCGGCGATGCGGTAGCCGCGGTCGAGGGCCGACCAGACGGCGGTGGCGTCGTCGAAGCCGCCGCCCGCGACGGTCCGGTCGAGGGTCTTCAGGTCGGCGTCGGAGCGGACGGTGACCGTGCGCTCCTCCAGGACACGGCCGCCGAAGCGGACGACGGTGAGGCGCTCGCCCCGGTAGAAGCGGGCGAACTTGCCGGTGGAGGACCCGTCGGCGCCGCTCAGGCCCGCGAAGGCGGCCCGCAGGGCGGCGATCCGCTCGCCGCGCATCGAGGTCGAGAAGTCCAGCAGGAACACGACCTGGTCGCCGGTGGCGTGCGCCGGGTCGCCGTAGTCGTCGACGAGCTGCTGCACGATGGACAGGCGGTCGGGGAAGGACAGGGCGTTGCCGACCGGCGTCCTCAGGTCCGGCGAGGGCTCGACGTGCCTGTTGACGGGCCTGCGGAAGGTTCGCCGCATCAGCTCGCGCTGCACGTCGTCGCCGAGCAGCCAGTCGACGACCTTGCCGTACGCCTCGCGCTCGGCGGGGTCGAGGAGGAGCAGCGGGAAGTCGGAGAGGACCATGCCGTCGTCCGGGTGGACGATCTCCAGGGGCTCGCGCAGCGTGCCGCGCGCGTTCAGGGCGAGCAGTTCCGACTCGTGGGCGATCAGCGCGTCGGCGGAGTCCTGGTGCTGGAGATACGTGTCGAGCAGTTCGCGGGAGCTGGCGCCGGTGAGGCTCTGGCCGGAGCGGAAGCCGCGCAGCCGGTCGCAGGAGACGTCCTCCGCGCGCAGCGCGCTGCCGGTGCCGGCGGCCGCGGTGGCCACGCCGACGAGGGCGGCGCGCCCGGTGTCGCTGCGGCGGGGGTCGGCCATGCCGAAGCGCACGCTGCCGTCGGCGGCGGCGTCGGCGAGGTCGGCCCAGGAGATCCGGCCGCCCGGGGCGCGCTCGCGCAGGTCGCCGGCGGCCTCGGGGGTGAGGCCGACGACGACGGGTGAGCGCATGATCGCGGTGGACTCGGGGCGGGTGAGGCGGCCGCCGGAGTCCTGCACGCGCAGCAGGAAGGAGCGGTCGGAGGCGAGCCAGGCCAGGTCGTAGGCGGGTTTCCCGCCCTTGGCGGGCGGTTGGCCCGCGAGGTCGGCGGTCGCCTTGTACTCGATCTCCAGCTCGACGCCGGTGTCCTCCGCCAGGTCGCCCAGCAGCGGCTCGATGTCGGCCAGTTCGGGGCTGGCGAGGACGCGCAGGGTGACGTGGTCGTCGTCCCGGGTGCAGGCGGAGGTGAGGGAGCCGAGCAGGGTGAGGGCGAGCGCGGCCGCGACCACCGCCGTGGGGCGCCTCACGGGGTGTCCTGGGCGGGCGGTGGGCAGGTGCCGACGTAGTCGATGATCCGCTCCAGGACGTCCAGGGCGGGTTCGTAGGACTTGGTCTGGTCGCGGTTGGGGAGGGGGACCTGGATGCCGTGGTCGCGCAGGTAGGTGTTGAGGCGTTCGCTGGTGCCCTCCTCGCCGGAGAAGCGGACGCGGAAGCCGAGTTCGATGGCCCGGTCGCGCAACTCCTCGTCCTCCTGGACCAGCCGGACCAGCCGGTCGCCCCGGTCGGTGAGGGAGATGAGCTGGGGCTCGGTGAGGGCGTAGGGGGTCGGGTAGAGCAGGACGCGGTCGGTGTCCTGCTTGCCGTGCTGCCCGTGGTAGGTGATCTGGTGGGCCAGGTACTGGTGTTCGTAGAGGAGCGAGATGGGCGCGATGCTCTCGCCGAGGTCGGAGAGGTAGCTGTCGGCCTGTTCGTCGGCCCACATGCCCTGGAGGCTGATCAGGGGCTTGATCCTCGCGGCGAGGTCGGTGACCGCGTCCCGCGCGAGCTGGGGGTCGTTGACGTTCTGCGTGCCCGGGGTGCTGTTCCGGTTGGCGACGAAGGCGAGGAGGCTGAGGTAGGTGCCGGCGCCGTTGGACTCGCAGACGCTGGAGGTGCGCACCAGGACACGACCGCTGTTGCTGCGGCCGCCGGACCGGTCGAAGCCGATGCCGTTCCAGGTGTCGGCGCCCTCGATCCTGCCGTCGCCGTCCTGGTCGGCGGTGGTCCGGTCGCCGACCCTGCCGTCGAGCAGGCCCATGAACGCGCGCATGTCGAGGTCGTAGTAGAGCGTGGGGCCGCCGTCGGTGGCCCGCTGCGGGGTGGCGACACCGGCTTTCACCAGGGTGTCGGCGTAGGCGCGGAAGGTGCCCAGGGCCAGGGGGGTGACGAAGGGGCGGACGGAGCGGACGGAGCGGTCCTGCCGGTCGAGGATGAGCTTGGCGGCGGGCTGCCCGGAGGGGAAGACGACGTCCATGTCCTTCAGGGACTGGGTGGCGATGCCGCGGGAGCCGAGGCGGTGGATGTCGACGCGTATGCCGTGCCCGAGCAACAGCCGTTGCACCTCGGGGTCCCGGAAGAAGTCCGACTTGGAGGCCATCCTCGCCTCCAGGGTGGTGATCCGCTCGAAGGGGCGTAACGCGTTGCCCGAGACCAACAGGGAGATCAGCCCGGCCAGCGCGAGCGGCAGCGCGACGACGACGTGCCGGGGGACACGGCGGCGCCTGACCTGGCGCGTGGTGAGTCTCGGCTCCTGCGTCGCGGGTCTTCCGGCGTCGGACAACGGCCCTCCTGCCACTCAAGGGGGCAGGATCATCGGAGACCCCTTGGAACATCGTCCCCCGGAAGCGCCAACTCCACGCCAACGCGGGGGAAAGGGACGCCGCACGTTCCGGAAGGTTTCGTACCGGGACGGTTCCCGGCGGTTTCATACCGGAGGGAGCGGCAAGCCGGACAGTATGTCCACTCGATATCGCAACGGTGCGAATCAGGCCGGTACGGTCATCGCCGTCGTGGCCGACGTCATGGCCCTCATCCTGGGCCTGTGGATCGTCATGTACCTGCTGGACGCCAACCGCGGCAACGACTTGGTGCAGTTCGTGCACGACGCGGCCCGCTGGCTGGCGGGCTGGTCCCACGACCTGTTCACGTTCGACGAGGCGTGGGCGCGCGTCGTGGCGGGTTACGGCCTGGCGGCGGTGGTGTACCTGTTCGTGGGCCACGCGATCGCCAACCGGGTGCACCGGCACTGACCGCGGCGTCTCGCCGACCGGGGCCGCTCCTCCGGCTTCGAGGGGGCGCGGGGAACCGCACGACCGGCCTCGAAGAACCCGCGGTCGCCCCTCGACGGAACCGGCCGGTCTCCCGGGCGCCCCCGCCCACCGGGGGCTAGCGGCCCTGTCGTTTGGATCATCCCGGCGTCGTGGGGTCCGGCACGCGCATCTGCCGCGTTGTCCTCACTCGCCGACGCTCCGCGTCGACTCCCTCGTCCGCCTCGCAGCTGCACGCACCAGACCCCGCTCGGGTCGGCCGGAAGGCACCGCACCTCACAGCCGGCCTGATCCAAACGACAGGGCCTACCCGCAGCAGTCCGGGTCCAGCCCGGCCGGCAGGCGGTCCCCGCCGAACACCGCGCAGGTCGCC
Source organism: Streptomyces sp. NPDC014995 (assembly GCF_043080745.1). Lineage (NCBI taxonomy): Bacteria > Bacillati > Actinomycetota > Actinomycetes > Kitasatosporales > Streptomycetaceae > Streptomyces > Streptomyces sp. NPDC014995. Next base: position 675,308 of record NZ_JBIBVX010000001.1, read on the forward strand.
TCGTGGCCGCCCAGCGCGGCGACCGCCAACAGCAACGACCCGGCCGTCCACGTGGTCAGCTCCTGCGGCCAGATCGCCGCGTCCTCGAAGACGTACCCGGTCCAGTACAGGCCGGACTCCGGTTCGCGCAGGTGCTGGATCGACTGGAGGATCTCCAGAGCGCGGTCGGACTCCCCCATCGCCCAGAGGGTCAGGGCGAGTTCGGCCGACTCGCCGCCCGTCACCCAGGGGTTGGGCACCACGCACCGCACGCCCAGCCCCGGCACGACGAACCGCTCCCACGCCTCCTCGATCCGGGCCTTGGCCTCCACCCCGGTCAACGCCCCGCCGAGGACCGGGTAGTACCAGTCCATCGAGTAGCGGTCCTTGTCCAGGAACCGCTCCGGATGCCGGCGTATCGCGTGCCGCAGCGCGCCCGCCGCCAACTCCCAGTCGGGCTGCGCCTCCTCCCGCTGCTCGGCGATCGCCAGCGCGCAGCGCAGCGCCTGGTGGATCGACGAGGAGCCGGTCAGCAGCGCGTCCGCGGTGGCGGTGCCGTCGTCGTCCCGGCGCCAGCCGATCTCCCCGCCCGGCTGCTGGAGCCGCAGCACGTACTCGACCGCCGCGTGGACGACCGGCCACATGCGGTCCAGGAACGTGTCGTCGCCGGTGGACAGGTAGTGGTGCCACACGCCTACGGCGACGTAGGCGACGAAGTTGGTCTCGCGGCCCCGGTCGGTGACGTCGTCGAAGTCGCCGTCGGCGTAGGCCGCGTACCACGACCCGTCCTCGTTCTGGTGCCGCGCGAGCCACTCGTACGCCCGCTCGGCGGCCTCGTGCTCGCCCGCCGCGTCGAGGGCCATGGCGGCCTCGGTGTGGTCCCACGGGTCGAGGTGGTGCCCCCGGAACCACGGGATCGCGCCGTCCTCCCGCTGCACGGCGAGGATGCCGCGGACGGTCGCGGCGGCCTGCTCGGCGGTGAGGACCCCGGGCAGGACGAGGTGTTCCGTCCGGGGCGTCGTCACTTGGCGGCCGCCTCGGTCTGCTGGGCCTTCTCGGTCTTCTGGGCCTTCTCGGCCTTCTTCGCCTTCCGGGTCGGCTCCGGCTTCCCGGAGTCGGAGAGGCGCGGCAGATGGGGCTTGGTGGCGTACACCACGAAGCTCTTGCCGATCAGCGGGTTCAGCGCCTGCTCGGCGACCCGGGTGGCCAGCGGCTTCTTCATGATGTCCCAGACCAGCAGCTTGTGGTACGCCCGCACCGGCAGCGCCTTGTCGTTGTCGACGCCGAACGCGCACTTCAGCCACCAATACGGCGAGTGCAGCGCGTGGGCGTGATGGCTGCCGTACGGCTTCAGCCCGGCCTCGCGGACCTTCCCGACGAGCTCGTCCGCCCGGTAGATGCGGATGTGGCCGCCCTCGACCTCGTGGTAGGCGTCGGACAGGGCCCAGCAGACCTTCTCGGGGCCGTAGCGCGGGACGGTGATCGCGATCCGGCCGCCGGGCCTGAGCACGCGGACCATCTCGGCGAGGACGCCCTTGTCGTCGGGTATGTGCTCCATCACCTCGGAGATGATCACGACGTCGAAGGACTCGTCGGGGAAGGGCAGCGCGAGGGCGTCTCCCTCCATCGCGGTCGCGGTGGCACCCTCGGGGGCCTCCCCCGCCTCCTTCATCGCCGCGAACCACTTGGCGACCTCGCGGATCTCCTCACCGTTCTGGTCCAGCGCCACGACCTGCGCGCCACGCCGGTAACACTCGAAGGCGTGCCGGCCGGCCCCGCAGCCGAGGTCCAGGACACGGTCGCCCGGGGCGAGCGGGAACCGGGAGAAGTCGACGGTCAGCACGTGGCCCTGCTTTCGCGATCGGATGCATCTGATGGAACGTCAACGGCTTCGGAGGCGGCTGCGCGGCGGGCGGCCGGAACCGCGGCCGGCCGCGGACGCCCGCCCCCGGCCCGCTCGATGGCCTCCCGGTACCGGGCCACGGTCCCCTCGGCGGCCCGCGCCCAGGTGAACCGCTCCAGCACCCGCTCCCGCCCGGCCGCGCCGAGGCGGGCCCGCAGCGCGGGGTCGCCCAGCAGCCGGCTCAGCCCGGCGGCCAGGGCACCGGAGTCGCCCGGCGCGACCGCCAGGCAGGTCTCGCCGTCGCGCCCGGCGACCTCGGGGATCGCCCCACCGGTGGTGGCCACGAGCGGCGTCCCGGTCGCCATGGCCTCGGCGGCCGGCAGGGAGAAGCCCTCGTACAGGGACGGCACGCAGGCGACCTCCGCCGAGCGCACCAGGTCGACCAGTTCGGCGTCGGAGATGCCCTTGACGAACTCGACGGCGCCTTCGAGGCCGTAGCGCTCGACCGCCTGGGCGACGGGCCCCTCCCCGGGCCGCTTGCCGACGACGACGAGGTGGGCGTCCGGGTGCTCGGTGCGGACCTTGGCCAGCGCCTCGACGAGGAAGACCAGACCCTTCAGCGGTACGTCCGCGCTGGACGTCGTCACGATCCGGCCCGGTATGACGGGCACCGACGGGTCGGGCGAGAACAGGTCGGTGTCGGCGCCGATGTGGACGACGTGGACGCGGTCCTCGCGGACGCCGAGGTGGTCGACGATCTCCTGGCGGGAGGTGCCGGAGACGGTGAGCACGGACGGCAGCCGGCGCGCGACGCGCTTCTGCATGCGGGTGAACGCGTACCAGCGGCGTACCGAGTAGCGCCGCTGCCAGCCCTCGGCGGCGTCGAGCTCCAACTGCCGGTCGACGGTGATGGGGTGGTGGATGGTGGTGACCAGCGGGGCACCCACGTCCCCCAGCAGCCCGTACCCCAGGGTCTGGTTGTCGTGCACGACGTCGAACCGGCCGCGCCGGGCGCGCAGATGCCGGCGGGCGCGCAGCGAGAAGGTCAGCGGCTCGGGAAAGCCGCCGGTCCACATCGTCGCGACCTCCAGCGCATCGATCCAGTCCCGGTACTCGTCGCGCTTGGGGGTGCGAAAGGGGTCGGGCTGGCGGTACAGGTCGAGGCTGGGCAGCTCGGTGAGGGAGAGGCGGTCGTGGTGGCCGTCGCCGAGGACGTCGAGGACGGGGTACGGCTGGGAGCCGATGACCTCGACGCGGTGGCCGAGACGGACCAGTTCGCGCGACAGATGCCGTACGTAGACGCCCTGGCCGCCGCAGAACGGGTTTCCCTTGTAGGTGAGGAGCGCTATGTCGAGCGGTCGCCCGCCGTCCGCGGCGGGGGCCTGACCGGGCCCCGCCTGACTGGCCTCAGCGGTCACTCCGGGCCCCCTTCTGCCTGCACTGTCCCGCGAGGTTACGACGGGACGCTAATCTAGAACAAGTTTCAGACTTGATCGTTCGGGAGGCTCTGAATCTACCGGCAGGTAAGGACGCTGTGAGCGGTGGATCAGGTGATTCACGCCACGACCGGACGCCCTGTTCTGCGGTGTGATCGCAAGCCCTCACCGACCGTCACGGAACGGGACCCATGTCTGCGGAAGCCAAGGGGGACAAGGTGGAAGCCAGTACCGTGCGCCCAGCCTCCCCGCCCCTCACCGAGCGGCAGGAGGCCCGCCGCCGCCGCATCCTGCACGCGAGCGCGCAGCTGGCCAGCCGGGGCGGGTTCGACGCGGTCCAGATGCGGGAGGTCGCCGAGGTCTCCCAGGTCGCCCTGGGCACCCTGTACCGCTACTTCCCGTCCAAGGTGCATCTGCTGGTCGCCACGATGCAGGACCAGCTGGAGCACATGCACGGCACGCTGAGGAAGAAGCCCCCGGCGGGCGAGACCCCCGCGGAGCGAGTGGCGGAGACGCTGATGCGCGCCTTCCGCGCGCTGCAACGGGAGCCCCACCTGGCCGACGCGATGGTCCGCGCCCTCACCTTCGCCGACCGCAGCGTCTCCCCCGAGGTCGACCAGGTCTCCCGCCAGACGACGGCGATCATCCTCGACGCGATGGGCCTCGCCGCGCCCACCCCCGAACAGCTCTCCGCGGTCCGCGTCATCGAGCACACCTGGCACTCGGCCCTCATCACCTGGCTCTCGGGCCGCGCCTCCATCGCCCAGGTGCGGATCGACATCGAGACGGTGTGCCGGTTGATCGACGTGACGGATCCGGGCCCGGACCGCACGACCGGCGTCGCGACGTGACGGATCGGGCCGCACACCGCACGACCGGCGTCGCCATGTGACGGATCCGGCCGCACACCGCACGACCGGCATCGCCATGTGACGGATCCGGCCGCCGGGCCACACGCCCGGCGTCCCCTCCACACGGCCGGCGTCCCCTCCGCACGCCCGGCGTCCCCTCCGCACGCCCGGCGTCCCCTCCCGCACGACGCGCGTCTTCCCTGGACGGGCGGTCGACGGCTCGCGGCATCGAGGCCCCCGATCCGACCGCCCCTCGGCCGCACCCGATCCGACCGCCCCCGGCCGGATCCCGGCTTCCGCCGAACTCCCCACGGAACACGCAGGTCAGGCCGTACGCTTCGGAGGAACTCACCGGCCGTACCGAAGGGGTGGGGAGTTGGCCGCACCACCTGCGGGTCCCGTCGCGGACTTCTGCGCCGAACTGAACCGCCTCGTGCGCACATGCCGTGTGTCGCAGCAGGAGATCGCCCGAGCGCTCGGCCTGAGGAGCACCAGCTCGGTCTCGGAGCTGCTCAACGGGCGACGGCGGACGCCGCCGGAGTGGGACACGGTGCGGCGGATCGTCGACCTGTGCGCCGAGCGCAACGGCACGGCACCGCCACCGCCCGGCATGAGCCTGGATGCCCGCTACTGGCGGTTCCGGCACGCGGAACTGGAGCGGACGGCCGAGACGGCTCGCGCCCAGGCCGAGCGGTGGCCCGCGCCGACGGCCCCCGCCGCCGTCCCGAAGCTCGACACGGCCGACTGCGCCGCCATGGGCGTCGAGGACGCCGTGGGTCTGCTCGCCGAGGGCCGCATGAAGTGGACGGTGGCCCTGGACACGCTGATGAACCCCCCTCTGGGCGAGCGGAACGCACAGCGTGTCCTGGACAGCCTGCTGGAACGCTTCCCGGAGCGGGTGCGCGCCGCCCATGGCCTCGCACGCGCCGCCCTGCTCCAGGCCGCGCGCGTGGCGATGGTCGCGGCGACGGTGGTGCGGCACACGTCGAACCGTGAAGAGGCCGCGCGGCTGATCCAGGACCTGACGGATGGCACGCACATGCCGTACCTGTCCCCGCTGGCGGAGTTCCGGGACGGCATCGACGCCGGCACGGCGTCGGAAATCGTCCGCGACTACCTGGGTCTGGCCACCCCGCTGGCCGCTTCGTGCCCCGAGTTCGCGCTGGTGGCGGGCGTGCCCGGCACCGCTGTGGGCGATGGTCCGGCGGGAACCGGCCTGGCCGGTCTCGCGGACCTCCTGGCGGAGTTCGCCGGCCCGGACGGACGCTCCGCGCCGGAGGGAGCACTGCTGCGCGGCCCGATCGCTTCCCTCGACTCCCCCGGTCCGCGGCTGCCCAGCCTCGCGGAGGGGTACGTCACCCCCCGCTTCCGGCCGGCCGGCCGGTCCCGCACCGCACACCCCGGAATCGCCTCCGACAAGTGGTGGGAGAAGCAGCCGGTGTACGACGGCATCGAGCGGTTCCTCGCCGCCCACCTCCTGGGTCTGCCCGCCCTGTTGGCGCCGCTCGTCGTGCTCGGCCACCCCGGCGCCGGCAAGTCACTGCTCACGAAACTGCTGACGGCCCGGCTCCCGGCCGGCGAATTCCGCCCTCTGCGGGTGGAGTTACGGCACACCCCGGCGGAGGCGGACGTGCAGGCCCAGTTGGAGCACGCGCTGAGACGGGCGAGGGGACGGGAGGTGAGCTGGCCGGACTGGTGCGAGGAGGAGTCCGGCCCGGTCCCCGTGGTCCTGCTGGACGGCTTCGACGAACTGCTCCAGGCCGGCGCCCACAGACTCGGTGCCGCGCGTCACTGGGGCTATCTGCGTGACGTCGTGGACTTCCAGAGGCGCGAGGCCCGGCTGGGCCGCCCGCTCATCGTGATCGTGACGAGCCGCACGGTGGTCGCCGACCGCGCGAACGTTCCGGGGAGCAGCCCGGTGGTGCGCCTGGAGCCCTTCGACGGCCCGGAGATCGAACGCTGGCTCAGCGTCTGGAACACCACGAACGCGGGCTACTTCGACCGGCACGGCCTCCTGCCGCTCACCCCGGAGGTCGCCCTCCCGCACCGGGACCTGGCGTCGCAGCCCCTGCTGCTGCTCATGCTGGCGCTGTACGACGCGGTCGACAACGCCCTGCACGGCGGGCGGGAGGAGAACATCAGCCGGACGCAGCTGTACGACCGGCTGCTCAAGGAGTTCGTCCGCCGCCAGGTCGAGAAGGACGGCCCGCTGCCCCCGGCCGAGGCGGCCGCCGCCGTCGAACGCGAGCTGCACCGCCTGTCGGTGATCGCCCTCTCGATGTTCCACCGCGGCGCCCAGGCCATCAACGGCGAGGATGCCGACCGGGACCTGCGGGCGCTCGGCGCGTCGCCGCCCGGCGAGGGGGACGACGGCTCGGGGCTGCTGTTCGGGCGGTTCTTCTTCGTGCACGAGGCGCAGGCCGTCGTCACGGAGGAACGGCTGCGCAGCTACGAGTTCATGCACGCGACCTTCGGCGAGCATCTGGCCGCCCGGCTGATCGAGGGGGCGCTGCGCCGGCCGGCCGACACCATGGCGGCCGACCGCCGCGCCGCCCTGGACGACGGCGAGCTGTACGCCCTGCTGTCCTTCGCCCCGCTCACCGACCGGGCGCAGCTCTGGCAGAACCTGCGGGACATGCTCGCGACCTGGCCGCAGGAGCGGTCGCGCACCGGTCTGGTGCCCGCGCTCGTCGACCTGTTCCGCGCCACCGCGTGGGACCCCGAGCACCGCACCGCCCTGGAGTACGCACCGGTCCGGCGGCGGAGGACGTACCGGGACGCGGTGTACGAGGCGAATCTGGTGCTGATCGTGGTGCTGGCGGTGGGTGAGGTGTACGCCTCGGATCTCGTCGATGCCGACAGCGGCACAGCCGCGGGCTGGCGGCGGCACGCCCTGGGGTGGAAGGGGCAGTTGTCCGTCCCGTCCTGGGCCGCGTTGTCCTCCACCCTCAACGCCGAACGCTGCTGGCGCCCCGACCCGCTGCGCCCCCAGCAGCAGAAGGCGGATCTGCGCATCACCACGCGCCGGACGCCGCTGGTCGACCATGACCTCAACTGGTCGCGGTCGTGGTCCCCGCCGGAGACCGTCAGGTCCCTGTCGCCCCGGTTGGAGGACCGGCTCTCCGACACCGGCGTCATGGAACTGATCAGGCGGGTGTCGTTCGTCGGCGACGACGACAGCGACCTTCTGCTGAACGTCGGCTACCCGGCGCTTCTCCAGTGGCCGAGCGTCACGTCCCTGTCCGTGGCCCCTCTCGACGGCCGTCTCCAGTCGGCCGCGCACCCGCTCGGCGCCCTGCAGACACGCCATGTGTACGCCCCGACGGTGCTGCCCGACCTGTACGCCGAGTGCCTGGAGCACGCCACCGCGCTGCCGAGGGACGAACGCGCCGCCTATGCGGAAGCGGTACTGCGTCATCTGGTCCACGACGTGCCCGCCCTGCCCGACGAGGCTCTCGCGTCCGTCCTGTCCCACCTGGGCCAGGCGCTGATCAACGGCGACGTGCCCCTCACCCAGGCGGTGGAGCGGCCGCTCCTGGACTGCCTGCGGCACGCCCTGGACCGGGGAAGCCCGCGGCTGGACGCCCCGCTGCACTCCCTCCGCGCGGTCCTCATCAGGGACGACGACCCCGCGAACGAACGCGACACCCCCCTGAGGGACCTGCTGCGGACGACCCACCTGGCCCACTCCACCAGCACCTGGAAGTGGTCGGGCTCCCTGCGCGGCAAGGCCGCCGCCCGCCACCTCGACGACCTGCTCGGGCGACTGGACCCGGCCACGGTCGCCGCCACCCGCCCCTCCGTCCTGATCGACCTCCTCCGCCTCGCGGCGGAACTCGGTCTCGACGACTGGCTGGCCGCCCGCACCGGCGAGATCCTCGCCGCGCTCCCCGCCGAGGCCTTCGGCCTGCTCCGCCCCTCCGACCTGCCCCACCTGCGCGCGGCCCTGCCGAACGGCGGGTACGACGCGCGGTTCGAGGAGGTGGAGTGGACCTGGCGCGGCCCGGAACCGTCGTCGCTCTGAGGCGATCGCAGGAGCGATCACCAACGCGAATCACCGAGGCGAATCACCGAGCCGGGGCAGGAAAAGGACCTACGAGACGGGTTCCCTTCGCCGGTATTACCCGGATCAGGTACTGGGGGTCGCCTTCCGGCCCGACCACTGCCTTCCAGCCTCTCAGCCCGACCGTCGACGTCGGCTACCGGCGGATGCCGTGGTCTTGCCACGGCGTCTCGCCGAAGTCGGCTACTCCGGTCGAACTCCCTCACTCGTCCCGTAGGCCAATACCAGAATAGAACCTCTCCAGCCGGATGGAACCCCCCAAAGCGGAAATTTTTCGCGAATCCGGCGGAGCCGACGGTGGCTGTCCCACCGCCACCAGCCCACTCCAGCTCCGCCCGGCCGACGTCTCCCCCGCCCACCGCTCCAGCAGGCGCCGCGCCTCGTCCTCCGGTGCGGCCAGGGAGATCCGCCGGGCGCCGGCGTGCGCGGTCCGTCGTGCACGACGATCTCGCCGAACCGCCGTCCGCCGGTCACGGGCACGCTCGTCACCCGCCCGCGCGTCGGGCACAGCCGGTCGATCCACACGACCTCGCGCTCACCGCCGGCGTCGAGGCGCACGCAGGCGGCTCCGAGCCGGGCCGTGCGCTCGCCCTCGCCCGGCGGAAGCGCGATGCCGAAGCCGGCCCAGGCGTCACGGGCCGTCGCCCGGTCGCGCTGGACGGTGGCGGCGATGCCGAGGTTCCGGAAGGCCGGGTCGCTCTGGCCGCGCGGGGCCCGGGCGGCGGCCGACCGCCCCGGTCTCAGGCCTTCGCCCGGTTCCGCAGGAACGTGTGGGCGAGGGCCGCGTCGTACCACCGGTCGGCGCTGCGCTCCCCGTCCGGGAAGTGTGCGAGCACCCGCTCGAAGTGTTCGGCCCCGGCGGGCCACTCCTCCGCGTCCCAGGCCTCGTACGCCTGCTTGATCACCTGGTCGGCCTCGGACTCGTGCACGTCGCTCCCGCCTCGGCCGGCCGTTCGGCAGCCGCAGGAGCGTAAGCCCCTACTCCTCCGGCGGGAACACCGCCTCCCCGCTCCCCACCAGCGTGATCACGATCGCCTCGACCGGGCAGCTCTCCGCCGCCGCCAGCACCCGCTCGTTCGCGTCCGTGTCCGGGTCCAGCGGGCGGGACTGGCGGGCCGGGTCCAGGCGGAACCCGTCCGGTGCGTGGTGGACGCACTGGGCGGAGCCGATGCACAGGGAGCGGTCGACCTCGACGTGCCAGCGGTCGCCCACGGCGTCGGTCACCCCTCCCAGCCGGCCGGCAGGTGGATCATCTTGTGCTCGAGGTACTCGCCGTAGCCCTCGGGGCCGAACTCCCGTCCCAGACCGGAGTTCTTGTAGCCGCCGAACGGGCCGAGCATGTCGAGGCTGAAGGTGTTGACCGAGTAGGTGCCGGTGCGGACCTGGCGGGCGACCTCGATGCCGTGCTCGACGTCCGCCGTCCACACGCTGCCGCTGAGCCCGTAGTCGGAGTCGTTGGCGATCTTCAGGGCCTCGGACTCGTCGCCGTAGGGGAGGAGGCAGATCACCGGGCCGAAGATCTCCTCGCGGGCGATCCGCATGGAGTTGTCGACGTCTCCGAAGAGGGTCGGCTCGACGTACCAGCCGCGTTCCAGGCCCGGCGGGCGGCCGCCGCCGGTGAGGATCTTCGCGCCCTCCTCCTGGCCGATGCGGATGTAGTCGAGGTTGCGCCGCTGCTGGCGCCGCGCGACGAGCGGGCCGACCTGGGTCGCCGGGTCGAGCGGGTCGCCGACGACCAGCGCGCTCGCCGCCGCCGCGAAGGCGTCCGCGAACTCGTCGTAGCGGGAGCGGGGCAGCAGGATGCGGGTCTGGGCGACGCAGGCCTGCCCGTTGTTCATCCAGGCCGCCGGGACGATCCCGGCCACCGCCGTCCCGACGTCCGCGTCCGGCAGGACGACCGCCGCCGACTTGCCGCCCAGTTCCAGGGTGACGCGGGTGAGGTTGCGGGCGGCGACCTCCATCACGCGCTTGCCGGCCGCCACCGATCCGGTGAAGGAGACCTTGTCGACGCCGGGATGGCCGACCAGGTACTCGCTGACCTCGCGGTCCGCCGGGAGGATCGACAGCACGCCCCGCGGCAGGCCGGCCTCCCGCGCGATGTCCGCCAGGATGTACGCGTCCAGCGGCGACTCCGGCGACGGCTTCAGCACCACCGTGCAGCCGGTGAGCAGCGCCGGCGCCAGCTTGGCGGCGGCCACGAACTGCGGGACGTTCCAGGGAGCCACGGCGGCCACGACCCCGACCGGCTCGCGCCGCACGAGGATCTTCCCCAGGACGCCGTCACGGCGCTCCTCGTGGGGGAAGTCCCGGGCGACCGTGATCGCCGCGTCCCACACCATCATCGCGCCGAGCGCCTGCGCGAGGACGCTCCAGGAGTAGGGGGAGCCGTTCTCGGAGGAGATCACCCGGGCGATCTCCTCGTGGCGGGCGGCGATCCCGTCCTTGATCCGGGTGACGACCGCGATCCGCTCGTCGAGGGACAGCCGGGGCCAGGGCCCTTCGTCGAAGGCGCGGCGGGCGGCGGCGACCGCCCGGTCCACGTCCGCCGGCGAGGCGTGCGGCACGCGTCCGACGACCTCCTCGGTGTGCGGGGAGACGACCTCGATGACGTCCTTGCCCAGGGGGTCGGTCAACTCCCCGCCGATGAACAGCTGTCCGTGTTCCACGAGCTCGGTCATGGCGTCCGCCTCCGAGAGGGCCCAGGCCCATTGGGCCCTGGTTTCTGACGGTGTTTCAGAAACTGATACCAGTTCTCGTTATAGTGGGCAATGGCCGTGGGACGGAGGGCGGATGACGAGCAGCCTGGACGGGGAGCCCCTGACCCCGGCGACGTACGACCACGGCGCGGGCGTGCGCTCGCTCCGCGTCCCCATCCCGGACAACCCCCTCGGGCACACTCTCGTCTACGTCGTCGATACCGACCGGGGACCGGTCCTCGTCGACACCGGCTGGGACGACCCCGCCTCCTGGGACGCCCTCACCGCCGGGCTGACCGCCTGCGGCACCTCGGTCACCGAGCTGTACGGCGTCGTCATCACCCACCACCACCCCGACCACCACGGCCTGTCGGGCACGGTGCGGGAGGCCTCCGGGGCGTGGGTGGCGATGCACGCGGCGGACGGCGCGATCGTCCGGCGGGCCCGTGCGACCCGGCCCGAGCGCTGGTACACGTACATGGCGGACAAGCTGGTGGCCGCCGGCGCCCCCGAGGCGCACGTGGCGCCGCTGCGCACGGCGCGCCGCCGTACCCTGCCCGGCCTCTCCCCCGCCCTGCCCGACCGGGAGATCGTCCCGGGCGAACTCCTCGACCTCCCCGGCCGCCGCCTGCGCGCGATCTGGACCCCGGGGCACACGCCGGGCCATGTCTGCCTGCACCTGGAGGAGGACCACCCGGCCGGGCTGCCGGGCCGGGGCCGGCTGTTCTCCGGCGACCACCTCCTCCCCGGGATCACCCCGCACATCGGCCTGTACGAGGACCCCGACGACGCCACCGTCACCGACCCCCTCGGCGACTACCTCGACTCCCTGGAACGCGTCGGCCGCCTCGCCCCCGCCGAGATCCTCCCCGCCCACCAGTACGCCTTCACCGACGGCCCGTCCCGCGTGCGGGAGTTGCTCGCCCACCACGAGGACCGCCTCACCGGCCTCCTCACCCTCCTCACCGAGCCCCTCACCCCCTGGCAGCTCGCCGAACGCATGGAGTGGAACCGGCCCTGGGAGCAGATCCCGTACGGCTCGAGGACCATCGCCGTCTCGGAGGCCGAGGCGCACCTGCGGCGGCTGGTGAAACGGGGGCGGGCGGAGGCGGTGGCGGGGAGCGAGCCGGTGAGGTACGTGGCGGTGTGAGCGGTACGGGCGGCGACCGACGTTCGTGGCGGCTCGACGGGTACGACGACCGGGGCGAGGACCACCGCGGCTGGAAACCACCCGGGCGCTCCCCGGGCCCCGGACACCTCTCAGGGCTTTCCCTACGGGCGAGTAGAGTGGCCAGGTCGTATCACACCCGTACGGGGGGAAGCCGGTGCAAATCCGGCGCTGACCCGCAACCGTGAGCCACGCCGAGTGGCCAGCCGGACCGCCCCGGACGGACCGTGACCGGCTCACGTGCGCCGGCAGCCCGCCGTCGCACGGCACCGTCGAGGTTTACGGAGCCGAGCCGCCGGGGTGTCCCGTGCTGCCCGGCTCCCTGACAGGGAGAGGCACCCGCCGATCATGAACGTCCGTCGCAGCGCCGCGGCCCTGGCCGCCACCGCAGTGATCGGCGCCGCCACGCCCGCCGTGGCCGCGTCCCCGTCGCCGACTCCCTCGGTGGCGGTCCCGTCCGGCCTGTACGGCGGCACCGACCCGACGTACGACGGCGTCTGGCGCCAGTCGCTCGCGCTGCTCGCACAGGACACGGTGGGTGTGAAGCCGGCCGGCGAGGCCGTGGACTGGCTCACCGGACAGCAGTGCGCGAACGGCGCCTTCGCCGCCTTCCGCGCCGATCCGGCCACGGCCTGTGACGCCAAGCTCATGGTCGACACCAACAGCACGGCCGCCGCCGTTCAGGCCCTCGCGGCCCTCGGCGGCCACGAGGCCGCGGCGAAGAAGGCCGTCACCTGGCTGAAGTCCGTCCAGAACGCGGACGGCGGCTGGGGATACGCCCCCGGCGGCGCCAGCGACACGAACTCGACGTCCGTCGTCGTCGGGGCGCTGGTGGCGGCCGGCGAGAAGCCCGCGGAGGTCCGCAAGGGCGAGCAGTCGCCGTACGACGCCCTGGTGAAGCTCGCCCTTCCCTGCACCGGTGCCGGCGCGGGCGCCTTCGCCCACCAGCCCGACGAGAAGGGCGCGGTGGCGGCCGACGCGGACGCGACGGCCGCGGGTGTGCTCGGTGCGCTCGGCAAGGGCCTGGCGCCCGGGGCCGGGACGAAGACGGACGCCGCCACCTGTGCCGACGCCGGGTATCCGACCCCGCAGCAGGCCGCGGCCAACGGCGCCGCGTACCTGGCGAAGGCCGTCGCGAAGGACGGGTACCTGACGTCGGTGCTCCCCGGCGCGGAGGACCAGCCGGACCACGGCAACACCGCCGACGCGGTCGTGGCACTCGCCGCGCAGGGCGGCGCCGAGCGGGCCCGGCAGCCGTTGACGTGGCTCGAGCGGAACTCCGCCGCCTGGGCGAAGCGGAGCGGCCCGGCCGCCTACGCCCAGCTGATCTTCGCGGCCCACGCGACGGGGACGGACCCGCGCGCGTTCGGTGGCACGGACCTGGTGGCGGCCCTGAACGCGACGGGACCGACGCCGGAGACGACCGGGAAGCCGACCGGCGAGGCGACCACGGAGCCGTCGGACGACGACTCCGTCAAGGGCGACTCCGACGACGGCTACGGCACCTGGTGGACCATCGGCGTCTTCCTCGTCGCCGGCATCGGCATCGGCTTCCTGATCAGCGGCCGCCGGAAGCAGCAGCCGTGACCCCGATACGCCGCGCCGCCGCCCTGGTCCTCGCCTCGCTGCTGCTGATCCTGGCCGGCCCCGGCCAGGCCCGGGCCGCCGGCTACCGCTACTGGTCCTTCTGGGAGCGCGAGGGCGACCGCTGGATCTACGCCACCGAGGGCCCCGCCACGTCCCGCCCCGCCGACGGCACCGTCCAGGGCTTCCGCTTCGCGGTCGGCGAGAACTCCCAGGACGCGTCCCGGCCGCGCGGCATGACGTCCTTCGCGGTGATCTGCGCGAGGACGCCGGCGCGGGAGGGGGCGAAGCGGGTGGCGCTGGTCCTCGACTTCGGCACGAAGGCGGACGCGCCCGCCGGGGAGACCCCGCCGGCCTCCCGCGCGGCCTGCGCCCGGGTCCCCGGGGACGCGACGACGGCCGAGGCCCTGGCCTCGGTGGCCAAGCCCCTCCGCTACGACACGAACGCCCTGCTGTGCGCGATCGCGGGCTACCCGAAGACGGGCTGCGGGGAGCAGGTGGCCCCGGGACAGAAGCCGACGGCGACCACGGAGGAAGGCGAGGACGGCGGCCCGTCGGTGGGCGTGTACGCGGGCGGCGCCCTGATCGCGGCCCTGGCAGCGGCAGCGGTGTGGCAGGCGCGGCGGCGCGGGAATGGCTGACGGTTCCCGTCACAAAACGCTGCACCCGGGTGCCTGGTGGCTCTGGTCCCTCGCCCTCGGCACCGCCGCCACCCGCACCACCAACCCCCTCCTCCTCGCGCTCCTGCTCACCACCTCCGCGTACGTGGTCGTCACCTGCCGCCCGGACACCCCCTGGTCCCGCTCCTACTCCGCCTTCCTCCACCTCGCCCTGGCCGTCCTCCTCATCCGCCTCCTCTTCGTCGTGGCCCTCGGCTCGCCCGTCCCCGGCACCCACGTGATCGTCACCCTCCCCGAATTCCCCCTCCCCGCCTGGGCACAGGGCATCCGGCTCGGCGGCAGGGTCACCGCCGAGGGCGTCCTCTTCGCGCTGTACGACGGTCTGCGCCTCGCCACGCTCCTGGTGTGCGTCGGCGCGGCCAACGCCCTCGCCAGCCCCTCCCGCCTGCTGAAGTCCCTCCCCGGCGCCCTGTACGAGGCCGGAGTCGCCGTCGTCGTGGCCCTCACCTTCGCCCCGCACCTCATCGCCGACGTCCAACGCCTGCGCGCCGCCCGCCGTCTCCGCGGCCGCCCCGACAGGGGCCTGCGCGGTCTCCTCCAGGTAGCTCTGCCGGTCCTCGAAGGCGCCCTGGAACGCTCCGTCGCCCTCGCCGCGTCGATGGACGCCCGCGGCTACGGCCGTACCGCCGACGTCCCGGCCCCCGTCCGCCGTACGACCGCCGCCCTCACCCTGGGCGGTCTGCTCGGCGTCTGCGCGGGGACGTACGGCCTGCTCACGGCGGCCGGCGGCAGCTACGGCGTCCCGGTGCTCCTCGCCGGGCTCACCGCGGCCCTCGCCGGACTCCACCTCGGCGGCCGCCGCTCGCCCCGCACCCGCTACCGCCCCGACCGCTGGACGCCGCGCACCTGCCTGGTCGCCGCGTCCGGCACGGCGGTCGCCGCCCTCTTCGTACTCGCCGCCGCCGCGGACCCCACGGCCCTCCACCCCACCGTGCTCCCCCTCACCGCGCCCACCCTCCCCCTCTGGCCCGCGGCGGCGATCCTGCCGGGCCTCCTGCCCGCCTTCCTGGCCCCCGCGAGCCGCAAGGAGCCGTGAACCGTCGTGATCCGCTTCGAGAACGTCTCCGTGACCTACGACGGCGCCCCGCAACCGACCGTCCGGGGCGCCGACTTCACCGTCCCCGAGGGTGAACTCGTGCTGCTCGCGGGCCCGTCCGGCGTCGGCAAGTCGACGCTGCTGGGCACCGTCGGGGGCCTCGTCCCGCACTTCACCGGCGGCACCCTGCGCGGCCGCGTCACGGTCGCCGGCCGCGACACCCGCACCCACAAGCCCCGTGACCTCGCCGACGTCGTGGGCACGGTGGGCCAGGACCCTCTCTCCCACTTCGTCACCGACACGGTCGAGGAGGAACTCGCCTACGGCATGGAGTCGTTGGGCCTGCCGCCGGCCGTGATGCGCCGCCGCGTCGAGGAGATCCTCGACCTCCTGGGTTTGGCCGGGCTCCGCGACCGCCCCCTCGCCACCCTCTCCGGCGGCCAGCAGCAGCGCGTCGCGATCGGCTCGGTCCTCACCCCGCACCCGTCCGTCCTCGTCCTGGACGAGCCGACCTCCGCCCTCGACCCGGCGGCCGCCGAGGAGGTCCTCGCCGTCCTCCTGCGGCTCGTCCACGACCTCGGGACGACGGTGCTGCTCGCGGAACACCGCCTGGAACGCGTCCTTCAGTACGCCGACCGGGTCGCCCTCCTGCCCGCCCCCGGCGCGGCGCCGGTGCTGGGCACCCCGGCCGAGGTCATGGCCGTGTCCCCGGTGTACCCGCCGGTGGTGGCCCTGGGCCGTCTGGCGGGCTGGTCGCCACTGCCGCTGACCGTCCGGGACGCCCGGCGACGGGCGGGTGACCTGCGCGAACGCCTGGCCGGCAGGGAGCCGGACCGACGCCGGGACCACCCTCTGCCACCGGCCGCCGAGCCGCCCGCGCCCCGTACCCCGGCGCTCCGCCGCCGACGCCGACGCCCGGCGGTCTCCCCGACCACCCCCGCACCGCCCGCCGAAGTCCACGGCCTCGCCGTCCGCCGCGCCCGCGTCCAGGCCCTCCGCCACGTCGACCTCACCGTCGCCCCCGGCGAGACCATCGCCCTCATGGGCCGCAACGGCGCCGGCAAGTCCACCCTCCTCAGCACCCTGGTCGGCCTGGTCGAACCGTCCGCCGGGACGGTCCGCGTCGGCGGCGCGATCCCGCACCGCACCCCGCCCCGCGACCTGGTCCGCCGCGTCGGCCTGGTCCCGCAGGAACCCCGCGACCTCCTCTACGCCGACACGGTCGCCGCCGAGTGCGCGGCGGCCGACCGGGACGCGCAGGCCGCCCCGGGCACCTGCCGTGCCCTGGTCACCGACCTGCTCCCCGGCATAACGGACGACACCCACCCCCGCGACCTCTCCGAGGGTCAGCGACTGACGCTCGCGCTGGCCGTCGTCCTCACCGCCCGCCCGCCCCTGCTCCTCCTCGACGAGCCGACCCGGGGCCTGGACTACGCGGCGAAGTCCCGCCTGGTCGCCGTGCTGCGCGAACTGGCCGCCGCCGGTCACGCGATCGTGCTCGCCACGCACGACGTGGAGCTGGCCGCCGAGCTGGCGCACCGGGTCGTGCTGCTGGCCGACGGGGAGGTGATCGCGGACGGCCCGACGGCGGAGGTGGTCGTCTCCTCCCCGTCCTTCGCCCCGCAGGTGACGAAGATCCTCGCCCCGCGGGAGTGGCTCACGGTGGCGCAGGTGAGGGAGGCGCTGACATGACAGCCCGAGAACGGCAGGCCGCCGCCGCGCAGCGGCAGGCGCGGGCCGTCCGCCTGGGCCCCCGCTCCCTCGCCGCCCTCGGCCTGGCCAGCGCGGTGGGAGTGGCCGCCGTCACCTGGCCCTTCCTCGCTCCCCCCGCCTCCACCGTGAACGCCCACGCCCAGGACGCCCCCTGGTTCTTCGCGGGCCTGCTGGTTCTCCTGGTCGCGGTCGTGACGGCGGCGATCTCCGAGTCGGGGCTCGGCGCCAAGGCGGTGGCGATGCTGGGGGTGCTGGCGGCGACCGGGGCCGCCCTGCGCCCCCTCGGAGCGGGAACCGCCGGGGTGGAGCCGATGTTCTTCCTGATGGTGCTGAGCGGCAGGGTGCTCGGCCCCGGCTTCGGCTTCGTCCTCGGCTCGCTCACGATGTTCGCGTCCGCGCTGCTCACGGGCGGGGTGGGTCCCTGGTTGCCGTTCCAGATGCTGTCGATGGGCTGGTTCACGATGGGCGCGGGCCTGCTGCCGGGCGCCGACCGCCTCCGCGGCCGTACCGAACTGGCCCTCCTCGCCGTCTACGGCTTCCTGGCCGCCTTCGCCTACGGCACGGTGATGAACATGGCCGGCTGGCCGTTCATGGGCGAGCTGGCCTCGCGCATCGCCTTCGACCCGGACGGCACGGTCCCCGCGAACCTGGCCCGCTTCGTCGCGTACTGCGTCACGACGTCCCTCGGCTGGGACCTGGGCCGGGCCGTCGTCACCGTCGTCCTCACCCTCGCCCTGGGCCCGGCGGTCCTGCGCGCGCTGCGCCGTGCCACGCGGCGGGCGGCTTTCGAGGCGCCCGTCACATTCGAGGCGCCGAGGCCGTGAGCGCTCGTGCGCGCGGCGTGAGACCACCGCCTGCGAACGGTGAACCACCCCACATGACGCGGATCACCTACGATCCGGCCTAGTGGGGCATTTCGGACGCCATGTACACGTAAATATGGCCGCTGACCTGGGCATTGAGAGCCAGGTCACACAAACGACCTTTCACTCACATGCGGCCACAACTAGTAAAAGGGGTCATTGCGGACAGCTCCCGGGCCTGCTTCTCTGGATGACGTCGCACGGCGCCGACGTGCCCCACGGGCCTCGGCGCCGACGCATGCAGCCACCCACCGCACCTCACGCGGCGCGGCCACGCACCGCGTGACTCCGGCATGCGGGCGACCTCACCGTCCCCGAAGAAAAAGGTTCTCCGTGTCCGTCTCCGTCATCCGCCGCCTCGCTTCCCCCAAGAAGACCCTCACCGCCGTCGCCGTGGCCGCCGCCACCGCCGGCATGGCCCTGACCGCGGCCCCCGCCCAGGCGGCGACTCCCACCGCCGCGGGCTCCGCCTCCGAGGCCAAGGCGATCGCGCACAAGATGATCCCGGACGCCACGCAGTTCACCGCGTTCAGCAACATCGTCCAGCACGAGAGCGGCTGGGACGTCGACGCCACCAACGCCTCCTCCGGCGCCTACGGCCTCGTCCAGGCGCTCCCCGGCTCCAAGATGGCCTCCGCCGGTTCCGACTGGAAGACCAACCCCAAGACCCAGATCAAGTGGGGCCTGGACTACATGAACTCCCGCTACGGCAGCCCGGCCGGCGCCTGGGCCTTCTGGCAGGCGAACGGCTGGTACTGAGCCGGACGGCACTGAGCCGAACCACCCCCCTTGACGCGAAAGCGGCGGCCCCTGATCCCCGGGCCGCCGCTTTCGCCTGCTCCGGACGCGCCACGTCACTCAGCGCCGACCCGCAGCTCCTTCACCCCGTTGATCCAGGCCGACCGCAGTCGCCGGGGATCCTCCAGGAGCCGCAGCCCGGGCATGGCGTCGGCCACGGCGTTGAAGATGAGGTCGATCTCCAGGACGGCGAGCGACTTGCCGAGACAGAAGTGCGGCCCGCCCCCGCCGAATCCGAGGTGGGGATTGGGGTCCCGGGTGACGTCGAACTCGTCGGGACGGTCGAACACCTCGGGATCGTGGTTGGCGGAGGCGTAGAAGAGCCCGACCCGGTCCCCCTTCCTGATCAGCTTGCCGCCCAGTTCGGTGTCCTGGGTGGCGGTGCGCTGGAAGGCGAAGACGGGGGTCGCCCACCGCACGATCTCCTCGGCGGCCGTGGCAGGCCGCTCCCGCTTGTACAGCTCCCACTGTTCGGGATGGGTGAGGAAGGCGTGCATCCCGTGGGTGATGGCATTACGGGTTGTCTCGTTGCCGGCGACGGCGAGCATCAGCACGAAGAACCCGAACTCGTCGGAGTTGAGGTTCCCCTCGTCCTCGGCGGCCACCAGCGTGGAGACGATGTCGTGCGCCGGGCACTGCTTCCGCTCGGCGGCCATGTTCATGGCGTACGCGATGATCTCGGCGGCGGACTGGGCGCCGACCTCCTCCGTGACGGCGTACTCGGGGTCGTCGTACGCGATCATCTTGTTGGACCAGTCGAAGATCTTCGTCCGGTCGTCCTGGGGGATGCCGATCAGCTCGGCGATGGCCTGGAGGGGCAGCTCGCAGGCGACGGACGTGACGAAGTCGAAGGGCCCGCCGGCCTCCCGCACCTCCGCGACGATGGCGGTGGCCCGCGCCCGGAGCCGCTCCTCCAACGCCCGGATGGAGCGCGGCGTGAACCCGCGCTGCACGATCTGCCGCACCCGGGTGTGCTCCGGCGGATCCATGTTGAGCATGATCAGCCGCTGGGCGTCGATCGAATCGCGCCGGATGTGCTCGTTGAAGCGGATGATCGCGGTGTTGAGGGTGGAGGAGAAGAGTTCCGGGTGGGTGGAGACGTACCTGACGTCGGCGTGGCGGGTCACCGCCCAGTACCCCTCGTCCTGGAACCCGGCCACGTTCCCCGACTGCGGGATCCAGCGGACCGGTTCGGCCCGGCGCAGCTCGGCCAGCTCCGGGAGGGGCACGCGGTGTTGCAGCAGGTCGGGGTCGGTGAAGTCGAACCCGTCGGGAAGCGCTGGACAGGGCATGGGCAGCTCCAGCCGGGGGCGGCTATGCGGGCGGCGTTACGGGCGAACCGTTTCTGACGGCCCATCAGAAATGGGTTGCGGCGAAGGTAGTTCAGGCACCCGAAGGCTGCAAGACCCTTGCGGTGACCCACATCACGTCAGCAGACTGCACAGCAGAAGAACTAGAACACGTACTAGTTCGAGAGGATCCGCACCCATGGCTGCCGAACCCGTGATCGTGGAAGCCGTCCGCACCCCCATCGGCAAGCGCGGCGGCGCGCTCGCCAATCTCCACCCCGCGTACCTTCTAGGCGAGACCTACCGCGAACTCCTCGGCCGGACCGGCATCCCCGCCGACGCCGTCGAGCAGATCGTCGGCGGCACGGTGACCCACGCCGGCGAACAGTCCATGAACCCCGCGAGGACGGCCTGGCTGACCATGGGCCTCCCCTACGAGACGGCCGCGACGACGGTCGACTGCCAGTGCGGCTCCTCGCAACAGGCGTCGCACATGACGGCGAACATGATCGCGGCGGGCGTGATCGACGTCGGGATCTCCTGCGGGGTGGAGGCGATGTCCCGCGTCCCCCTGGGCTCGGGCTCGAAGCACGGCCCGGGGAAGCCGTTCCCGGACGAATGGAACGTGGACCTCCCCAACCAGTTCGAGGCGGCGGAACGCATCGCGAGACACCGGGGACTGACCAGGGACGACGTGGACAGGCTGGGCCTCGCTTCCCAGGAGCGGGCGTCGGCGGCCTGGTCGGAGGAACGCTTCAAACGCGAGACCTTCGCCGTCCAGGTCCCGACGACGGAGGAGGAACAGGCCGCCGGCCAGGGCATGTGGCGCCTGGTGGACAGGGACGAGGGCCTGCGCGACACGTCGATGGAGGCTCTGTCCGGCCTGAAGCCGATCATGCCGAAGGCGGTGCACACGGCCGGCAACTCGTCCCAGATCTCCGACGGCGCCGCCGCGATCATGTGGGCGTCGAAACGGATGGCACGAGCCCTGAAGCTGAGGCCGAGAGCCCGGATAGTGGCCCAGGCGCTGGTGGGCGCGGACCCCCACTTCCACCTGGACGGCCCGATCGACGCGACGAAGGCGGTCCTGGGCAGGGCCGGGATGTCACTGAAGGACATCGACGTCGTCGAGATCAACGAGGCCTTCGCATCGGTGGTGCTGAGCTGGGCGAAGGTCTTCGACGCGGACCTGTCGAAGGTCAACGTCAACGGCGGCGCGATCGCCCTCGGCCACCCGGTCGGAGCGACGGGCGCCCGGCTCATCACGACGGCACTCCACGAACTGGAGCGCACGGACCAGGAGTTCGCCCTGATCACGATGTGCGCGGGGGGTGGCCTGGCTACCGGCACGATCATTCAGCGGCTGTAGAACCACCGGTCGCTTCGCGGCACCCCTCCTGCTCCGGCCGGGCCGTTGGCCTCGGCCTGGGCTGCTCGGTCCGTGTCCTCGGGCGCAACCCACCCGCCAGGGTCAACCGCGGCTTCCGGCTGCGGGTCCGACGTGACGCTGTGCGGGGTTCGGCGGAGGTCCTGCGCTCGCGGTGCCGCCGTCCTCGTCCTCGTAGGCGTCACGATCCCTGGGCCTCCGCCAGCCGGTCCACCTGCCGCTGCACCAACTCCCGGGGAAACGTCGCCTCCCTGTCCGCCTCCGTCTTGCGGAAGGCGGCGGTTGCCTTGCCAGTGCGTACGAAGACGTGGTCCTGGTGCATCACCATGCCGTCCTTCGTGGGGGTGGTGGTGCGGAAGGTCAGGGCCTCGTCTCCGACCTGTTCCTCTTGCGGAGCGTCCACGCCCGTGACCTCGGTCGTGTACGTGCCCGCGTACGACACCCCCGTATAGGACCGGCAGGTCCTCAGTCCCTCCCGCAGCCGGTCGAAGGCCCGCTCCGCCCCCTCGCCCTCGTACGAGGCCAGCGTGGACCCGCCGCCCCAGAGGTCGTCCTGCCAGTTGAAGACCTGACGTACGACGGCGGACGCGTCGTCGGCGGCCAGGACGTCGAGGACGTTCTGGCAGGACGCGTCGGAGACCGGCGGGAAGGTGCGTTCGGGTGTGGGAGCGGGGCTCTGCACGGGTGAGCCGTGGGAGTTCGGGACCTCGTCCGCCCGGAAGGCCAGCCTCCTCAGTTCCTCATGGCTGAGGGTTCTGCCCTCCGTCTCCTTCGCCGCCGTCCCGCCGGATCCCGCCGCGGTCTCCTGGCCGGAACAGCCCGACGCGGACAGCACCACGGCAACAGCCACGGCAACAGCCACGGCACCGACCAGCCGTCTCCATCCGTCGTCTGCGGACATGCGCCCTCCCCTCGGCAACCCGACCCGGCTCCCTACCGGTCGAGGATGATCTATCGCGAGGGTGAACGGGAGGTTAAGGCAGCGGGGACACCCTCACTTCCCGCACCTGCCGATTTCCGCCCACCCCCGCAACTCCCCTCACTAGCATGCGTCGTACTCGCCCCGCACTGGGGCGTCCGACCAAGGGGGGATCGGGGAACATGCTGACAGAAGCGCTGACCGCAGTCGCCGCCGGTGGCGGGATGGCCGTGGTGCAGGCCGCCGGATCGGACACCTGGGCCTGGTTCCGTACGCGCTGCGCGCGGCTCGTGGGACGGGGGGACGACGCCCGTGAGGCCGAGGCGCTGGAGCGGCTCGACCGGACCGCCGCCGCGGTGGCCGCCGCCGAGGAGGGTGAGCGGGAGCGGGTGCTGGCGGTGCACGCGGTGTTGTGGCAAGGGGAGTTCGCGTCGCTGCTGGAGTCCCTCGCCGAAGGAGACCGGGAGCGGTTCGTCGAGCGGCTCCGCTCGCTGGCCCGGGACTTCGGCAGCGAGCCCTCCGGTGGCGCGGTGACCGGCAACACCTTCCACGGGCCCACCGCCGTCCAGACCGGCGATCACAACCGGCAGGAGAACCACTTCGGGTCCGGCAGATGACGGTCCCCGACTCGGGGGAGATCCCCGGCGACGGCGAGAGCCCCCACTCCGGCGGGATTCGCGAAAACGCCCATTCCGGCGGGATGCACCGCTCCGGCGAGGTGTCCGGCAACGCCTTCCACGGCCCCACCGCCTTCCAGGTCGGCGCCCACAACACGCTCAACGTCCACCACCACACCACCACCGCCCCCGCCTCCCCGCTCGACGCCACCGCCGACGAACTCGCCCGGGTCGTCGGCGCCCAGTGGCAGGAGGAGGCCGGGCTGCGGCGGCTGCTGGAGCCCGCTCCGCTGCCCGTGCGGTGGCGGGTGAGCGAGCGGAGTGTGGCCGGGCGGGTCGTCGGGGCGACCGCCGAAGGGGGGCGGGCGCGGTTCGCGCCGTTGCCGGGTGTCGGTCCCACGACCCGGGCCCAGCTCCGGGGCGGCGGTGGGCTGCCCGAGCTGCACGCCGTCTACGGCGGGCTGGCCTCCGGCCGGCTGCTGCTCGTCGGTCCGCCGGCCGCGGGGAAGACGGCCGCCGCCGTACTGCTGCTCCTCGACGCCCTCGCGTACCGGGCGCGGGTCACCCCCGCGGACCGGGCCCGGGTGCCCGTTCCCGTGCTGCTCTCCCTCGACGGCTGGGACCCCGCCGAGGACAGCGCCACCGACTGGGCCGCGGGCCGGCTGACCCGCGAGTACACCCTGTTCCACGGGCGGGGCGGGCGCGACCGGGCCCGTGCGCTGCTGGAGTCGGGCCGGATCGCCCTCTTCCTGGACGGTCTCGACGAGGTGACCGGGCGGCTGCGCGGTGCGATGGTCAGCGCGCTGGAGGGAGCGCCGGCGCGGATCGTGCTCGTCTCCCGGGCCAGGGAGGCCGTCCTCACCGCGAAGAAGGCGCGGCTGGGCGGTGCCCTCGCGCTGGAGATCCAGCCGGTGCGGCCGGCCGACGCGGCCGCGTACCTCCTCAACCGTCTGCCTTCCCCGCCCCCGCCGGCCTGGCGGGCCCTGGCCGACCGGCTCCTCGACGAGCACGCGCCCGCGGAGAACGCCGTCGCCGCCGCCCTGGCCAACCCGCTCGCCATCGCCCTGCTGCGGGACGTCTACCGCGACGACGGCCCCGTCGACGAGCTCCTCGACCGGAGCCGGTTCCGCACCGCGGCCGCCGTCGAGAACCACCTCCTCGACCATGCCGTCACCGCCGCCTACACCCCCCGCCCGGGCCATCCCCGCCCCCGCTACTCCCCCGAGACCGCCGAGCGCACCCTCCGTCACATCGCCGCCCGTCTCACCCGCGACGGCACGCGCGACCTGCGCTGGTGGCACATACCGGGCTGGACGCGCCGACGGCCCCGGGTGATCGCCGTGTGGATCGTCTCCGCGGTGGTGTGCGGAGTGCCCTCCTTCCTCCTGGCCTGGCACATCGCCCCCACCCCGGTGACCGCCGTGCTGGGTCCCCTCGGGGCGGTCGGGGGCGGCTGGGCCGTCTCCCGGCGCGCCGCGGAACTCAGCGTCCCCCAGCCCCTGTCGAGCGCGGGCTGGCGTGACATCTTCACGTGGGGGACGGTCCTGTCGGGCATCGGGCAATGGCTGGTCGTGGGCACCGGGCTCGGCCTGGTGATGCCGATGCTGAACGACCACTCGCCGCCGTTCTGGTTCTGGTACCTGATCACCCTGCCCATCGGCTACAGCGAGCTACTGGTGACGGGCCGCGGGTACGAGATCGTCGCCCGTGCGCCCTTCCTCTCGCTCGGCGCGGGAGGCCGGTACGACAAGGTACGAGAGGGATACGCCCGGCCTCCGGTGGTGGACACGCGGTCGGTGGGCCCGCGTGACGTATGGCGCCACCACATAAGGTTGCGTCTTCTCCTGGGGCTTCTGACCGGCTGGGCCCTCGGGCTGTACGTCGGTCCCATCCTGGTCTGGACGCAGAACCTGCTGTCGGGCGCGCTGTTCGCCGTGACGGCCGTGCTCTGGACCGGCGCCCTCGCCGGCCTCGCCGGCAACCTCGCCGTCGCCACCGCCCTCACCGCCGTACAGCTGCACGCCGAGGAGGGCACCCCGGTGCGGCTGATGCACTTCCTGGAGGACGCCCGTCGCCGCAACCTGCTGCGGGCGACGGGCCCCGTCTACCAGTTCCGGCACGCGCGGCTCCAGGAGCGGCTGGCGGCGCGGGAGTAGTCAGCTCGGTGCCGGGTCCTTCTGCGGCACCGCGGGCTCGAGGACCGCCTTCGGCACCACGGCCGGCCGGGCCCGCGGCCCCTGGAACAGGTACGCCAGTCCGAAGCCGGCCACGACGACCACCGCGCCGCCGACCGCGTCCAGCACCCAGTGGTTGCCGGTCGCCACGATCGCCGACACCGTGAAGAGCGGATGCAGCAGGCCCAACGCCTTCATCCACCCCTTCGGCGCCACCAGGGCGATCACCAGCCCGCACCACAGCGACCACCCGAAGTGCAGCGACGGCATGGCCGCGTACTGGTTGGTCAGCGCCGTCAGCGTGCCGTAGTCGGGCTTCGAGAAGTCCTGCACGCCGTGCACCGTGTCGATGATGCCCAGCGTCGGCATGAGGCGGGGCGGGGCCAGCGGGTACAGCCAGAAGCCGAGCAGCGCCAGCAGGGTCGCGAAGCCCAGCGAGGACCGCGCCCAGCGGTAGTCCACCGGCCGCCGCCAGTACAGAACGCCCAGCACGGACAGCGGCACCACGAAGTGGAAGGACTCGTAGTAGAAGTCGAAGAAGTTCCGCAGCCAGTCGACCCCGACCACCCAGTGGTTGACCGCGTGCTCGATGTCGATGCGCAGAGCGCGCTCGGCGTCGAGGATCTGCCGGCCGTGGATCTCCGCCCGCTCCCGGCCCCCGGTCGCCGCCAGCCGCACCTGCTGGTACGCCGCGTACGTGACGCGGATGAGCAGCAGCTCCAGCAGCAGGTTGGGGCGGGTCAGGACCCGGCGCAGGAACGGCAGCAGCGGCACGTACGCCCACCGCGTCGGCACCGGCGCCGCGTACTCCGTCGGAACCGGCGCGCGGTAGTACTCCGACGTCCGCGACAGGAACGGCACGGCCGTCGCCGCGGCCACCGCCGCCAGCAGCACCACGTTGTCCCGCAGCGGGTGCAGCGCCGGCATGTTCGGCAGCATCATCTTCGCCGGCAGGGTCATGACGAGG
Organism: Streptomyces sp. NPDC014995; assembly: GCF_043080745.1. Lineage (NCBI taxonomy): Bacteria > Bacillati > Actinomycetota > Actinomycetes > Kitasatosporales > Streptomycetaceae > Streptomyces > Streptomyces sp. NPDC014995. Next base: position 701,371 of record NZ_JBIBVX010000001.1, read on the forward strand.
ACGACGGCCACCGGCCAGACCGGGCGGTCCGAGGCCCGCTTGCCCACCCGGCCCACCACCGCCAGCAGCACCCACAGCAGCTGGTGCTGCCACGTCGTCGGCGATACGGCGATCGCCGCGCAGCCCGTGATCGCGACCGCCAGCAGCAGCTGGCCGTCGCGGGCGTAGTGCACCGCCCGGCGGACGCCGAGGACGGCGACGGCCGCGCCCAGGACCAGGAACAGGCCGATCTCCAGCGGGCCGGAGAGGCCGAGGCGCAGGAGGGCGCCGTGCAGGGACTGGTTGGCGAGGGCGTCCGCCTGGCCGCCGAGGCCGACGCCCGCCATGTGGTGGACCCAGTAGGTGTACGAGTCGCGCGGCATCGCCGCCCAGGCGAGCAGGGTCGAGGCGGCGAAGGTGGCGCCCGTGGAGAGGGCGGCCCGGCGGCGGTCCGTGAACCACAGCAGGGCGACGAAGAGGAGCACCGTCGGCTGGAGGGCGGCCGCCAGACCGATCAGGACGCCGCCCGCCCGCCGGCCCCGGACGACGAAGCAGCCGAGCAGGACGAGCAGGACCGGGATGATGCTGGTCTGGCCGAGCCAGAGGGTGTTGCGGACGGGGAGGGACAGCATGAGCAGGCTGATGGCCACCGGGGCGGCCAGGAGCGAGGTGCGTCTGCTCACCGGTTGGGGCAGGGCCCGCGCGACCACCAGGCCCAGGGCCGCGACCAGCAGCAGCGTGCCGAAGGTCCAGCCCCAGCCGAGGGCCTGTTCCGCCGCCCGGGTGAAGGGCTTGAGGACGAACCCGCCGAAGGGGGTGCCCGTGAAGCGTGTGGAGTCGTAGAGCGAACCGTTGACGTGCAGTACGCCGTCGGGTCCGACCCAGGTCTCCAGGTCCGTCAGCCGCTCTCCGCGCGGGGTGCCGAGGACGACGGCCACCTGCCGGACGGCGAGGACCGCCGCGACCAGCCACAGGCCGAGGCGGGCCACGCGCAGGCGTGCCCTCGCCGTGTCGACCGCCGCCGCCCCGAAGGGTTCCGCCGGTCGCCCGCTGTGCTCCGCATTCGCCACGCCTCGTCGGCCTCCCGCCCCGTCTTCCCACGCATCCCCTGCGTGAGGTGCCTCCGCGAACCTTATGAGGCTCGCGCCACCCCCGGACAGAGACGCAGGCCGCTCCGCATTCACCTGACGTCCGCTCTCCTTTTGTCCGGAAGACGATAGTGGTGCGGGGGGAGGGTTGCCTGCGCGGGGTGCGATGTGGATCACAGCACGAACGGAACCGGCCCTTCGGCCACACCGTCGTGGCCACCACGGCCGTGATCGCCGGCGGTACGCGTGGGGGCAGCCGCTCGTCGGGCCGCGGTCGGCCGGATCGGCGATGCCGGCTCCGCCTGTGCAGCCCGGCTCTCCCCCGCCCCCCTCATCCCCTGGTCCGAACGGCTGAATTCCGCCGACCGGGCTCCCGTGAGGTCCGGTCGGCGGGGAACCCCGGCAGGGCCGGGCGCCGTCGGCACGACCAGTCAGCGTTTCCTGGCTAGATTGTCCGAGGCATGTCCTAGGTATGTCAGGCATGTCCTGGGTATGTCAGGTACACGAGAGGCAGAGCGCATGAGCGAGTCGCAGGTCTGGGACGCCGTCGACGCCTACTTCATCACCCACCTCGCCCCCGACGACGAGGTGACCACGGCCGCGCTGCGCGACAGCGAGGCGGCCGAACTCCCACAGGTCAACGTCACGGCGAACCAGGGCAAGCTGCTGCAGCTGCTCGCCCAGATCCAGGGGGCGCGCAACATCCTCGAGATCGGCACGCTCGGCGGGTACAGCACGATCTGGCTGGGGCGCGCGCTCCCGGCCGACGGCCGGCTGATCTCGCTGGAGTACAACCCACGGCACGCGGAGGTCGCCACCCGCAACATCGCCCGCGCGGGACTCGACAAGCAGGTCGAGGTGCGGGTGGGCCCGGCCCTGGAGTCGCTGCCGCTGCTGGCGGACGAGAACCCGCCCCCGTTCGACCTGGTCTTCATCGACGCCGACAAGGCCAACAACGCCAACTATCTGGAGTGGGCCCTCAGGCTCACCAGCACGGGCAGCCTGATCGTCGTCGACAACGTCGTCCGGGGCGGCCGGGTGGTCGAGGCCGACAGCGACGCGGGGGACGTGCGCGGCACCCGCGCCGCGATCGAACTCATCGGCTCGCACCCGAGGTTGAGCGGCACCGCGATCCAGACGGTGGGCGCCAAGGGCTACGACGGGTTCGCGCTGGCGCGCGTCCTGGCGTAGCCCCGGGACACCCCCTGGCCCGTGGGGGCCGTGGGGCTAGGCCTCGTGGTAGAAGCCCACGTTGACGCTGCGCGGCCCGGTGCGGTCCACGACGACGAGCTCTCCGTTGCCGCCCCGGGGCAGCTGCACGGTCCCGCCGTACGCGACGGTCTGGGCGTACTCGCCGACCACCAGCCGGACCTCGGACGACGGGTCCGGCTGGGAGCCGCGCAGCCAGGTGACCTGCCAGACGCCCTCGGGTCCGCACAGGAACTCCAGGTGGACGCGGGAGACGAACAGCCAGTCCTCGGGCGTCACGAGGCGGCAGACGGACTTGTCCCGGCCCACCCGCAGCACGGCGCCCGGGTCGCTGGGCGCGTCGGCCATGAGCATGCCGGCCGTGGCACCCTCTTCCGTCCCCGAGACGGTGGCCATGGTGAGTTCGAGCACGTGCGCTCCTCGTGAGGTGTCCGACAGTGGCTTGAGTGACCTTGTACAGCGGCCGCATAGTAAATCGCCCGGCACCGTCGCGTCCGGCACAATGGACGCATGACCGAGCGAAAGCCACCCGGCGTCCCGTTCGAGTCCTTCGTCGACAAGCAGATCCATGACGCGCAGCGACGCGGCGACTTCGATCAACTCCCGGGCGCGGGCAAGCCGTTGGCCCCGGGCACCGACACCTCGTACGACGAACTGTGGTGGATCAGGCGCAAGATGGCGCGCGAGGGTCTCTCGGTGCTTCCGCCGGCGCTCGCGCTGCGCAAGGAGGCGGAGGACGCCCTCGCGGCGGCGTACACGGCCCCTTCGGAACGCCTCGTCCGGAAGATCATCACGGACGTCAACGTGAAGCTCCGCGACATGATGTTCAAGCCGCCGCCCGGCCCCCCGCTGGGCATGAAGCCGTACGACGTCGAGGCGGTCGTACGGGAGTGGCGGGAGCGCCGGGCGGCGGAAACCGACTGATCCGTCAGCCCATGGACCAGGCCGTCAGCCGATGGTCCGGGCCGTCGGGCCAGGGGCCGGTCAGCCCGTGGGCCAGGGCGTCGGCCAGCTCGGCCGACTCAGCCCCGGTCAGCCCTGGACCAGAGTGTCGGCCCAGGCCGGACCCAGCCGATCGGCGAGCCGGCCGCTCGGGCCGGCTCGCAGCCGATCGGACCGTCACATGTGCAGCAGCCGCTCCGTCAGTTCGCGGTAGTCCCGCAGGGCCAGGCGGAGCTGCTCGGTGTCGGCGGTCGTGACGGTGTCGTCCTTCGCGCCGTCCGCGAGCTGCCAGGAGCCGCGCAGGGTGCGGCGGCGGCGGTTCACGGCGTCGGTGAAGCGTGCGGCCAGCTCCTCCAGGACGTGGTCCGCCTCCTCGACGGCGTCCCGGGGACGGTCGACGAACTCGGCGACCGCGTGCTGGATGCGCGCGGTGAGCTTGTCGCACTCCTCGTTCGGGAGCAGCGGTGAGGCGGGGGAGGACTGGGCGCCCCGGGCGTCGTGAGCGCCGGTGCCGGCGGTCGTCGCGCCCTTGGCGTCACCGCCCTCCCCGGCGGCCCTGGCTCCCCTCGCGTCCCTGTTCTCCTCGACGAACGCGCCCCGCATCTCCGCGGTCGTCGCCGGGGCCTCCTGGCCTCCGGTGACCACGGGAGGCCGCTGCTGATGCCGCGTGCCCCACCGGTCGTCGCCGCTCGATGTCACGTCGGGCATCCCTCTCAGCCTTCCTTCGTCTGGTGCCGGTGGAAGCCCCACGGCAGGTGGTGGCCCTCGCGGGCCCGGGTGTCCCGGCCGTCCGCCGGCCGGTTCCGTGCGTGGCGGCCGTGCTCGGGCCGGCCCTGCCCCACCAGTTCGTCGAAGAGGGCACGGGCCTCGACCATGGCCGACCGCAGGTCCTCGGTGCCGGTCGCCCGGCCGTCCTGCGAGCCGCCGTCGCCGTTCACGCGCGCGGCGTGGTGCACGTGCCGGTAGCCGTTCACGTGGTCCGCGTGGTGCACGGCCAGCGCGGCGACCTGCTCCTCGTACTGCCCGCCGTCCGGGTAGCCCCGGGCGCCGGCCAGCTCCGCGACCAGTCGGTCGGCCTCGGCGACCGCCTCGCGGGGCGAGTCGACGAAGCGCTCCTGCGCGGCCGTCCAGCGGGCCTCGAACCGCTCGCGTTCCGCGGGCTCCAGCGGCCGCTCACGCAGCCCGCCGTGCCGCTCCACGAGGGCGCCGAGTTCCCGCTCGGCCGCCTTGACGTCCCCGTCGTGCCGGGCCACGGCCCGGTCGTACTCGGGCCCGAAGCGCTGCTTCAGGCTGCGTCCTCCTCCGTGCGACCCTCGGGCCCGCACGGCCAGGACCGCCGCGACCGCGATGACGGCCGCCACGATCACGATCAGAGCGATGATCACGCCTGTGGACATGGTTGCCTTCCGGTGTTTCGGCCCCGCGGGCCGGTTCACGGTTCGGGTTGCCCGGACGGCGCCGGACAAACGGCGCCCGCTCCGGCCGCAGCCGCCGCGCGCACCGGTCCGGGCCCGTTATTCGGTTGCGGAGCGGTCCCGCCCCCTCCCCACAATGGCCGCCATGAGCTGGACGATCACCCCGGAACCCGTGGGCTCCGCCGTCGCCGCCGCGCTGTGGCGGGCGTACTACACGGAGGTCAGCGACCGCTGGTACCTGCGGCACGAGGGACGCCGGACCGATCCCGACGAGCTGGAGCGGGAGATCGCCGCCAACGCGGGAGACGGGCTGGAGCCGCCGAAGGGGCGGTTGCTGGTCGCGCGGTACGGCGGTGAGCCGGCCGGCAGCGCGGGCGTACGGCTGGTGGACGCGGCGACCGCCGAACTCAAGCGGGTGTTCCTGCTGCCGCGGGCGCGCGGCAGGGGTGGCGCGGCCCTGCTCGTGGGTGCCGCCGAGGAGGCCGCCCGCGCGCTCGGCGCCGGACGGATGATCCTCGACACCCGCAGCGACCTCACCGAGGCCCGCACCCTGTACGCCCGGCTCGGTTACACGGAGACCGAGGCGTACAACGACGATCCGTACGCCGAACACTGGTTCGCGAAGGACCTCGCCCTCGACTGAGCGCCCGTCCCCGCGAGCCTGCCGCCCCGCGAGCCCCCAGCCGCAGCCGAGCCGGCGCCCACCCGCCCCAACCACCCAGCCACCTCCAGCCTCCGGCCTCCTGCCTTTCAGGGTTCAGCCCTCCAGGCCTCCAGCCACCAGCCCCCACCCGAGACACTCGCCCCCGCCGGCTCAGCCGAGTCGCGCCGCCGCTCGGTCGTCGTGCGGCTGTTCGCGGTCGGAGCCGCACAGTTCGCTGTTGAGTTCCTTCACCAGCTGGACCAGGTCCGTGGGGCGGTCGGGGCCCCACCAGTCGCCCAGCAGCTCGGCCAGCGACTCCTCGCGGACCCGGGCGAGCCGTTCGGCGACCTCGCGGCCCTCGGGGGTCAGCAGCAGGTCGAGGCCCTCGCGGACGGCGAGACGGCGCCCCTCGATCTGGCGGGAGGCCTCCAGGATCGCGGACAGCGGGACGTTGGTGCGCTCGGCGAGGACGCCGGGTTCGACACTGCCGTACCGCTTGATCCGCAGCAGCATCCAGCTCGCGGCCGGGAGGAGGTCGTAGCCGGCCCGGTCGGTGATCCTGCGGTAGATCTCGCGGCGGCCCTCCCGGGTGCCGAGGACGGACAGCGCCCGGCACACCTCGTCGTACGACGACCGCTCGACGGGGTTGCTGGCGAGGGTCTCGGTGACGTCCGGGGCGGTGACCGAGCCGCGCAGGCGGTCCTCCCTCAGGAACCAGGCGAGGACGAAGCCGAGGAGCACGACGGGGGCGGCGTACAGGAAGACGTCCGTGATGGAGGACGCGTACGCGTCCAGGACCGGCGGGCGCAGGGCGGGCGGCAGGTCGCCGATGACGCGCGGGTCGGCCTCCAGCGCGTCGACGGAGACCCCGGCCGGGAGGTCGACGCCCCGGAAGGCGTCCGCGAGCTTGTCGCCGAGACGGCCCGCGAAGACCGTGCCGAAGACGGCGACGCCGAAGGACGCGCCGATCGAGCGGAAGAAGGTCGCGCCGGAGGTGGCGACGCCGAGGTCCTCGTAGGTGACCGCGTTCTGCACGATGAGGACCAGGACCTGCATGACCAGGCCGAGGCCCAGGCCGAAGACGAAGAAGTACGCGCTCATCTCGGCCGTGGGGCTCCGCACGTCGAGCTGGTGCAGGAGGAGCAGGCCGATGGTGGTGACGGCGGTGCCGGCGACCGGGAAGACCTTCCAGCGGCCGGTGCGGCTGACGATCTGCCCGGACACCGTCGACGACAGCAGCATGCCGGCCACCATCGGCAGCATGTGCACGCCCGACATGGTCGGCGAGACGCCCTGCACGACCTGGAGGAAGGTCGGCAGGTACGTCATCGCGCCGAACATCGCGAAGCCGACGATGAAGCTGATGACGGCGGAGAGGGTGAAGGTGCGGATGCGGAACAGCTTGAGGGGCAGGACGGGTTCGGCCGCCCTCCGCTCCACCGCCACGAACGCGACGGCGAGCACGACGCCCAGGACGGCGAGCCCGACGATCTGCGGCGAGCCCCAGCCCCAGGTGGTGCCGCCGAGGGAGGCCACGAGAACCAGACAGGTGGCGACGGAGGCGATGAGGAAGGTGCCGAGGTAGTCGATGACGTGCCGCGTCGCCCTGCGCGGGATGTGCAGGACGGTCGCGATGACGGCGAGCGCGACGACGCCCACCGGGAGGTTGACGTAGAACACCCAGCGCCAGCTCAGATGCTGGGTGAACAGGCCGCCGAGAAGGGGGCCGAGGACGCTGGTGGCGCCGAAGACCGCGCCGAACAGCCCCTGGTAGCGGCCGCGTTCACGGGGCGGGACGAGGTCGCCGACGATCGCCATCGACAGCACCATCAGCCCGCCGCCACCCAGGCCCTGCACGGCCCGGAAGGCGATGAGCTGCGGCATGTTCTGCGCCATCCCGCACAGCGCCGACCCGATCAGGAAGATGACGATCGCGGTCTGGAACAGCCTCTTGCGCCCGTACTGGTCACCCAGCTTGCCCCACAGCGGGGTCGCGGCCGTGGCCGCCAGCAGGTACGCCGTGACCACCCAGGACAGGTGCTCCATGCCGCCGAGTTCGCTGACGATGGTCGGCAGCGCGGTCGACACGATCGTCTGGTCGAGGGCGGCGAGCAGCATGCCGAGCAGCAGTGCTCCGATCGAGACGAGGACGTTGCCGGGGACGTGTTCCTGACGCGGATCCCCCGTCCTGGCATGCGCGTCCAAGGCCATGGATGCCTCCCGAGGCTCACGTGACACCTTCCATCGTGATCGGTGTGTCCCGTTATGGCCTCTCGAGTCCTGTCGGAACCCCCTATTCCGGGGGGGCATCGACAGGCGGTTGTGTGGAGGATCTGCATAATCTCTGGAGTTCGCATGGGGGAAGGACGAACAAGTGAACGAACCGACGGGACAGCAGGGGTGGGCAGGGCGGCACGGACTTCCGTGCCCGGAGTGCGGAGCGCTCCGCGCGGCGGACAACACCCCTTCGTGCGCCTGCGCCCAGCGGGCGTCCGAGGCCCTGCGCGACACCCGGGAGGCGGAGGCGGCCGCGGCGGGGGACTTCGATCCGCTGCGGATTCGGCCTTACGTGGACCTCGGTGACCTCGGTGACCTCGGTGGCCGGGGGGACGGCACCGGGGAAAGCGGAGAGTCCGGGGAGGCCGGCGAGGGCCGTGCGGGGGCGGCGGAGGTCTCCGCGGCCGACGCGACGACACGCTTACCGGCGGTGTCCGACGACACCATGCCGGTACCGACGATCTCCGACGCGACCCGGCCCGCGCCTACGGCGTCCGACGTGACCAAGCCTGTGCCTACGGCTTACGACGCGACCAGGCCCGTGCCCATGGCGGCCGACGCGAGCAGGCCCGTACCGATGGCGTCCGACGCGACCATGCCCTTGCGCGCGGTGGAGCCGGACGGTCCGGATCCGCGGGCGGCGGCGCTTCCCACGCCCCTCGCCGCGGCGCCCTCCGAGCCCAGCGCCGCCGACCTCAGCCTGTTCGGGGCGGGTCGCGCCGACGGGAGCGGTGCGTACGCCGACGACGAGCGGCCGCACGGCCGACGCCGCCGTACGCTGCTGATCGCGAGCGCCGGTGCGGCCGTGGCCGTCATCGCGGCGGCGGGGTTCGCGAGCGGGCTGTTCACCTACGAGGCGCCGACCCGCGACGGCGCCGCCCCCGAGGGCGTGCGGGCGGCCGTGCCGGACCCCTCGACGAGCGCGGCCTCCGTGTCACCGTCGGCGAGCCGCTCCGCGTCCCCGTCGGCCTCCTCCAGCGCCTCTCCGTCCCCGTCCGAGAGCGCCGGCCCCACACCGTCCCCGTCGGCCTCCAGCGCCTCGCCGTCGGCCTCTCCGACGGCCGAGCCGAGCCCGAGCGAGCCGACCGCACGGGTCACGGGCTCCCTGGTCCCGGGGAACGGCGCCGACGAGGCCGAGAACAGCCCCGAGGCCACCGTCCTGCGGCGCGGCGACCGCGGAGCCGAGGTGACCGAACTCCAGTCGCGACTGCGGCAGTTGTACCTCTACAACGACGAGGCGGACGGGGTGTTCGACAGCGACGTCGAGCAGTCCCTGCGCAACTACCAGTGGTCGCGGGGGATCCAGGACGACGAGCTGGGCGTGTACGGGGCGGCCACGCGGCAGAAGCTGGAGTCGGAAACGAAGGAGCCGTGACGCCGGGCGCCGGCAGCCCCGCCCGAGCACCGAGAGCAGGGCGGGGGAAGCACCCCCGTGAGCGCCGAGGGCGGACGGGAAACACCCCGAGAGGAGGGCGGAGGAGGAACCCCGCGAGCACCGAAGGCGGACGCGAAGCACCCGAGTGACGGGAAGCACCCGAGCCGAGGGCACAGGAGGCCCCCCACGAGCGCCGAGGCGGACGCGAAACACCCCGAGTCGAGGGCACAGGAGGCCCTCGCGAGCACCGGGCAGCGCGGCCGTCTCCCCCGCCGCCTCCCGGCCGTCTCCCCGGCCCTCTCCCGAGCGTCGCCCGGGCCGACGTCTCACCCGACGTGCAGGCGAACGCCCTCCCCCACCGGCTCCACCCGCACCCGCGTCAGGTCCCGCACCACCAGGTCAGGCCTGTGGAAGCCGGCGCGAGGCCCTACCCCCACGACCCTCATCCCGGCGGAGCGCCCGGCGGCGATCCCCGCCCCGGAGTCCTCGAAGACCACGCAGTCACCGGGATCGACCCCCAGTTCGGCGGCCCCCTTCAGGAAGCCCTCGGGATCCGGCTTGCTCGCGCCCACCGACTCGGCCGTGATCCGCACCTCGGGCAGCGGGAGCCCGGCGGCGGCCATCCGGGCCGTGGACAGCGGCACGTCGGCGGACGTCACCAGCGCGTGCGGCAGCCCTCGCAGCGAGGCCAGGAACTCCGCGGCGCCGGGCACCGCCACCACGCCGTCCATGTCGGCGGTCTCCTCCGCCAGCATCCGCGCGTTGTCGGCCATGTTCTGCTCCATCGGCCGGCCGGGCAGCAGCAGCGCCATCGACGCGTACCCCTGCCGGCCGTGCACGACCTTCATCACCTCGTCGCCGTCCAGCCCGTGCCGGTCGGCCCAGCGCCGCCAGACGCGCTCCACGACGGCGTCGGAGTTGACGAGGGTGCCGTCCATGTCGAGCAGGAGGGCGCGGGCGGTGAGGACGGTGGCCGTCATCGGCAGCTCCAGGCAGGGGGAGACGAACTCCAGGCAGGGGGAGAGAAGACACGGCTGACCCCCCGGAGGGACAAGGCGGCCCCGCCCGCCGGTCAGGGAAAACGGGCGGGAGCCACTTTGTTCCTCCACGGTACAAAACAATGCCGGGCTCACGCCACCCTTCCGGGCAAGCGTTCATCCGCCGTTCAGCTCGCCGGCCGCCGCCGCCCGCGTCAGCCCGCCGCCGCCCCGCGTCAGCCCGCGACCGCCTCCCACAGGCTCCACACGCCGAGGGCGAGCATCAGCACGGCCGCGAGCTGCGTGATCAGCTTCAGCGGCACCCGCTTCATCAGGGCCTTTCCGCCGACGATGCCGAGCCCGGCCACCGCCCACAGCGCGAGCACCGCGCCGAGGCCGACGGAGAGCGGGTCGTCGTAGCGGGCGGCGAGGTTCGCCGTCATGATCTGGGTGAGATCGCCGAACTCGGCGACGAGGATGAGCATGAAGCCCGCCCCGGAGACCTTCCAGAAGGACTGGTTCTCCGGCCTGCGGACCTCCTCCTCGTCCTCGTCCTTCCTCATCAGCAGCACGGCCGCGCCGCCCAGGAAGAGCACGCCGGTCAGCGCGTGCACGATCTGCTGCGGGAGCAGGGTCAGCACGCTTCCGGCCGCGACGGCGAGCGCGACATGCAGCGCGAAGGCGGCGGCGACGCCGGCGAAGACGTAGGAGGCGCGGTAGCGGGTGCCGAGGACGAGGCCGGCGAGGGCGGTCTTGTCCGGGAGTTCGGCGAGGAAGACGACGCCGAAGACGAGCGCCGTCACGGTGAAGCTGATCAAGGGTCCTCAATCGGTCGGGGCCGCCCCACCGAGAGTGCTGCTTCCTTCGCGCAAGACGCCTCGGCACGGCAGCACACACGTCACCCGCGCCGTACGGCACGGATGTGCACTGCTTGCCGAAGGTCTCGCTGGCCGACCCGTGACGGGCCTGCCTCCGGGCGCCGGCTCGGCCGTCACGAGGACGAGCTGAGCAGTGTGTCGACGGTCCGGCGAAGAGCTACTCCCCTTCTGCGCCGTCCATGGTACGTGACCCTCACACCGATGCCGTAGGGCCGATGTCACGTCACGGATTCCGTCACACGCCTCGTGTCATGTACGCGTCATTAGCTTCTTACCGCGCGCACACCTCCCCGCAACGCGGCACCGCGAGCATTCCCCCGCTCGCACCGCAACACCCCACACCCCCAAGGGAGTTCGCATGTCGAATTTCTACGCGCGTCGACGGGTCAGCATACTCGCGGCGCTCACCGGTCTCCTAGCCGCCGTCGCGCTCCTCAACTCCCCGACCGCCTCCGCGGCCCTGCCCACCCCGGTCAGCGCCACCACCGCTCGCACCTACCTCGCCTCGCTCACCGTGGCGACCGAGGACCGCACCGGCTACAGCCGCGATCTCTTCCCGCACTGGATCACCATCAGCGGCAGCTGCAACACCCGTGAGACGGTCCTCAAGCGCGACGGCTCCAGCGTCGTCACCGACTCCGCGTGCGCCTCCACCAGCGGCAGCTGGTACTCCCCGTACGACGGCGCCACCTGGACCGCGGCCTCCGACGTCGACATCGACCACCTCGTCCCGCTGGCCGAGGCCTGGGACTCGGGCGCCGACGCCTGGACCACCTCCCGGCGCCAGGCCTTCGCCAACGACCTGACCCGCCCGCAGCTCATCGCCGTCACCGACAACGTCAACCAGGCCAAGGGCGACCAGGACCCGGCCACCTGGATGCCGTCGGTCAGCTCCTACCGCTGCACCTACGTCCGCGCCTGGGTGCAGGTGAAGTACTACTACGGCCTCTCCGTCGACTCCGCCGAGAAGAGCGCGCTCACCGGCTACCTGAACAACTGCTGATCCGGAATCTCCCCACCGGCCTCCGTCGTTCCGTACCGTACGGGGCGACGGAGGAGGCGATCACGTGGCCGGACTGCGGCTGGGACCCCTGCTGAGATACGCCGACGGATCGTCCGCGACCGTCTGGGTCGAAGCGAGCCGTCCGTGCGCCGCCGAGGTGCGCTGCGCCGACGGCTCCGGCGGCGCGGCCCGCACCTTCCAGGTGGCGGGCCACCACTACGCCCTGGTACCGGTGACCGGCCTGACACCGGGCACGGAGACCGCGTACGAGGTGTTCCTCGACGGCACGCGCGCGTGGCCGCCGCCCGACGGCACCTTCCCGCCGTTCCCGCCCTCCGTCATCCGCACCCGGGCCGACGGCGACGACGTGCGCGTGGCCTTCGGCTCCTGCCGGTGGGCGGCGCCCCCGGCCGACGAGAAGGACCCGGTGGGCCCCGACGCCCTGGACAGCCTGGCCACGCGCGTGGCCGCCGACCCGCGGGGCGAGCGGCCCGACGTCCTGCTGCTGCTCGGCGACCAGGTGTACGCCGACGAGACCTCCGGCGCGACGCAGCGGCGTATCGCGGCCCGCCGCGACCTCTCCGAACCGCCCGGCACCGAGGTCGCCGACTACGAGGAGTACACCTGGCTCTACTACGAGTCCTGGCTCGACCCCGCGGTCCGCTGGCTGCTGTCCACCGTCCCCACCTGCATGATCTTCGACGACCACGACGTCATCGACGACTGGAACACCTCCGCCGCCTGGCTCGCCGGCATGCGGGCCACCCCGTGGTGGCGCGAGCGGATCCTGAGCGGGCTGATGTCGTACTGGGTCCACCAGCAGATCGGCAACCTCTCCCCGGCCGAACTGGCCGCCGACCCGCTCTACGCGGCCGTACAGGAGGCCCCCGACGGCACCGACGTGCTGCGCGACTTCGCCTGCCGCGCGGACCAGGACCTCGCCTCCGTGCGCTGGAGCTACCGGCGCGACTTCGGACGGGTCCGGCTGCTGATGGTGGACACCCGGGCCGCGCGGGTGCTGGAGGAGGGCGGGCGGGCGATGCTCGACCCGGGGGAGGCCGCGTGGCTGCGCGAGCAGGCCCTCGACGGGCGGGACTCCTACGACCATCTCCTCGTCGGCACCTCCCTGCCCTGGCTGCTGCCGCACCTGGTGCACGACGCCGAGGCGTGGAACGCCGCCCTGTGTCGGGGCGAGCGGGGCGAGCGATGGGCACGGATCGGGGAGCGAGTGCGGCAGGCGGCCGATCTGGAGCACTGGGCCGCCTTCCCGGACTCCTTCACCGCGCTCACCGAACTGCTCGCGGAGGTCGGTACGGGGGCCCAGGCGCCGGCGAGCGTGCTCGTGCTGTCCGGGGACGTGCACCACGCGTACATCGCCGAGCCGCGCTGGCCGGCGGCCGCTCCCGACGCGCGGGTGCTGCAACTCACCTGCTCCCCCGTCCACAACTCCATCCCGCTGTCGATACGGGTCAGCTTCCGTTTCGGGTGGAGTGCCGTGGCCCGCGCCCTCGGACGCCGCCTGGCACGGCACGGGCGCTGTCCCCGGCCCGTCGTGGACTGGCGGAAGACCGGCGGGCCCTGGTTCGGCAACCAGCTCATGACGCTGACGCTGCGCGGCCGTTCGGCCCGGCTGCGGCTGGAGCAGGCGCGGGTGAAGGGCGGGCTGACAACCGTGGAGGAAACCGACGTGACCCGCTGAAGCGGGACGACAGGGGCCAGTGGGACCGGCGTTGGCTTCCGTGGTGCCCGAGGGCATGATGAGGCGGACCGTCCGCTTCCATCGGGCGGTCACTCCATCGCGCCCCACACGCCCGGGAGTCATCCCCTTGTCCTCAGTGAATGCGGAACCGGCGTCGCACCTGGAAGCGCCGGCGCCGCTCGCCGTCGCCCTCGTCGGCGCCGGGCCGCGCGGCACCAGCGTCCTGGAACGCCTCTGCGCCTCCGCGCCGGAACTCCTCCCGCCCGGGGCGCGCCTGACGGTCCACGTCGTCGACCCGGCCCCGCCCGGACCGGGCCGCGTGTGGCGCACGGCGCAGTCGCGGGAGCTGCTGATGAACACCGTGGCCTCCCAGGTGACCCTGTTCACCGACGACAGCGTGGACTGCGCGGGCCCTGTCCGGCCGGGCCCCAGCCTGCACGAGTGGGCGGGCGGCGAGCTGGGCCCGGACGAGTACCCGACCCGCGCCCACTACGGCCGCTATCTGGAGTGGGTGTTCGCCCGGACGGTGCGCCAGGCCCCGCCCGCGGTACGGGTGGAGACGCACACGGCCCGCGCGGTGCGGCTCGACGACGCCGCCGACGGCCGCCAGGTGCTCACCCTGGACGACGGCCGGGTGCTGCCCGGCCTGTCCGCCGTGGTCCTCGCGCAGGGCCATCTGCCGGTGGTCGCCGACGCGGCCCGGCAGCGGCACGCCGCCTACGCCGAACGGCACGGCCTGCGTCACGTCCCGCCCGCCAACCCGGCCGATGTCGACCTCTCCTCGCTGGCCCCCGGCGAACCGGTGCTGCTGCGCGGCCTGGGCCTCAACTTCTTCGACCACATGGCGCTGCTGACGACCGGCCGGGGCGGCCGCTTCGTCACCGGCCGCCGGGGCCTGCGCTACCTGCCCTCCGGCCGGGAGCCGCGCCTGTACGCCGGCTCCCGGCGCGGCGTCCCGTACCAGGCGCGCGGTGACAACGCCAAGGGCCCCTACGGCCGCCACACCCCGCTCGTCCTCACCCCGGAGGTGATCTCCGGCTTCCGCAAGCGCGCGGACTCCGGTGAGGCGCCCGACTTCCTGGCGGAGATATGGCCGTTGGTGGCGAAGGAGGTGGAGACGGTGTACTACGCGGCGCTCGTACGGCGCCCGGAGTTCACCGACCGCTTCCTCGCCGTCCCGCACCGCGATCCCCGCGAGGCCGCCGTGCTCGACGAGTTCGGCGTGGCGGAGGCCGACCGCTGGAGCTGGGACCGGCTCTCCCGGCCGTACGCCGGACGGGAGTTCGCGCACCCGGGACAGTGGCGGGAGTGGCTGCTGGCGTATCTGCGGAAGGACGCCGAGGAGGCGGCGCGGGGCAATGTGCGCGGGCCGCTGAAGGCGGCCCTGGACGTGCTGCGGGACCTGCGCAACGAGCTGCGGCTGGTCGTGGACCACGCGGGGGTCACCGGCGCCTCCCGCCGGGACCACCTCGACCGCTGGTACACCCCGCTCAACGCCTTCCTCTCCATCGGCCCGCCCCGCCGCCGTACGGAGGAGCTGGCCGCGCTGGTCGAGGCGGGGGTGGTGGAGGTGCTGGGTCCCCGGCTGGAGGTGCGGGAGGAGGACGGGGCCTGGCGGGCGCACTCCCCGGACGTGTCCGGCTCGGCCGTCCGTGTGACGACCCTCATAGAGGCCCGGCTCCCGGAACCGGATCTGCGGCGCACCGCCGACAGCCTCCTCGCCGGGCTGCTGAAGACCGGGCAGTGCCGCCCGCACACGGTCGACGGGTACGTGACCGGTGGACTGGACGTGACCCAGCGGCCCTACCACCTGATAGACCGTCAGGGTCGGCCGCACGCCCGGAGGTTCGCCTTCGGGGTGCCCACGGAGGGGGTGCACTGGGTGACCGCGGCGGGCGCCCGCCCGGGAGTGGACTCGGTCACGCTCTCGGACGCCGACGCGGTGGCGAGAGCGGTCCTGCGCGCGGCGGCGACGGAATCGGACTCCCGAGCGGACCCGCAAGCGGAATCCGAGCCATGGCCAAATGTTGAACTTGCAAGCATCGATTAGGTCCGCCTACCGTGGGTCGCTCATTCGGTACCGCCGCCCCCACCGGCCGGTCCGTCCCCAGGACCGGTCGTCATGACCGACACCGAAGGAGTACCCCCCACATGTCCGCTCGTCTCGACACCGCGCAGCCGTACGCGATCGGTCTGTTCCGGATCGTCGTCGGACTGCTCTTCGCCTGCCACGGTGCCGCCACGGTCTTCGGCGTCCTCGGCGGCGCCGACGGCGCCGGCGGCACCACCGCCACCGGGACCTGGCCGAACTGGTACGCGGCCGTGATCCAGCTGGTCTGCGGCAGCCTGGCCGTGCTCGGCCTCGGCACCCGCGCCGCCGCGTTCCTCGCCTCGGGCTCCATGGCGTACGCGTACTTCAAGGTCCACCAGCCGCAGGCGCTGTGGCCGATGGAGAACGGCGGCGAGGCCTCCGCGATGTTCTGCTGGGCCTTCCTGCTGCTGGTCTTCACCGGATCCGGCGCGCTCGGCCTGGACCGGCTGTTCGCCAAGCGGACGGCTCAGGAACAGCAGCCTGCGGCGCGGAAGTCCGCGGTCACCGCCTGAGCGGATCCGGCCACGACCGGCCCGGCCGGTGCCAAGGGCGCCCTTCCCCACCGCTCGGGGAGGGCGCCCTTCCCGTCCGCCGGGCCTCGGGCGGCGGCGATCCAGCCGGGACGGGCCCGGCGGAACCGGCCCGGCGGGACGGGCCCGGCGGGGCGGTCGGGTGAACGGTCTATCGGGTGAACGAGTTGTGCCGAACACACGAGCCCCCGGTGAATCTCCTGTCACACCCCCGGCGTACGCTGTATGGCTGTCATTGGCCGCACCTGCCGCTCCCCCGCGACACCGCGGCATGGTCAGGCCGTACGGGGGAGACGACGGGGAGTCCGCGGTGTTCGAGAGTGTGGGGGCGTTGTTCGGCGCTCCATGGATCTATGCGCTGGTGGCCCTGTCGGTCCTCCTCGACGTGTTCCTGCCGGTGCTGCCGAGCGGGGTGCTCGTCATCGCGGCGGCCACGGCGGCGGCCGCGGGCTCGGGGGCGGCGACCGGGCTGGTCGCGCACGAGGTCCCGGACATCCTGGCGCTGATCCTCTCCG
The DNA here is from genome assembly GCF_043080745.1 of Streptomyces sp. NPDC014995. Lineage (NCBI taxonomy): Bacteria > Bacillati > Actinomycetota > Actinomycetes > Kitasatosporales > Streptomycetaceae > Streptomyces > Streptomyces sp. NPDC014995. Next base: position 717,993 of record NZ_JBIBVX010000001.1, read on the forward strand.
CGGCGACCGCCTCGGTGCTGGGCGACCTGGCGGCCTACCGTCTGGCCTGGCGCGGCGGCGACCGCCTGGACCGCGCGATCTCCCGCTCCCGGCGCCTCACCCACGCGCAGGAGCGTCTCGGCGGCGCGCTCGCCCGGGGCGGCGGCGCCCTGGTCGTCCTGGCCCGCTTCGCCCCCGCCGGCCGCTCGGTCGTCTCCCTCATCGCGGGCGCCGCCCACCGCCGCGCCCGTGACTTCCTCCCCTGGTCCGCCCTGGCCGGCCTCTCCTGGGCCGCCTACAGCGTCGCCCTCGGCTACCTCGGCGCCCACTGGCTGGGGGCGACCTGGCTGGCGACGGGCGTGTCCTTCGTGGCGCTGTTCGGCGCGGGCGCGGCAGCGGCGTACCTGATGCGCCGCCAGCCGGCCCAGCCGACCTGACGCCACCCCCTTGGGCGCTCCGCCCATGGCCCTGTCCGGCCCGCACGGCCTCGCCCCGAGCGCCGGACGGGCTGCATTCACCACACCGGGCATTCACCGCATCCGGCACCGCCACGCCCGGCGCTGCCCGTTCTCACCCCTGCCGCGCCGCGGCCCCCCGCACCTCAAGCCCGCCCAACAGCTCAGCCGTGGCCGCCGTGACGGCCTCCACCGCCTTCTCGAACACCTCCCGGTTGTGTGCGGCCGGCGCCCGGAAGCCGGACACCTTCCGTACGTATTGCAGGGCAGCAGCCCGAATCTCCTCCTCCGTGGCCTCCTCGGCCAGCGCAGGCGGACGAAGCGTCTTGATACTCCGGCACATGCCCCCAGTCTCACCCCGCCAGGGGTCGTCCGTCGCCCCTTCGCCGCCTTTGCGCCGCCCTGGCGCTTCCCTTCGGTCCCCTTCCCTCCCCACCCGCCCCCTGCGATGATCACTTCCGAGGCGGCCACCGCACCCGGGGCCGACCGACGAGAGGAACGACACCACCATGGCGCAGCAACGCACCGTCGCCGTCCTCGGCCCCGGCGGGATCGGCGGACTCCTGGCCGCCCTCCTGTCCCGCGCCGGCCACCATGTGACCTGCCTCGCCGGCGACGACACGGCCGCACGGCTCCGTACCCACGGCATCCACGTCAGCAGCCGGACGTTCGGCGAGTTCACGGCCCCCGTCGACGCCGACACCGAACTCCGCTCGCCCGTCGACGCGGTCCTGATCGCCGTCAAGCACACCACCCTCGGCGCGGCCCTGACCCGCCTGCCCGCCCCGGCTCTCGGCGACGCCCTCCTCGTACCGTTCCTGAACGGCGTCGAGCATCCGGCGGCGCTGCGCGCGCACCACCGTCCGGACCGTGTCGCGCCCGCCGTCATCCGCGTCGAGTCCACCCGCGTCGCCCCCGGCGTGATCGAACACGCCAGCCCCTTCGCGGAGATCGACCTCACCGGCGACCAGGTCCCCCGCCCCCGTCTGGACGCCCTGGCGCAGGCTCTCTCCGCGGCCGGCCCGGCCACCCGCGTCCTGCCGGACGAGACGGCCGCGCTCTGGGCGAAGATGGCCTTCCTCGCCCCCTTCGCCCTCCTCACCACCCGGTACGCCCTCCCCCTGGGCGAGGTCCGCACCCGCCACCGCGACGAGCTGACCGCCCTGGTGGAGGAGACGGCCGCCGTCAGCCGCGCCTGCGGCGCCCCCGCCGAACCGGCCCAGGCACTCGCCCGGTACGACGCCTTCCCGGCCACCACCAAGTCCTCCATGCAGCGCGACGCCGAGACCGGCCGCCCCCTCGAACTCGACGCGATCGGCGGGGCGTTGCTGCGGGCGGCCGAGCGGCACGGGGTGCCGGTGCCCGTGGCGGCCCGACTGGTGCGGGAGTTGCGCGACGCCGGTCACTGACCCAGGTCGACGCACCAGTCGTTGGATCTGATCCAGTTCCCCTTCGGGTACTCGAAGTCGGCCTGACCGAGCAGCGTGAACCCGGCCCTGCGGCACACCCCGTTGGACGCGGCATGGTCCACGGCGGGGAAGGCGTGCAGGGTCGGGTGGCCGCCGGTCCGCCGTACGATCTCGACGAGCGCCCGGGCGGCCCGCGCGGCGAGCCCCCGCCCCTGGAACTCGGGCAGGATCCCCCAGCCGGTCTCCCACACCGTGCCGCCCCGCCACGCGCGCTCCCAGTACCCGATCGACCCGACGGTCTCCCCGCCGTCCGCGAGCGTGACCCGGTACATCCGCCCCGGCTCGAGTTCCCCGTACCGCCGGTGCCGGTCGCGGAGCTTCTCCTCCGTCTCGGGCCCGCCCACGTGCGCGGTCATCTCGGGGCTGTTGGCCCGCCGCAGCAGCCAGAAGTCGCCCTGCGCCCAGGGCACCAGCCGCACCTGCTCCACACCAGTGAGGTCCATGCCGCCACCGTAGGACAGGGGTCCGACAACCGACCGCCTCATTCGAACGCATGAACCACCCGAAGGAGCTCGCCACCCTAATTCGAACAGGCGTACCATTGCCGCGTGGCTACGACCTATGACTTTCCCAGCGACCTGCGCGCCGGTCAGGAGGAGCTGCATCAGGTCCGGGCCGAGCTGTCGGCCCTGCTGAAGCGGCTGCCCTGGTCGGTCGCGCCCCTGGACGGGATCAGTGACGACGGCGGCGGCTGGCGCAAGGTGGAGCGCCCCGCCTCACCCGGCTGGACGGCCGACGAGCAGGCCGAGGTGGAGAAGCTCCGGCAGCGGGAGCACGAACTCGCGGTGTTCGTCAGCTGCCACCGCTTCTGGGCGGAGGTCGCGGCCGCGGACCGGGTGGAGGCCCGTATGCGGCTCAAGCACGCGCACGAGACCCCGCCCGGCGAGGAGGGTCCCTGACGCCGTGCACGCGAGAGGGCCCCCGGATCTCTCCGGGGGCCCTCTCGCATCTCCTGGTGGGCGCGGACGGTTTCGAACCGCCGACATCCTGCTTGTAAGGCAGGCGCTCTACCCCTGAGCTACGCACCCAGGACGAGTCGACAGCCTACCTTGCCCGGACCACTGCCCCGCAAACCCGCATCGGGGGTTACCCCCACCCCGGATCCGGGAGGCCACCGGATCGTCCCGGGGACGGCGGCTCCCTACCGTCGGAAGCGTCAAGAACAGCGGCGCCGACGGCGGACCCGCGGTCCGTCCAGGGGGAGATCACCATGACCCGTACCACCGTTCCGGCACGCGCGGCACGCGCCGCCCTCGTCACCGGTGTCGTGGTGGCGCTCGCCGCGACCGCCACCGCCTGCGCCTCCGCCGGCGACGACGAGCACCCCGACCGCCGGTCCTTCGCCCTGCGGGGCGACACCCTCACCGTGGAATCCGACAACTCGGCGCTGGAGATCGTCGCGTCGGACGCGCACGAGGCGGGCACGGTCCGGGTCACCCGCTGGTTCGACGGGTCGGTGGTGGTCGGGGAGGGGCCGGAGGTGACCTGGTCGATGAAGGACGACCGGCTGGTGCTGCGGATCAACTGCTCCGGCATGGTCGCGGACTGCGCGGCCAGGCACCGCGTCCAGGTGCCCAGGGGCGTCGCCGTCAAGGTCGAGGACGACGACGGCAGCGTCCGCGCGCGGGGTTTCCGGGACGCCCTGAGCATTCGCACCTCCGACGGCTCGGTGCGGGTCACGGACTCCAGCGGCCCGCTGGACCTGCGCAGCGACGACGGTTCGGTGCGTGCCGACGTCGCGTCGCGGACGGTGAGCGCGCGGACCCGCGACGGTTCGGTCCGCCTCGACCTGAGCGCCGTACCGGACCGGGTGGAGTCGGTCAGCGACGACGGTTCGGTGACGATCACGCTGCCCCGGGCCACGTACCGCGTGACGGCCGGCACCGACGACGGCGCGGTCGATGTCTCGGTGCCCCGGGACGACTCCAGCGCGCACGTGGTGTCCGCGCGGACGCAGGACGGCAAAGTCACCGTCAGGAACGCGAACTGACCGGCCCGTGTGTTCGTCCATAACCGGTGGGAGAATGACACCGGGCAGGGCGAATCACAGCACGGGAGAGGGATGTGACGGCGACACCAGCGCAGCCGTACTCGCCGTCGGTTCCGCGTGCACGCCTCCGGGCGCTCGGGGACACCCTCACCCTCGTCGCCCTCCCGCTCGCCGCCGTCCTCGCGCTGCCCGCCGCGTTCGCCGGCGGCGGTACCCGGCGCTGGTTCGGCGGACGGGCGGAGAGCCAGCGGGCGGAGGCGCAGGCCGCGAAGGACGCCGCGGCGGCCGCGTTCTACGAGCTGGACACCGCACAGCGGGACCTGCGCATCTCGATCGAGACGATCACGGCGGTCGACGACTCCCCGGCCGCCCGGCGCGCGGTCGCCGACTTCGAGGCCATCGGCCGGCGCATCGACGAGGCCAGCCACCAGTACATCAACGCGGTCGACGCCCACGACCTGGACCGGGACGACCTGGAGGCCGCGGCCGCCACCCGGGCGCGCACCCAACTGACCCGGGCCAAGGACGAGCTGGGCCGCGTCAAGCGGGAGCTGGACCGGTTCACCGACGGGCTCGGGCCGCTGCTCGGGAAGGCCGAGACCCAGCTGGCCCGGCTGGCGCCCGCCGTGGAGCGGGCCCGGCAGGCGCTGCTGGCCGCGTCGAACGCGCTGGACACCGTACGCGGCACGGGGCTGAAGGCCGACGACCTCGCGGCCCGGCTGGCGGCGCTCGCACCCGAGTTGACCAAGCTCAACCAGGGCGCCGGGCAGCACGGCGTGCCGCAGACGCTGGAGCGGGCCGAGCGGGTCTCGCGGGAGGCCGAGGCGGTCCGGGTGGAGGCCGAGCGGCTGCCGGAGAGGGCCGCGGAGATCGACCACCGGCTGGTGTCGCTGCGCACGCGCGCACAGGCCCTGACGACCCGGGCCGGGCAGGTCGAGCCGGTGCTGAGCGAGCTGCGCCGGCGGTTCACGGCGGCCTGCTGGCAGGACCTCCAGCACGTTCCCGCGCAGGCCGTGGAGCACGTACGGCAGGCCGAGGCGAAGCTGGCCGAGGCGCAGGCCGCGCGGGACGGGCAGCGCTGGCCGGACGCCACCGCACTGCTGTCGACGGCGCGGGCGCTGCTGAACTCCACCGACGAGGCCGTGTCCGCCGCCGGGGACCGGCTGGCCAGGCTGAGCGCCGTACAGAAGGACCCGCGGCAGGAGATCGAGCGGACCCGGTTCGCGATCCGGGACGCGCAGCGGCTGGCCATGGCCGGACGCAACACGCCCGACCCGCGGCACGCGCGTCCGCTGGACGACTCGGTGGCCCGCCTGGAGCGGGCGATCACCACGCTGGAGGGCCGTCACCCCGACTACTGGCACTTCCTGACGGAGACGGAGGCCGTGCGGCGCACGGTCGCCGGGGTGGTGGCCCGCATCCGTGAGGAGCGGGGGGCCTCGGCCGGCCACTGAGCCGGCCCAGCCGTTGCCGACGGGGCGGGGCGGGCGGATATTTGAAGGTACGGACGGCCGGATGTCGACGCACGGACGGCCGGATGTCGACGCACGGACGGCGTCCGCCGGCACGTCACACCCACCGGGAGGCGTCGATGGCCACCCACGCACTGCGCCCGAAGTCGCGGCGGCGGATCAGGTTCGACGAACACCTTCCCGTCGACCACCGCCTGAACAGGGTCTACCGGATCGGCGCCGGACTGATGGGCCTCGGACTGCTCGTCTTCGGCGTCTTCGGCATCATCGACAGGATCGGCTTCTTCGACACGGGCGGCGACACCGTCTGGGGCCTGAACACCAACGGCGCGCTGAGCTGGCTGTCGGTGGCCGTCGGGCTGCTGCTTTTCGTCGGCATGGTGATCGGCGGGAACTTCGCGTCCACGCTGAACATGGTCCTCGGCGTCCTGTTCATCCTCAGCGGCTTCCTGAACATGGGCCTGCTGGAGACGGACTACAACTTCCTGGCCTTCGAGATCCAGAACTGCATGCTCAGCTTCGTGATCGGGATCCTGCTGCTCGTCTTCGGGATGTACGGCAGGGTCGGATCGGCCCTGCCGCACGACAACCCCTACTGGCGGGCCCGCCACCCCGACCTGGCGGAGGAGCGGGACCCGGACCAGGAGCGGCGGAGGAACTTCCCGGCCTGATCAGGTGCGGTAGGCGTAGTACAGGGCGTTCGGGTACGACGCGATGATGCTCGCCACCGACCTGCTGTAGGTGTTGGTGGAGTGGTACGTCAGGTACGGCACGCCCCGGCTGCGGGACGTGACGATCATGGTGTGGTCCTTGGAGCCGTCCTTGTCGAAGTCCACCTGGAGCACGTCGCCGACGTCCATCTGGTAGACGTTGGCGAGGCTGGTCGTGCGCTTGGAGTTCTGGGCGAACCAGGACCACTCGTTGACGCCGATGAACGAGTGCGACTGGATGTCGGCGTTGCCGAACCACCTGGTGTAGTCGTACACGTAGCCGGGGACGTGCTTCCAGCCGCCCGCCTTCAGGGACTGGCTGACGAAGTTGGTGCAGTCGCCGCCGGCGCCCTGCCCGTTGAAGTCCGGGTAGGCGGGGTTGTAGGTCGACCAGTACTGCTTCGCGTACGCGGCCATCGCCTTGTAGTCCAGGCCGCTGGCGGTGAAGTTCTTCGCGTTGGCCGGGCCGGGGTACGACGTCGACGCCTTGGGCGCCGAGGGCGTGGTGCTGGTGGTGGTCGCGACCCTGGGCGCGACGGACGGCCTGGCCGTCTGGTTCACCGCGAGGCCCTCGTCGGTGTCGCGGATGCCGGTCAGCTGCCAGTTGCCCTGCCGGTCCGCGGTGAACGTCAGCTCGTGGTGGGCCTGGAAGCCGGTGGTCTTCGGCTCGTCGCCGCGGACCGCGGCGTAGGTCAGGGTCGTGGTCTCGGTGACCGCGACCGTGGCCTTGCGGCCCTTCACGCGCGTGGCGTCCAGGGTGACGCGGGTGCTGGCCTTGCTGTACTTCTCGCCGAGCTTCGCGAGGCGGTCCTTGCGCTGGTCCAGCGCCGACAGGGCGGCGTCCTCGCCGCGGGCCGCGCCGGAGGACAGCCGGACGTCCCCGGAGAAGCCGTCGGTCAGCGGCTTGTCCCGGTCGCCCTGCTTGCCGTCGACCAGAGCGTCCGTGCGGTCGGTGAAGACCGCGTCGGCCAGCCGCTGGAAGGTGGCCTTGGTCCTGGCGTCCACCGTGGGGTCGTCGACGACCGCGGCGCCCGCACTCCAGTTGGGCAGCAGCGCCACTCCGGCGACGACGGAGGTGGCGGCGGCCCCGAGGATGGCGGCGCGCCGGCGCGTACGGCTCAATTTCCTTGACTTCACTGATGTTTCCCCTCTTGCCCCGGCGGAGGGATGCCGGGGTAGCGCATCTTTGCATGCCATGTGTGGCCATTGTGAAGAGGGGGACGGCAGCCAGGGCGCGGGAGTTATCGGACCGTCACTGCACGACCGTCGACCAGTCGGGGGACTGCGCCGGGTCGAGGGTGCGCAGCCGCTCCAGCGTGGCGGGCTTCTGCGCGTCCATCCAGTCGGCCAGCTCCTTGAAGGACACGCACTTGACGTCCTTCTTGGTGCACACGGTCTCGATGAGCTCGTCGACGGCCTTCATGTAGATGCCGCCGTTCCACTGCTCGAAGTGGTTGCCGATGAACAGCGGGGCCCGGCTGCCGTAGTAGACGCGGTTGAAGCCGGCCATGTAGGCGTCGACGGTCTCCTGCTGCCACTGCGGGTACAGCGCCGGGTCGCCCTCGGTCTCGCCCTCGGACTGGTTGTAGAGGAAGTTGAAGTCCATGGACAGGCCCTGGTACTTGCCGCCCTCGTACGGGAGCATCTGGAGCGGGAAGTCCCAGATGCCGTTCTTCTTGGCCGGCCAGATCTGGAAGTCGCCCGCGGAGCTGGCGTCGTAGCGCCAGCCGTAGCTCTTGGCGGCCTTCAGGAGGTTCGCCTGGCCCTCCAGGCAGGGGGCGCGGCCGCCGGCGACCTCCTTCCTGAAGTCGAACGGCAGCGGGTCCATGTCGGTGTAGCCGGTGTTGGTCTTCCACTTCTCCGCGAAGGCGAAGAACTGGTCGATCTCGCTCTTCCACTCCGCGACGCTCCAGTCGCCGCCGCCCTTCTCACCGCAGAAGTGGCCGTTGAAGTGGGTGCCTATCTCGTTCCCCTCCTCCCACGCCTTGCCGAGCTGCTCGACCGTGGTGCGGACGTGCTCGTCGGTGGGGAAGCTGATCGCCGCCGAGCCCTTGGGGTGCTGCGGCGGCTCGTAGAGGTCGGCCTTGCTCTTGGGCAGCAGGTAGATGCCGGTGAGGAAGAACGTCATGTGGGCGTCGTACTTCTTCGCCATCTCCCGGTAGTGCTGGAAGAGTTCGTCGTCGCCCGCCAGCGCCCCGTCCCAGGAGAAGACGACGAACTGGGGCGGCTTCTCCCCCGGTTTGAGCGGCTCGGCCTTCAACCCGCCCTTCTGCGGGCCGGTGTAGGAGGTGGAGCCGTCCCCCAGGACCTTGGTCTTCCCGTCCCATTCCGGCTCCTTGGTGGCCGTCGCCGCCGTCTTCCTCTGTTCCCCCGAGGACGCGGTCGGCGCGGTGTCGTCCGTGCGGTTCAGCACCAGGTACCCCGCCGTCAGGGAAGCGACGACGAGGAACGCCGCCAGGGTCAGGAACCCCGGATGGGCGGCGGGACGGCGCGGTGCCCGAGCCTTGCGGCGGCGGCCCGACGGTGACTTCATGTGCGGCTCATTCTCCAAGCGGTCGGTGACTGCGGGACCCGTCGGTGGTCAGCCGAGCGGGCTCATGGCCCCGGACCAGATGCCGTAGGGGACGCTGTCGTCGGCGGTGCCGGCGATGCCCTCCAGCGGCAGTGGTTCGAGGCTTTTGGCCAGGTCGATGCGGTAGACGACGACCGCCGTGGAGACGGACCGGTGCGTGCCGACGTACCAGGCCGCGGTGTCGTTCTGCGTGGTCCCGGCCTTCCCGGCCACCTCGGCGGTGGCGGGCGCGGCGTCGGGGTGGGCGGTGCGGAAGGAGTCCGTGAGCGCGGAGGTGACCTCCTCGGCCACGTCCGCGCCGACCGCCCGGCGCGGGGTGGGCAGGTCCAGCGGGACCTTGGTGCCGTTGTGGGTGATCTGCCGCACCGAGTACGGCTCGGTGTGCTTGCCGGCCGCGGCGAAGGTGGAGTAGCCGCTGGCCATGCGGATGGCGCTGGGGGTGGAGCTGCCCAGGGACAGCGCGGGCACCCGTGCCCCGATGCTGGACGGGAGCAGTCCGGACGCCACGGCGGTGGAGCGCACCCTGTCCAGGCCGGTGTCCATCCCGAGCTGCATGAAGGGCGTGTTCACGGACAGCTCCAGCGCCCGGTGCAGCGAGATCTGGCCGTACGACCGGTCGCCGTCGTTGCTGGCGGCCACCTTGCGGCCGCTGCGGTCCCAGTACGGCCCTTCGGGTGTGGTCACCGGCACGTCGTCGTCGCCGTTGTAGAGGGACTCCCCGGTGACCGGGGTGGCCTCCCCGTCGCGGGTCTTGTGGACGCCGTGCTCCAGGCCGGCCGCGTACACGAACGGCATGAACGCCGAACCGGCCGGGACGGTGGTGGCGTTGGACTCGTTGTAGCCCTGCGTACGGTGGTCGGGGCCGCCGTAGACGGCGAGAATCCGGCCGTCGGCGGTCACCGAGGCGGCCCCGTAGTGCGCGGTCTTCGCGGTCTTCGGGTCGTCCTTCAAGGCCTGCTTGCGGGCCTTGGTGACGGCGTCGGTGAGCTGGGCCTCCCGCTCGCGGTCGAAGGTCGTGTAGATCTGGTAGCCGCCGAGGTCGAAGTCCTTGTCGGAGATCTCCGCGGCCTTCTTGGCGTACTGCGAGGCGAGTTCGACCAGGTAGTCGCTCTGCTCACCGGTGTCGTACAGCGGGTTGCTCTTCAGCGGCTCGGGGAACGTCCGGTACGAGGCCCGCTCGGACTTCGACAGCTTGCCGATGGCGACCATGCGGTCGAGGGTCCAGGTCCAGCGCTCCACGGCCCGGGCCCGGTTGACGCTGCTCAGGGTCGGGTCGAACAGGCCGGCGCCCTTGAGCAGGGCGGCGAGGAACGCGGCCTCGCTGGCGTTGAGTTCGCTGACGTCCTTGCCGTAGTAGGCCTGGGCGGCGCGCTGGATGCCGTAGGTGCCGCGGCCGAACCAGCTGGTGTTGAGGTAGCCCTCGAGGATCTCGTCCTTGCTCATCTGGTTGTCGAGCTTGAGGGCGATCATCGCCTCGGTGAACTTGCGGCGGACCGTCTGGTCCTGGTTCAGGTAGACGTTCTTGACGTACTGCTGGGTGATCGTGGAGCCGCCCTGGGTGTCGCCCTGGCCGAGGGTGCGGAACAGGGCACGGCTGATGCCCTTGAAGGAGATGCCGGGGTCGCTGTAGAAGCTCTCGTTCTCGGCGGCCAGCACCGCCCAGCGGACGTCCTCGGGTATGTCCTTCAGCGGCATCGCCTGCCGCTGCACCCAGCCGGTACGGGCCATCGGCGTCCCGTCGGCCCAGAAGTACACGTTGTCCTGCTGGGTCGCGTACGTGTTGAGGTCGTCCGGGATGTCGGTGGCCGCGTAGGCGACGACCAGGAACACGGTGCTCAGCCCCAGGGAGGCCAGTACGGCCCCCAGCCACTGGCGCCAGGAGGGCATCCAGCGGCGCCAGCCGGTGCGTCCGGGCCGCGGGTACTGCGGCCGCATCCGGCGGGCGTACGGCGTGACACGTGCTGTCAGCGGGGCGAGGAAGGCGAGCAGGGGCGCCAGACGGGAAGGGAGTGAAGGCCGGGGTGCTTTGCGCCGGTTTCCCGGGTTCCGGGATATCTCGGGTATTCGGTGCTCTTCCGCACCGCGGGGTATGCCCTGTTCGGGTACCCGCAGTTGCATGGTCTCGTCGGCCTTGAACGTGGCCGGGACCTTCAACTGCATGGTGGCTTCCGGCTCCTGGGGCTCCTCCCCATGCCCCGCCTGGGTCACGATGCCTCCCTCCGCACTCGGTGTTGCTCGCGTAGGCAGACGTACAGACGTACGAGGGTTTGACATGGTTGCCGTGAGAACGGCCGCAAACCCTGAATCCCCCGACCTCGCGGTTCATCGCGGCGCTCTCAAATTACCAGCGCTCTTCGCAAATCCTCCACATAAGAATTCGACAGAAGCCAACACAGTCCAAACTGTCGGAATCGCGCCCGGCCGCACGGGCATTAACCTGGGGGCATGCCTCGTTACGAGTACCGCTGCCGGACCTGCGGCGACACCTTCGAACTGAGCCGCCCCATGGCGGAGTCCTCCGCCCCGGCCGCCTGCCCCGTCGGCCACGACGACACGGTCAAGCTTCTGTCAACGGTAGCTGTAGGCGGCACGGTTTCCGCCCCCGCCCCCCAAACGGGCGGCGGAGGCGGCGGAGGCGGCTGCTGCGGCGGGGGCTGCTGCGGCTGACGGCACGGGTGCCGGCGGCCGCGCACGGCACGGGTGCCGCGGCGGCCGCCCACGGCTACCTCTCGCGGGCTCCCCTCAGGAACTCCCGCAGGATCCGCTCCCCGGCCAGGACACCCCGCTCGGGCAGGGCCGTGATCCGCGGCGCCGTCCACACGGCGTCGGCCAGCTCGCCGTGCCCGGGCCGCCAGCCCGCGTCCGCCGCCAGCAGCAGGTCGGCGTCCAGGAGGGAGTCGCCCGCCGCCAGCGTCAGCTCGGCGCCCGTGCGGCGGGCCACCTCGCGCACGGCCGCGCTCTTGGTCAGCGGCTTCGGCACGGCGTAGATCTTGCGGCCCTGGAGGGACACCGTCCAGCCGCGGTTCTCCGCCCAGACCGCCAGCTCCTTCACCCACTCCTCGGGCAGCAGCTCGCGCTCCACGACGAGGTAGGCGAACAGGTCCTCCGCGATGCGCTGCTTGCGCAGCCACACCGGGTCGGCGAAGGCCGCCAGATGGGCCTGCACCTCCGCGAGCGGCGCGCACTCGTCGGCGAGCCGCGCGGTCACGGACGCGTGCCAGTCCGGGTCGGACACGCCGTCGACCAGCAGATGGCCGCCGTTCGCGCAGATCGCGTACGTCGGCGCCGGACCCGGCAGATTGATCCGCTGGTACTGCTTGCGCGTCCGGGTGGTCGTCGGCACGAACACCGCCGCGTCCCCGAGCTCGGTGAGCAGCCGCGCCGCCGTCTCCGTCATGAACGACAGCGGCCGGCTCTCGTGCACCTCCACGCACAGCAGCCGGGGCGCCCGCGCGTCCGGCATGGTCAGCGCGAGGGCCGCCGCGGAGTAGATGAGCGTACGGTCGAGGTCGCTCGCCACCATGACCGGCATCAGACCGCCACCGCCTTGCCGTCGGCACCCGTCGCACCGCGCGTGTAGCGCGGGTGGATCAGCCCCACACAGGTGTACGGCAGCTCCGCGACCTCCTCCACCGGAACCCCTCGCTGGTCGGCGAGCAGCCGGACGTGGTCCAGGTCGGCGCCCGCCCCGGCCCGCGCGAGGATCTTCCAGGGGACCCGGCGCAGCAGCACCCGGGTGGTCTCGCCGACCCCCGGCTTGACCAGGTTCACGTCGTGGATGCCGTACTCCTCGCTGATGCGTTCCACCGCCGCCCAGCCTTCCCAGGTCGGCGTGCGGTCGCTCGCCAGCAGCTCCTTGACCGCGCCGTCCACCGCGTCCGCCACCTCCGGGAAGCGGGCGGCGACGGCGTCCAGGAAGACGTTGGAGACGTCCGTCCCGGCGAGTTCGCGGTAGAACTTCGCGCCGTGGAAGTCGTTCGGGCCGACCAGGTCGGCGCGCAGCACCGTCCGCGAGATCAGGCCCGACACCGTGGAGTTGAGGCAGGCGGAGGGGATGAGGAAGTCCTCCCGGGTGCCGTACGTGCGCACACAGGAGCCCGGGTCGGCCAGCACCGCGATCTCCGGGTTGAAGCCGGCCGCGCCGCCCGCCGCCTCGAACTCCTCGATCGCCACGGCCAGTTCCCGGCTGATGGCGCCCTTGCCGGTCCAGCCGTCGACGAAGACGACGTCCCGCGGGTCGTGGTGCTCGGCCAGCCAGCGCAGCGCGTTGGCGTCGATGCCGCGGCCGCGCACGATGGAGACGGCGTAGTGCGGCAGGTCCAGGCCGTGCCGGAACCGCGCCCAGCGCCGCATCAGCACGCCGACCGGGGTGCCGGCGCGGGCGAGGGAGACGAGCACGGGCCGGGGCGAGCACTCGGCGATCACGGTCTCCGTGACCACGCCCACCGCCTGCGCCAGCCGCGCCGCGGACATCTCCAGGGCCGTGTGGAACAGCTCCTGGTACTGCTCGCTGGGCTGGTACTCCACCGGCAGCGACTCCGCGTAGTGCGCGCCGCCGCTCTGGATGGCCTCCTCGCGCTCCTCGGTCGGCGCCTCCAGCGTGACCTCCGAGAGGTCCTGGAGCAGCCAGCCGACCTCCTCCGGCGCGTACGAGGAGAAGGCGGGACCACGGAGGGGCTCGGGCAGCATGGCTGGCCTTTCGGGTACGTACAGGGGCTCGGGGACGTACGAGGGGACGACCACGAGGACGACGTGCGGGGTGTGGGCGGCGAGCTGGGAGAGGAGGCCGCCCGGGGCGTGCAGCTCCCCGGTGTCGGCGACGGAGTCCACGACGGCGACGACGGCGTCGAAGCCTCCGCCCGCGACGTTGTAGGCATAGCGCTCGCCGGGGCCGTCGGCCGGGTCGTCGTGCGCGGGGAAGACGATGCGGCTGCGTATCGCGTAGCCGGGGTCGTCGACCGCGAGGACGGGCGAGCGGGTGGTGGTGGAGTAGCGCACCTCGGCCGCCACGACCTGCTCCAGCTCGCGCGCCAGCCGCAGCGGCGCGTACATCAGCTCCTCGAAGCCGAGCACGAGCACGCGGTGGGCGCCCTCGGGTATCGCCTCGGCGAGCCGGGCGGCCATCGCGGGCAGGGCCGCCTCCAGCCGGGCCCGGTGACGGGGCGTGAACCCGTGCCGGCCGCCGTCGGGCAGCCCGTGGGGCCAGCAGGGGTCGACGCGGACCACCCGGCCGGCCGCCGCGGACGGCGCGGCCTGCGCCGCCCCGGCGGCGGGGAGGGCCTCCGCGGTCCCGTCAGGCGTTCGGCCGCCGTCGGCCGGGGCGACCTCGGCGCCCCGTGCCGCGGCCGGCCCGGCGCCCGCGGTGTCACCGGACGCGGAAGGCGCCCCGGAGTCCCCGGGTGCCGCGCCCCCGGAGGCGCCGGTCGTGGGCGACTCGTGGCGCGCGACCAGTTCCTGGCCCTTCTCCAGGACGCCCTCCGGCAGGAGCACCGTGCCCGAGGCGGCCGCCACCAGGTCCACTCGGGCGCCGATCTCGCGGGCGAACTCCTCCAGGCGGCCCGCGTCGGCCGAGGAGCGCATGTCGACCAGGGCGACCACGACGTACCGGCGCCGGGGGTAGCGCTCGTGGAGGTCGCGGATGGTGTTCAGGACCGTGTTGCCGGTGGAGAACTCGTCGTCGACCAGGACCAGCGGGCCGTCGCCGACCAGCAGCGCCGGGTCCTCCGGCAGCAGCAGATGGGACGTGGCGTGCGAGTGGGACTCCTCGAAGCCGCCGGCCTGGGCGACGCCGGGGACCGGGCGGCGGGTGGAGTGCAGGTAGGGGGCCGATCCGACGCCGTCGGCGACGGAGTGGCCGAGCCCGGTGGCGGTCTCCGCGTACCCGAGGACGACCGCCGTCCCGGCCTCCTCGCCCAGCAGGTCGCGCACCCGGCGGCCCAGGGCGAAACCGTAGCCGTACACCACGGACGGCGACTGCGGGACGTGCTTGCCCAGCACGTTGGAGACGAGCAGGTGCGCCCGCTTGGGGTTGCGGCGCAGCGCCAGCCCCAGCAGGTCCGTCAGCTCGTCGTCGCCCGCGAGCTGGACCCCGAGCCGCTCGGCGACCCAGCTCCCTGACCAGACCCCGTTGTTCACTGCGTTGTTCATGCGTCCCTATGTCGTGAGGCCCTGTGCGGTGCCTTGTGTCGTGAGGCCCTGTGTCGTGAAGCCCTGTGTCGTGAAGCCCTGTGTGGTGAGGTGATCAGGCGGGCAGGCCCGCGGCGAGCAGATCGACGAAGCTGATGTCCTCCCGTGCGACGCCGAAGACCTCCGCCCGCAGCATGGTCCGCTCGGCCCAGGCGCGGTGCGGCTTCACCTCGTTCATCTTGTTCGTGTACGCCGACCTCAGCACTCCCCCGCCGCCGCGCTCCGGCCGCAGGATGTCCGCCGCGTCGCTGTACTCCTCGTGACTGACGACGGACAGCGCGTGCACCGCCGGCACGTGCGAGGGATGGATGCAGGTCTTGCCGAGCAGGCCGTTCGCGTGGTCGAGGGAGATCTCGCGCAGCAGCCCGTCCATCGCGTGCTCGATCAGCTTCTCACGCAGCTCGACGGCCTGTCCCTCCAGGAAGGGGCTGTGCCGCAGCATGGGCTTGAACATGCGCTCCGGAACCCGGAAGTACTCCCACACCGGCCCGGTCACCGTGAACCCGCTGCCGTCGGCCCGCCCCAGCATGTTCACCACGTCGGCGATCACGGAGGCGACGATCTGCACGTCGTAGGCGGTCATGTCGGGGGCCCGGCGCAGGCCGTAGGAGGAGCAGAAGTCGGTCACCCCGAGGCGCAGCGCGAGGACCCGGCTGCGGTACTTCTCGACCGAGCGGGCGATGCCCTCCAGGGCGTCGACCCGCGACTCCCGGTACATCAGCTCGGGCGTCTCCAGCACGGGCATGCCGAACAGCCGCCGCCCGCTCGCCACCTCGGCACCCGCCAGCGCCTCCAGGAACGGGATGCCGCTCTCCTCGGTGAACTTCGGGAACACGAACCCGCTCAGCAGCCGCACGGCAGGGCCCAGACGCCGGACCAGGTCGGGGATCTGCTCGGGCGCGCGGACCCGGATGAAGAGCAGCGGCGGCTCCGCGCCCGTGCGCCCCGCGAGGTCGGTGAACTGCCGGACGAGGTTCTCCTCGCCCTCCGCGACGTCCTCGTCACCTATCGAGTCCTCCAGGCACAGCACCATGGACACCACGCCGCGTCCGGCCTGCTTGAGGATGTCGTCGGCCAGCCGGGACCGGGTGGCCGGGCTGTAGAGCGTGGCCCCCAGGGCCGCGGAGAGCAGACGGGCCGGGGAGTCGGCGTCGAACACGCACGGCTCCCGGTGGAAGAGGCGCTCCCGCACCTCAGGGGCGAGGTGCCCGAAATGACGCATGAAACTCCCCCGTGGAGCGAGGTAGGGCTGTGGATTTCGGCAAGAGGTGGCCGGTAATAGTACGTAGAGACCCGTGTCCGGGGTTCCCACCGGTCATGAACTTCAGGTAACGCGGGGCGGCACAGCGGGGTTGGCCACCCGGTACCCCGTGTACCCCGCGTTGTCGTGAGCAGAACCGAGAGGGCAGGATGGCCGCATGACGCACGCGATGCTGAAGGGGTCGAACGTCCCGCTGAAGGCCACCACGGTGCGCGCCGTGCTGCGCTGGACACCCGGGCAGGGGGTCCCGGACGTCGACGCCTCCGCGCTGCTCCTCGGCCCCGACGGTCGTGTGCGCTCCGACGAGGACTTCGTCTTCTACAACCAGCCCCGGCATCCCTCCGGGAAGGTCTGGCGGCTCGGCAAGAAACGGGGCGCCGAGGGCCTCACCGATACGATCCAGACAGATCTGGCCGGTGTCGAGTCCGGCGTCAGCCAGATTCTCCTGGTCGCTTCGGCGGACGGCGTCGCCTTCGACCGCGTACGTTCCCTCAGCATCCTGCTGTACGACGCGGCGGTCGCCGACGGTGAGCCCCTGGCCACCTTCGACATCCGCCCGGAGACGGGTGAGGAGACGGCGCTGATCTGCGGCGAGCTGTACCGCCGCGGGGAGGGCTGGAAGTTCCGCGCCCTCGGCGAGGGCTACTCCAACGGCCTCAAGGGCCTGGCGACCGACTTCGGCATCTCGGTGGACGAGTCGGAGGAGGCCCGGACCCCCGACCCCACGCCCAGCCTCTCCCAGCCCCTCCCCCCGGAGCAGCCGACCACGGCGGTCCCCCCGCAGCCCCCCGCGTCCTACGGCTACCCGGCGAACCTCCCGACGTACGGCTACGGCTACCCGGACGCGCCCCAGCCCACAGGGGCGCCCGCCCAGGAGTTCCGCATGCCGCCGCAGGGGCCGCAGTTCATCGGGCGCTAGAACGGGTCACCGGGGCGCGGGAAGCGGGCGGGCGCTACTTCTGCGCCTTCGTCTTGTAACCGCGTCCCCACTGCAGCCCCCACCCGTACAGCCGGTCCAGCTCCGCCTGGAACCCGTACACGAACTTCACCTCGCGCCGCACCACCATCTCCCCCTTCACGTTCTCGATCATCACCACCGCGCACGACCGGGCCTGCGGATGCCGCTCGTCGAGACCTATCTCGATCCGCGGCCCGTTGCTCGGGTACAGCGTGACGATCGCGTGCGTACGGTCGAACGCAGGCGTCTGGTCGTAGATGTAGACGAACACCAGCAGCCGCTTGATGGCCTCCCGGTGGTCGAGGTTGACGTACATCGTCTCCCCGGACCCCGACCCGAACCGGTCGTCCCCGCTGAGCTTCACGTACGGCGGTGCGTTGACGTCGCCGAGCAGTCCGCCCAGCGGCTGTACGACGCCCTTCGTGCCGTCGGCCAGCTCGTACAGGCAGCCGAGGTCGAGGTCGACGTTGACCATGCTCTGGCTGTGTCCCATGACCTCCGGCGGGCGCAGCGCCTTGAAGGGGTGGCGCAGCAGGCTCTCCCGGTGGGCGCCGCCGATGTCGGACGTGCGCATCCGCCAGGCCAGGTTGACGCGCAGGTGCCCGGTGGCGGCGTCCTGCTTGGTGAGGGAGACCTGGCTGTGCCGTTTGGTCAGCTCGATCGCGTTGGTCGCCGCGTTGCCCGAGTCGAAGTCGGCGGCCCGACCGGGCCGGAGTCCGTCGAAAAAGCCCATTCCCGCCCCCAGTTGCGCTGACAAAGACCGGCGGGGCGGCCCGAGGACACGTCCTCGACGGCCGCCCCGCACAGAGCGTTCCTCATCGGAAAGCTGATCACACCCCGGACGAGACCTCACTCTTGTCGTCCGAGTCCGCTTTCCCCTCGGCGGCCGCCAGGGCGCGGTTGCGGCGCACCGAGGACCAGAAGGACCAGCCGATCAGGACGACGCCGATCATGCCGGTGATGATCTCGTTGATCTCGTACTGGATGGTGACCAGGAGGATCATGGCGAGGGCACCGATGGCGTAGTGGGCGCCGTGCTCCAGGTAGACGTAGTCGTCCAGGGTCCCCTGGCGCACCAGGTAGACGGTGAGCGACCGGACGTACATGGCGCCGATGCCGAGGCCGAGGGCCATCAGCACGATGTCGTTGGTGATGGCGAAGGCGCCGATCACACCGTCGAAGGAGAAGGACGCGTCCAGGACCTCCAGGTAGAGGAACATGAAGAACGCGGCCTTGCCGGCCAGGACGACCGCCGAGCGGGGCTTGCCGGCCCGCACGGCCTCCTCCTCCGCCTCGTGTTCGCGCTCCTCCTCCTCTTCGAGCTTGTCCTCGAAGAAGCCCGAGAGGCCGCCCACGATCATGTAGGTGATGAGACCGGCGACACCGGAGAGGAGGACCGTCTCGGCCTTGTCGGCGTGCGTGCCGCCGTGCTGGTGGGCATGGGCCCCGAAGGTCATGGCGGAGATCATCAGGACGATCAGCGCGATGCAGACCGACAGCATGTCGATCTTGCCGAGCTTGGCCAGGGGCCGCTCCAGCCAGCCCAGCCACTTGATGTCCCGGTCCTCGAAGATGAAGTCGAGGAAGATCATCAACAGGAACATGCCACCGAACGCGGCGATCGACGGGTGGGCGTCCGTGACCAGTTGCTGGTAGCGGTCCTTGTCGGTGAGGGCGAGATCGACGGCCTCGATCGGGCCCATCGAGGCGCTGACCGCGACGATGACGACGGGAAAGACCAGTCGCATGCCGAAGACGGCGATGAGAATGCCGATCGTGAGGAAGATCTTCTGCCAGAAGGCACTCATCTTCTTCAGGATTCCGGCGTTGACCACTGCGTTGTCGAAGGACAGCGAGATCTCGAGGATGGAGAGGATCGCCACGATACCGAAAGCGGTCCACCCCCCGTAGAGAACCGCCGCGACGAGGCCGAGCGCGGTGACCGCGAACGACCAGCCGAAGGTTTTCAGAACCACTGGCTACCCAATCCTGTATGTACGGGTCTCCCCCGCGCCGTACTCGGCTTTACGAAACGTTGACTCCGAAGTCTAGAGCGATGCCCCGCAAGCCCGACGCGTACCCCTGTCCGACCGCTCGGAACTTCCATTCGCCCTGGTAGCGATAGAGCTCGCCGAAGATCATGGCCGTTTCGGTGGAGGCGTCCTCGCTCAGGTCGTAACGCGCGAGTTCCTGGCCGTCGGCCT
The DNA here is from genome assembly GCF_043080745.1 of Streptomyces sp. NPDC014995. NCBI lineage: Bacteria > Bacillati > Actinomycetota > Actinomycetes > Kitasatosporales > Streptomycetaceae > Streptomyces > Streptomyces sp. NPDC014995. The sequence continues at coordinate 737,249 of NZ_JBIBVX010000001.1, forward strand.
GGTTGACGACGCGGATGAAGGCGTTGCTGACCTGGCCGAAGGTCTGGCCGCGCTCGTCGGCCAGGTGGATCGAGACCGGGAAGACGATCTTGTCGCAGTGGGCCGGGACCGCGGAGAGATCGACCAGGAGCGACTCGTCGTCGCCGTCCCCCTCGCCGGTGAGGTTGTCGCCGGTGTGCTCCACGGAGCCGTCCGGGCTCTTGAGCTGGTTGTAGAAGACGAACCACTCGTCGCCCAGGACCCGGTTGCCGGCGCCGCACAGCAGCGCGCTGGCGTCGAGGTCGAAGGGGGCTCCGGTGGTGGAGCGCGCGTCCCAGCCGAGGCCGACCATCACCTGAGTGAGGTTCGGCGCGACCTTGGACAGGGAGACGTTTCCTCCCTTGGCGAGCGTGACGCCCATGATGCTGGTCCTCCCCTAGGTCTTGCTTCTTCGGTTGTCCTGCGCGTCCGGCGCCGCCCGTAAACGGTGCGGCGCCGGACGGTGAGCGGGTCGGCTCGGATCAGACGTTGACGCCGAAGTCCTGCGCGATGCCGCGCAGGCCCGAGGCGTACCCCTGACCGATGGCGCGGAACTTCCACTCCGCGCCGTGCCGGTACAGCTCGCCGAAGACCATGGCGGTCTCCGTCGAGGCGTCCTCGCTGAGGTCGTACCGGGCGATCTCGGTGCCGCCGGCCTGGTTGACGACGCGGATGAACGCGTTGCGCACCTGGCCGAAGGACTGCTGGCGGTTCTCGGCGTCGTAGATCGACACCGGGAAGACGATCTTCTCGACGTCCGCCGGGACGCCCGCCAGGTTCACCTTGATCTGTTCGTCGTCGCCCTCGCCCTCACCGGTGAGGTTGTCACCGGTGTGCTCCACCGAGCCGTCGGCGCTCTTGAGGTTGTTGAAGAAGACGAAGTTCGCGTCGCTCGCGACCTTGCCCGAGTTGTTCAGCAGCAGTGCGCTCGCGTCCAGGTCGAAGTCGGTGCCGGTCGTGGTGCGCACGTCCCACCCCAGACCGACGATGACCGCGGTCAGGCCCGGGGCCTCCTTGGTCAGCGAAACGTTGCCGCCCTTGCTGAGGCTGACTCCCACGAGTCCTCCATTGGTGTCCAGGGGCGGGGAGCCCCGTCGTGCGTTGGATATCGGATCAACGAGTCGATCCTAGTGACGGGTTCCCGCCCCACGCAGGCCCTGGAGCCGAAGAATCACAGGGTGTCGGGGCCGGCTCGGGGTCAGAGGGTGTCGAGTGCCGAGACGTACTCGTTGAGGTCACGCGCGTCGGGCAGCGCGTTGACGACGGTCCAGCGCACGACGCCCTCCTTGTCGATGACGAAGGTGCCGCGCACCGCGCAGCCCTTGTCCTCGGCGAAGACGCCGTAGGCGCGGGAGACCTCGCCGTGCGGCCAGAAGTCGCTCAGCAGCGGGTACTCCAGGCCCTCCTGCTCGGCGAAGACGCGCAGGGTGTGGATGGAGTCGTTGGAGACGGCGAGCACCTGGGTGTCGCGGTCGGAGAACTTCGGCAGATTGTCCCGCACCTCGCACAGCTCGCCGGTGCACACACCGGTGAAGGCGAAGGGGTAGAAGAGCAGGACGACGTTCTTGCCGCCGCGGAAGTCGGACAGCTTCACGGTGGCGCCGTGGTTGTCCTTGAGCTCGAAGTCGGGGGCCTTGTCGCCGACCTGGATCGCCATCGTCGTGGAACCCTTTCGCTGGGGCTTCGCTGGGGCCGTTACGACGTTCGGGTGAGAACACCGCCCGGGAACGCCGGGGAACACCCTACGCAGCGATCACGACGCACTCGCGGACGGGCCGACCGATCGGCCCGTCCGCGGTGATGAGACCGGGGTTCTACCCCGACGGGGTCACTTCTTGGACTTGGCGGCCTTGGGCGTCACCAGCCGGCTGCCGCTCCAGTCCTTGCCCACGCTGACGCTCTTGCTGGCCGACAGACCCGCCGTCGTCGCGGCTTCAGAGATGTCACTCGGCTCCACGTACCCCGCACGGCCGGTCTTGGGCGTGAGGAGGAGGATCGAGCCGCCTTCTTCGATGTACGTGGTGGCGTCCACCAGCGCATCCGTCAGGTCACCGTCCTCGTCGCGGAACCACAGCACCACGGCGTCGGCCACGTCGTCGTAGTCCTCGTCCACCAGGTCGCTGCCGATGACTTCCTCGATGGACTCGCGGAGCTCCTGGTCGACGTCGTCGTCGTAGCCGATCTCCTGGACCACCTGCTCGGGCTGGAACCCCAGCCTGACGGCAGGGCTAGTCCGCTCCTCCGCGTGGTCCGCGGTCGCGCTCACGGGTTGCCTCCTGATCATGTTTCGGGAATAACTCAGCCACGCGCGTGCGCGAAGCATTGGCCGTAGTCCACACGGGCGGGACGGATCGCGCAAGTACCCGGCGTTTCAGACCGCCGAAACGGTGACGATCCTGGCCGTGTCGACGCAACTCCTGGCGCACAATCCGGGTCATAGGTGACGTGCACCACACCCATCTGCCCGGTTTGTGTATTTGGGAACCGTGTACGGGTACGAGTTTCGAACAGATACCGGTTACCTCTCGGTAGAGATGACGTTTGCGCGTCCGAGGTACACGATGGGGATCGGTGCAGGCAGACGGAGAACGCAGCGCGACACCCAGCGGAACACCGAGCGGAACACCCAGCGAGACACAGTCCCACACCCAGCCCCACACAGCCCTCTGACAGGTAAGGAACAGCGTGGCTTCCGGATCCGATCGCAACCCGATCATCATTGGCGGCCTTCCGAGTCAGGTTCCTGACTTCGATCCCGAGGAAACCCAGGAGTGGCTCGACTCCCTCGACGCCGCCATCGACGAGCGCGGCCGCGAGCGGGCCCGCTATCTCATGTTGCGCCTGATCGAGCGGGCCCGCGAGAAGCGCGTGGCCGTGCCCGAGATGCGCAGCACGGACTACGTCAACACCATCCCCACCAAGAGCGAGCCGTTCTTCCCCGGCAACGAGGAGATCGAGCGGAAGATCCTGAACGCGACCCGCTGGAACGCGGCCGTGATGGTCTCGCGCGCCCAGCGGCCGGGCATCGGCGTCGGCGGCCACATCGCCACCTTCGCCTCCTCCGCGTCGCTCTACGACGTGGGCTTCAACCACTTCTTCCGCGGCAAGGACGAGGGCGACGGCGGCGACCAGGTCTTCTTCCAGGGCCACGCCTCCCCGGGCATCTACGCGCGCGCGTTCCTGCTCGACCGGCTCGGCGAGCAGAACCTCGACGCGTTCCGCCAGGAGAAGTCGAAGGCGCCCCACGGCCTGTCCAGCTACCCGCACCCGCGGCTGATGCCGGACTTCTGGGAGTTCCCGACCGTGTCGATGGGCCTCGGCCCGATCGGCGCGATCTACCAGGCGCGGATGAACCGCTACATGCACGCGCGCGGGATCGCCGACACCTCGAAGTCGCACGTGTGGGCGTTCCTCGGGGACGGCGAGATGGACGAGCCGGAGTCGCTCGGCCAGCTGACCATCGCCGCGCGCGAGGGCCTGGACAACCTGACCTTCGTCGTCAACTGCAACCTCCAGCGCCTCGACGGCCCGGTGCGCGGCAACGGCAAGGTCATCCAGGAGCTGGAGTCGGTGTTCCGGGGCGCCGGCTGGAACGTGATCAAGCTGATCTGGGACCGCACCTGGGACCCGCTGCTCGCGCAGGACCGGGACGGCATCCTCGTCAACAAGATGAACACCACCCCGGACGGCCAGTTCCAGACGTACGCCACCGAGTCCGGTGCCTACATCCGCGAGCACTTCTTCGGCGACGACCAGCGGCTGCGCGCGATGGTCGAGAACATGACCGACGACCAGATCCTGCACCTGGGCCGCGGCGGTCACGACCACCGCAAGATCTACGCCGCGTTCAAGGCGGCCGTGGAGCACAAGGGCCAGCCGACGGTCATCCTCGCCAAGACCATCAAGGGCTGGACGCTGGGCCCCAACTTCGAGGGCCGCAACGCCACGCACCAGATGAAGAAGCTGACGGTCGCCGACCTCAAGCACTTCCGCGACCGGCTGCACCTGCCGATCTCCGACAAGGAGCTGGAGTCCGGCCTGCCGCCGTACTACCACCCGGGCCGGGACTCGGAGGAGATCCAGTACATGCACGACCGGCGCAAGGGGCTCGGCGGCTACGTGCCGACCCGGGTCGTGCGCGCCAAACCGCTGCCGCTGCCCGACGACAAGACGTACGCGAGCGTGAAGAAGGGCTCCGGCCAGCAGTCGATCGCCACGACCATGGCGTTCGTGCGGCTGCTCAAGGACCTCATGCGGGACAAGGAACTCGGCAAGCGGTTCGTGCTGATCGCACCGGACGAGTACCGCACGTTCGGCATGGACTCGTTCTTCCCGAGCGCGAAGATCTACAACCCGCTGGGCCAGCAGTACGAGTCGGTCGACCGTGAGCTGCTGCTCGCGTACAAGGAGTCGCCGACCGGGCAGATGCTGCACGACGGCATCTCCGAGGCCGGCTGCTCCGCCTCGCTGATCGCGGCCGGCTCGGCGTACGCCACGCACGGCGAGCCGCTCATCCCGGTGTACGTCTTCTACTCGATGTTCGGTTTCCAGCGCACGGGTGACCAGTTCTGGCAGATGGCCGACCAGCTGGCGCGGGGTTTCGTGCTGGGTGCGACGGCCGGCCGTACGACGCTGACCGGTGAGGGCCTCCAGCACGCGGACGGCCACTCGCAGCTGCTCGCCTCCACGAACCCGGGCTGTGTCGCCTACGACCCGGCGTTCGGCTTCGAGATCGCGCACATCGTGCAGGACGGTCTGCGGAGGATGTACGGCGAGACCGCCGACGGCAGGCCGGGTGAGGACGTCTTCTACTACCTCACGGTCTACAACGAGCCCATCCAGCACCCGGCGGAGCCGGAGAACGTGGACGTCGAGGGCATCCTCAAGGGCGTCCACCGCTTCAGCGAGGGCACGTCGGGCTCCATCCCGGCGCAGATCATCGCCTCGGGCGTCGCGGTGCCGTGGGCGGTGGAGGCGCAGAAGATCCTCGCCGAGGAGTGGAACGTGCGCGCCGACGTCTGGTCGGCGACCTCCTGGAACGAGCTGCGGCGCGAGGCCGTGGAGTGCGAGGAGCACAACCTGCTGCACCCGGAGGAGGAGCAGCGGGTGCCGTACGTGACGCGCAAGCTCGCCGGGGCAGAGGGGCCGTTCGTGGCCGTCTCGGACTGGATGCGGTCGGTGCCGGACCAGATCGCGCGCTGGGTGCCGGGGACGTACCAGTCGCTGGGCGCGGACGGATTCGGCTTCGCGGACACCCGCGGGGCGGCGCGGCGGTACTTCCACATCGACGCGCAGTCGGTGGTCGTGGCGGTGCTGACCGAGCTGGCGAAGGAGGGCAAGGTCGACCGGTCCGCGCTGAAGCAGGCCGTCGACCGGTACCGGCTGCTGGACGTCGCGGCGGCCGACCCCGGGGCGGCGGGCGGCGACGCGTAGTTCCGCGGGTCTCGGCCCGCGCTCGAGGGGCGGTGGGGTTCGGCCTCGCCGCCCTTCGGCGTACACAGGTTCTTTACGATGCGGGCATGCGTGAACCAACGGCTCAGGAGCGGTGGGAACAGCGGACGCAGCGGCCTCTGCTGGCACTCGCCGTGGTGTTCGCCGTCGCCTACGCCGTGCCGATCGTGGACACGTCGGCCGGGCGGTCGCTGACCGCCGTGTGCGTGGCGGTCGAGTGGACGGTGTGGGCGGCGTTCGCCGTGGACTACGGGGTGCGCCTGGCTCTGGCGCAGGACCGGCGGGCCTTCGTCCGTACGCACTGGCTGGACCTGTGCGCGGTCCTGCTGCCGCTGGTCCAGCCGCTCAAGCTGCTGCGGCTCGTGTCGACGCTGCTGCTCGTGGGGCAGCGGGCGCGGATGGCCTCGCAGATCCAGGTGACGACGTACGTCGCGGGGGCGGTCCTCGGTCTGCTGGTGTTCGGGTCGCTCGCCGTGCTGTCGGTGGAGCGGGACTCGCCGGACGGGAACATCCGCACGCTGGGTGACGCCCTGTGGTGGTCCTTCACGACGATGACCACCGTGGGGTACGGGGACCACGCGCCGACGACCGGCCTGGGGCGGGTGATCGCGGTGGGGCTGATGCTCTCCGGGATCGCGTTGCTGGGTGTCGTGACCGCGAACATCGCCGCCTGGTTCATCGAGCGGTTCGAGAAGGACGACGCGGAGGAGCGGCAGCAGACGGAGGCGATCCTGGCGCTGACCGAGGAGGTGCGGGCGCTGCGTGCCGAGGTGGCGGCGCTGCGGCGACACCCCGCCGAGAAGTGATCGGCCCAGAAGTGATCGGGGGTGCCGCTGGGGGTGTGTGTCGCGCACCCCAGCGGCACGCCTGCCCGCGGATCGACGGCTTACAGCAAGCCGTTGCCGGGGCCGGCCGTCCCCGTCAGCCAGATGAGCGCCAGCAGCGTGTCGATGGCGCCCAGCACGAAGGCGACCAGGGCCGGGACCGGGCGGTCGCCCGCCCAGGTGCGGCCCATGGCGAGCCAGCCGCAGACGATCGCCACCGGGCCGAGGATGATCCCCAGCACGAAGAACCCGGCGATCGCGCAGATGACTCCGATGATTCCGAGCGTCGCGCGATCCGGCCCGGTCCGTGACCCCATCCGGCCACGTGAGCGGGGGTACCTGCGCGTTCCGTGTCCGAAGCCCGCCATCATCAACTCCCTGAACCCCGGGGTTAGTTGAAGGTGACTCGGGGTTCGGTGTTCCGGGTACCCCACGTGCGGCGGTTATGCCTGCGACCGGCCCGGGCCGTCGGCGCGCTGTCCCCCTCCGGCAGCGCGCCGCAGCCCTGGCCGTCCTCCCATCCGGAGGACTTGACCCACTGTGACCTGTGGCGCGTGCCGGAGGCGAGGGACCTTTAGCGTTGTCACCCTGATAGGGGAACCCGGTTGAAATCTCGTCAGATTCCGACCGGCTCCACCAGGCTCTGCGGGCCCCTCAGATGTGACCGACCCCCGCGCCCGTCTCCGCGTTCTCCCCGCGCTTGGTGAGCAGGGCGACGAAGACGGCCACGACCGCCACACCGGCCGCGACCAGCGACGCGAGGCTCATGCCGGAGATGAACGTGTCGTGGGCGACGTCCGTGATCTGCGCGGCGACCGGCTCCGGGGTGCCCTTCGCCACCGGCGCCACGCCGACCTGGACGGCCTCGGCGGCCTGGTCCAGCTGGGTGGGGGTGAGCTCGGGCAGGCCCGCGTCCTTCCAGTTGACGGGCAGGTCGCTGTCCACCTTGGAGGCCATCACGGCGCCCAGGACGGCCGTACCGAGGCTGCCGCCGATCTGCATCGCGGCCTGCTGGAGACCGCCGGCCACACCGGAGAGCTCCATGGGGGCGTTGCCGACGATGACCTCGGTGGCGCCGACCATGACCGGGGCGAGGCCGAGGCCGAGGAGGGCGAACCAGACGGACATGATGCCGCTGCCGGTGTCCGTCTCCAGCGTGGACATGCCGTACATGGCGATCGCGGTGGCCGCCATACCGCCGGCCAGCGGGATGCGCGGTCCCAGCTTGGTGATCATCGCGCCGGCCAGCGGGGACCCGACGATCATCATGCCGGTGAGCGGGAGCAGGTGCAGACCGGCGTCGATCGGGCTCATGCCGTGCACGTTCTGGAGGTAGAACGTCACGAAGAACAGGCCGCCCATGAAGGCGATGGCCATCAGCACCATCAGCACGACACCCGCGGACAGCGGGACGGAGCGGAACAGCGCCAGGGGGATCAGGGGTTCCTTGACCTTCGTCTCCCAGACGGCGAAGAGGGCGAAGCCCACGACGGAGACGAGCAGGAACGCCCACGTCTTGCCGTCGCCCCAGCCCCACTCCGGGGCCTTGATGAGGGCCCAGACCAGGCAGAACATCGCCGCCGACAGCAGAGCGATGCCGAGCAGGTCGAAGGAGCGCGGGGCGTTCTCGGCGCGGTGGTCGAGCAGGATCAGGACGCCCAGGACGAGGGCGACGGCGCCGACCGGCACGTTGATGAAGAACACCGACTGCCAGTTGACGTGCTCGACGAGGACTCCGCCGAGGATCGGGCCGCCGGCGGTGGAGGCGCCGATGACCATGCCCCAGATGCCGATGGCCATGTTCAGCTTCTCGGCCGGGAAGGTCGCGCGCAGCAGGCCGAGCGCGGCCGGCATCAGCAGCGCGCCGAAGAGGCCCTGGAAGACACGGAAGGTGACGACCAGCGCGATGCTGTCGGACAGACCGATCGCGCCGGAGGCGGCGGCGAAGCCGACGACGCCTATCAGGAAGGTCTGGCGGTGGCCGAAGCGGTCACCGAGCTTGCCCGCGGTGATCAGGGAGACCGCGAGGGCGAGGAAGTACGCGTTGGTGATCCACTGCACCTCGGCGAAGGTGGCGCCCAGGTCGCTGGCGATCGCCGGGTTGGCGATGGCCACGATGGTGCCGTCGAGGGCCACCATCATGACCCCGACGGCGACAGTGATGAGCGTGAACCACGGGTGGCCGCGCAGCCCCTTGGCCGGCGGCTGGTCCGGCGGAGTGAGCGGCGGCTTGCCCCCCGGCCCCGTCGTGTCGATGGTGGTCTGACTAGTCATGCGTTCGAGGCTAGTGACAGCCACTGACAGTTGACAAACCAATTCACTAGTCGGTAACTGTCACGTCATTCGCCGCTCGGCACGAGCTGGGCGAAACGGCAGGAATGAGGGTGTCCATGGAGACGAAGACGCCAGGGACGCCGGGCCTGCGGACGACGGGCCCGAGGACGGGTCTGCGCGAACGGAAGAAGCGGCGCACCCATGACGCGTTGCTGCGGGCCGCCCTGGAACTGTTCACCTCGCAGGGGTACGAGGAGACCACCGTCGACGAGATCGCCGAGGCCGTCGACGTCTCGCAGCGCACCTTCTTCCGCTACTTCGCCGGCAAGGAGGAGGCCGCGCTCGCCCTGGTGGAGATGACGGTGGAGCGGTTCGTCGAGGCGGTGCGGGCCCGCCCGCCCCACGAGGCGCCGATGGAGGCGCTGCGCCAGGCCGTCCTGGAGGGCTGGTACTCGATCAACCAGGTCGTCGAGTCCGTGGTGCCGATCGACGTGCATCTGCGCATGTACCGGGTGATCGAGTCGACCCCGGTCCTGCTCGCCGCCCATCTGCGGCGCTCGGTGGAGACCGAGGAGGAGGTCGCGCGGGTGCTCGCGGAGCGCGAGGGGCTCGACGTGGACGCCGACCCCCGGCCGCGGGTGGCGGTGGCCGTCTTCGGCGGGGTGATGCGGGTGACGGAACGGCAGTGGAGCCTGGGCCAGGACTTCAGCGTGGCGGGCATCCACGCGCTGACGTCCCGGTATCTCGACCAGGTGGGGCCGGCCCTGCTGGGCAGCTGGCGCTCGACCGAGGGTCCGGGGACTGGGCCGTAAGGAGTCCTATGACCATCACCACGGTTATCGAAACGTGATCCCTGTCACTCAGGCCACTTGAGACCTTCCCGTTCTCCTAGTGTGTCCTCCCAGTGACTTCCTTCGACACCTCCCCGCAACTGAACGCGTGGCGCGCGCTGCTCGCGTTGGCCGTGGTGTTCGTGATGCTGGCGACCACCGGGTGGACCGCCGTACGCCAGGACCGGGGAAGCAGCCCGCTGCGCGCCTCGCTCTCGGCCTGGAAGGACGGCCGGATCGGTGGACACCGGCTGCCGGACCCGCAGACGGCGCCCGCCCGGCTCGCCCGGTTCTTCGCCTCGCTGTCCGCACCGCAGCGCACCGAGCTCGCCGATCGCTACCCGCTCGCGGTCGGCAACATGAACGGCGCCCCCGTCGAGCTGCGCTACCGCGCCAACCGCATCGCGCTCCGCGAGCAGGCGACGATCGAACGCACCCGCATGCGCGACCGCCGGCTCTCGCCCGCCGGACAGCACGAGGCCGGCCGGCGCATGCAGCGCTTCGAGGCCATGAGCAGCGCCCAGCGGCAGATCCTCGCCTTCGACCCGGAGGGCTCCGGCCGTGCCGCCGAGGTCTTCGGCGACCTCGGCCGGGCCGAGCGGATCTCCGTCGTCGTCCCCGGTGTCGACACCGCGCTGCTCACCTTCCAGCGCACCCAGCGCAAGTACTCCGCCCCCGTCGGCATGGCCGAGGCCCTGTACGCGGCCGAGCACGAGGTGAGCCCCTCGACGAGGACGGCCGTGATCGCCTGGGCCGACTACACCTCCCCGGCCGGCCTCGGCATCGACTCGGCCACCGCGATGCGCGCCGAGTACGGCGCCGTACGGCTCACCGCGCTGCTGCGCGCCCTGCCCGGCGGCGCGCCCGTCTCCCTGTTCTGCCACAGCTACGGCTCGGTGGTGTGCGGGGTCGCCGCGCACGCGCTGCCGCTGCGGGTGACGGACATAGCCGTCGCCGGAAGCCCCGGCATGCGGGTGGAGAGTGCCGCGCAGCTGCGCACCTCCGCCCGGGTGTGGGCGATGCGGGACGCCGACGACTGGGTGCAGGACGTGCCCTACCTGGAGCTCGGTGGCCTCGGGCACGGCGCGGACCCGGTGTCGGCCGCGTTCGGCGCGCGGGTGCTGTCGGCGCGGGACGCCAGGGGGCACGGCGGCTACTTCGAGCCCGGCACCGACAGCCTGCGCAACTTCGCCGGCATCGGCACCGGCGCCTACCTGGCGGTGCGGTGTGCCGACGGCATCGGCGCCTGCCGGACCGGTCTGTCCGACGCGACGGCGGGCGGACGCGCGTAGAGGCGCGGGAACCGCGGCGTGTGCGAGGAGGGGACGAAGGAGCGTGTGCCGCATACGATGAGCCGCATGGGTGACGTACTGGCCGGATTTCATGCCGCCTGGGAGTTCCAGTCCGACTCCGTCCTCATCCGCTACGAACGGGGCATGCGCACATCCAAGCTGTTCTCGGCGCTCGGGGAGCGCCGGATCCCGCTGGCGGCGATCGCGGGTGTGACGCTCGAGCCCGGCAAGCGGGGGACCGTGGTGCTGCGCGTCGAGCCGCGGCCGGGGGCCGATCCGCTGATCGAGGCGGCGGCGGGGCAGCTGCGGGAGACGAGCGACCCGTACCGGCTGGTGCTGCCCGCGGAGCGGGAGATCCTCGCGGAGTACTACGCCGACGAGCTGCGGGCGGGGCTGAGCGAGTCCGGTCCGGCGGAGAGGTTCCTGGTGGCCGCGCCCGAGGCTCCGCTGTCGTTCAAGGCGTACGACGCGAAGGCGTCCTTCGACGGGCGGACCGTGCGGTTCCGGTGGTTCTGGACGGGGGCGTCCTCGGCGAAGTGGAAGGCCGGCGACCAGAGCTTTCCGGTGTCCGGGCTGAGCGGCGTGGAGTGGCGGTCACCGGAGGTCTTCGAGGGGCATCTGCGCTTGCTCCGCGGCGGGGAAGCACCGGAGCAGCCGGACCAGGATCCGGCTGCCGTGGTGTTCGGGCTGGGGTACGGGGCGGTTCACGAGTCGCTGCCGTTCGCCGCCGCCGTCCTGGCCGCGGTCCGCTCGCGCGGGGCGGTGGCGGCCGTCCCGGCCGCGGCCGCGCCGCGCCGGGACCCCGCGGATGTCGCCGAGCGGATCCGGCACCTCGGTGAGCTGCACAGAGCCGGGCTGGTGACGGACGAGGAGTTCTCGGTGAAGAAGGCCGAGTTGCTCGCGGAGCTGTAGCTACTCGCGTCCGGCGGAGGTGAACGTCATGTCCGCGTACCTGTCGCCCGACACCTTGCCCGCGATCGGCTCCAGCAGGGACAGTTCCTCCTCCGTCAGTTCGATGGCCGCCGCCCGCGCGTTCTCCTCGACCCTCCCCGGCTTGCGCGTGCCCGGGATCGGGACGACCGGGAGGCCGTGGACGCGGGCCTGTCGCTGCACCCAGGCCAGGGCGATCTGGGCCGGCGTCGCGTCGTGGGCGCGGGCCACCGCGCGGATCGGCTCCAGCAGGGCGGCGTTCGCGGCCGCGTTGTCGCCGGTGAAACGGGGCTGCTGACGGCGGAAGTCGTCGGGGGTGAGGTCCTGGTCGGCGTCGGCGAAGGAACCGGTGAGGAAACCGCGGCCGAGCGGGGAGTACGGCACGAGCGCGACGCCCAGTTCCCGGGCGGCCGGGACGACCCGGTCCTCGATGTCCCGGCTGAACAGCGACCACTCCGACTGCACGGCGGCGATGGGGTGGACCGCCTGGGCCGCGCGCAGTTCGGCGGCGGTGACCTCGCTCAGGCCGAGGTGCTTGACCTTGCCCTCGCGCACCAGCTCGGCCATCGCGCCGACGGTGTCCTCGATCGGTATGTCCACATCGCGCCGGTGCATGTAGTAGAGGTCGATGACGTCGACGTCCAGGCGCTTCAGGCTCGCCTCGACGGCCTGGCGGATGTAGGGGCGGTCGTTGCGGATGACGCGCCGGGTCGGGTCGTCCGGCGGGATGGAGAGGGCGAACTTGGTGGCGATGACCACCTCGTCGCGGTGCGCCCTGAAGAACGGGGAGAGGAAGCGCTCGTTCTCGCCGGCGCCGTACGCGTCCGCAGTGTCGTACAGGGTGACGCCCAGTTCCAGCGCGCGGTCCAGCGTGGCCCGGGACTCGCGGGCGTCGGAGGGGCCGTAGGCGAAGCTCATGCCCATGCAGCCGAGGCCCTGGACGCCGACCTCCGGTCCGCCGTCGCCGAGTCGTGCCGTCGGGATCCTGCTGTCGTTCATCGGGTCCTCTCCGCTTGCAGGGGGTGGACGCGCGTGGCGTCCGAGTAGAACGTGATCTTCCGGTCGAGTACCGCGAGCGTGTCCTGGAGTTCGGCGATCCGTGCCCGCACGTCCCGGCGGGTCTCCTCCAGCAGCTCGCGCCGCTCGTGGTACGTGCCCTCGCCCTCGCGGACCAGCTCTGCGTACCGGACCATGTCGGCGACCGGCATGCCGGTCAGCCGCAGCTTGCCGACGAGGTCGAGCCAGTCCAGGTCGCGGTTGCTGTAGCGGCGCTGGCCGGTGTGCGAGCGGTCGACGTGGGCCATCAGCCCGATCCGCTCGTACCAGCGCAGGGTGTGCGCCGTCAGGCCGGTGAAGGCGACCACCTCGCTGATCGTGTAGCTGTCCTGCCCGTCGGGGCGGGGGTGCCGCCGTGGCGGGGCGGAGCAGACGTCTGCGGGGCTGGGGGCTTGTCCGGGGGTCACGGGCGTGGTCTGCAACACCGTCATGGGCTCCACGCTAGGACCTTGGAGTGCGCTCCAAGCAAGCGAAAACGGTAAGAAGTCCGAAGGTAGGCTCATGGCATGTCGCTGAAGAGTCTCGCGCTGATCGAGAACTGGCCGGTTCCCTCCGCCGCGGCGGGCGTCGTCCGGGCCGACGGTACGGTCCTGGGCACCCACGGCCCGGCCGGGCAGCGCTTCCCGCTGGCCTCGGTCACCAAGCCGCTCGCCGCGTACGCCGCGCTCGTCGCGTACGAGGAGGGGGCGATCGAGCTGGACGAGCCGGCCGGGCCGCCCGGGGCGACGGTCCGTCATCTGCTCGCGCACACCTCCGGGCTCGCCTTCGACGAGCACAGGGTGACGGCTCCGCCCGGGGAGCGGCGGCTGTACTCCAACGCCGGGTTCGAGCAGCTCGCGGACCACATCGCGAAGGCGACGGACATTCCCTTCGCGGAGTACCTGCGGCAGGCCGTACTGGAGCCGCTCGGCATGACGGCGACCTCGCTGGAGGGGTCCCCGGCGAAGGACGGGGTGTCGACGGTCGAGGACCTGCTGCGGTTCGCCGCGGAGGTGCAGGCGCCGCGGCTGCTCGATCCGCGGACGGTCGCGGAGCTGATGTCCGTGCAGTACCCGGGTACGAAGGGCGTCCTGCCGGGCTACGGGCACCAGAACCCCAACGACTGGGGACTGGGCTTCGAGATCCGCGGCTCCAAGTCGCCGCACTGGACCGGGAGTTCGTCCTCGCCGCGGACGTTCGGGCACTTCGGGCAGTCCGGTACGTTCCTGTGGGTCGACCCCGACGTCCGGGTCGCCGCGGTGGCGCTGACGGACCGGGCGTTCGGGCCGTGGGCGATCGAGGCGTGGCCCGGATTCACCGACGCGGTGCTCGCGGAGCTGCCCTAGGGGCTGTCGATTCCCGCGGCCTGATCCGGACGGCGGACCCGGGGCGAGGGGGCTCGGGCGCCGGGGTGCCGGCCCCCTCGGCTAACCTCCCCTTCCACACCACCCATACGGATCTCGGGGGAGAGCATGGCAGGGGCACAACCGGGCGGTCAGTTCCGCCCCTTGGAGAGCGGCGACCCGACGGCGGTGGCGGGCTACCGGCTGGCGGCGCGGCTCGGTGCGGGCGGGATGGGCACGGTGTACCTGTCGTACACGCCCGGCGGGCACCCGATCGCCCTGAAGACCATCCGGCCGGAGCTGAGCGAGGACCCCGAGTTCCGCCGCCGGTTCCAGCAGGAGGTCAAGGCCGCCCAGCGTGTGCAGGGCCTCTACACCGCCCCGGTCATCGACTACGACACCGAGGGCACCCAGCCGTGGCTGGCCGTCGCCTACGTGGCCGGCCCCTCGCTGTCCTCGGCCGTCGCCGAGCACGGGCCGCTGCCGGTGCCGTCGGTCCTGCTGCTGCTCGCGGGGATGGCCGAGGCGCTGTCGGTCATCCACGGGGCGGGCATCGTCCACCGCGACCTCAAGCCGTCCAACGTGCTGCTCGCCTCGGACGGCCCGCGCGTCATCGACTTCGGCATCGCGCGGGCCGCCGACGCCACGGCGCTCACCGGCACCGGCGTCTCCATCGGCACCCCCGCCTTCATGTCGCCGGAGCAGGCCGCCGGGAAGCCGGTCACGCCCGCGTCGGACGTGTTCGCGCTCGGCCAGGTCGCCGTGTTCGCGGGGCGCGGCACCGGAGCGTACGGGGACGGGCCGTCGCACGCGGTGCTGTACCGGATCGTCCACGAGGAGCCCGATCTCACCGGCCTCCCCGCGCAGCTCGGGTTCATCGCGCGCTGCCTGGCCAAGGACCCGGCCGAGCGTCCCTCCCCCGCCGAGATCATCTCCCTGTGCCAAGAGGCGTCGCCCACGCCGCTGCGCCAGTCCGGATCGTGGCTGCCGGAGGCGATCACCGCGCAGATCACGCAGCGGGTGTCGGCCTCGGCCGCGCTGGCGGCGGCCCCGACGGTCGCTCCGGCCGCCCCCTCGCCCACGGCGCCGGTCACCCGGCCCGACGTGACCCCGCCGTCGGCGCCGATGCACGCGGCGCCCACGGCGGCGGCCGCCCACCTCCCGTCGGCGCCCTCGTTCGGGCCCCCCGTCCCGCCGCCCCAGCCGCCGCTCCGGCCGCAGCCCCCGTTCCAGCCGTCGTACGGGCCGCCGACCGTGCCCCGGCCGCCCTTCGTCCAGCAGCCCGGCTGGCGGCCGCACCCGGTGCAGCCGCCGAAGCAGAACAAGGTCGGCAAGTGGATCGGGGTGACGGTCGGGGTGGTGATGGGGTTGTTCTGGCTCGGCAGCTGCGCCTCGTTCATCAGGGGCCTCGACGACTCGTCGGCCGGCTCCGCGAACGCCGCCGGCGGCGGTTCGGGCTCCGCGAGCGCCGAGCCGCTGCCCGACCCCAAGCCGGTCAGCTACCAGGGCATCAACATCCCCGACGGCTACTACGTGCAGTTCGCGGACTCCCCGCCCAAGCCGCTGAACGACGACGTCGACATCTACTACAGCGACCTGTACTACTACGACGACCAGCTGCGCAGCTCCGATGACAAGATCGTCCTGCTGAACAACGCCCAGCAGGGCTCCCTGAAGACCTGCCGCGAGGAGACCCGGTACGCCGAGAGCGTCTCGCTCTCCCAGCTGTCCAAGGGCTCGCAGTTCTGCGTGCACACCGGTTCCGGCCACATCGCCCTGGTCACCTTCCGGGGCACCGCCGCGCAGAGCGACCCGAGCGACTACGTCTCGCTGGACCTCACGATCTGGCGCAACGCGGAGGATCCCAGCTCCGAGGGGTGAGCGTCACTCACGCCGACATCTCCCAGACCAGCACCTCGGCCGGGTCGGCGGCCGCGGTCAGCTCCAGGTCCTTCTCGTCCGCGGCGCGCACCGCGTCCCCCGGCCGCAGCTCGTACGGCCCGAGCCGGACGGTGCCGCGCACCACGTGCACATACACGTGGGCGCCGTCCGGCACGGCGCTCCGCTCCCCCGCGGCCAGCCGCCGCACGTGCAGCATCGCGCCCGCCCCGGGGACGGCGTACGGCGTGGAGTCGGCGATGCCGCGCACCAGGTCGTAGGCGGGGTCGCCGCCGGGCTCCAGCGGGGCCAGCCACATCTGCACGAAGGTCAGGGGCGCGTCGCCGTCGTTGCGCTCGACGTGCCGCACGCCGGCCGCCGCGCTGAGCCGCTGCACGTCGCCGGGGCGCACCCGGGTCTCGTGGCCCCCGGTGTCGCGGTGGGTGAGCTCGCCCTCGACCACCCACGTCACGATCTCCGTGTGGCTGTGGGGGTGTTCGTCGAAGCCGGCGCCGGGGGCCAGGCGTTCCTCGTTGCAGGCGATCAGCGCGCCGAAGCGGAGGTTGCCGGGGTCGTAGTGGGGGCCGAAGGAGAAGGCGTGACGGGTCTCGATCCCGGCCGCCGGGTCCCCGCCGCGGTAGCGCTCGTCGGCGCGCCGTACGTCCATCACGCAGACCACGGTAGACCCGCGGCCGCCCGCGCGGAGCCCCCACCTGCGACCCGCCCACGCATGCTCCCGTCCCGATAAGGCAGTCTTGTCCCCGTGCCCCAACCCGAAGCCCGCAACACCGCAGCCGCAGCACACGCCGTCCACGCGCACTCCGCGACGCTGAAGCGACTGGAGAAGTCCTCCGGCAGCCTCGCCGCCCAGGCGATCGCGCGCATGGACGAGACCCTGCCGTGGTACCGGGCGATGCCCCCGGAGAACCGCTCCTGGATCGGGTTGGTCGCCCAGGCGGGTATCGCCGCCTTCACGGAGTGGTTCCGGCGTCCCGACGCCCCGCAGGCCATCTCCACCGACGTCTTCGGCACCGCGCCCCGCGAGCTGACCCGGGCCATCACCCTCCGCCAGACCGTCGAGATGGTGCGCACGACCATCGAGGTCATGGAGTCCGCGATCGACGAGGTCGCCGCTCCGGGCGACGAGAGGGTGCTGCGCGAGGCGCTCCTCGTCTACGCCCGTGAGATCGCCTTCGCCACCGCCCAGGTCTACGCCCAGGCCGCCGAGGCACGCGGTGCCTGGGACGCCCGCCTCGAGTCGCTCGTCGTCAACGCCGTGCTCAGCGGGGAGGCCGACGAGGGGGCCGTCAGCCGGGCCGCGGCGCTCGGCTGGAACTCGCCCGAGCATGTCTGCGTCGTCCTCGGGACCGCTCCGGACGGGGATTCCGAGCTGACGGTGGAAGCCATCCGGCGGGCCTCGCGCCACGCCAAGCTCCAGGTGCTCACCGGGGTGCTCGGCTCCCGGCTCGTGGTCATCGCGGGGGGCAGCGACAATCCGCTCGCCGTGGCCAAGTCGCTGATCGGGCCGTTCGCCGCGGGGCCGGTCGTCGCCGGGCCCGTCGTGCCCGACCTGCTCGCCGCGACCCGGTCCGCGCAGGCCGCCGCGGCCGGGCTGAAGGCGTGTTCCGCCTGGCAGGACGCCCCGCGGCCGGTCCTGGCGGACGACCTGCTTCCGGAACGCGCCATCGCCGGTGACCCGAGCGCGCGCGAGCAGTTGGTGGAGGAGATCTACAGACCGCTGGAGGAGGCGGGGTCCGCGCTCCTGGAAACGCTCTCCGTCTATCTCGAACAGGCGTCCAGTCTGGAGGGTGCGGCCAGGATGCTGTTCGTGCATCCCAACACCGTGCGCTACCGGCTTCGACGTGTGACTGACGTCACCGGCTGGTCGCCTTCGGATGTACGCTCGGCGTTCACCTTGCGCATCGCGCTGATCCTGGGGCGTCTGGTCGATGGAGATCCCCAGAGCTAACGTTTTGTCGGGGGCCCACAAAACCCCCTGCCGTTCTTCGTCCTTGTCCCCACGGGCGGCGCGGGCCGCCCTCAAGAGAGAGTGTGAGAGTGCTCGTACTCGTCGCTCCCGGCCAGGGCGCCCAGACGCCCGGCTTCCTGACCCCCTGGCTCGAACTGCCCGGCGCCGCCGACCGCGTCGCCGCGTGGTCGGACGCCATCGGACTGGACCTCGCCCACTACGGGACGCAGGCCGACGCGGACGCCATCCGGGACACCGCGGTGGCCCAGCCGCTGCTCGTCGCCGCCGGAATCCTGTCCGCCGCGGCACTCGGTGACATGGCGCCCGGCGCGGTCGCGGGGCACAGCGTCGGTGAGATCACCGCCGCCGCCTTCGCCGGTGTGCTCGACGACACCGCCGCGCTGACCCTCGTACGCAAGCGCGGCCTGGCGATGGCCGACGCCGCCGCCGTCACCGAGACCGGTATGTCGGCGCTGCTCGGCGGCGACCCCGAGGTCTCCGTGGCGCACCTGGAGAAGCTGGGCCTGACCCCGGCGAACGTCAACGGCGCCGGCCAGATCGTCGCCGCGGGCACGCTGGAGCAGCTCGCCGCGCTGAACGAGGACAAGCCCGAGGGCGTCCGCAAGGTCGTCCCGCTGAAGGTCGCCGGCGCCTTCCACACCCACCACATGGCCCCCGCGGTCGAGACGCTGGCCACCGCGGCCAAGGAGCTCACGCCCGGCGACCCGACCGTCCCCTACGTCTCCAACAAGGACGGGCGGACCGTCGCCACCGGCGCCGAGGTCCTCGAGCGTCTCGTCGGCCAGGTCGCCAACCCGGTCCGCTGGGACCTGTGCATGGAGACCTTCAAGGAGCTCGGCGTCACCGCGCTGATCGAGGTGTGCCCCGGCGGCACCCTCACCGGTCTCGCCAAGCGCGCCCTGCCCGGTGTGCGGACGCTCGCGCTGAAGACCCCCGACGATCTCGACGCGGCCCGCGAGGTCATCGCCGAGCACAGTGCCTGACAAGGAGCCGACGGTCATGTCGAAGATCAAGCCCAGCAAGGGCGCCCCGTACGCGCGCATCCTCGGCGTGGGCGGTTACCGGCCCACCCGTGTGGTGCCCAACGAGGTGATCCTCGAGACGATCGACTCGTCCGACGAGTGGATCCGCTCGCGCTCCGGCATCGAGACCCGGCACTGGGCGAACGACGAGGAGACCGTCGCCGCCATGTCGGTGGAGGCGGCCGGCAAGGCGATCGCCGACGCCGGGATCACCTCCGAGCAGGTCGGCGCCGTGGTCGTCTCCACCGTCTCGCACTTCAAGCAGACGCCGGCCGTGGCCACCGAGATCGCCGACAAGCTGGGCACGAACCGGGCCGCCGCCTTCGACATCTCGGCCGGCTGCGCGGGCTTCGGCTACGGCCTCACGCTCGCCAAGGGCATGGTCGTCGAGGGTTCCGCCGAGTACGTCGTGGTCATCGGCGTCGAGCGGCTGTCCGACCTGACGGACCTGGAGGACCGGGCGACCGCCTTCCTGTTCGGCGACGGCGCGGGCGCGGTCGTGGTCGGCCCGTCGAAGGAGCCGGCGATCGGCCCGACGGTCTGGGGCTCCGAGGGCGACAAGTCGGAGACCATCAAGCAGACCGTGCCGTGGACGGACTACCGCACCGGCGAGGTCGCGAAGTTCCCGGCGATCACCCAGGAGGGCCAGGCGGTCTTCCGCTGGGCCGTGTTCGAGATGGCGAAGGTCGCCCAGCAGGCGCTGGACGCGGCCGGGATCACCTCCGGCGACCTGGACGTCTTCATCCCGCACCAGGCCAACGAGCGGATCATCGACTCGATGGTGAAGACTCTCAAGCTGCCGGAGTCCGTCACGGTCGCCCGTGACGTGCGCACCACCGGCAACACCTCGGCCGCCTCGATTCCGCTCGCGATGGAGCGGCTCCTGGCGACCGGCGAGGCGAAGAGCGGCGACACCGCGCTCGTCATCGGATTCGGGGCGGGTCTCGTGTACGCCGCGACGGTCGTTACCCTCCCCTAGGCACTCCGTGCCGGATCATCCGGTCCGGCGCGCGAAATGCACCACCTGCCGCTGCCGCGGTGGGCGCCACACCCTCTGGAACACCAACGAAGGAGCGCCACATGGCCGCCACTCAGGAAGAGATCGTCGCCGGTCTCGCGGAGATCGTGAACGAGATCGCCGGGATCCCGGTTGAGGACGTCCAGCTGGACAAGTCCTTCACCGACGACCTGGACGTCGACTCCCTGTCCATGGTCGAGGTCGTCGTCGCCGCCGAAGAGCGCTTCGACGTCAAGATCCCGGACGAGGACGTCAAGAACCTCAAGACGGTCGGCGACGCGACCGAGTACATCCTCAAGCACCAGGCCTGAGTCCCTGCTCGGGCCGGACGCTGACCGGCCCCGCCACCCGGCGGTGGCGCCGCTGAATCCCGATCGTTGGAGAAAGAATTCCCGTGAGCCCGACCAATCGCACCGTGGTCGTCACCGGTATCGGCGCAACCACACCGCTGGGTGGCGACGCAGCCTCTACCTGGGAGGGTCTGGTCGCCGGCAAGTCCGGTGTCAAGCCCCTGGAGCAGGAGTGGGCGGCCGAGCAGGCCGTCCGTATCGCGGCCCCGGTCGCCGTGGAGCCCACCGAGGTCATTCCGCGGCCGCAGGCCCGCAGGCTGGACCGCTCGGCGCAGTTCGCGCTGATCGCGGCCCAGGAGGCGTGGAAGGACGCCGGATTCGAAGGCAGGGCCGGTGAGGACGCCTCCGTCGACCCGGACCGGCTCGGTGCGGTCATCGCCTCCGGCATCGGCGGTGTGACGACCCTGCTGGACCAGTACGACGTGCTGAAGGAGAAGGGCGTCCGCCGCGTCTCCCCGCACACCGTGCCCATGCTGATGCCGAACGGCCCGTCCGCCAACGTGGGCCTGCTCGTGGGCGCCCGCGCGGGCGTGCACACGCCGGTCTCCGCCTGCGCGTCGGGCGCCGAGGCCATCGGCTACGCCATCGAGATGATCCGTACGGGCCGTGCCGACATCGTCGTCGCCGGCGGTACGGAGGCGGCGATCCACCCGCTGCCCATCGCCGCGTTCGGCAACATGATGGCGATGTCCAAGAACAACGACGACCCGCAGGGCGCCTCGCGTCCCTACGACACCGCGCGCGACGGTTTCGTCCTCGGCGAGGGCGCCGGCGTGATCGTCCTGGAGTCCGCCGAGCACGCCGCCAAGCGCGGGGCGCGGGTGTACGCCGAGGCGGTCGGGCAGGGCATCTCCGCCGACAGCCACGACATCGTGCAGCCGGAGCCGGAGGGCCGCGGCATCGCGCACGCCCTCCAGCACCTGCTGGACCACACCGACCTGGACCCGGCGGAGATCGTGCACGTCAACGCGCACGCGACGTCGACGCCCGCCGGTGACGTGGCCGAACTGAAGGCGCTGCGCAAGGTGTTCGGCGACGACGCCGACCACATGGCGGTCTCGGCGACCAAGTCGATGACCGGTCACCTGCTGGGCGGCGCGGGCGGCGTCGAGTCCGTCGCGACGGTCCTCGCGCTGTACCACCGGGTGGCCCCGCCGACCATCAACGTCGAGAACCTCGACCCCGAGGCCGAGGCCAACGCGGACATCGTGCGCGACGAGGCCCGGAAGCTGCCGGTCGAGGGCCGCATCGCGGCCCTGAACGACTCGTTCGGGTTCGGCGGGCACAACGTGGTGCTGGCGTTCCGGACGGTCTGAGAGACCTGCCGGAGAGCGTCCGTACGCACCTGGCCGCGTACCCGAAGGGGCCCCCACCGATCGGTGGGGGCCCCTTCGGTGTGCCGGACGGACCTCACACCACCTGGTGCAGCCAGCGCACCGGCGCTCCCTCGCCCGCGTACCGGAACGGCTCCAGTTCGTCGTCCCAGGGCTTGCCCAGGAGCTTGGAGAGTTCGGCCTCCAGGTCGGTCTCCCCGCGCTGGCTGCGCAGCAGGGCCGCGCGCAGACGGTCCTCGGGGATGAGGATGTCGCCGTGGATGCCGGTGACGGCGTGGAAGATGCCGAGGTCGGGGGTGCAGCTGTAGCGCTCGCCCTCGGCGGTGGCGCAGGGTTCGGCGGTGACCTCGAAGCGGAGCAGGTGCCAGCCGCGCAGTGCGGAGGCGAGCTTGGAGGCGGTGCCGGCCTCGCCCTGCCAGGAGAACTCCGAACGCCAGGTGCCGGGGGCGGCGGGCTGCCGGATCCAGTCGAGGTTGACGCGCGTGCCGAGCACCCCGGCGACGGCCCACTCGACGTGCGGGCACATCGCGCGCGGCGCGGAGTGCACGTACAGGACTCCACGTGTCGTCACCGGGACCTCCGGGCAGAGCGGGACAGGCTGGCGGGCTGGCATGGCGGCGGTGGCAGGGCAGCCACGTTGATGGCGAGGCTACCGTGCGGCGGCGCAAGGAGTGTGACGTACCGTCGGTCCCGGTGCCGCGAAACGCCCGCCATTCACCCGGCAGGACGCCTGTGCGGGTACGTTCAGTTGCTTCTTGTGGGGCTCGGGAACTCCCGGACGTTGTCATGGGTGGGGCCGGCGACTCGTCCGGCCGCAGGCGTGCCGGACGACCGAGGGGACACCAGGGGATGCGGAAGCGAGGCCACCGCTCGCGGGCCGTCGTCGCGGTCACGGCTGCCGCCGTGCTGGGCGCGGCCGGCTGTGACGTCGTGGGCGGGGACGGCCCCGAGGCGTCGGCCTCGCAGGCGCGCCGGGCGACACCCTCGCCGACGCCGGTGTGGGACAGCAGCCCGGCCTCGATCGCCGCGGTGGGCGACTCCATCACGCGTGGCTTCGACGCCTGCTCGGTCCTGACGGACTGCCCGGAGGTGTCCTGGGCGACCGGTGCCAGCGCCGAGGTGAGGAGTCTGGCCGTACGGCTGCTGGGGGCGTCGAAGGCGGTGACGCACAGCTGGAACTACGCGGCGACCGGGGCGCGGATGGCGGACCTGCCGGCGCAGATGTCGCAGGCGGCCGCGCGCGGGCCGGAGCTGGTGACGGTGATGGCGGGGGCGAACGACGCGTGCCGGGACTCCACGGACGCGATGACGTCGGTGGCGGACTTCCGCGCGGAGTTCGAGGAGGCGATGCGCACGCTGCGCCGGGCGGCGCCGAAGACGCAGGTGTACGTGGCGAGCGTGCCGAACCTGAAGCGGCTGTGGTCGCAGGGCCGGACCAATGTGCTGGGCAAGCAGGTGTGGAAGCTGGGGATCTGCCCGTCGATGCTGGGCGACGCGGACGCGCTGGACTCGGCGGCGAACCTGCGCCGCGAGACGGTGCGGAAGCGGGTGGAGGACTACAACACGGTGTTGAGGGAGGTCTGCGCGAAGGACCTGCGGTGCCGTTTCGACGGGGGCGCGGTGTACGAGTACCGGTTCGGGACCGACCAGTTGAGCCCCTGGGACTGGTTCCATCCGAGCAAGAACGGTCAGGCGCGACTGGCGGAGATCGCCTACCGGAAGATCACGGCCCGCGGCGCGTGACTTAGGGTTTCGCCCATGAGCGAACACTTCGGAACACTTTCCGACGGCACCCCGGTGCGCCGCTGGACCCTGGAGCGGGCGGGCGTCCGGGTCCGGGTCCTGTCGTACGGCGGGATCGTGCAGTCGGTGGAGGTCCCGGACCGCGCAGGTCGGACGGCGAACGTGGTGCTGGGGTTCGCGGACCTGGACGGCTATCTCGCGCATCCGGGGCCCTACCTCGGTGCCCTGGTCGGGCGGTACGCGAACCGGATCGCGCACGCCCGCTTCGCGCTGGACGGGGTGACGTACCCGCTCGCGCCGAACAACGCGCCCAACTCCCTGCACGGCGGTGAGCGCGGCTTCGACAAGCGGGTGTGGGAGGTGGAGCCGGTCGCGCACGGGCTGCGGCTGACCCGGGTCAGCCCGCACGGCGAGGAGGGCTTCCCGGGCCGCCTGGAGGTCTCGGCGACGTACACGCTGGAGGCGTCGGGGGCGCTGCGGATCGCGTACGAGGCGGTCACGGACGCGCCGACGGTGGTGAACCTGACCAACCACAGCTACTTCGGCCTGGGCGGCCCCGGCAGCGGTGGCGCGGGCGGCCATGAGCTGCGGCTGGCGGCCTCGCGGTACACACCGGTGGACGCGGACCTGATCCCGACCGGGGTGGCGGAGGTGGCGGACACCCGCTTCGACTTCCGTACGGCCCGCGAGGTCGGCGCCGGCTACGACCACAACTTCGTGCTCGACAAGGGCGTCACGGACGGGCCCGTGGAGGTGGCCGAGCTGCACGACCCGGCGTCCGGGCGGGTGCTGACGGTGGCGACGACCGAGCCGGGCCTCCAGGTGTACACGGCGGACCACCTGGGCGAGCCCTTCGCGCCGGGCGACGGCATCGCGCTGGAGACCCAGCACTTCCCCGACTCCCCGAACCGCCCGGAGTTCCCGAGCACGGAGCTGCGGCCGGGCGGGGTGTACCGGTCGGAGACGGTGTACGCGTTCTCGGTGCGGTAGGCACCGGCGGGAAGGGATGAGCCCCGGTCCAGGGGTCAGGTCCCGGACCGGGGCTGCTCGTGGGGCGAGGAGTCCCGCGTCAGACGGTAACCGTCGCGGTGATCCTGCGGTCCGCGATCGACCTACCCACCTGGATTTCGTACGAACCCTTCACAAAGAACCAACGGTGGGCGGCCTCACTCCGGAGCGGTCCGCTCCCCTGCTGGTGGCGGTGATGGACGGGTTGCGGTACCAGGGGCCGCTGGATCCGGAGCCGGTGGACATGCCCGGCGCGTTCCGGGACTTCCGGCGACTGCTCGGCGAGCCGGTGGACCGAGGGCCACCGCTTCACGCTTCGGCGTCCCGGCACTCCGAGCGGCGCGTGTCACCCGTGGGCGGCCACCGCCGCCACGACCTCGACCTCCACCCGCGCCTCCGGCCGGAACAGCCGCGGCACCTCGAAGGTCATGCTGGTGGGCGGGGTGCCGGTGAGGAACTCGCCGCGTACGGCGGCGTATTCGCCGAGGCCGGTGATGTCGGTGAGGTACGTGCGGATGTTGACGACGTCGGCCAGGGTGGCGCCGTGGGCCTTCAGCAGGGCGTCGATCGTCTCGAAGACGCCCCGGGTCTGCTCGGCGAGGGTGTCGCCCTCGGCGATCTGACCGGAGAGGAACAACAGGGCGCCGCCGTCGGCCTGTTGGACGCGGGCGACCTGGGAGTAGTACGGGCTCAGGGGCTGGGGCGCGGAGGCGGGGCTGCCGAGGGTGATCTCCATGCCGTCGACGCTAGGACCGCCTCCGTGATGCGACAAGCGAATGTCTAGCATGGCCGTCATGCCGAAACCGCATGACGACCTCTCCGCCGTGCCCGACCTGTCCACGGTCTGGCTGCGCGCGTTCCTTGAGGTCGCCCGGCACGGCTCGTTCACGGTCGCCGCGCGCAGGCTGGGCTGGACGCAGTCCGCGGTCTCCCGGCAGATCTCCTCGCTGGAGGCGGCGTTGGGCGGAGGCCCGCTCTTCGACCGGCTGCCGCGGGGCGTGCGGCTGACGGAGGCGGGGCGGGTGCTGGCGCCGTACGCGGAGTCCGTCGCCGGGACGCTGCGCGGAGCCGGGCGGGACCTGGCGGCGCTGCGGGAGGGGACCGGGGGCCGGTTGCGGTTCGGGGCGTTCGCGACGGCCGACGCGGCGTTGGTGCCGCACGCCCTGGCCGCCTTCCGCGCCCGCCGTCCCGGCGTCCGCCTCATCCGCGAGGAGGGCCTCACCCCCGCCCTGCTGGACCGGCTGGCCGCGGGCCACCTGGACGTGGCCGTGGTGTCGACGACGGGCCGCGCCCCGCTGGAGGCGTACGCCCTGCACCACCTCCTCGACGAGTCCCTGTACGTCGCCGTCCCGGCCGCCCATCCCCTGGCCGGCCACCACGGACCGGTCCGGCTCGGCCAACTCGCCGACGCCGACTGGATCTCCGGCGGCGCCCGGCCCGAGGGCACCCTGCTCGACGCGGCCCTGCGGGCGGGCTTCCGGCCGCGCGTCGCGCACGTCGTCGGCGAGTGGACGGCCAAGCAGGGGTACGTGGCCGCCGGTCTCGGCGTGACCCTGGTCCCGGCGCTCGCCGCCACGGCCGTCCGGCCGGACGTCGTCCTGCTGCCGGTCCTGGACGAGGGGGCGCCGGCGCGGGCGGTGTACGCGGCGACCCTGCCCGGACGGTCGCCGACACCCGCGGAGGACGCGTTCGTCACCGCCCTGCGGGAAGCGGCCGGGACGGTACCGCGCCCCATGGCGTAGACCACACCCGGCACGCGATACTTCCGCCTTCCGCACCAACGCGCCCCACAGCGACGGAAGGACCCCATCCCCCATGTCCGCGATACGCGTTCGCGTCGGCGTCCTCGGCATGGCCCTGACGGCCTGCCTCTCGGCTCCGGCGGCCGCGGCCGACGCCGCCCCCGCGCCCACCGTCGAGGAGCAGCGGCTCGACCGGGCGGTCCCTCGGGAGATCCTCGCCCGCTCCGGGTTCGACACGGTGACCCCGCGCTTCACCCGGCTGCTGACGGCCGCTCACTCCTACGCGCAGGCCCACCGGGTCGTCGTCCGCGAAGGCGCCGCCCTGTGGCGGCGGGCCGTGGACCGGGCGCAGGGGCGGGGCCCGGCCGGCGGTGACCTGAGCCGGGACGACGACCGGCCGCTGTACTGGGCGCGGCTCGGCATGACGCGCGAAGTACGCACCTGGACGCCGGAGTTCGCGATCAGCGACCGTCAGCGGACCGCGCTGCTCGACTCCCTGGAGCGCGCCTCGCGCGGCCAGTCCGACATCGGCCACCCGCACGCGGCCAAGGGGCTGAAGCGCGTCCTGGTCACCGGCTTCGACCCGTTCACCCTGGACCGGGACATCCGCATCTCCAATCCCTCCGGGGCGAGTGCCCTCGCCCTCGACGGCACGGTGATCGAGACGGCCGACGGGCCCGCCCGGGTGGAGACCGCCGTGTTCCCGGTGCGCTGGGAGGACTTCGCGGACGGGACGGTGGAGCGCACCCTGCGGCCGTATCTCCCGCACGTCGACCTGTTCGCGACCGTCAGCCAGGGGCGCGTCGGCCGCTTCGACGTGGAGCGCGCCAACGGGGCCTGGCGGGGCGGCTTCCCCGACAACGAGAACATCGGCCGCACGGAGACGATCCCGGTCACCGACCCGGCCTCGCAGCCGCAGTGGACGACCACGACCCTGCCGTACGCGGAGATCGTCGCGGCGGACACCGGCCGGTTCCCCGTGTACGACAACACGAGCGTGACCGAGATCCCCGCGGGCGGGACGGACCCCGTGGTGCGGCCGGACGGGCCCACGCCCGGGTCCACCGCGCGGGCCGGGGGCGGCGGGAACTACCTGTCCAACGAGATCGCCTACCGGGCGACCCTCCTGCGTGACCGGCTCGGCCTCCACGACAGCCTGCCGGGCGGGCATGTGCACACGCCCGTGCTGCAGTTCGGCGCCGGGAACACCGGCGAGGTGAGCGATCCGGAGTTCGTGCGCAACCGGCTGGACATCGTCGCGCAGGTGCGGGCGATCCTGACCGTGGCCGCCGGCGAGTAGGCGAAAACACCTCGGCGCGGTCGAGGGCCCGGGGCGGCCGGCCGGGACCGGATCAGATGACGGTCACGGCGGGCGTCCCGGTCACGGTGCGGCGTTCTCCTTCTCCCGGCCGCCGGCGCTGTCGCCGTCCCCGGTCTCCTCCCCCAGCAGCTCCCGCGCCATGAGCGTCGCGCCCGCGACCGCGCCCGGCATCAGGAACACCGCGACGAAGGGGACCAGGAAGGCCAGGCCCAAGGGCGTGCCGAAGCCCCAGACCAGGGCCTTGCGGGAGCGCAGGAGGGCGAGGCGGTCGCGCAGGGCGACGTTCCTGCGCTGGAGGGCGACGGCGGTGAGCTCCTCGGTGAGGAAGAAGCCGGTGACGAAGAAGCCGACCACCGGGACGACCGTCTGACCGACGAACGGCACGAACCCGAGGGCGAACAGCAGCACGGCCCACAGCAGTGCCCGGCCCACGATGCGCAGGCTGTCCCGCGCCGAGATCCACAGCTCGCGCCAGAGCGGCAGCCCCGACTCCGGTGCCGTGCCGTCGGGCGAGACGTCCCGGTCGACCGTCTCGGAGAGGTTCTCGTAGAAGGGCTGCCCGATGAGCAGCGTGACCGCGGTGAAGGTGAGCACGGACAGGAGCAGGCCGAGGGCGAACAGCACGACCGTGAGGAACCCGCGGAACAGGCCCAGCCACGGGCTCGACCAGTCGTCGGCGAACGGCGTCGCCCAGGCCACGAAGTCCGCGCCCCACACCGCGAGCGCCACCAGCGCGCCCACGTAGAGGACGAGTGTGATCAGCCCGGGCAGAAGCCCGAAGCCGTACTGCTTACCGTGCCGGGCCACCCACCGCTGGCCCTCCAGGAGGAACCTGAAACCCGCCCCGAGATCGCGCATGGGGGAACTCTATCGGGCGGGCGCGCCTCCCCCGGTCACGGACGGTCAGGCGTCCGCCGCACCCGCGTCCGCACCCGCCTGCACCCCCAGCATCCGCCGCAGCAGCCCCCGCAGCACCACGCGCTCCTCCTCCGCGAGCCCCGCCAGCGGCTCCCGGGCGAACCGCAGCGACACCCGCAGCCCCTTGGCCACCCGTCGCCCCTCCTCGGTCGCCGCCGCGAGCTTCACCCGGCGGTCGGCCGGGTCGGGGCGGCGCTCCACCAGGCCCCGGGCCTCCAGGCGGTCCACGATGCCGGTCACGTTGGACGGTTCGCATCTCAGCCGGTTCGCCAGCTTCCGCATGGGCAGCGGTTCCAGGGAGAGCAGGCTGAGCAGTCGGGCCTGCGCGCCGGTGAGGGCGTAGCCGGCGGCGGCCTCCTCGTAGTCCTCGTGGAAGCGGGCCACGACCTCGCCGATCAGTTCGACGACTTCCATGGTCAGGGTGTCGGGGAGGGCGGTCCGCTGTGAGGTGGCCATGGTCTCAGGGTACCCGGCTTGCTTGACATCCTGAAATATTCAGGAGCATGGTTGTTTCAGGTAGTGAAACATTAGAAAGGCAGCCCTCCATGACTGACTCGGTCCTCCCCGCCACCAGCCGCGAATGGCGTCTGCTCAGCCGCCCCGTCGGCTGGCCGAAGCCCGAGGACTTCGAGCTGGCCGAGGCGGAGATCCGGCAGCCCCGCCCGGGCCAGGTGCTCGTCCGCAACGAGTACCTCTCCGTGGACCCCTACATGCGCGGCCGGATGAGCGCCGCCAAGTCCTACGTGGCCCCCTTCGAGCTGGGCAAGGCCATGCAGGGCGGCGCGGTCGGCGAGGTCGTCGCCTCCGAAGCCGAGGGCATCGCCCCCGGTGACCACGTCCTGCACTTCGGCGGCTGGCGCGAGTACGCCACCTTCGACGCCAAGCAGGCCGTCAAGGTCGACCCCGAGGCCGCGCCCCTATCCACCTACCTCGGCGTCCTGGGCATGACCGGTCTCACCGCCTACGCCGGGCTGCTGCGCACCGCGTCCTTCAAGGAGGGCGACTCGGTGTTCGTGTCGGGTGCCGCGGGCGCCGTCGGCAGCCAGGTCGGCCAGATCGCCCGGCTCAAGGGCGCCTCCCGGGTCGTCGGCTCCGCCGGCTCCGACGAGAAGGTCAAGCTGCTCGTCGAGGAGTACGGCTTCGACGCCGCCTTCAACTACCGGAACGGGCCGGTGAGCGAGCAGCTGCGCGACGCCGCGCCGGACGGCGTCGACGTCTACTTCGACAACGTCGGCGGCGACCACCTGGAGGCCGCCATCGGCCGCCTCAACCAGGGCGGCCGGATCGCGGTCTGCGGCATGATCTCGGTCTACAACAACACCGAGCCCGCGCCCGGGCCGAAGAACCTCGCCCGCCTCATCCAGACCCGCGGCCGCATCGAGGGCTTCCTGGTCGGCGACCACTACGACCTCCAGCCGCAGTTCGTCCAGGAGGTCGGCGCCTGGGTCCGCTCCGGCGAGCTGAAGTACCGCGAGACGGTCGTCGAGGGCATCGAGAACAACCTGGAGGCGTTCCTCGGGGTCCTGCGCGGCGACAACACCGGCAAGATGATCGTCAAGCTGTAGGACGGCGGAGGGCTTCCCCGCGGTGGTCGGGCGGACCCACCAGGTCCGCCCCCGCTCGAGGGCGGCCCGCGGCGGCATCACCGTGACGCCCGTCCGACGGCGCTCGTTGCCCACGACGAAGGCCGCACCCCTGGACGTGGGGTGCGGCCTTCACCCGTGACCGCCGTCGTCCGTACGGCCATCAGCTCGCCAGCGCCGCCGTGTGCACCGCCGCCACCAGCCGGTCGTTCTCCGGTGCCGCACCGCCCGGGAAGGCGAACCGGCGCCGGGTGTAGCCGTAGGCGAGTCCGCTGCGCGGGTCCGCGAACGCCTGGCAGCCGCCCGCCCCGCTGTGCCCGAACGCCCCGGCGCCCAGGAACGGGTACCAGGCGTCCGCGGTCGCCTGGAACCCCACCCCGTACGACCTGTGGGCGCGGGCCACCAGGTCGTAGCCGACGGAGTGGAACTGTCCCAGCTCCGCCGCCGTGTCCTCCTTCAGCAGCGGCGCCTTCCCGTCGACCTCGCTGATCGCCGCCGCGTACATCCCGGCGAGCCCGCGGGCCGACGCCACCCCGCCCACCGACGCCGGGCCCTTGGCGCGGACCTGGGGATCGTTCGGCAGGAGTTCGAGGTCGGTCGGCTCGGCGCCGTGCCGGTTGAAGGCGATGGCGGTGAGCGTGTGCGGCCCCCGGGGCAGGGAGTCGAGGAGCGCCCGCTGTTCGGCGGTCGGCGCCATCGGCCGCGCGCTGCGGAAGCGGGGCTCGTGCGCGGCCGGCAGGCCGAGGAAGAAGTCCAGGCCGTACGGGGCGCGCACCCGCTCCTCGTACACCTCCTGGAGCGTACGGCCCGTCGCGCGCCGCACGACCTCGCCGATGAGCGCGCCGATGACCAGCGCGTGGTAGCCGAAGGCGGTGCCCGGTCGCCAGAACGGTCGCTGGTCGGCGAGGCGTTCGGCGATCTGCCGGTCGTCGGCCAGCTCCCGCGCCGAGAACCCGGTGTCGGCGCCCACCACCCCGGCCCGGTGCGCGAGCAGCTCGCGCAGGGTCAGCGCGCCCTTGCCCTCGGACGCGAACTCCGGCCAGTAGTAGGTGACCTTGCGGTCCAGCTCCAGGGTGCCCTCCTGGACGAGGAGCGCGGCCACCAGGTACGCGGCGCCCTTGGTGGAGGAGAACACGCCGTAGAGGGAGTCGGCGCCCGCGCCGTCCCCGGCCCACAGGTCGACGACCTGGCGGCCGTGCACGTACGCGCACAACTGGCCCTCGTAGTCGGGCCGTTCCTCCGCGACGAACGCGGCGAACTCCTCCCGCACCGCCTCGAAACCGTCCGCGACGGTGCCGTGGATCTCTTGCGTCATCCGCTCTCCTCAACAAGACCGCTGCTTGCGTGTCCCATGGTGATCAAAGCCTGTGCGACCTGCGGGAACTCCCCCTTGGGATGGGCCCGGAAGAGGGGTTCCGTGCCGAACAGGACGGCGTGCGGGCCGCTCACGACCGCGGGCCGTCCGGCGGCGGCCGCGGGACCGCCCGAGCCGTCGGCCAGGGCCCGCCAGTGGCCGGAGACGAGCGGGTTCCCGGCGGCGTACGACCGCTCCACGCGCACCCCGGGCCCCAGCCCGGTGAACCACACCGGCGCGTAGACGAAGCCGTGGTCCGGGGCGCCGGCCGTCACCGGGCCCGAGTTCACCGTCCGGACGACGCCGTTGGCGTCCTCGTTGCCCTCGACGACCGTCACGTCCAGCAGCCCGGCACCGGTGCCGAGCGCGGCCCCGGTGGCGCCCCGCCCGACCAGGCCGTGCCCGGCGAGGAAGGTGTCGAGGGCGGTCCGGGCCGTGCCGTTCAGGGCGGCCCGGTTCAGCCCGGTCGACACGAACAGCACGTCCACCGACGACCAGTCGAAGCCGGCGTTGAGGACGGCCGTGGAGACCGGTGTGACGTCGAAGTCCATCTCGCGCAGCGCGAACAGCTCACCCGGCGTGACGGCCGCGGCGACCCGGACGCGGTGCAGGGGGGTGGTACCGGTGGCGGAGGCCGGGGCCGCCGTGAAAAGGACGTCGTACGTACGGGCGAGCCCGGCGGCCTGCCGGCGTGCCGACGCGGGGACGCGCACGCTCCCGTCCGCGGCCCGCTGCACCCGAACTCCCTGCCGCAGGAGGGAGTTGAGGGCCGCGACCGCGTTCGGGTCGTCCAGCCGCAGCCGCAGGTCGCCCCGTGCGGGGACCGTGCCGACCGGTGCGGCCTCGGTGACCGGCCGCAGTGGGAGCGCGGCCGGGGAGCCGCCCTGGACGGCCACCACCTCCGCCCCCCACAGCCGTCCCAGGCTCCACCCCGAGATGTCGTACATCACCGACACCTTGTCGCTGATGTCCCGCCCGTCGGCGAGCAGCGCGTTCGCCAGCCCCCGCTTGGGCTGGCGCATGTCCACGACGTAGGAGCCCTTCGGGTACGTCCGTCCGGCGAGCCGGAAGGGGCGGGTGGCGCGGGTGACGCGGACGTCGTTGGCGAGGAGGTGGTCGACGAGGCGGGCGGTGGCGGTGGTCCCCGCCGGGAGGACGTAGGCGCGCGGGAAGGTGGTCGTGTAGACGTCCTCCGGCCCGATGCCCGGGACCCCCGGGACGGTCCGCGCCGACACCGGCACCTGCGCGGCGCCGGCGGCCCCGCGCCGGAACACCTCGATCTGGTCGGCGAGGAGGGCGGACCGCCTGGTCCGGACGAAGTCCAGAGTGGCGCGGAGGGCGGCCCCCGCCACCTCCACGTTGATGGCGGAACGGCGCCGCAGCTCGCTCTCCGGCAGGCCGGTGTAGGCGGCGTTGTTCACCTGGAGCGGGATCTCCACGGTGTGCGCGGCGACCGTGCCGTGGAAGGCCGCGTACTGCGGGGTGAAGATCGGGGGCCAGTCGTCCCAGCCCTCCTCCTGGTCCCGGAACGGGATCTGCGCGGGCCGCACGCCGTCCTTCTCAGCGGTGTGTCCGAGGCCGTTGACGGCGGCCTCCATGCCGAGGGCGTTGGCGTAGGTGTTCTTCAGGAAGAGGTCGTACTCGTAGTTCTCGCCGTGCGGCGGAGTGGCCGGCTCGATGAGGGTGCCGTTGACGTAGCCGTGCAGGTCGAGCATGACGGCCGGCTGCTTGTCGATCCCGATCCGCCGGATCGTGCGCGCCTCGGGCTGCGAGGCGGTGACGAAGTCCCGGTTCAGGTCGAAGCCGTTGGCGTTGGCGCGGGTGCCGGCGATACGGCCGTCCGGGTTGGCCGTGATGTTGAAGTACAGGCGGCTGTGGGCGAGGAGGTCCCTGGTCTTCCGGTCGCCGGCGGTGGCGAGCTGCTCGATGAGCTTCAGGGAGGCGTCGGTGCCCTCCCACTCGTTGCCGTGGATGTTGCTGTTGAAGAAGACGGGCGTCTTGTAGGCCGCCTTCAGTAAGGGGTCCTTGGCGGCGACGGCGGGCGCGTTCTCGATGAGTTCGCGCATCCGCTCCTGTTGGCGGGCCTGCGGGGCGGTCTCCGGGGCGGTGACGGTGACGAGGTAGAGCCGGTGTCCGCCCGCCGAGCGGCCCGCGACCTCGACGCTCACCCGGTCGCCGAGGGCCTGGAGGGCGTTCAGCTTGGGGGCGAGGGCGTGGTACGGGGTGAGGCCGAGCTTGAGGGACGTGTCGGCGGGGTTCTCGGGGTCGGGGGCGAGGACCTGCTGCCGGGGGTAACCGCGGGGCGCGGTGAACTCGGGCGTGGGGGCGGTCAGGGCCCGGCGGGCGGAGCTCGCCGGGTGGTGGGCGGGGGTGGCCGTGGTGTCGCGGTCGCGGGTGGCGGGGCCGGGTTCGGCGCCGGTGGCGGTGTGGGGGCCGAGCGGGAGAGCGCCCGTGGTGGTGAGGGCGAGGGCGGCGATCAGGACGAGTCGGGCCGGGGTGGTTCTCGTGGAATGCACGCGTACCTCCTCTGACTTCCTGCGATCGGTGCTGCCGGAGATCGGTACGGCGAGGTGTACCTGTTCGACTCAACTGCAACAAGAGGGGGTTGGTGTCACCGATAGCCCGGATGGCCTACGGGGCCGACGGGAGCGGGGCGGCCGGCGCGGCACTCGACAGGCCGGGACCCGACCCAACTCATGACTGCCCGACGTCACTTGACTTTCAGTCAGGCCTATCGGGCCCGCGCCGAGGCGGGCGCCCGCCGGCCACGGTGACCGCGCCGCCCGGCCCCGCTTCCCGTACGGCACCTCACGCGTACCGCCGCGGCATGCGCAGCACGGCCTCCGGCGGACATCCGGAGCGGACGCCCACCCGCCAACCGTGGGCCGGGGTGGCGGGGTGAGGAGACCCACCGGCGGCAGGCTCCTGGGTTCCGGGCCGGCTCCCACGCCCTCGCGGTGCTCGACGGGCCGGTCCGCCGGAGCCTCGTCGGAGGCCTGCCGGTCGTCGTCGCCCAGGACGCGCAGCAGTCGCTGCTCCGGGGGCGACGCGCCGGCCGCGTCCGGTCGCCGGGCCGCCCGCTCACGCTCCTCGGCGCCCGGCCCCCGCAGGGGGACGGGTCCGGGGACGGCGCCGGGCCGGGGCCGGTCACGACGGTCACGACGGTCACGCCGGTCACGCCGGTCACGACGGTCACGACGGTCACGCCGGTCACGCCGGTCAGGTAGCCGCACAGCGCGTCCGTCTCGGCGGGTTCGGCCGGAACGGAGACCGACGCGCACCGGGAGAAGGACACTCGGGAGCGGATCGCGGGAGCCTGGTCGACGTGCGGGACAGGAGGGCCGATCGCCCACCCGGTGTCCCGGGCCGCGGTGGCCGGCTGCCGCAGGACCAGGGGTGGCCGGCGCGAGGCGTCACGTACGCCGCCGTGACGAGAACGAAGAGCGGTCCGGCGCACGGGGTGTACGTGCGCCGGACCGCTCCGACCGGAACGTCCCTGTCGGCTCAGGTCTTCTTGCGGCTCGTCATGAAGCGCTGGATCAGGATGAACGCGCACAGCAGCACACCGGTGGCGATCTTCGTCCACCAGGAGCTGAGCGTGCCCTCGAACTGGATGATGCTCTTGATCAGGCCCAGCACCAGCACACCGAACAGGGTCCCCAGCACATACCCGGAGCCACCCGTCAGCAGTGTGCCGCCGATGACGACCGCGGCGATCGCGTCGAGTTCCATACCGGTGGCGTGCAGCGGGTCACCGGACTGGATGTACAGGGTGAAGAGCAGTCCGGCCAGCGCCGAGCAGAACCCGCTCACCGTGTAGACGGCGATCTTCGTGCCGCCCTGCGGGAGACCCATCAGCATGGCCGACTGCTCGTTGCCGCCGACGGCGTACACCCGGCGTCCGAAGCGGGTGTAGTGCAGGACGTAGAACGCCACGGCGAGGACGACCAGGGCCACGATCGCGCCGATCGACAGGAAGCCCATCCCCAGCGACACCTGCGCCTGGGCCATGCTGCTCACCGAGGCGTCGCTGATGGAGATCGACTCCTTGCTGATGACCAGGCACAGGCCGCGGAAGAGGAAGAGACCGGCGAGGGTCACGATGAAGGGCTGGATCTCGAAGTTCTGGATCACGTAGCCCATCAGGAAGCCGCCGAAGGCGCCCACGGCCAGCGCTATGGGGATCACCACCGGGAGCGGCAGCCCCTGGCGCTCCACCAGCCACGCCGTGAACATCGTCGTGAAGCCGATCACCGAGCCGACGGACAGGTCGATGCCGCCGGACAGGATGACGAAGGTGACACCGACGGCGGCGACCAGCAGATAGCCGTTGTCGATGAACAGGTTCAGGAAGACCTGCGGTTCGGCGAACCCGTAGTACTGGTAGCGGCCCAGGCCCACGCCGTACATCACGAGGAAGAGCAGGGCCGTCGCCACGACGGGCAGGCGCCGGTCGCCGAGCAGACGCGCGGCCTTGGACGTCGTACGGCTGTCCGGGGCCGTGGGGCTCTGGGTGGTCGCGGTCATCACGACACCTCCATCTTGGGAGCGGGCTCGGTCGCCGCGGCGGTGTCCGCCGGGGCCGCGGCCGGCTTGGCGCTTCCCTTCGCGCCGGACCCGGCGCCGAACCTGGCGCCGAAGACCTTGGCGCGGAACTTCGGGGACTGGAGCAGGCAGACGACGATGACGACGGCGGCCTTGAAGACCAGGTTGGTCTGGGTCGGCACGCCGATGGTGTAGATCGTGGTGGTCAGGGTCTGGATGACGAGCGCGCCGACCACCGTGCCGCCGATGGAGAACCGGCCGCCCAGCAGTGACGTGCCGCCGATCACCACGGCGAGGATCGCGTCGAGTTCGATCCACAGGCCGGCGTTGTTGCCGTCGGCGGCCGAGGTGTTGGAGCTGATCATCAGGCCCGCGATGCCCGCGCACAGCGCGCAGAACATGTAGACCATGATCTTGATGCGCCGGGACCTGATGCCGACCAGGCGGCTGGCCTCGGCGTTGCCGCCGACCGCCTCGACGAGCAGCCCGAGCGCCGTGCGGCGGGTCAGCGCCACGGTGACGGCCACGACCACGGCCACCACGAAGATGGAGAAGGGCAGCGTCAGCCAGTAGCCGCCGCCGATCAGCTTGTACGGCTCGCTGTTGATGGTGATGATCTGGCCGTCGGTGATCAGCTGGGCGACACCGCGACCGGCGACCATGATGATCAGCGTGGCGATGATCGGCTGGATGCCCATCCGGGCGACCAGGAAGCCGTTCCACAGTCCGCAGACGACCGCGGCCAGCAGGCCCAGGCCCATGGCGAGCAGCACCCCGGACAGGGCGCTCTGGTCGGCCTGGTCGCTGATGTACGAGCAGGCCAGCGCTCCGGTGATGGCGACCACCGCGCCGACGGAGAGGTCGATGCCGCCGGTGGCGATGACGAGCGTCATGCCGACGGCCACCAGGATGAGCGGCGAGCCGAACAGCACGATCGAGACGAGGCTGCCGTAGAGGTGGCCGTCCGTCATCTTGACCGAGAAGAAGTCAGGCGTGAAGGGAACGTTGACGAGCAGCAGGACGACCAGGACCGCGACCGGCCAGAACAGGTGGTGGTGCGTCAGTGCTCGCCATCGGGACGGTGTGGTCACTGAGGGGGTGCTCACTGGTGCTCTCCGCTCGCGATGGTCTCCATGATCCGGCTGGTGGTGATCTCGGGCCCGTTGGCGAGCTGCGCCACCAGCCGGCGGTCGCGCAGCACTCCGATGGTGTGGCTGAGCCGGAGTACCTCCTCCAGCTCGGCCGCGATGTACAGCACGGACATGCCGTCCTCGGAGAGCGAGACCACGAGTTTCTGGATCTCCGCCTTGGCGCCGATGTCGATGCCGCGCGTCGGTTCGTCCAGGATCAGCAGCTTCGGCTGGGTGATCAGCCAGCGGGCCAGGAGGACCTTCTGCTGGTTGCCGCCGCTGAGCTGGCCGACGCGGGCCTCCGGGTTGGCGGGGCGGATGTCCAGCGCCTTGATGTACTTGGCGACGAGCTCGTCGCGCTGGGAGACCGGGATGGGCCGGGTCCAGCCGCGGGCCGCCTGGAGCGCGAGGATGATGTTCTCCCGCACCGTCAGATCGGGGACCAGGCCCTCGGTCTTGCGGTTCTCCGAGCAGAACGCGACGCCGGCGCCGATGGCGTCGTTGGGGGCGCTCAGCGAGACCTGCTTGCCGCCGATGGCCAGCTTGCCGCTGTCGGGCTGGTCGGCGCCGAACAGCAGCCGGGCCAGCTCGGTACGGCCCGATCCGAGCAGACCGGCGAGTCCGAGCACCTCGCCCTTCTTGATCTCCAGGTCGAAGGGGGCGATGCCGCCGGTCCTGCCGAGGCCGTCCGCGTGCAGCAGCGTCTCGCCGACGTCCGCGTGCAGCTGCTGGTCGTGGAGCTCCTCCAGCTGGTCCAGGGCCTTGCCGATCATCAGCTGGATCAGCCCGACCTGGTCGAGGTCGCCGACCATGTGCTCACCGACGAGAGTGCCGTTGCGCAGGACGGTCATCCGGTCGCAGATCTCGTAGATCTGGTCGAGGAAGTGCGAGACGAACAGGATCGCCACGCCCTCGTCCCTGAGCCGCCGCATCAGGCGGAACAGCTCCTGGACCTCGTCGCGGTCGAGGCTGGACGTCGGCTCGTCCAGGACCAGCACCTTGGTGCCCGAGCCCTGGCCGTCGCTGTCGCCGGTGCCCACCGACCGCACGATCGCGACCAGTTGCTGCACGGCCAGCGGGTACGAGGACAGGGGCGCGGTGACGTCGATGTCGAGGCCGAGCCGGTCCACCAGCTCCGCCGCCTCCTTGCGCATCCGCTTCCACTGGATGCGGCCCATGCGGGTCGGTTCGCGCCCGATGAAGATGTTCTCCGCCACCGACAGGTTGGGGCAGAGGTTGACCTCCTGGTAGACCGTGCTGATGCCGGCCTGCTGCGCGTGCAGCGGACTGCCGAACCGTACGGACCTGCCGTCGAGGGTGATGGTGCCGCCGTCCAGGGAGTAGACCCCGGTCAGCACCTTGATGAGGGTGGATTTCCCGGCACCGTTCTCGCCCATCAGGGCGTGGATCTCGCCGGGGAAGAGCCGGAAGTCGACGTCCGACAGAGCCCGTACCCCCGGAAACTCCTTGACTATGCCCGTCATTTCCAGGACGGGCCGCGGCTCTGCCATGGCAGCGCTCCTCATGGGATTGGTTCAGGCCCGCAGGGAGCCCCGGGACCGACGGATCGGTCGGCCGGAGGCTCCCTGCCGGTGGGTGCGGTCGGTCAGTACTTGCGGTTCGGGAGCGCGGCGGCGGCCTGGTCCTGCATGAAGTCGCTCTCCTCGGTCTTGATCCAGCGCTCGACCGTCTCGCCGTCCTTGACCTTCTTCACGACCTCCATCAGCTGGGGGCCGAGCAGCGGGTTGCACTCGACGATGGCGTTGATCTTGCCCTCGGACATGGCGACGAAGCCGTCCTTCACGCCGTCGATCGAGACGATGAGGATGTCCTTGCCGGGCTTCTTGCCGGCCGCCTCGATGGACTGGATGGCGCCGATGGCCATGTCGTCGTTGTGCGCGAAGAGGACGTTGATGTCCGGGTTGGACTGCAGGAAGGCCGCCATGACCTGCTTGCCGCCGGCGCGGGTGAAGTCACCGGTCTGGCTGACGACGATCTTCCAGTCGTCCTTGTGCTCGGCGTCCATGACCTCCTTGAAGCCCTTGGCGCGCTCGATCGCCGGGGCGGCACCGGTGGTGCCCTCCAGCTGGGCGATCTTCACGGCGCCCTTGTGGCCGGCCTTCGCCAGGACCTTCTCCAGGATCCTGGCCGCGCGCCGGCCCTCGTCCGTGAAGTCGGAGCCGACCAGGGTCGCGTACAGGGACTCGTCGGAGGTCTCGACGGAGCGGTCGGTGAGGACCACCGGGATCTTGGCGGCCTTGGCCTCCCTGAGCACCGCGTCCCAGCCGGTGACGACCACCGGCGAGAAGGCGATGACGTCCACCTTCTGCGCGATGTAGCTGCGGATCGCGGAGATCTGGTTCTCCTGCTTCTGCTGCGCGTCGGAGAACTTGAGGGTGTAGCCCGCCTCCTTGGCCGCCGACTTCACCGAGTCGCTGTTGGCGCTGCGCCAGCCGCTCTCCGAGCCGACCTGGGAGAAGCCGAGCGTGATCGTCTTGCTGCCGCCCCCGGAGGAGGAGCTGGAAGCGCCCTCGTCCTTCTTGGCGCAGGCCGCCAGGCCACCCGCGGCCGCCACGCCGACCGCCGCGGTGAGGAAGTTTCTTCTGTTGAGCATGTTCTTCTCCTTTGAAGAGCCGGCCCGGGGACGGACCCGCTGGTACTCGAGGGGACCGGCCGTACTGCGTCCAGCCTGTCGATCATCGTTCGGCATATCGGCCGCACTGCTGGGCGAGTACGGCCAGTCGGTTCGTCAGAGGCGTACGCCCTCGGGTTGAGCGGCGTACGGGAAGGTACTCGCACGGACGACGAGTTGGGGTTCGATCGCGATCCGGGGCGCGGTCTCGGGTGGCCGCCCCTCGATCAGTTCCAGCAGCAGTGCGATCCCTCGCTTGCCCACCGTCGAGAAGTCCTGCCGGACGGTGGTCAGCGGAGGAGCGAAGAACTCCGACTCCGGGATGTCGTCGAAGCCGACCACCGCGACGTCCTGGGGAGTTCGGACCCCCGCCTCACGCAGGGCCCTCAACACCCCCAGTGCCATCTGGTCGTTGGCGACGAAGACGGCGGTCAGCCCCCGGCCCACCCAGCCGGCCAGTTCCTGGCCCGCCCGGTAGCCCGACAGCGGACTCCAGTCGCCCCGCAGCAGCATGGGCGGCTCGACACCCGCCGCTTCGAGGGTCTCCCGCCAGCCGGCGGCCCGGTCGGCCGCCTCCTGCCAGTCCTCGGGTCCGGCGAGGTGCCAGACCTTTCGGTGGCCGGCCGCCAGCAGGTGACTGGTGGCCAGTCGTGCTCCCAGGTGCTGGTCCACGCCGACGCCGGGGATGCCCGTGCCCGACCCGCTGCCCACGACCACTACCGGGAAGGGATACCGCAGTTCGGCCAGGGCGTCCACCGCCGACCGCTGCGGGGCGATGGCGACCACTCCCTCCACCCCGCCCTCGCTGAGGTGGTCCAGGGCCTCGGAGAGCTTCTCCGTGGTCAGTTCGCGCAGGCTGACCGTCGAGACGAGATATCCCTCGGCACGCGCCGCCTCCTCGAGCGCGAACAACGTACTGGCCGGTCCGTAGAGGGTGGTGTCGGAGGCGACCACACCCAGGGTCCGGGTGCGCCGGGTCGCCAGGGCCCGTGCGGAGGAGTTGCGACGGTAGCCCATCTCCTCGATCGCGCGCAGCACCCTGGCCCTTGTCTCCTCGCGCACATTGGGGTGATCCCCCAGGACGCGGGACACGGTCTGGTGGGACACGCCGGCCAGGCGTGCCACGTCGGCCATGGTGGGCGGCCGGAGCTGTGCGTGGGTCACGGCCGCACCTCCTTGGCGGTCGTCTGCCGATAAGGCCTGTGATGTGGGCGGATGATCCCGCGCCGCCGGCGTCACGCCGGGGGTCCGGGAAGCCCGACGCCATCGGCCGGGAGGGCGGGTTGGGGCTCTTCGGACATGACGCTCATACCTCCCCTGCTGGCGTTGGACGCTGACTGGTGAATGCGGAGGTCATTGTGAGCGCTAACAATTCATGGCGGTCAAGGGGTCTGCGCCGGAACGTCGTCACGGTTGAATAACGCGGCCGGCGGCCGGGGTTGAGAACACGGCCGGCCACGGCGGCACATTCCGCCCGGTACGGGCCGCGTTCACCGGCGGTTCGAGGTGCCCGCGCCGGGCCGGCGGCCCGACGGCGGGCCCAGTGGCGGGGGCGTGCCGAACCGCACGCCCCGGCGGGGATGCCGGCGGTACCGGGAGGGGTCCGGCGCCGTCCTGGACGGGCCCGTCCAGGACGGGCCACCGCCCGCGCAACGGCTCACACGACGGGCACCCTCCCGGCTCGGGAGAAGCGCGAGGCGTCCCACCGGAGCGCTACGAGCACCACCACAGGAAGCGCGTACAGGTCTCCGACGGCAACGGTTCCGCAGGCGCGTCCGACGGCGTCGGCTCGGTGGTCGGGGCCGAGCCGGAGCCGGAGTCGGAGTCGTCGTCCGACGGGGCCGTCGAGTCGGCGGAGCCGGGTCGGGTGGCCGACTGGGTGTCCCCGTCCGGGGTCTGGGAGGCGTCGTCGTCGCCCGGGGACGCCGACGCCGACGGGGACGGCGAGGCGGAGTCCGAGGCGTCGGGGGAGGCGGAGGCGCCGGGGGAGGACGAGGACGTGTCGCCGCCCCCGTCCGTGCCGTCGTCCAGGGGCCGCCCGGACGCGGTCGGCTCCGCCGTCGAGCCGTCGATCTCGGAGGACTCGCCCCCGGCAGGCGCCGGGTTCGGGGAGGAGGAGAACGGCGCGTCCACGCCGAGTTCGGCCAGGCTCAGGCCGCCCGCCGCCAGGACGAAGCCGACGGTGATCAGCACCGTGCGTCTGCGGCGCCGGCGGTGGACCGCGGCCTTGCGGTCGCGGCGACTCGCGTCCGGCGCGGCGGCCGTACCCGTCTGGCCCCGCCGTCCGCCCCGGCCCTGCTCGCGGCGGCGCGCCGCGCGGCCCCGCGGCTCGGCGCCGTCACCCTCGTGATCACCGCGGCCGCCGTGGTCGTCCTGATCGTCACGATCACCGTGATCGTCGTGATCCACTGGAGCGTGGGGGTCGCCGTACGGCTCCGCCTCGGACGCGTCCTGCGGAAACGCGCGTGGCGGTTCGGCAGGGGCGCCGCACCCCGGGCAGGCGAGAGCGCCGTTGAGGTGCCGTCGGCACGGGTGGCAGTAGTCCATGACGCGGGAAGACTAGGTTCCCGGACGGTCACGTTCCCAGGTCCGCCTGTGAAAGTTGTGTGGGAAACCGGCCATACCGGCGCAGCATCTTGAGTGACCTGTCACACACCGCCGCACGTCGGCACGCGAAAGGGGTGGCGAAGGTACCGAAAGCGTTAAGTGTTCGACCCATTGACACTCCCCTGGCGCCGTCCTTACTGTCTGCCCAGCATTTCGAACATGTGACGAAATCTCGAACAGCCGAAAGGTAACTTCCGTGCGCATCACCGGAATCAGCACACATGTGGTCGGGACGCCGTGGCGCAACCTGACCTACGTCCTGGTGCACACCGACGAGGGAATCACGGGCGTGGGCGAGACCCGCATGCTGGGTCACACCGACGCACTGATCGGCTACCTGAAGGAGGCCGAGGCCAACCACATTCTCGGCTCCGACCCGTTCGCTGTCGAGGACCTCACGCGCCGGATGAAGTACGGCGACTACGGGCGGGCCGGCGAGATCGTCATGTCCGGCATCGCGGTCGTCGAGATGGCCTGCTGGGACATCAAGGGCAAGGCCCTCGGGGTGCCGGTCTGGCAGCTGCTCGGCGGCAAGGTGACGGACAAGGTCAAGGCCTACGCCAACGGCTGGTACACGACGGAGCGGACTCCGGAGGCGTACCACAAGGCCGCTCAGGGAGTCATGGAGCGCGGGTACAAGGCGCTCAAGATCGACCCCTTCGGGACCGGGCACTTCGAGCTGGACCACCAGCAGACCCTGTACGCCGTCTCCCTCATCGAGGCCGTGCGCGACGCCATCGGGCCGGACGCCGAGCTGATGCTGGAGATGCACGGCCGGTTCTCGCCCGCGACCGCGGTCCGGCTCGCCAAGGAGATGGCGCCCTTCAAGCCCGCGTGGCTCGAGGAGCCCTGCCCGCCGGAGAACCTCAAGGCGCTGGAGAAGGTCGCCGCCAAGGTCGACATCCCCGTCGCCACCGGTGAGCGGATCCACGACCGCATCGAGTTCCGCGAGCTCTTCGACAGCCAGGCCGTCGACATCATCCAGCCGGACGTCGGCCACATCGGCGGTATCTGGGAGACCCGGAAGCTCGCCGCGACCGCCGAGACCCACTACATGCTCGTCGCCCCGCACAACGTCGGCGGCCCGGTCCTCACCGCCGCCTCCCTCCAGGTCGGCTTCACCTCCCCCAACTTCAAGATCCTCGAGCACTTCAACGACTTCGCGGACGCGGAGATCAAGAAGGTCGTCAAGGGAGCGCCGGAAGTCGTCGACGGGTACTTCCACCTGTCCGACGCGCCCGGTCTCGGCGTCGAGCTCGACATCGAGGCGGCCGCCGAGTTCCCGCAGCAGCAGGCCCGCTTCGACCTGTGGGCCGAGGGCTGGGAGCAGCGCAAGCCGAAGGGCACCCAGAAGTGAGTACCGCCGTCGTCGTCGAGGCGCCCGGCGAGCACCGGCTCACCGAGCACACGCCTCGTGAGCCCGGGCCCGGCGAGGC
Source organism: Streptomyces sp. NPDC014995 (assembly GCF_043080745.1). Classification (NCBI taxonomy): domain Bacteria; kingdom Bacillati; phylum Actinomycetota; class Actinomycetes; order Kitasatosporales; family Streptomycetaceae; genus Streptomyces; species Streptomyces sp. NPDC014995. Next base: position 780,857 of record NZ_JBIBVX010000001.1, read on the forward strand.
ACTCGTCCGCGTGCACGCCGTGGGCATCTGCGGCAGCGACCGCGAGGTGTACCAGGGCAACCGGCCCGAGGGGTACGTCCGCTACCCCCTCACCCCCGGCCACGAGTGGTCGGGGACGGTCGAGGCGGTCGGCGCCGGGGTGCCGGGGTCCCTCGTGGGCCGCAAGGTCGTCGGTGAGGGCTTCCGCAACTGCCAGGTGTGCGACCGCTGCCACGCCGGCGAGACGACCCTGTGCACGGACGGGTACGAGGAGACCGGGTTCACCCAGCCGGGTGCGATGGCCGCCACGCTCACCCTTCCGGCCCGGCTGCTGCACGTCCTGGCCGAGGACGCCGACCTGACGGCGGCGGCCCTGCTGGAACCGGCCGCCTGCATCGCGGCCGCCGCGATCAAGGCCCACGCCCTGCCGGGCGAACGGGTCGCGGTCGTCGGGACCGGGACACTGGGCATGTTCGCCGTCCAGTTCCTGAAGGCGGGCTCGCCGAGCGAGCTGCTGGTCGTGGGCACGCGGAGCGACCGGGAGGCCCTCTCCCGGCAGTTCGGGGCCACCGACTTCCGCACGCGCGACCAGGAGCTGCCCGACGACTTCGACGTCGTGATCGAGACCGCCGGGTCGGCGTCCGCCGCGCAGACCGCCGCCTCCCTGCTGAGGCGCGGCGGGCGGCTGGTGCTGACGGGCATCCCGGCGCCGGGCGCCGACGGGCTCGACCCCACGGACCTGGTCGTACGGCAGCTGGAGGTGCACACCGTCTTCGGGGCTCCGCCGGATGCCTGGTCGCACACGGTGCGGGTGTTCGGGGCCGGGTTGCTCGATCCGCTCCCGCTGGTCACCCACGAGCTGCCGCTCGCCGAGTTCTCCGAGGCGATCGAGCTGGTGGGATCCGGCGATCCGAAGGTGGGCAAGGTGCTGCTCCGCCCCTAGACGTACGCCGGTACGGGGGATCCTGACAGCCCGCGTACCGGCGTACACCCAAGCCCCCCATGCCCTGATCCCCGAATCCCGTCCGAAATATCGAACACGAAGGACAGCTTGTGACGACCGACGCTTCCGCCACGGCCGCCCGTCGACCCGGTGAGCAGGCACTCACCTCACTCGGCCTGGGCGCGCCCGCCCTCGACCCCGCCGACGCCTCCGGCCACACCTTCCCGGGTGGCGGCCGCTGGCGCACCGAGATCCCCTCGTGCGAGGGTCCCGAAGCGCTGGCCGTCGTCCTGAAGGAAGCCTCGCGGCTCGATGTGCCGATCCACCGCATCAGCCAGGGCAGCGGCGTGTGGATGCTGACCGACGCCGAGATCACCGAGATGGTCGAGGCCACCGCCGAACGCGACATCGAGCTGTGCCTGTTCACCGGGCCCCGCGGCACCTGGGACATCGGCGGCTCGACCCGTACCGACTCGCGCGGGGGAGGCCTGAGAGCCCGCGGTCACGACGCGGTGGCCGGCTGCGTGGAGGACGCCGTGCGCGCCACGGAGCTGGGCGTGAAGTGCCTTCTCGTGGCCGACGAGGGCGTGCTGTGGACGCTGCACCGGGCCCGCGAGGCCGGCATCATCCCGGCCGACACCACCCTCAAGGTCTCGGCGCTGATCGGGCCCGTCAACCCGGCCGCCTACGCGGTGTACGAGCGGCTGGGCGCCGACTCGGTCAACGTGCCCAGCGACCTGACGCTCGACCACCTCACCGAGATCCGCCGGGTGTCCGGCGCCCCCATGGACATGTACATCGAAGCCCCCGACGATCTCGGCGGGTACGTCCGGATGTACGAGGTCGCGGAGCTGATCCGGCGCGGCGCGCCGCTGTACCTGAAGTTCGGCCTGTCCAAGGCCCCGGCGATCTACCCCTACGGGCACCATCTGCGGGACGTGACACTGTCCACCGCCAAGGAGCGGGTGCGGCGCGGCCGGCTGGCCCTGGACCTGCTGGCACGGCACGGAGCCGGTGGCGACATGGCCCCTCTGGGCTCGCGGCTGCCCGGTGCGCTGAAGCGGTTCGAAACTTCCGCATAACGTTCCGGACAATCCCCCTTCACAAAAGCTGACGCAGCCGAACACAATCCCACACGCGCCTTTTCTCGGTCCTTCACGCACCGCCCAGGAGCGGCTTCGCCTCTCGGACCGGGGCCCGCCCCTCACCACATCAAGGATGATCACCATGCGTACTCGCAGAGCCGCACTCGCCGCCGTAGCCGGAGCCGCCTCCCTCGCCCTGACCCTGTCCGCCTGCGGCCAGAGCGGCGAGGGCGGGAGCAAGGCGGAGGCGGGCGACAGCAAGGGCGGCACCATCGGCATCGCGATGCCGACGAAGTCGTCCGAGCGCTGGATCTCCGACGGCAAGAACGTCGTCGCGGACCTGGAGGCCAAGGGCTACAAGACCAAGCTGGTCTACGGCGAGGACGACCCGGACCAGCAGGTCTCCCAGATCGAGAACCTGATCACCCAGGGTGTCAAGGCGCTGATCATCGCGGCGATCGACAACAAGTCGCTCAACAACGTCCTCCAGCAGGCCAAGGACGCCAACATCCCGGTCATCTCCTACGACCGCCTGATCCTCGGCTCGGCGAACGTCGACTACTACGCCTCCTTCGACAACGAGAAGGTCGGCCAGCTCCAGGCGAACTACATCGTCGACAAGCTCGGCCTGAAGAGCGGCAAGGGTCCGTTCAACATCGAGCTGTTCGCCGGCTCCAACGACGACAACAACACGAAGTACTTCTTCAACGGCGCGATGAGCGTCCTGAAGCCGTACATCGACAGCAAGAAGCTGGTCGTCCAGTCCGGCCAGACCAGCCTGAACCAGGTCACCACCCTGCGCTGGGACGGCGCCACCGCCCAGCGGCGCATGGACGACATCCTCACCAAGTCGTACAAGAGCGCCCGGGTCGACGCGGTCCTCTCGCCCTACGACGGCATCTCCATCGGCATCCTGTCGGCGCTGAAGTCCGACGGCTACGGCTCCGCGAGCAAGCCGCTGCCGGTCATCACCGGCCAGGACGCCGAGCTGGCCTCGGTGAAGTCGATCATCGCCGGACAGCAGACCCAGACCGTCTACAAGGACCTGCGGGAGCTGGCCAAGGTCGCCTCCAACATGGTCGACGCGGTCCTGAACGACAAGAAGCCCGAGGTCAACGACACCAAGTCGTACGACAACGGCACCAAGGTCGTGCCCGCCTACCTGCTCCAGCCGGTGAGCGTCGACAAGACCAACTACGAAGAGGTCCTCGTCAAGGGCGGCTACTACACCGCGGACCAGCTCAAGTAAGCGTCGACCCTTACGGATTGGAAGGCACGACCATGGCGGGACCCGTCCTGGAAATGCGCTCGATCGTCAAGACCTTTCCCGGTGTGAAGGCGCTGTCGGACGTCACACTGACCGTCCGACAGGGCGAGGTCCACGCCATCTGCGGCGAGAACGGCGCCGGAAAGTCCACCTTGATGAAGGTGCTCTCCGGCGTCCATCCCCACGGCAGCTACGAGGGGGAGATCCTCTTCGAGGGGGAGGTCTGCCACTTCAAGGACATCCGGGCGAGCGAGCAGCACGGCATCGTGATCATCCACCAGGAGCTGGCGCTGGTGCCGTACCTCTCCCTCGCGGAGAACATCTTCCTCGGCAACGAGCACGCCACGCGCGGGCTGATCAACTGGAACGAGACCCTGCGGCACGCCTCCGAGCTGCTGCGCCGGGTCGGTCTCAGCGATCACCCCGAGACCCGCGTCGCCGACATCGGCGTGGGCAAGCAGCAGCTCGTGGAGATCGCGAAGGCGCTGTCGAAGAAGGTGAAGCTGCTCATCCTGGATGAGCCGACGGCCGCCCTCAACGACGAGGACAGCGACAAACTCCTCGATCTCATCCTGGAGTTGAAGAAGCAGGGCATCACCTCGATCATCATCTCCCACAAGCTCAACGAGATCCGCAAGGTCGCCGACTCGGTGACGATCATCCGCGACGGCCAGTCCATCGAGACGCTGGACGTGAAGTCGCCGGAGACGACCGAGGACCGGATCATCAGCGGCATGGTCGGCCGCGATCTCGACCACCGCTTCCCCGAGCGCACCCCGCACGAGCCGGAGGCGGGCGCCGCCCCCGCGCTGGAGATCCGCAACTGGACCGTGCACCACCCGATCGACCAGCAGCGCAAGGTGGTCGACGACGTGTCGGTCCACGTGCGGCGCGGGGAGATCGTCGGCATCGCCGGACTCATGGGCGCCGGCCGCACCGAGCTCGCGATGAGCGTCTTCGGGCGCACCTACGGCCGGTACGCGAACGGCACGGTCCTCAAGGACGGCAAGGAGATCCGTACGAAGACGGTCGCGGAGGCCGTCCAGCACGGCATCGCGTACGTCACCGAGGACCGCAAGCACTACGGCCTCAACCTCATCGACACCATCAACCGGAACATCTCGCTGACCGCCCTGAACAAGGTCGCCAAGCGCGGTGTCGTCGACGAGCACGAGGAGCGGCAGGTCGCCGAGGGCTTCCGCAAGTCCATGAACATCAAGGCGCCGACCGTCTTCGAGCCGGTGGGCAAGCTCTCCGGCGGCAACCAGCAGAAGGTCGTCCTCAGCAAGTGGATCTTCGCGGGTCCGGACGTGCTGATCCTGGACGAGCCCACGCGCGGCATCGACGTGGGCGCCAAGTACGAGATCTACACGGTCATCGACCAGTTGGCGGCCCAGGGCAAGGCGGTCGTCTTCATCTCCTCCGAGCTGCCCGAACTGCTCGGCATGTGCGACCGCATCTACACCATGGCCGCCGGGCGCCTCACGGGCGAGGTCCCGCGTGCCGAGGCCACGCAGGAAGTGCTGATGCGTCAGATGACGAAGGACAAAGAGGTAACGCGATGAGCACCGAAGTGACCGACAAGAGCCCGGTCGCCGCGCCGCCGGGCAAGAGCGGCGGGGCGGGGGGCGGGAACCTGCTCCAGCTGATGCTGGACGGCCTGCGCCGCAACATGCGCCAGTACGGCATGCTGATCGCTCTCGGCCTGATCGTCGCCCTCTTCGCGGTGTGGACCGACGGGGACCTGCTGCTGCCGCGCAACGTCTCCAACCTGGTGCTCCAGAACAGCTACATCCTGATCCTCGCGATCGGCATGATGCTGGTGATCATCGCGGGACACATCGACCTGTCGGTCGGCTCGCTGACGGCCTTCGTCGGCGCCTTCGCGGCCGTGTTGACGGTCCAGCACAACGTGTCGTGGCCGGTCGCGGTCGTGCTCTGCCTGGTGGTGGGCGGGATCGCCGGATCGATCCAGGGCTTCCTGATCGCGTATCTCGGCATACCGTCGTTCATCGTCACCCTCGCCGGCATGCTCACCTTCCGCGGCGTGACGGAGATCCTCCTGGAGGGGCAGACCCTCGGCCCCTTCCCGGACGGGCTGCAGAAGATGGGCAACGGCTTCCTGCCCGAGGTCGGCCCGACCACGAACTACCACAACATCACGCTGCTGCTGGGCCTCGCCCTGATCGTCTTCGTGGTCCTCCAGGAGGTCCGGGACCGCAAGCGCCAGCAGGAGTTCGCGCTGGACGTGGTGCCCCGCAACATCTTCCTGCTCAAGATCGTCTCCATCGTCGCCGCGATCCTCGTGGTCACGATGCTGCTCGCCAGCTACAAGGGCGCCCCGATCATCCTGCTGGTCCTGGGCGTGCTGGTGGTCGGCTACGGCTACGTCATGCGCAACGCGGTGTTCGGCCGGCACATCTACGCGATCGGCGGCAACCTGCCGGCGGCGAAGCTGTCCGGCGTGAAGGACAAGAAGGTCACCTTCTACGTCTTCCTGAACATGGGCATGCTCGCGGCCCTGGCGGGCCTGGTGGTCGCCGCCCGGCTGAACGCGGCCGGTCCGAAGGCGGGACTGAACTTCGAACTCGAGGCGATCGCCTCGGCGTTCATCGGTGGCGCGTCGATGAGCGGCGGTGTGGGCACCGTCCTCGGCGCGATCATCGGCGGTCTCGTCCTCGGCGTGCTGAACAACGGCATGAACCTCCTCGGCGTCGGCAGTGACTGGCAACAGGTCATCAAGGGCATGGCCCTGCTGGCCGCGGTCGGATTCGACGTCTGGAACAAGCGCAAGTCCGGTTCGTGAACCCCGGATCGGGCCCCGCCACCTGGTGGCGGGGCCCGATCCGCGTCGGTCCCCAGGGAGGGCCTCACATGGAAGATCGCCGCGACCGGGCCGCAGGGAACGGCACGCTCTTCGGCAAGCTCGCCGACGGAACGGAGGTCCACCGCTGGGCCCTGGAGAACGGCGGCACCCGCCTGAAGGTCCTCGACTACGGCGGCGTCGTGCAGTCCCTGGAGATCCCCGACCGGCACGGCCACCACCGGAACGTCTCCCTCGGCTTCGACACCATCGAGGACTACGTCGCCTCGAGCCCGTACTTCGGCGCGCTGATCGGCCGCTACGGCAACCGCATCGGCGACGGCCGGTTCACCCTCGACGGCACGCCCCACCGGGTCGACGTCAACGACGGGGCGAACAGCCTGCACGGCGGCGGCCGGGGCTTCGACAGCCGGATGTGGGACGTCGAGCCGTTCACCCAGGGCTCCGACGTCGGCCTGTACCTCTCCCGCACGAGCGCCGACGGGGAGATGGGCTACCCGGGCACGCTCGAGGTGAAGGTCACGTACACCCTCACCGAGCGGGGCGACTGGCGCATCGACTACGAGGCCACCACCGACAGGACCACGGTGGTCAACCTCACCAGCCACGTCTACTGGAACCTCGCCGGCGAGGGCAGCGGCTCGGTCCACGACCACGAGCTGTGGATCGCCGCCTCCCGCTACACGCCCGTCGACTCCGGGCTGATCCCCACCGGTGAACTTGCGGAGGTCGCCGGCACCCCCTTCGACTTCCGTCGGGCCAAGACCGTCGGCGAGGACCTCCGGGTAGCCCACGAGCAGCTGCTGTACGCCAAGGGCATGGACCACAACTGGGTGCTCGACAAGGGCGCCACGGCAAAGCCGCTGCCCGTCGCGACGCTGCGCGACCCCGTCTCGGGCCGCACCCTGCGCGTCTCCACCACCGAGCCCGGTCTGCAGTTCTACTCCGGGAACTTCCTCGACGGCACGCTCGTCGGTACGGGCGGGAACGTCTACCGCCAGGGCGACGCGCTCTGCCTGGAGACGCAGCACTTCCCGGACTCGCCGAACAAGCCGTCGTTCCCCTCGACCGTGCTGCGACCGGGGCAGACGTACCGGTCGACGACGGTCCACTCGTTCGACCGCTGACCCTCCTTCACAGGTGGCACACAAGTTCACACCGGATCCTCAGCGGTTGAACAGTGCCACCCCAGCCTCCGTATGTAGGGACGGCCCGCGCTCCCCCGCGCGGGCCACCCACATGACGACGGGCCCGGTCGTCCCCGCCGGGCCCGCCCCATACGGAGGTTCCATGGCCGACAACGTCACCTCGTTGTTCCGCAGCACCGCGGCGCACAGTCCGTCGATGGCGGCTCTGACGCGTGAGGGCGGCGACGGGGCCGGTCCGGTGGACTTCTGTATCCCCTGCAATCCGTACTTCCCGACCCCGGCCATGCTCGACACCATGTCGGCGAAGCTGCGGGACATCATCACGTACTACCCGAGCAGCGCCGACACGATCACGGCGGAGCTGTGCAACCTGCTCCAACTGCCGCCGCAGGCCGTGGCGATGGGGAACGGCTCGACCGAACTGATCACCTGGATCGACCACCTGCTGGTCCGGGAGTCCCTGGCCGTCCCCGTCCCCACCTTCGGCCGCTGGACCGACCAGCCGATGGAGACCGGCAAGCGGGTCGACATGTTCCCGCTCCAGGAGTCCAGCGGATTCGCCCTGGACCTCGCGCAGTACGCCGAGTTCATCCGCACGCGCGGCACCCGCGTGGCCGTCATCTGCAACCCGAACAACCCCGACGGCGGTTTCCTGCACAAGCACGCGCTGGTGCAGTTCATGGACGCGATGGCCGACCTGGACCTGGTGGTCATCGACGAGTCGTTCCTGGAGTTCGCCGACGCCGAGGCCGAACCGAGCGTCGTCCAGGAGGCCATGATCCGGCCGAACGTGATCGTGCTGCGCAGCCTCGGCAAGAACTTCGGTCTGCACGGCATCCGCTTCGGCTACATGGTCGCCAACCCGTCGCTGGCCGGCCGGGTCCGCTCGATGCTGCCGAAGTGGAACCTCAACGCCTTCGCCGAGTACGTGGTGTTCATGCTCAAGGAGCACGGTCCCGAGTACGCGCAGAGCCTGCTCCAGGTGCGCCGGGACCGCCTCGACATGGCGAGCCAGCTTTCCGCGCTGCCCGGCCTGACTGTTTATCCCTCACAGGGGAACTTCCTCTTCGTGCGCCTTCCCGTGGGCGCCGAGGGCACCGTGGTCCGGGACCGCCTGCTCACCGAGCACCGGATCCTGGTCCGCGAGTGCGGCAACAAGATCGGCTCCTCCAGCCGCTTCCTGCGGCTCGTGGTGCGCCCCCAGGTGGACGTGCGTCGCCTGGTGTCCGGCCTGGAACAGGTGCTCTACGGGACCAGGAGGGGAGCCGCCGTGCCCGAGCTGGGCACCGGGACCAGCTACAGCTCGGGCACGGCGGCGGTGGATCGGTTGATCGGAGCCACCAACGGCGCCGGCATGCAGGGCCTTGCCGCTCAGGCCGTCGGCGCCGGGATGCCGGGGCTCGTCGCGGCTCCGGCCGCCGCCGCCGGCATGCAGATGCCGGCGGCGGCGCAGATGACCGCGTCCAACGGCGCCGGGATGCCGCTGCCGCCGGCGGCCCAGGTGTTCCCCCCGTCGCCGCCCGCCCCGGCCCCGGCCCCGGCTCCGGTCCCCGCGGCGGCGGCCGCGATGGCCCCCGCACCCGCCCCCTCGCCCGCGATGGCTCCCGCCGCCATGGGCCCGGCCGGCATGAGCCCGGCCGCCATGTCTCCGGCCGCCATGAGCCCGGCCGCCATGACTCCGGCCGCCGCCCCGATGGCCCCGGCGGCGGCCCAGACCCCGCCCGGCGTCCCGGCCAGAGGGGGTCTCACCGCCGCCCAGGTACGCGGCACCAACGGCCTCTCCCCCGCCGCGACGACCGGCTGGCCGAACGCCCAGAGCTGGCCGAACGCGGCGGGGATGGGACAGACGGGCTGAGTCACACCCCGTCTCAGACCGGGTTCAGCCTCCACTGCTGGCAGGCGTTGTTCAGCCACGTCCACTGGCGTACGTCGGCGGAGTCGGCCGTGGAGCAGTTGGCGACGTCGGCGACCTTGCCGGTGGCCTGGTTGACGATGCGGACGTAGTCGCTGTCGGTGGCCAGGAAGCGGAACCGCTGGCAGTCGTTGTTCAGCCAGGTCCACTGGCGCAGGTCGGCGCCGTCGGCGGTGGAGCAGTCGGCGGTGTCGAGGACCTTGCCGGTGGCGACGTTCACCAGACGGCTGGTGTCGTCGCCCTGGTCCTCGATGCGCCAGCGCTGGTTGGCGCCGCCGTTGCAGGCGTACTGCTGGACGTTGGCCCCGTCGGCCGTCGAACTCCCGGCGACGTCGAGGCACTTGCCGCTGTTGCGGTTGGTGAGGGTGTACGTCGTCGAGGCGGCGGAGGGCTCTCCCGACGGGCCGGTCTGGCTCGCGCCGAGGCGGACCGGGGTGCCGAGGTTGGGGGTGCCGTCGGAGTTCCAGGTGAACTTCTGCGCCCTCGCCGTACGCCCGTTGTCGCAGCCCTCCGACGCCGCGTCGTTGGCGTGGTAGACGATCCAGTTCTCGGTGCCGTCGGGTGAGGTGAAGAAGCCGTTGTGGCCGGGGCCGTAGACGCCGTTCGCGTCACTGCGCTGGAAGACCGGCGTGGACTTCTTCGTCCAGGAGGACGCGGAGAGCGGGTCGCTGCCCGTCAGGGTGAGCTGGCCGAGTTTGTAGTCGGGGGTCCAGCAGCCGCTCGCCGAGTAGATGAGGAAGGTTCTCCCGTTGCGCTGGAGGATCTCGGGGCCTTCGTTCACCGGGCCGCCCGACGTCTCCCAGGAGTTGGTGGGCGTGGAGACGGTGGAGAAGCCGGTGGCGAGGGTGTACGGGTTGGACATGCGGGCCGCGACGAGGTTCTGGGTGCCGCCGCCGGTCGCGCTGCCGAAGAGGTAGAGCTGGCCGTTGATCGTCGCGACCGTCGGGTCGAGCATCCAGGCCGAGTTGAGCTGGTTCTTGTAGGTGTACGGGCCCAGCGGGTCCGATCCGGCGCTCTCCAGGACGTGCGTGCGCTGGGTCGGGTTGTAGTCGGAGATGTTCTGCCCGGCGACGTAGTACAGGTACCAGCGGCCGTTGAGGAAGTGCAGCTCGGGTGCCCAGATGTTGCAGCAGCGGCTTGCCGCGTCGCCCTGCCACACCTGCACGTTCGGCGCGGTGGCCAGGCCGGCGAGGGTGGCGGACTTGCGGATCGTGATGACGTTCGTCCAGCTCGTCGTCACCAGGTAGTAGTTGCCGTTGTGGTACGAGATCCACGGGTCGGCGCCCTTCTGCGCCTTGACCGGGTTGGAGAAGGAGGCGGCGCTGGCCGATGACTGTCCGAGGGACAGGGCCATCAGTAGCGCGACCAGCAGGGTCAGTAGGCGACGGGCCATCCGCTGCTCCAGTTCAAGAGGTTGATGCCGAGTTTCGGCGTGCCGTTGTCGTTGCCGTCGTAGTAGTGGTAGACGATCAGGTCGCCGTCGGCGTCCTTCATGATCGATTGGCCGCCGGGGCCGATGTACCGCCCGTGCGACTCCAGCACCGGTGTCCCGCCGTTGTTCATGAGCGCGACGCCGTTCTTGTCGTAGTACGGCCCGGTGACGCTGGTGGCGCGGCCGACCTTCACCTTGTAGGTGGAGCTGGTGCCGGCGCAGCAGGTGTCGTAGGAGGCGAAGAGGTAGTAGTAGCCGTTGCGCTTGACGATGTACGGCGCCTCGACGGCCTTGGTCCCGGTGGGGCGGGAGGCGAGGGAGTACCGGGTGGTGTTGGTCGACAGCTGCTTCCCGGTGGAGGGGTTGATCTGGATCATCTTCAGGCCGGTCCACCAGCTGCCGAACGACAGCCACCACCTGCCGTCGTCGTCGACGAAGAGGTTGGGGTCGATGGCGTTGTAGTCGCTGGACGTGGTGGAGGAGTAGACGACCCCGTAGTCGGTCCAGGAGCCGGGCAGGCCGGTGCTGGAACCGGCCAGTCCGATGGCCGACTTGTTGGACCCGAAGGTCGAGACCGAGTAGTACATCAGGTACTTGCCGCCCTGGTACGAGATGTCCGGCGCCCACGCCTCGGTGTTGCCGTACGACGACCACCAGCCCGGCCGCGCCGAGAAGGCGTCGCCGCCGGCGCTGAAGGCGATCCGGTCGGTGGAGGTGCGGTGGGAGAGGCCGCCTCCGGTGGCGTACAGCAGGTAACGGCCGGCGGAGGTGCGGATCATCGTCGGGTCGTGGACGACGGTGGATCCGGTGACGGCCCCGGGGTTGGGGTAGGCGGAGGCGGTGGTGGGGGTCAGGGCGAGTAACACCGCGGCCGGGACGGCCAGAAGCGTGGCCCTGCGGGAGGTGCGGGAGGTGCGGGGGGCGCGGGGGGTGCGGCTCATGCGGACGCTCCTTCAGTGGGGGTTCGCTGTTCGCCATATCGAACAGCGGTCGCGTCGTCGGACGGGACCGTAGAGTCGAACCCCTACCGCGTCAATGGTCCGCGCACGGTCACGCGAAAAACTTCGGAAACGCCGGGGCCCCTTGTGGGTCGACCGGTCAGGTGCCGTCCAGCCACCGACGCGCGGCGGCCCGGTCACCCAGGCCGCGGAGACCGGAATCCCTCTTCGCCACCCAGTCGGCGAACTTCCTCACAACGCACAGCTCCCCCGGAGGTGTCTCCGGGGGAGCTGTCGTTTCACTCAGCCCGCGGTGGGCCGGCGGAGCCCCGCGTCACGTCCTGTCACCAGGGCGGACACGGCACCCCACGCGCTTTCCCTTCTCATGCGCTATTCGATCCGGCCCATGACGGCACCGGGGTAGCGGTCGACCTCACCGACCCTGGAGAACAGGGACGGTGCGTCGACGGGGCAGTCGGCCACGGCCCAGGAAGGGATCCCGGACACGATGAGCCCCTGTCCGTTCGCGGACTCCAGCAGGAACATGAAGTCCAGGTGCTCGGTGATGCCGTACCTCTCGGCCAGTGCTTCCACCTCGTCGGCGGAGGAGACCTTCCGGATGGTGAGTCCCCTCATCGTCGACCGGAGGAACATGATCTCGACATGGCCGGCGGACACCTCGATACGTGGCCCGGCCTCCAGGCTGAGATACGTGTCGCTGCGCAGAAGCAGGGTCCGATGTGTGACCGAGTACTCCCAGACCGAGAAGAGCCGGTCCGGCTGGCTGAATTCCATGTCCTGTCCTTCCGCCGATGTCACGCGAACGGGTTCACCACCCCCTCGATCCGTCGGCCTCCCGAGTACCACCTGATCGAGCTCCATGAGCGGTTGCCCATTCTGACCGCCCGTTCCACCACGCTCATCTCCCACGCGGTGCCGTTGGTCGGGCCGGGGAGTTCCTGGCCCGGGCCGATTCCGAACTTCCGTCCCCGGAGCACCGCCGTGTGGAACGCGTTGGCGATGTGGCGGGGGTCGTCGTTCGCCCCCGGCATCCCGTCGAGCGTGATGGAGAGGGTCACGTTCTCGTCCCTCACGCTGTTCATCACTCCGTGCATCCACGCCGGGACTCCGGCGGAGTCCCGGCCGCCGTAGGCCGGCCCGTTGAAGGTGTGAGCCGCCGAGTCGCCTTCGGCGCGGAGTTTCTCCGCGAGGGGATCGGAGTGCCTGTCGACTCCCAGCACGACGCTGTCACAGTTGTGGGCGAGGACCGGGGCGGCGCCCACCAGCACGTAGTACGTGTGGACGTCGGTGACGGTCAGGTTGTGGACCGTCGCCTTCTTCGCCGTCCACGCCTCGACCGCGCCGATCTGGATCCAGCTGCCCGAGGACGTCTGGAGCCACTGGCCCGGCTTCAGCTCACCGGCGTCGACCCACTCCCGCAGGGACGGCACCCAGAAGGGGTGGCCGGCGGTCGCCGTGACCGTCGTGGTGGTCTCGGCCCGGCTGTCGGAAGAGCCATCGTGGACCGTGAGCGTGATCCGCACCAGGTCCTTGCTGCCCTTGCCGATGATCGTCGCCGTAGCCGTCTGGACGGAGGTCTTCCCCGTCCTCGCGTCGGTGGCGATGACCTTGTCACCGACCTTGACCTTCTCGATCGGCTTCGTGGAGCCGTCGGCCATCAGGACCCTGGTGCCGGGTACGAAGCTGTTGGCCTCGCAGGCCTGGTTCTTGACCTCGTCCTTGGCCGACTCCTTGGCCTCGTTCCGTACTTCCTTCGCGACCTTCTTCGCCGCCCGCTTCACCTGCGACGGCTTCGGGCGGGGCTTCGGCTGGGAACGGGGCTTGGCCCGCGGCTTCGGACGGGCCGCCGCCTTGCGGGCCGCAGCCCGGCGTGCTGCCGCCTTGCGGGCCGCCGCTCGGGCCGCACGGGCCCTCGCCTGGGCTGCCGCCCTCCTGGCCGCCGCACGCTTGGCCGCCGCACGGGCCGCTGCCCGCTTGGCCGCCGCTCGTTTGGCCGCCGCGGCCTTGCGGGCCGCCTCACGGCGGGCCTTGGCCGCCGCGCGCTTCGCGGCCTCGATCGCCCGCTTGCGGGCCAGGGCCGCCGCCCGTCGGGCCGCCGCCTGGGCCGCCTTGCGGGCCGCGATGATCGCCGCACGGCGGGCTGCCGCGCGGATCGCCGCCTGGATGGCGATACGGGCCGCGATGCCGATCAGGATCGGGAAGAACGCCCCGGACGGGTCGGAGAAGGTGGCCGGCGCGTTGTTGCTGTAGGCGTACGGGTTCATCGTGGCCGGGTTGCCGTAGTCGACCATGGGGTCGACCGTGATGAACCGGCCCGTCACCGGGTCGTAGTCACGGACGCCCAGTCGGGTCAGACCCGTGTCCTGGTCGACCGTTCCCCCGACGAAGCCGCTCTGTCCGGGCCAGGTCGTGGGCTGCTGCCCCCGAGCCTCGCCGAACGGCATCGCCTTGCGGCGTGTGACGCCCATCGCCGGGTCCACCATGTTGACGACCGTGTGGGAGGTGCCGTGGTGGTCGGCCAGCACCAGCTGACGGACGCCGCCGGTCGCGCGGACCGTCGTCGAGCCGTCGGGGTGCTGGTAGAACCTTTCCGCCTTCGCGGTGGTGTTGGCCGCGTTGACGGTCAGCTCGGCGTCGGCGAGGTAGAGCGTGCGGCTGCCGTCCGCTCCGGTGCGGATCAGGCGTCCGCCGTCCGCGCCGTAGAGGTACGACGTCGTCTTGGTGCCGCCGCCCTCCACCGGCTGGGTCACCTTGCGCAGCTGGCCCTCGACGTCGTATTCGAGCGTCTGGTTGGTGCCGCCGTGCTGGCGTCCCGTGGTGTTGCCGGCCTTGTCGTAGGAGAAGGTGTTGAGGCGTTCGCCCTGCGGGCCGACCGACTTGATCTCGGCCAGCGCGTTGGGGCCGCCCACTCCCTCCTTTCCGTACAGGTAGGTGCGGGTGACGTCCTTGGTGGTGTCGCCCGTCGGGTCGTGCTCGACGAGCTTCTTGCGGTTGCCCGCCTCGTCGTACTCGAACGACTGCCAGTAGGCGTCCGGACCGCCGACGGTGTCCTTGGACGGAGCCGCCGTGCAGGCGTCCGTCTTCGCCGTCCAGGCCGAAGTCATCTGCCTGAGCTGGTCGTAGACGAAGCACTGCGTGTCGGTCCTGCCCGCGTCGGGCGCCGCGCTGCCGGGCACGTCGGTGATCTTGGTGACGTTGCCGGCCTCGTCGTACCCGTACCGCGTCTCGCTGATGCGGCCCGGGCTGACCGAGCGGTCGAAGGTGGCCGTCTGGAGGCGGCGCGTGAACTCGTCGTAGACGTACGAGCCGTACACCTTCTTGTCGGCCGGACCCGCGTCCGTGCGCAGGATCTCACCGAACGCCGAGTACTCGACGTCCGCGAGGTACGTGGACGCACCGCTGACGGCGATCGGCAGGTCGTCCGAGTTGTAGCGGAAGACGACCCGTTCGGTCACCAGTCCGCCCACGCCCGGCACCTGCACCCAGGCGAGGTGACCGGTCGGGGTGTACGAGTACTCGTACTCGTACGTGCCCGCCAGGCCCGTCTCCTCGGCGGGGATCACCGTCTTCGTGGACTTCACCCGGTAGGCGTCGTCGTACGCGGTGACCTCCTCCCGGTACTCAAGGCCGTTCTCGTAGCGGATCTCGGCGGTGGGCAACCCCTTGCCGAGGGTGTCGTACGTCCACTCCACGCGCTTGGGCCCGGTCTCGCTGCCCTCACGCAGGGAGGTCGGCCGGCCGGCCGCGTCGTACGTGGTGTACAGGGCCCGCTCAAAGGCGTCGACAGTCGCGATGACGTTGTCCGAGTTGTCGTACCGGATCTCGGTACGACCGCCGTCGGGCTCCGTGATGGCCGTCTGGCGGCCCCGCTTGTCGTACTCGAAGACCGTGGTGGCGCCGCCGGGAGCGGTCACCTTCCACAGGTTGTCGAGGTCGTCGTACTCGTAGACGGTGTCCCGCCACTTCGTACGTTCCGCGTTGCTGTACTCGCGCAGCCGCGACGTGCGTCCCTCGGCGTCCTCGAAGACGGCCGTGACGGTGTCGCCCTTGGGCGGGATCGTCGTGGAGACGTCCCCGTCGTGGACGGTCGTCGTGCGGAGCTTCTCCGTGCCGCGGTAGTACGTGACCTCGGCGGTGGGCTGGCCCATGCCGTCGAAGGTGATGCGGTTCTGGGACGGGACGTCCTGGTCACCGACCTGGAGGAGCTTCGGCTCGGGCTCGGCGGCGTTGTAGTAGCCGTCGTTCGACTTCCACTGGCGGCCGGCGCTGTCGTGGAAGGTGTCGTTGACGATCCGGCCCGCGCCGACCGCCTCGTCCTGTGTCTGCCGCTCGCGCAGCAGGCCGTCGAGGATCTCGTACGACACGGCGTACTGGCCGTTGTCCTTCAGCGTGCGGCTGGTGACGATCGTCGGGCCGTCGCGGCGGACGGTGTAGTCGTACGTGGCCGTCGGGGTCTGGGACGGGTCGCGGTCGATCTCCCAGACCTTCAGGAGACGGCCCAGCGGGTCGTACTCCATGGTCGCCGACTTGCCGTTGGCGTCGGTCTCCTTCAGCGGCATGCCGCGGACGGGGTCGAAGTCCGTGGTCTCCGTGTGGCCGAGCGGGTCGTGCGAGACCTGCTTGGTCGGCCGCGCGACGGTGGCCGGCACGTACTCCATCCACGTCTTGCGGTTGTCCGCGTCATAGGTCGCGGTCTCGCGGCCGTGGATGTCGTACTCGGTGCGGTCGATCGTGATGTAGCCGTCGCCCTTGGCGTTCATCTCCTGGACCTCGGTGGGCAGACCCTTCGTGGGGGCCGCGCCGAAGGCCAGGTTGTCGTAGAGCGTGCGGGTGTCCTCGACGACCTCGCCGCCGGTGGTGCCGCAGGCGCCGAGCGTCGTCTTCTCGCGGGACTCGGACTCGATCAGGTACGCCGTGGTGTTGCGGGCGTAACTGACCGTGGAGCAGCGGAGCTTGCCGCCGGGCGTCTTCTCCTCGACCTGGTACGGCAGGCCGTAGCTGTCGTACTTGGTGGTCTCGGTGGAGGTGCGCCAGGTGTCGCCCTTGACGCGCTCGCGGGTGCGGGCGGTCTCCGGGCGGGTCATCCACGCCTCGAGCGGGGTGGTTCCGGCACGCGTGCGCGTGGCCGTCTTCACCGCCCACGGGGTGGTGACGACCGCCGAGTCGATGGCTCCGCCGTCGGACTCGTAGGCGATCTGCTCCAGGAGCTGACCCTGGTACTGGGGCAGGTCCTGGTGGTCCGTGCCGTCACTGGTGGTGACGGTCGAGGACCGGGTGCCGGAGGGCAGCTTGTCGCCGTGCAGGCCGCGGAAGTAGCGGTGCTCGGTGAGCTGCTTGACGTCGGCGCCGGCGCCCTGGCGGGTGCGGACGCGCTCGTAGCCGCGGAACTGCGACCAGGTGCGGTGCTTGTTCTCGGTGAACTCGCTGTCGTCGTAGGCCCATGCGGCGCCGCCGAGGAACTCGTACGAGGTGACCTTGGCCGGGCTGTCGGTGACCAGGTCCTCCTCGCGGACCTCGGTGACGACGTACTTGTGGAACCAGTCCTTCACCGGTGCGAGGGCGCCCTTGGGCGTCCAGTACTGCGGGAAGCAGCGCATGGTGTTGGTCTCGGGGGACGCCGGCATCCGCTTCGGCTCCAGGGCCTGGCAGTCCTTCGGCGAGTAGGTGATGCCGATGCGGCCGCCGGTCTCGGTGTCGATGGCGTGGACGCGCAGACGGGAGAAGGGCGGCAGGCCCTCCACCTTGTCGACCCGGTTGTCCATCTGGAGGCCGGAGAAGGTGACCTTCGGCATGTCCGCGGTGCCGCCCGCGCCGTGGCCGGTGCGGGTGATGGAATCCAGCCACAGGGCCGGCGAGGTGCCGTCACCGGTGGGCGGGTAGGACTGCGCCAGCGTCCAGGAGTCGACCGGCTTCAGGGCGCTGCCGGCCAGCACGCTGGTGCTGATCTTCGTCAGACGCTTGGTCGACCAGAACGTCGGGGAGTACTTGTCGGTGCACTTGGCACCGGACAGGCACTCCTGGTCCAGCGGGGTGTCCGGCCAGTTCTTGGCGTTGGCCGCGGTCCGCTTGGACTCGGCGCAGTCGAACGTCGAGCTGGGGATGCAGCGTTCGGCCAGGGTGAAGGAGACCCGGCCGGCCGGCAGGGTGCCGAACAGCTTGTCCGAGCGCAGGCCGTAGTCGATGTGGTCGAGCTCGGCGGCGCGCGTGTAGGCGATCTGCTGGTCGGCCTTCATGTTCTGGCCGTAGTAGTTGGTCCGCTTGGTCCACCACAGGGTCATGGCGTCACCCAGCGGGTCGACCACGTAGTCCAGGTTCCAGCGGTAGGCCTGGGCGCAGTCGGAGTCCATGAACGCGGTGGCGTGGCACGGCTCGGTCGGGTGGTTGCCGAACACCGGTACCGTCAGCGCCGAGTTGGTGACCGTGCCGTCCGGGGCCTCGGGCAGCTTGTTCAGACCGAAGTGGTACTTGGTGCCGTCCGTGGTGGTCAGGACCCAGTACTCGCCGTCCTTGGTGCCGTTGGCGGCACCGGACTTGTGCTCCAGGCGGGAGCCGTCGTCGTCGGCGGGACGCCACTCGTCCGTGCCGTCCTTCTTGACGAGTTCGGTGGTGTTGCCGCCCAGCGACATCACGACGTGGTCGGAGCCCCAGCACAGGTCACCGCTGTCGGCGGTGTTGTTGGCCTTGAGCTCCTCGCCCTTGTCGTTCTTGATCGGGGCCTTGTCGTCCGAGCAGGAGCGGTACTTCCGCTCGATGAAGCCCGGCTCGTAGTCCCAGCCCTCGGCGATCCAGGAGGACTGCGCGTTGGTGGACGCCGTGCGGCCGTCCACGGCCTGCGAGGAGTAGGACAGTTCGACCTCGGGCTGCGGACCGCCGGGCACCTCGGGCGCCTCGACCGGGTAGGTCCACGAGAAGCCGCCGGAGGACGAGCCGGCCATCCAGGAGCCGGAGGGCGACAGCGAGGTCGCCTCGTGGCTGCCGCCCGGGCCGGAGGCGGCGGCGGCCGCGGCGAACACGGTGGGCGCGGCCGCCAGGTCCGCGGTGCCGGTGACCGTCTTCGCGGCCGGGTCGTTGGCGCCCGGCAGGGTGGTACGGGTACGGCAGCGCTCCAGCTCGGGCGTGGTCAGCGCACAGGCCGGAAGCTTGTAGAGCCGGAGCCGGGAGCCCCAGTCACCGCCGTAGGTGTCCTTGATCGACGCGTAGTCCAACTCCAGTTCGACGGAGCCGGAGGCGGCGGGCGCCAGGCCGTTGTCGGCGGGCGCCGCGGTGAACAGGACGCCCTGCACGCCGGCCTTGCGGGCGGCGGCCGCGTCCTTCACCTGGACCTGGACGGCGGAGCCGGCGGCCGCGGCGGTCCGCTTCGGGGTGAGACCCCGGGTGCGCAGGCTCTTCTTGGCGGCGGCGGCCGCGGTGGTGGTCTGACGGGCCTTCACCATGCCGGTCTGCACGGCGGTCTGTCCCTGGATGCCCGGGGAAGCCGGGGTGGCGCCGGTGGTCAACGGCGCCCGCTTGGGCAGCTTGTCGCGGCTGTCGGTCACCAGCATCGTGAACGTGCCCGTAGCGATCTTTCCGGCCGCGGGCTTGAAAGTGCCCTCGGCGTCGTCGCGGGTCTTCGGGCGCTTCTTGTCGAAGTCCCGTCCCGGAACGGACGGGTCGTGTTTCACGTCTGAGATCCGGGTGCTTCCATCGGCGGCGCTCGCGTCGTCGGGTATCAGCCCGACGAACATAACGAGCCCGATGAAGAGGGAAACGGATCTGTGCCAGTGGCCGAAAAAGCGTAGCTGTCTGATTAATTGGTCCACTGAAGGACCTCCCCCTTACTCACTCTCTGCGATCACTCTGTGTGATCGAGTGTTGAACGGTCAGACAGTAAGCGTTGTCGATCAGCCTGACAAGCAAAGCCAAGGCAATGCGACAATCCCCACTTTGACTATGCGTTAGTAAAGAAATCCCTCTCTTGGCATGTACTGTTCGGCCTCGCGGCCCGTGTGAAGGGGCTCGCAGCGAGCCCTGTGAGGGGCTCGGCACGGCAACGACTCCGGGGGGATTCGCCCATGCCAGATACATCCCGAAGACAGCGCCCGACCAGGCGCTCGGCGCGGGCCGTGCTCGTCGCGGTGCTCGCCGGCGGGACGCTCGGGCTGACACCGCTTTCACCGCTCACGGCCGTCGCGGCCGACACCGACTCGACCACGGTGGCCGCGAACGCCGAGGAGCGGGCACTCCGGGAGGCCGCCAAGAGCGGCAAGCCGGTGGAGGTGGCGTCCGCCCGCACCGAGACCAGTGAGACGCACGCCCTGCCCAACGGCAATCTGCGCACCACGCAGCACACCATGCCCGTCCGCGTGAAGCGCGAGGGCACCTGGACCCCGGTGGACACCACGCTCACCGAGGTGGCCGGCCGGGTCTCACCCAAGGCGGCGCCCGGCAACATCACGTTCTCCGCCGGTGGTGACACCCGTCTGGTCACCCTCGCCGACCAGGGCGGCGAACTGGCCCTGACCTGGCCCAAGGCCCTGCCCGAGCCGGTCCTCGAAGGCCCCACCGCGACCTACCGGGAGGTCTTCCCCGGGGTGGACCTGGCCGTGAAGGCCAGTGTGGACGGTTTCAGCCAGGCACTCATCGTGAAGACGCCCGAGGCGGCCGACCGCCCGGAGCTGGCCGAGGTCGGGTTCGGACTGCGCACCAAGGGTCTGGAGGTGCAGAAGGACACCGAGAACGGCACGCTCCGCGCCGTGAACGCGGCGGGCCAGACGGTGTTCGCGTCCTCCACGGCCCGGATGTGGGACTCGTCGGGGACGTCGGAGGAGGAGACCGGGGCGGCACCGCGGACCGTCACCAAGACGTCGACCGCCTCCGCGAAGACGCCGACGGCCGCCGTCAGCACGGTTCGGGCCGCGAGCAGGACCACGGCCGCCGCCGACACCGAGCCCTCCCCGCTCACTCCCGGCACCAGGAGCAGCGAGGTGGGTGTCGAAGTCACCGATGACAAGATCCTGCTGACGCCGGATCAGAAGCTCCTCGACTCGCCGGACACCGAGTTCCCGGTCTACATCGACCCGCGGATGACCGGTACCCGCGAGGCCTGGACGATCGCCTACAAGCCGCATCCGACGAGCAGTTACTGGAACGGCACCGGCTGGGACGGCGGTACGACCAGCGAGGCGCGCGTCGGCTACGAGAACTCCACGGGCGGCACGGCCCGCTCCTTCTTCCGCGTGGGCTCGAAGTTCCTCGCGGGCGTGAAGGTGATCGACGCGCAGTTCCAGATCACCGAGACGCACTCGTGGTCCTGCACGCCCAAGCCGGTGGAGCTGTGGCTGACCGGTTCCATCAGCTCGTCGACCACGTGGAACAAGCAGCCGTCCTGGTCGACCCGCCAGGACAGCCGCAACTACGCCCACGGCAACGAGGACTTCGGCTGCGCGAACGCGGCCGTCGACTTCACGGCCAAGGACGCGGCGGTCAAGGCGGCGGCGAGCAAGTGGTCGAACATCACCTTCGGTCTGCGGGCCCCGCAGAGCGCCGAGGACGACAAGGACGAGTACAGCTGGAAGAAGTTCAAGCCGGACGCGAAGCTGATCGTCGAGTTCAACCGCCCGCCGAAGGCGCCCTGGTCGCTGGACACCATCCCCAGCACGAAGGTCGGCACCACCGAGTGCGGGAACGGTTCGTCGTACGTGACGCTCGGCAACACGGACGTGACGCTGACCGCGCAGGTGTGGGACCCGGACGGCGGTGACGTCAACGTCCAGTTCCATCTGTGGGCGACCGGTAAGCACGACGTCTCGCCCGGGGTCTTCTTCGACACACGCGTGAAGGTCACCGTCAAGGCGAGCGACTCCAAGGGCACGCGGGCCAAGGTCACCGTGGGCAAGGAACTGCTGGCGAAGCACATCGGCGCCAGCAACGGGCAGTTCTCCTGGAAGGCGCAGGCCGAGGACATCGCCAACGGCCTCGCCTCCGACTGGACGCCGACGCAGGGCGCGCCGGGCTGCCGCTTCGGCTTCGACCCGAAGGCGCCGACCGTGATGCCGACCGTCGCCTCCAAGGACGGCCTGTACCCCGAGACGACGGCCGACATGGAGCCGGTCGAGGGTGCGCTGGCCCGCACCAAGAGCGTGTTCCAGTTCGGCGCCAACGGCGAGACGGGCGCGACCGAGTACCTGTACGGCCTGGACCGCACCCCGCCGAGCAGCTCGGCCAAGCCCACGACCAAGGGCGGCTCGGCCACGGCGGAGATCACCCCGCTCACTCCGGGACCGCACACGCTGTACGTGCGCATCGTGGACTCGGGCGGCAACCCCGGCCCGGTGTACCCGTACCGCTTCTACGTCAAGAGCCCGGGGGTGACCGACAAGCCCGGTGACGTGAACGGCGACGGCATGCCGGACTTCTTCGCGATCGACGGCTCCAACAACCTGCGTCTGTACGGCGGTACCGGCGCCGGCAAGGTCGCGACGATGATCCCGCTGTCCTCCGGTGGCGGCTGGAGCGGCTCACTGCTGACCCACCGCGGCGACTGGACCGAGGACTTCTACGAGGACCTGGTGGCCCGCCGCCCGGACGGCAAGCTGTGGCTGTACCCGAACAACGGCCAGGGCGAGTTCACCGAGGACACCAAGCAGGAGGTGTACTTCTTCCCGGACGCGGAGACGGAGGTGGCGATCGACCCGGCGACGATCAAGCAGATCGTCTCGATCGGTGACGTCACCCCGGACAGCGAGTCGTCCAACCCGGACTTCGTGGCGGTCATCGGCGACCAGCTGTGGTTCCTGCCGGGCTACGCGTACGGCACGATCGACTCGGGTTACCTCATCGGCAACGGCGGCTGGGGCAAGATGCAGCTCGCCTCGCCCGGTGACGTGGACGGCGACGGCTTCACCGACCTGATCGCCCGCAACACCGAGAACGGCGAGCTGTACCTGTACCACGGCCGCAGCCGCGGTGACGCGGACGGCGACGGCGTCCCCGACGGCGGCACCGACCCGGCCTCGCTGGGCATTCCGGCCAACCGCACGGTCTACGCGACCGGTTGGACCACGACGGCCCGTCCGCTGTTCACCGCCTCCGGTGACACCGACGGCGACGGCGTCTCCGACCTGTGGACCACGACGCCGAACACCTCGGCGGGCCTGGAGTTCGTCCCCGGCCGCAAGACCGGTGTGGTGGGCACGCCGGTGGTCGTCGGCGGGCCCGGCTGGCAGACGATCAAACTGATCTCCTGAGCCGCTTCCCGACGGGACCGGTTCCACCGGCCGGCGCCGGGGTCAGGGCGCCAACCCGACCCCGGCGCCACTCGGCGCACCCGACTGAAGGGCGAGACGGCTATGAGATCGTTCTCCGTACAAGGCCGTGAGTTCATGGCCCTGATCATCCTGAGCGACCACAACGACTACGAGTCGATGGAAGTCGTCGAGATGACCGACGGAAAGCGGGGTGACCTCCTGCTGGAATTCCGCATGGACGACGACTCGGCACGGCTGAGCCACCTCCGCCCGGAGATCGACATCCCTCTGCTCAGGGCTTCCCTGGACGTTTTCCGGGAGGAGTTCCTGGACCCGAGGAAGGCGAGCGGGGTGCCGTGTCCGCCCTGGTGACGGGAGCCCGCCTTTCGGCCGGTCGACCCGGACGAAAGAATCGTTGAATTCCGCACCGGAGATGACCACGGAACAAGCACGACGAGGGCGCTCGGCCGAGTCACCGGCCGAGCGCCTTCGGCGTACCCGGCGGCGTACCCGGCCCGCACGTGAGCCCAACCCGTCCTGCACTGGACTTGACGGGACGTCACTTTGCCCAACTGACAGCCCGTCAACAGGAACCGCTCCTACGGTGCCGTGTTCATGACAGAAAACTCAGAGGCGCGCATCGGGCGCCGTACCGTTCTGGTCGCCACCGGCGCCACCGCCGCCACCCTGGCCGTGGGTGCCGCCGCCGCGACCGGCTCCCCCGCCACCACCGCCCCGGCCGCCGCCCCCGTGGCCGCCGCGGCGGTCTGCACCCTCACGAAGGAGATGACCGAAGGCCCCTACTACCTGGACGGGCAGTACGTCCGCTCCGACATCAGCGAGGGCAAGGCGGGCTTCCCGCTGAAGCTGACCCTCACCGTCGTCGACGACGACACCTGCGCTCCCCTCCCCAACGCCCTGGTCGAGCTCTGGCACGCCGACGCCCTCGGCGAGTACTCCGGCTTCGTCGGCAACAACGGCCACGACGAGCCGGACAACGGCACCTTCCTGCGAGGCGGGGTCCTGACGAACTCCGGCGGCGTCGCGGCGATCACGACGATCTACCCCGGCTGGTACCGGGGCCGCTGCGTCCACATCCACGTCAAGGTCCACACGAACGTCACCCTGACCTCGGACGGCTCCTTCACCGGCGGCCAGGAGATCCACACCGGCCAGCTCTTCTTCAGCGAGACGATCACGACCGCCGTCGCGCGCGTCTCCCCCTACTCGACCAACACGGTCACCCGCACCACCCTGGCCCAGGACTCGATCTACGACGACGGAGGCGCGGCCTCGGGGCTGTTGACCCTGACGGCTCTGGGCAGCTCGCCGTCGGCGGGGTACGCGGGATCGTTGACCCTGGGAGTGGAGCAGGGCTGATCCCCGGTGCGTGACGGCGCGTCACCGCGGCCGGTCGACCCAGCCGCGGTGGCGCCCGGCCGACTCGCCGGAGGACGGCCCGGACGCCCACTCGGGGGCGACGGGGAGGGCGGCGTCGCGCGGAGGTCAGCGGTCAGGCACCCACCCGTCTCGCGATCCCGAGCCATCCGGGTACGTCCACCTCGGCCCGTACGGTCTTGCCCGGCGGCGGTTCCCGGTCGACCACCTCCCAGCGGGCGGCCAGCGCGTCGACCAGGAACAGACCACGGCCGGTCTCGTCCAGCGGGCTCGCGTTCCGTACGGCACCCGGTCCCGGCGGACGCGGGCCCGTACGGGTGTCACCCACCTCGACCCGGACGCTCCCCGGCACGAGGGAGAGCCGCAGCTCGAAGTCCCGGCCGGCGACCCGGCCGTGGGTCACCGCGTTCGCCGCCAGCTCGGCGACGATCACCGCGACGGCGTCGGAGACGTCCGTGCCGTGCGGGATGCCCCAGGCGTGGAGCTGGTTCAGGGCGAGGTGCCGGGCGAGGCGGGCGCCGCGGGGAGTCGAACTCAGCCGCTGGGTGAACACACGTACGGTAACCAGCGGTTGGGGGGAGGGTCGTGCTGTCATGCGGCCAATGTGACGGGTCGGAGGGCCACTTCTCCAGGTGGGAGCCGCGTACGCTCGCGCAGCGTACGCGGTCACGCACTGGACAGTACTGGTGACCGCCCGTGACCATGTGCGCGGGAGGTGACCGATGGTGGTCGACGGACACGTGGGTACGGGCAGCGGCAGCGGTGAACCGGAGTCGTCGGACAGTCTGCGGACGTTCGGCGCGGTGGTGCAGGCGCTGCGCGAGTTCCAGGGGCTGAGCAGGGAGGAGTTCGGGGACCTGGTGGGCTTCTCCAAACACACGGTGGCGTCGGTGGAGCTGGGTCGGCGCATGCCGGACGTGGACTTCGTCGAGGCGGCGGAGAGGGCGTTGGGGAACACGGGGGCGTTACGGCGGGGGGCGGAGTACCTGGAGCGGCAGCCGGGGCTGGCGGCTTGGTTCCGACGGTGGGCGAACCTGGAGAAGGCGGCGATCACCCTGTACACCTACGAGTGCAGGATGATTCCGGGGCTGTTGCAGACGGAGGCGTACGCGCGGCAGTTGTTCATCGACGAACTGCCGCCGCTGAACGACGAGCAGATCGAGGCCAACTGGGCTGCGCGCGCGGAACGACAGAAGCTGCTGCGGGAACGGCCGAACACCGCCTTCAGCTTCATCATCGAGGAGCATGTGTTGTTGCGCCGAACCGGCGGAACGCAGGTCACCCGTGCGGCCATCGATCACCTCTTGGACGTCGGCGAGTTGCGGAACGTCGAGATCCAGATCATGCCGCTGGTAAGAAGGGCACACGCTGGACTGCACGGACCCATGCAGTTGTTGGAGACACCGAAGCACAAGTGGTTCGCCTACATGGAGGCCCCGGAAAGCGGCCAGCTCATCTCCGACGCGAAAGCAATCAGCGTGCTCCAGATGCGGTATGCCAGGATGCGTTCACAGGCTCTCACCCCTGAAGACTCCGCGAGCCTGTTGCGGCAGATGCGAGGAGATCTATGAGCGCGTCCGAACTGGCCTGGCTCAAGAGCAGTTACAGCAGTAGCGGCGACGGAGACTGCGTTGAAGTCGCCCTGGTCTGGCACAAATCCAGCTACAGCAGCAGCGGCTCCGGTGACTGCGTCGAGGTCGCCACCCGCCCCGGCCGAATCCACGTCCGGGACTCCAAGGACCAGGACGGCCCCCAGCTCGCCCTCTCCCCCACCGCCTGGGCGCAGTTCGTCGCCCACGCGGCCGAGTGATCGTAGGGAAAGGGGGGCCGTCCGCCGGGCGGGCGGCCCCTTCTCTCACTTGCCCGGGCACTCCTTCCAGGCCATGTGGTACACGGTGCTGATGTCGCCGTCCGTCGAGTCCATCGTCATGAAGCTGACCTTGCCCGGCGACGCCGTGCCGGCGTTCACGCGCAGCTCCGTGTTGATGTTGAAGTTGCGCTGGACACCGCAGGGCGCGTAGACGAGCTGGGCCCAGTCCGTGGTGTCGGTGGCCTGCCAGTTGTCGTTGTAGGCGCCGGTGAAGTTGTGGTTCTTGAACACCGTGCTGGACGAGCCCTGGAAGTAGTACGAGGCGCGCTGAACCGCGCTCGCGCCCGGCTGGAGCGAGGCGAATCCCCGGTAGTCCGCGCTGGCGATGGCGTACGTGAAGCCCTGCGGGACGTGGACGATCAGGCTGAGCTGGCAGTTCTTGCGGAACGCCGTGGGGTCGGAGTTGCCGCCGGCCTGGGCGAGGTAGTCGCTGTAGGTCACCGTGAACGCGGTGTTGTCCTCGGAGACGGCGACGGCCGCGGTGCCCTGGGGGCAGCCGGAGCCGTTGACCGTGGCGACCTTGATGACGATCTTGTCCGGGGGCGGGTCGACGAACCCGGGGGACGGGTTGTGCGCGGGCAGTGCGGCCGTGACGAGAGCGGCGGCGGCACCACCCAGGAGCAGCCCAGCTGTCATGGGTCTCTCCCCTTCGGTGGAATCGGTGGGGGGTGGAGGCGCCCTGGGCTCCGCACACCAACTCTGTGAAGAATGAATGAAGTTGCTGTGAAGGACCGGGGCGATCGCATCGTAGGGAGCTGCGTGGGACGCGCCCAGGCCGAAGTCCGGCCATTCACCCCGGCCCGTTCACATCCCCGCTCAGGACACGAGGGGCTGCTCCGCCGACTCGGCCAGCTTCACCGTGCACAGGCCGCCGCGCTCGGCCTTCACATCGACCACCTCGAGCTGCGTGCCCGGCAGGAGGATGTACTCCTCCTCGCCCGTGAACGCGGAGAAGTCGCGGATGCCCACGGCCCGGGCGGGGGTCACCTCGAAGAGGGTCCGCTTGCCACGGCTGCCGAGGAACGCCCGGGCCACGCCCAGCTCGGACGTGCACGAGGACACACCCCACCAGGTCACGGTCCGTCCGACGGGGTACTGCGCGCGCAGGTCCAGCGACACACCGCGCCACAGCG
This sequence comes from Streptomyces sp. NPDC014995, assembly GCF_043080745.1. Taxonomy (NCBI): domain Bacteria; kingdom Bacillati; phylum Actinomycetota; class Actinomycetes; order Kitasatosporales; family Streptomycetaceae; genus Streptomyces; species Streptomyces sp. NPDC014995. Next base: position 808,032 of record NZ_JBIBVX010000001.1, read on the forward strand.
GCTCCGTGCGGACGGGCAGCTTCGACACCGCCGCGAACAGCAGCCGCAGATACGGGAGGTACGGGACGACCCTCGACCGGTCCGGGGCACGCAGAATGGAGTTGATCTCCCGGTAGAACGCGGACTCGCAGGTGTAGAGGTAGAGGGCGGCGATCGCGTCGGCGGACAGCTCGCCGGCCGCCTCGTCCGCCCGCCGCTTGCCGAAGTCGTGGGAGCGCTGGACGTGCCGGTCGAGACCGGACAGCAGCTCGGCGACCGGGGAGACGGCTTCCCGGAAGTCCATGAGCGGGGTGTCGAACACGCCGGTGATCGCCGGGAGGACGAGCCCCTCGTCCTTGACGCTGGAGAGCCGCTCCAGGTACAGCTGGTGCAGCTCCATGGTGGACGCGATGAACGCGCCCATGCGCTCGGCGACACCGCCGTCCGTCCCGCCGGCCTCCGCCGCGAGCTTGTCCCACCCCTTGCTCGGCAGCCAGTCGATCCCGTCGGCGCCCAGCGACGCCAGGGCGTCGTTCACCATCGCGAAATGGTCGCCGTCGCAGAAGATGTCGCCCTGCGCCGCGGGATTGGGGTGGTCGATGTGCCGGACCTCGACGTCGGGATACTTCTTCTGGAGCCGGAGAACGACCTGTTTCAGACTGCGCGCGTGAGCCCCCCACCAGGCGAAGACGACGCCCCGGTCCTCCTCGTCGGCGTGCTGCTTCGCCTTGAGGATCTCCTCGACGATCCGCTCGGCGACCGGACGCCAGAACCCGGCGTGCCGGTCGCTTCCCCTCGCCTCGTCACTGCTCGCGGTGAGTGCCGCGTTCAGCAGCAGGACACCCTGCGTGAGCATCGCCTGGAACCACTCCGGCGGCTGCACGGTGTCCTGCTTCTTCAACAGCGCGCGGATGTCGGCTATCGGCGTCTTCTTGGGGATGCCGTACTTCCACATCGCCGCCGCCTTGATGATGCAGCGGATGCTGACGACCCGGCCGAACTGGCTGTCCTTCCAGTCGTGGAAGGTGTTGTCGAACATGGCGATGCCGGTGGCGCTCTCCGGCCGCGGATACGGGTTCTGCCCGAAGACGACGACCTTCCACTTGTGCGGAGGGTTCGGCTTGAGCGCCTGGAAGGTCAGTTCGCGCACGGGGACGACGTCCTGGCCGCGGCCCGGGCCGATGAACGCGGCCGCGTCCGGCTGTGCCTCGATGACCGGCTTCAGCAGCGGAAGCCACGGTTCGCCACCGCCCTTGAACAGCTCGGCGAGAGCCAGCGGGTCGTTCGGGTCGGGCGGGGCGGGGGTGTTGGCGTCGATCATGGCCGGGACGCTAGCAGCGGGGTACGACAACCCGGTCTCCCAACTGCGTTGTCAGTGGCCCCCGGTAGCGTCGTGATCAGTGGCAGGACCCCTTGTCGACGGGAGTGGGAAGATGACCGTGAACCGCGTACAGCCGCCGCTGCGAGTGGTGTTGACCGACATCAACACCAAGGTGGTGGAGGCGTGGCGGGCGGCGTTCGCCGACACCCCCGGGATCGAGATCCGCAAGGGCTCGATCCTCGACGAGGACGTCGACGCCTGGGTCAGCCCGACCAACTCGCGGGGCCGGATGGACGGCGGGGTGGACGCCGTCGTCAAGCGGCACCTCGGGGCGGGGATCCAGCTGCGCGTGCAGCGGGCGATCCGCGACCGGTTCGAGGGAAGGCTGCCGGTGGGAAGCGCGGTGTGCGTTCCGTCCGGGGCGGTCAGCCCCAGGTTCCTGATCTCGACGCCGACCATGGAGACCTCCTCACAGAACGTGAGCGAGACGCTGAACGTGGCCCTGGCGTGCGCCGCCGCGTTCCAGGCGATCCACCAGCAGAACAACAGGGCGCCGGGCAGCATCGCGTCGGTGGCGCTGGTCGGCATGGGCGCCCGGACCGGCCGGGTACCGGCACGGGTCTGCGCCAACCTGATGTGGACGGGCTACACGCTGTTCAACGACCACTGCTTCGAGGACTACGACGACCTGCGCGCCACGATCGTCGCGCAGCTCGACGACATAGAGAAGGCGCCCGCCGGGACCCGCGTACGCATCGCCCCGCCGAAGCGCGCCGGCTCCCGCCGCTGACGGCCGGCTCCTGCCGCTGACCGGCCGGCTCCCCGGTGCGCCGCCGGACGACGGCGCACCGGAGGCCGGGTGGCTCAGGCCAGCCGGATCACGTTCCAGGACAGCGGCTCCAGCGTCGCCGTCAGCGTCCCGTCCGTCACCGCCGTGCCCTCGGCCGCGTGCGGGGTGACCCGCTCCGGGTCGGCGAGGGTGTTGCGGGCGTCCGGGTCGGCGTCGGCGAGGACGCTGTGCTCGACGAGCCGTGTCACCCCAAGGCCGTTCAGCGCCACCTCCAGCGGCAGCGGCTCGGTGCGGCCGCGGTTGACGGCGAACACGGTGACCGTGCCGTCCTCGGCGCGCACGGCGGTGGCGTGCAGCAGGTCCGCCTCGCCGTACTTCCTCGTCTCGTACGTCGGTGAGTCGACCCGGACGTCGAGGACCTCGCCCCGGCCGTGGCGGGACGCCTGGGCGAACGGGAAGAACGTCGTCTGCCGCCAGGCGGGACCGCCCGGCTCGGTCATGATCGGCGCGATGACGTTGACCAACTGGGCGAGGCAGGCGACCGTGACGCGGTCGGCGTGCCGGAGCAGGGCGATGAGGAGGGAGCCGAAGACGACCGCGTCGAGGACGCTGTAGTTGTCCTCCAGCAGACGCGGGGCCTCCGGCCAGTCGGCCGGGTCGCTGGTGCGGGCGTGCTCCTCCCACTTCGACAGGTACCAGACGTTCCACTCGTCGAAGGACAGGTTGATCTTCTTCTTCGACTTCAGGCGCGCGCCCACGTGGTCGCAGGTGGCGACGACGTTCTCGATGAAGGACTCCATGTCCACGGCGGAGGCGAGGAAGGAGTCCACGTCGCCGTCGTGCGGCTCGTAGTAGGCGTGCAGGGAGATGTAGTCGACCAGGTCGTAGGTCTCCTGGAGGACGGTCGCCTCCCACTCGGCGAACGTCGGCATCGACTGGCCCGAGCTGCCGCAGGCGACCAGTTCGACGGCCGGGTCGATCTGGCGCATCGCGCGGGCCGTCTCGGCGGCCACACGGCCGTACTCCCCGGCCGTCTTGTGGCCGGTCTGCCAGGGGCCGTCCATCTCGTTGCCCAGGCACCACAGCCGGATGCCGAAGGGCTCCTTGTCGCCGTGGGCGATCCGCTGCTCGGAGAGCGCGGTGCCGGAGGGGTGGTTGGCGTACTCCTGGAGTTCCAGGGCCTCGGCCACGCCGCGGGTGCCGAGGTTGACGGCCATCATCGGTTCGGCCTGCGGGCCGATCTTCTTCAGGAAGGCGATGTACTCGGAGAGGCCGAAACGGTTGGTCTCCGTGGAGCGCCAGGCCAGGTCGAGGCGGCGGGGGCGGTCCTCGACAGGGCCGACCGAGTCCTCCCACTTGTAGCCGGAGACGAAGTTGCCGCCGGGGTAGCGGATGGCGGTGACGCCGAGTTCCCGGACGAGGTCGAGGACGTCCGTGCGCAGGCCCTCGGCGTCCGCGGTGGGGTGGTCCGGTTCGTGGATGCCGGTGTACACACAGCGGCCGAGGTGTTCGACGAAGGAGCCGAAGAGGCGGGGGTTGACTGTGCCGACGGTGAAGGCGGGGTCGAGGGTGAAGCGGGCCTTCTTGGACATGGGGTCCCTTCGGGGTGGTTCTGATGCGTTGCCGGGTGCGGGTGATCCGGGGGCGGGTGATCCGTGGCCGGGCGCGCGGTTCCCCGCGCCGCTAACCGACGGCCGGCCAGCCGTTCTTCTTCCAGTGCAGGGCGTTCAGGCCCAGCTTGGGCGTGCCCTCGTCCTGCGCGTCGTAGTAGTGGTACGCCAGCCAGTCCTCGCCCCGGTCGCGGAAGACCGACTGGCCACCCGTCCCCACATACCTCCCGTGGCCCTCCAGCAGCAGGTCTCCGCCGCCCTCCAGCAGGGGCTTGCCCGTGCTGTCGACGTACGGGCCGGTCACCGAGGCCGACCTGCCCACCCTGATCCGGTACGTCGAGTTCACGCCCGCGCAGCAGGTGTCGTACGACGCGAAGAGGTAGTAGTGGCGGCCGTGCTTGACGATGTACGGGCCCTCGACCGCGTACGGGGCGTCCGGGCGGGTGGCCAGGTGGTGGACCGTGGCGCCTTCCACCGCCTTGCCGGTCCTCGGGTTCAGCTCGACCATGCGGATGCCCGTCCAGTAGGAGCCGAACGACATCCACAGCCTGCCGTCGGCCCGGACGATCGCGGGGTCGATGGCGTTCCAGGAGTCCGTGCGCTCGGACGTGAAGACCTTGCCGTGGTCGGTCCAGGTGCCGGGCAGGCCGGTCCGGGAGGTGGCGACGCCGATCGCGGAGTGGTTGGAGCCCCAGGAGGAGACGGCGTAGTAGAGCCAGTAGCGGCCCGCGCGGTAGGAGATGTCGGGCGCCCAGGGATCGCCGGTGGCGTTGTACTCGTACCACCAGCCCGGGGGCTCGGCGAAGGCGTTGCCGGCGTCGTCCCAGTGGACGCGGTCGGTGGAGAGGCGGGCGCCGATCACACCGCCCGTCGAGTAGGCGACATAGCCGCCCGACTTCAGGCGGATGACCGTCGGGTCGTGGATGATCTGCCGGCCGGTGAGGGGCTGCGGGTCGGGGTACGTCACGTCCGCCGCGGCCGTGGTCGGCAGCAGGGCGAGGAGGGCCGCGGCGACGGTCGCCGCGAGTCCGAGACGCTTCACGTGCGTAGCTCCTTAAGGGGAGTCACTGGCCGGCGAGGCCGGTGTGCGCGACACCCGCCACGATCTGGCGCTGGAAGAAGACGAAGACGACGATCAGCGGCAGGCCCGCCATGAGGCCGCCGGCCATGAGCTGGGCCCACTGGATGCCGTAGGAGTTCATGACGGTCGCGATGCCGTTCGGCATCGTCATCAGGTCGGGGTTGTTGGTCACCATGTACGGCCAGAGGAAGTTGTTCCACGAGGCGATGAAGGTGAAGATGCCGACCGCCGCGAGGGAGGGGCGGGACAGCGGGAGCACGATGGTGAAGAAGACCCGCCAGCGGCCCGCGCCGTCGATGAAGGCCGCCTCCTCCAGTTCGCGCGGGATGCCCTGGAAGAACTTGTAGAGGATGTAGACCATCGCGGCGGGCGCGCACTGCGGCAGGATCATGCCCCAGTAGGTGTCGACCATCCCCATCTGCTGCACGGTGGTGAAGAGGGGGACGCCGAGGACCGCCGGAGAGATCATCAGGCCCGCCATGACCAGGCCCATCAGAGCGCTCTTGCCACGGAACTCGGTGCGCGCGAAGCCGTATCCGGCGAGCGCGCTCACGAGCAGCACCACGGACGTCACGCACACCGAGACGACCAGGGAGTTGACGAACCAGTTGGTGATGTTGCCGGTCTCGAAGAGTGCCGTCCACGCCTGGCCCGTCCAGTCCTCCGGCAGCCAGTGCGGCGGCACCGCCACGGCCTCGGTCTCCGACTTGAGCGAGGTGAACAGGCCCCAGGCGAACGGCGCGAGGAAGACGACGGAGACCGCCGCGCCGAGGAGGGTGAGGACGATCTGGCTGGGCGTCCACACCTTGCGGGGCTTGACGCGGATCTGTGCGGCGGTGGTCATCGGGCGCCCTCCTCACGGTTGCGCAGCAGCCACATCCGGGCGAGGGCGACGGCCGCGATGATCACGAAGAAGATGACGGAGATGGCGGAGGCGTAGCCCACGCGGTAGCTGGTGAAGCCCGCTTCGAGGGTGTACTGCACGAAGGTCCGGGTCGATTCCTCGGGTCCCGGCGTGAAGTCCATCATCACCACGGCCTGGTCGAAGACCTGGAGCGAGGCGAGGATCTGGAGGGCGATGACGAGACCGGTGATGTTGCGCAGCATCGGCAGGGTGATGTGGACCATGCGGTGCCAGGCGTTGGCGCCGTCCAGCTTGGCGGCTTCGTAGAGGTGGCCGGGGATGCCCTGGAGCGCCGCGAGGTAGAGCAGGAAGCTGAAGCCGACGGTCCACCACAGGGTCGTGATGACGATGGCGAGCATGGCGTACGACTTGTCGACCAGCCACGGCGTCTCGATGCCGAAGACGTGGTTGATCATGCCCGTGCCGGGGTTGAACAGCCACTGCCACAGGTTGCCCGCGACGGTGGAGGGCAGCAGGAACGGGGCGAAGAAGCACAGCCGCCACAGCCACTTGCCGCGCTCGATGTGGTGGGCGAGCATCGCGAGGAGGAAGGCGAGGACGGTGATGCAGGGCACGACCAGGAGCGTGAAGTAGGCGCTGTGGCCGAGCGCGTCCCACATCAGCGGGTCCTTGAGGGCTTCGCGGTAGTTGTCGAGGCCGACGAAGCTCTCGCCGTCGCCCGTGATGTTGGCGTCCGTGAAGCTGAGGTAGATGCCGCGCAGCAGCGGCCAGATCACGAAGAGCGCGAACAGGACGAGGAACGGGGCGACGAACCAGCCGCCGTGCTGGAAGCCCTGCTTGCGGCGGAGGGTGGCGCTGTCGGCGGCGGTCCTCGCGCGTGCGGGTGCGGCGAGGGTCTGGGCACTGGTCGCCATCACGCGGCCGCACCTCCTTCCGCGGCTGTCCTGCCGTCCATGGGGTTCTTCATGGCGAGCAGCTGGGTGAGCGCGCCCTTCATCCGGCGGGCGGCGGTCTCCGGCTTGACGGAGCCCATCGTCGAGGCGGCGACGATCGGGCCGACGCCCTGGGCGAGGATGCCGGTGGAGCCCGCGAACCACACCTTCGGCTCGGTGGCCTGGTGGTCCATGGCGGACACGTACTCGCTCTGCGGCTGCAGCTCCTTGTACGCGGCCGTGGACAGGGTGGGCGTGTAGGCGGGGATGTGGCCGCCGGCCGCCCACTGCCGGGCGTGCCGGACGACGTAGGCGGCGAGCCGGTGGGCGGCCTCGTTGGTGGCGCCGCCGCGGTCGGACTGGTGCGGCAGGACGAAGGAGTGCGACTCGGCGTGGGTGGCCTGCTTGCCGAAGACGGGCGGCAGCGGGGTCGCGCCGTAGTCGAGCTTCGCGCCGTCGAAGACCGGCACCGACCAGTTGCCCTCCCAGACGAAGGGGGAGCCGTTGATGAACTGTTCGGCGCCCGCGGCGCCCCCGAAGCCCGGGTTGGCGTACCCGTCGGTGATGTGGCGGCGCAGGAACTCCAGGACCTGGGTGGCCTTGTCGGTGTCGAAGGTGACCTCGGTGTTGGCGTCGTCGAACCAGGTGCCGCCGAGCTGGGTGTAGAAGGCGACGAAGAACCACCACTGGAAGTTCTGGTCGTTGAGCCACAGGCCGATGGTCTGGAGCCCCTTCTGCGTGGCCTTCTTCGCCTCCTTCAGCACGTCGAACCACTCGTCGGCGGAGGTGACGGGCACCATCCGCCCGTCGGCGCCGAGCAGGCCCGCCTTCTTCAGCACGTCCCTGCGGTAGAAGCAGAGCTGGACGTGGATGTCGAGGGGCAGGGCGTAGAGCTTGCCGTCGAGGACGGCCCGCTTCCACAGCTGCGGGTTGAAGTCCTCCTCCCGCACGCCGTACTTGCCGAGCAGTTCGACGTCCCAGGGGTCCAGGAGGCGGCCGGGCGAGAAGCCGGTGACCCGGCCCAGGTGCATGACACCGAGGTCGGGTGCGCGGTTGCCCGCCGCCGCCATGGCCAGCTTGGTGTAGAAGGGGTTGCCCCACTGGAGGGTCGAGTCCTTCACGTCGATGCCGGGATTGTCCTGACGGAAGGCGTCCAGCATCGCGATCATGTTGGCGCCGTCGCCGCCGCTGAAGAGGTTCCAGTACCGCACGCGGGTCTGAGAGCCGGCGGCGAGTGCGTCGGCGCCGGTGCCCAGCGCGGCGAAGCCGAAGCTTCCGGCGACCGTCAATCCGCCTGCGGCAGCGAGGAGTTGCCTGCGGTTCAGGCCGGGTTGTCCCATCCCTTGCCCCTGTCGTTCGACCTATCGAATAGCGCCCGTAACTTCGAACGGGACCGTAAATTCGATGCGCCCGCGCGTCAATGGTTCTGACACGACTTATGACAGCGCTTTCTACTCGCGTCCGCCGCACCCGGTGATCGTGTACCGGTGAACGACTTCACGTGACGCGGACACATCCGGCCGCGTAGGCTCGAACAGGCCGCCGCAGGGCGGCGAGAAGGGGGACCGGATGGACATCGCGGGCGCGCGCGGTAAGGCGGCCCGGATCGCCTCGGCGCTGCGGCGCGCGAGAACCCGCCCGGCCATGCGCGAGTTGGCCGGCGACCTCTCCGCCGCGCTGCGGGCGCGGCCCCGCCCCCCGGCCGATGTGCGGGAGGTGGCCCGGGCGTTGTGCGAGGAGATGGCCGCACTGCGCGGCGGGCGGCCCGTCGAACTGCGCTTCGAGCGGTTCCCCGACGAGTTCGACGTGACCGGACTGTGGGTGGAGTTCCAGGACTTCGACCTGGTCATCATCGAGGAGCGCGCCGAGGACGTACAGCAACTGGTCATCCTCGGGCATGAGCTGTGGCACCTGCACGCCGGTCACCGGCACCACCACCACGGCGTCGGCGCGGCCGCCGCGCACGCGCTGGCGAAGCGGCCCGGCTGGGACGACATCGCCCTGACCGTCGCCGCCCGCGACGGCTCCCGCGAGGACGACGAGGCCGAGGCCGACGCCTTCGGGCACCGGCTCGCCGCCGCCTTCCGGCCGTACCTGTCCGGACGGGCCCGCAGCGCGCCCCCCGACCCGGTCCAGCGGACCCTCGGCTACCGCGGACGCAGGGGTACGGCGCGGTGACCAACGGGCTCGTGACGGAAGTGTTGTCGAGGAACGGGTTGTTGACGGGCGGGTTATCGACGGACGGCCTGCTGACGGCGGGGAGCAACGGATTGGCGTCGGCCGGGAGTTCCATGGCGGCGGGCGACCTCCTCAGCGGGATGTACGTGTCCTTCTGGCTGCCGACCGTGGTCCTGACCGCCGCCCTGGCGATCAAACTGCCCAGCATCCTCAAGCTGTGGCGGGACCCGCTGCTGCGCGCCGTCGGCGGCCTGCTGGTGTTCGCCTGCGCGGTGTTCGTCTTCGCGGCGCCGAAGACCATCGCCTGGACCAACCGGGTCACCGGCGTACCGAACATCGCGGCTCCCTGGGTGTACTCCCTGCTCACCGCGCTCTCCGCGTCCTGGCTGCTGCTGATCATCGCCTGGCGCAACGGCGGCACCGAGCGCTCGCCGCAGACCCGGCGCGCGACCCGGTGGGTGGTCTCCGTCTACGCCGCCGTGGTCGTCGCGCTGTGGGTGCTGTTCGCCCTGGCCGACGTGCCCGTGGAACAGATCCGGGACCTGGACACGTACTACGCCAACACGCCGTTCATGCGCGAGGAGATCCTGCTCTACCTGGTCGCGCACACGGTGGCCTGCTCGATCACGGCCCGGCTGATCTGGAACTGGATCCGCACCGACGGCCTCGACGCCTGGCTGCGCTGGGGCCTGCGGTTCCTGGGCGTCGGCTACGCGACGAACCTGCTCTTCAGCGCGGCCAAGCTGACGGCCGTCGGCGCCCGCTGGACCGGGCACGACCTGGACTGGCTGAACACCAACGTGGCGCCGTCGGCCGCCTGCGTCGCCGCCACGCTGGTCGCGATCGGCTTCATCGTGCCGCACGCCGGCCAGTACCTCCAGGAGCGCTGGCTGGTCCGCCGCCGGCACCGGAGCCTGAAGCCCCTCGCCCGGCTGATGCGGACCGTCACCGCCGGCCGCGAGCCCTTCGCCCTGCGCGCCACGCCGGAACTGCGCCTGATCCTGCGTGAGACGTTCATCCGCGACGCGCTCCTCCAGCTCTCCCGCCACCTCGACGAGGACCTGCGGGCACGGGCATACGACGCCGCCCTCGCGCTCGGACACGACCGCGGGCGGGCGCAGGCCCTCGCCGCCGCCGTGACCATCCTGGACGCCGTCGCCGCCGGGGAGCGGACCTCGTCCGCCGGCGGCGCCGCGGCTTCCGCGTCCGGCGGCCCGGACGGGCCCGACGGGCCGTCCGAGCCGGACACCACCTACCTGCTGCGAGAGATCCAGGCCGTGTCCGAGGTCCTTCGCCGTCCCGACGAGATCACCGCGGTCCGCGTCCGCGCGGCCGCGCCGGCAGAGAGCGTGTCCACGCATGACTGAACCGCCCAACCCCGCCAGAACCGCCGTCGTCCTGGGGGGATCCCATACCGGCATGCTCGCGGCGCGTGCCCTCGCCGAGTTCGCCGACCGGGTCGTCGTCGTGGAGCGGGACGTCCTGCCGGAGGGGCCCGAGCCCCGCAGGGGTCTGCCGCAGGCACGCCACGCCCACATGCTGTGGTCGGGCGGGGTGCGGGCCGTGGAGGAACTGCTGCCGGGCGTCACCGGGGCGCTGCGCGACGCGGGGGCGCGCCGGGCACCGGTCACGACGGACATGGTCGTGATGGCCTCCCAGGGCTGGTTCCGGCGCTGGGCCGAGTCCCACCACGTGATCCTGGCGGGTCGGGACCTGCTGGACGCGACGATCCGCGCGGAGGTCCTCGCGGACGGACGGGTCGAACTGCTCGGCGGCACCGAGGTGCTGGGGCTGGAGGGGACGGCGGGGGCCGTCACGGGCGTACGGATACGGCAGGTCGGCGGCGGAGACGGTGGTGACGGCGGCGTCGGTGGTGACGGCGGTCGGGAGCGGGTGCTGGCGGCCGGGCTGGTCGTCGACGCGACCGGCCGCGGCTCCGGCGCCTCCCGGTGGCTCACGGCGCTCGGGCTGCCCGAGGTGGAACGGCGCGAGGTCGACTCCGGCCTCGCGTACGCCAGTCGGCTCTTCCTCGCTCCCGAGCCGGCCCGGGACGGCTTCCCGGTGGTCAACGTGCAGCCCGACCCGCCGGGCAGGGGCCGGCCGGGACGGTCGGGCTTCCTGCTGCCCGTCGAGGACGGCCGGTGGATCGTCACCCTGTGCGGCACGCGCGGCGGCGAACCGCCCACCGGGGCCGACGACTTCCTCCGGTTCGCCCGGGGGCTGCGGCACCCGCTGATCGGCGAACTGATCGAGCGTGCGGAACCGCTGACGGACGTGTCCTTCACCCGTACGACCGTCAACCGCCGCCACTTCTACGAGCGGATGGCGGCCTGGCCCGAGAACTTCGCCGTCCTCGGCGACGCGCTGGCCGCGTTCAACCCCGTGTACGGGCACGGCATGTCGGTCGCGGCGCAGAGCGCGGTGCTCCTCCGGGAGGTCGTACGACGGCAGGGCTGGGGCACGCCGGGACTGTCCCGCCGTGTCCAGCGGGCGGTGGCGCGGCCGGTCGGTGCGGCGTGGGACCTGGCGATCGGGCAGGACGTGTTCTATCCGGGCGCGGCCGAGAACGGGCCGACGCTGCGGGACCGGCTGGTGGCCGCGTACGTGGACCGGCTGATGCACACGGCCACCGGGAACGGGCGGATCGCCCGGCGGGTGACCGATGTGACGTCACTGGAGCGGGGGGCGGAGGTCCTGCTGTCACCGTCGGTGCTGGTGGCGGCGGCGGTGGGTCCCTTGAGGCCGGCGCTGTCGGCTCCGCCGTTGACGGCGGACGAGGTGAAGCGGGCGGGGTTGCGGTAGCTGGAGAGCGGGCGGGGTTGCGGTAGCTGGGGTGGGGAGGTGCAGCAGCGGGGTCGTTCGGTGCCGGGGCGGGAAGTGGGCCCGCTGCTGCCGGCCGGGGTGCGGTGGCTGGGTCGGCCGGTGCGGGCGGGCGGGTCGCGCGGCCCGACGCTCGTGGGTGCCTGCCCGACTCTCGGCTCCGCTCTCGCGGGCCCCCTCGCCCACCCCTGCCGCCCCGGGCGGCACGCAGGCCCGCGGCCCGGCGGGGGTGGGCGATGGTGGTCCAGGCTCGCCCGTCAGCCTGCGAACGCCGGCTGGGCGACGCCCTTGCCCGCTCCCGGTACCACCAGCAGGGATCCCGCCACCGGATGGGGGGCGTCCAGGCCCACCCGGGCCGTCGTGATGTACAGGTCGGTCAGGTCGGCTCCGCCGAACGCGCATGCCGTGACCCGCGGGGTCGGCAGTTCGATCACCCGGTCCAGCTCACCCGCCGGCGTGTAACGCCGTACCGCTCCGCCGTCCCAGAGGGCCACCCACACACAGCCGTCCGCGTCGACGGTCAGGCCGTCCGGGAAACCCGCGCCCTCCTCGATCCCCACGAACGGGCGGCGGCCGGACACCCGGCCCTCGGCGTGGTCGAAGACGTCGACGCGGCGGGTCGGGGAGTCGATGTAGTACATGAGGCGGCCGTCCGGGCTCCAGCCCGTGCCGTTGCTCACCGCCACGTCGTCGAGGACCACCTCGACCGAGCCGTCGCCGGTGAGACGGGACAGGGTGCCGCCGCCGGGGGCCTCGTCGTAACGCATGGTGCCGGCCCAGAGGGAGCCGTCGGGGGCCACGGCGGCGTCGTTGGCGCGGCGGCCGGGGACCGGCTCGTGGTGGAGCCAGCGGAAGCCGTCGTCCGGGTCGAGCAGGCCCACCCCGTCCCGGAGGTTCAGGACCAGGCCGCCGCCCGCGCGGGGCTTGGCCGCCCCCACGTGCTGGTCGGTGACCCGGACCGTGCGGCGTCCGGTGACGGGGTCGTAGGTGTGCAGACGGGAGCCCAGGATGTCGAGCCAGAGCAGGGTGCCCGTCGCCGCGTCCCAGGTCGGGCCCTCGCCGAGGGTCGCCTCGGCGCGGACCGCGACCTCGTACGTCCGTGTGTACGTCGTCATGCCACGCTCCGGTAACCCAGGAGTTCGGAGAGCTCGGCGGCGCCCTTGGCGGCGAGCTGCTCCAGTTCGGCGCGGCGCTCGTCGCTCCAGCGGATCATGGGGACCGAGATGGACAGGGCGGCGACGACCTTGCCGGTGCGGTCGCGGACCGGGGCCGCGACGCAGCTGACGTCCGGGTTGGACTCGCGGCTCTCCACCGCGATGCCCCGCTCCCGGATCTCCGCGAGGGCCTCGCGCAGGGCGTCCGGCTCGGTGATGCTGTTCGGGGTCATCCTGACCAGGTCCGCGTCGTCCGGGATGCGGGCGGACAGCTCGGAATCGGGGAGGGAGGCCAGCAGCATCTTGCCGACGGAGGTGCAGTGCGCGGGGAGGCGACGGCCGGCCGCGGACACCATGCGTACGGCGTGCGTGGAGTCGACCTTGGCGATGTAGATGACGTCCGTGCCCTCGAGGATGGCCACGTGGACCGTCTCGTCACAGGTCTCGGCGACGGTACGGGCCACCTGCTGCCCCTCGGCGGCGAGGTCGAGCTGCTCGGCGTACCGGCTGCCGAGCTGGTACGGACGTACGCCCAGGCGGTAGCGTCCGGACTGGCCGGGCACCGGGACGATGTAGGACCGGGCGGCGAGCGTGGTCACCAGCTCGTGCACGGTGGTGCGCGGCAGCTGGAGCCTGCGCACGATGTCGGGGGCGGAGAGCGTGCCGTCCCCGTCGAGGAAGAGCTCGAGAATGTCGAGAGCCCGGGTCACGGCAGGTACGAGTCGTCCCACGACCGGCCCCCTCCCTTAGTCGTCTCAGAGCCTGTGTTCGAAATTTCAACAGGCGATCGGCATGACGAACACAGGCTAGTCATATCGGTTGCGCCGGGCAATGGTCGTCACGTGCCGACCTGCCGACACCCGGGTGCCGCCGTCCGGCTCCCGGCCGGCGACACCTCGGGCGTGGGCGACGATGGACCGCATGCCGCCAGAGAAGCGCCCCGCCGGCCGACCCGCCGGCCCGTTCACGCCCTTCCACTTCCAGCTGGTGCTGCTGCGCCGCATGGCCGACCACAACCCCGGCCTGGTGGAGGACGCCCGCCGCGAGCTGGGCGCCTCCCTGGCGGACATGCGCGAGGCGAACAAACGGTGGCAGGCGATGGTCCGCTCCCCGCGCGCCCGCGCCGCCGCCTCCCGGTACCGCTCGGTGCTCGGCGCCCCGCGGACCGTGCTGTCCCGCCGGATCGGCGACCTCGACTGCGAAGCCTGGCTCTGGCCGCTCCCCCTCTGGCCCGACCTGCGCTTCGAGGTCCTCCTCGCCCCGAACGGCGCCGTCTGGAACGAGTGGCTGGTCCGCGCCCCGGGAGCCGAGCCACCGCTCCTGCGCACCCTCGACGACCTGGCCCCCTGGTCCTGCACGGTCGACGAGGCCGCCCGCGCCTTCGCCCCCGCCCGCCCCCTGGAGGGCACGGCCCCCACCCGCTGGGGCCTGACCTTCACGGCACCGGACGCGCGGGGCGTGCCACGGGAGGTGGTCGCCGAGTTCACGTGGGGGTTGTTGCAGCGGACGGCGGTGCGGGGGTAGAGGAGCGGGGGCGGCGGCCGGTCGGGGGCGCGCCGAGCACGGGCGGCCGGTCAGGGCCGCCGAACACCGGCAGCAGCCGGTCAGGTCGCCGAACACCACCCGACGTCGGGCCGCAGCCGGCGGCCGGCCGAGCGACGGCCGACGCCGGTCGGACGACAGCCACCGCCGGTCGGACGACAGCCACCGCCGCCGGGCCGCGCGCCGCGTCGGGCGCCGGGCGTCAGGGGCGGGCGTCAGGCGCCGGAGGGCAGGCGCCAGGCGTCGGGCGTCAGGGGCGGGCGTCAGGCGCCGGAGGGCAGGCGTCAGACGGCAGGCGGCAGGCGTCAGGCGGCAGGCGTCAGGCGTCAGGCGGCAAGCGGCAAGCGGCAAGCGGCAAGCGGCAAGCAAGAGCCGAACGGCAGCCGGGTCGGGAGTGGCCGTCGGCCGTAGCGCACCCGTAACGAGCCGCGTCGGGGCCGACGCCGGACGCGCCGCGGCCGACGGCGGTCAGCCCGCGGCCGCCAGGATGGCCTCCGTCACCCGCGGCACCGACCCCGGGTGCAGCCACAGGAACAGGTTGGGCTCGACCAGTTCCAGCTCCATCAGGCGGGGCTCGCCGTCCTCGCCGTCGACCAGGTCGACGCGGGCGTAGAGCAGGTCGGGCGTGCCCGGTACGGCGGCCAGCGCGCGTTCGGCGACGGCCAGTTCGGCGGAGGTCGGCTGCCAGACCTCGAGGTCGGGATGGGCCACCTTGTCGGCGTCGTAGGGCGTACCGGGGGCGAGGACGGCGCCCTTGCGGCTGGCGTGCAGCAGACGTCCGGCGAAGAACTGGAGCGCCCGTTCGCCCTCGACGTCGATGCCCTCGAGGTACGGCTGGACCATGGCCGTGAAGCCCTCCGCGTGCATGCGCTCCAGGTGGCGTACGGCGGTGTCGTGCTCGTCGGGCGTGTAGCGGGCGGCGAAGCGGGCTCCGGCGCCGGAGGTCGGCTTGATGACGTACTCGTGGTCGGAGGGAAGCCCGACGGGCTCGCCGGGGGCGAGGTACCGGGTCGGGACGGTGGGCACCCCCGTCTCGGCGAGTTGTCCGAGGTACCGCTTGTCGGTGTTCCAGCGCACCACCTCGACCGGGTTGGCGAGCCGGGTCAGCGCGGCGCAGCGCTCGAGCCACTCGGTGAACTCGGCGGCCCGCCAGCTGTAGTCCCACGTGGAACGGATGACGGCGAGGTCGTAGGAGGACCAGTCGGCGCCGGCGTCGTCCCAGTACACGGCCTCCGCCTCGGCGCCGGCGTCCCCCAGGGCCCGCAGCAGGACCGGGAGATCACGGTCCGCGCTGGGCTCCGGGCGGGGGTCATAGGTGACGAGGGCGATGCGGGGCACGACGGATGACCTCCTCGGACGGCTGTACGACTCCCGCAGGCTAGCCGGGTCCGTGACACCCTCGGCACCGGGTTGACCTTCACCTTCGGTGAAGCCCCAGCATCGGTGGCGGAACGCGGAGAGCGCGCGGCGCGAAGAGGGGGCGGACGTCCGTGGACATGCTGACCATCGGAGCCTTCGCACGGGCCTCCCGGCTGTCGCCGAAGGCCCTGCGCCTGTACGACGGCCTGGGCCTGCTGCGCCCCGCACGGGTGGACCCCGACACCGGCTACCGCTACTACGCGGCCGAGCAGGTCGAGCGGGCCCGGCTCGTGGCGTGGCTGCGGCGGCTGGGGATGCCGCTGGCCCGCATCCGGGAGGTGGCCGCCCTTCCTCCGGCGGAGGCCGCCGCGGAGATCCGCGCGTACTGGGCGCGGGTCGAGGCGGAGACGGCCGCACGGCGGGACCTCGCCGCGTTCCTCGTCCACCAGCTGACGGCAGCACCGAGGAAGGACACCACCATGCTCGAACTGCGCTACTCCGCCCACTCGGACCGCGGCCGGGTCCGCCCGCAGAACCAGGACACGGTGTACGCGGGCACCCGGCTGCTCGCGGTCGCGGACGGCTTCGGCCCGGCGGGCGCGCCCGCGAGCGGCGCCGCCGTGGAAGCGCTGAGGTTCCTGGACACGGAGGAACTCCCGGCCGGCAACGTCCTCAACCTTCTGGAGGACGCGGTCCGGGGCGCGACCGAGGCGGTCCGTGACGTGGCGGACGGCGGGGACGACGTGGGGACGACCCTCACGGCGCTGCTGTGGACGGGGTCCCGGCTCGCGCTGGTCCACATCGGGGACTCCCGCGCGTACCTGCTGCGCGACGGTGGCCTCTTCCGGATCACCGACGACCACACCGTGGTCCAGTCGATGATCGACGAGGGCCGGCTCACCGCCGAGGAGGCGGTGTCCCACCCGCAGCGCTCCCTGCTGCTGAAGGCCCTGACCGGCGGCGCCCCGGCCGTACCGGACCTGCGGCTGCACGACGCCCGCCCCGGTGACCGCTACCTGCTGTGCTCGGACGGACTGTCGACGGTCGTCCCGGAGGACCGGCTGCGCCGGCTGCTCACCACGGTCCCCGCCCCGGACGCGACGGTCCGTGCCCTGGTCGCCGAAGCGAACGCCGCGGGCGGCCCGGACAATGTCAGCTGTGTGGTGGCCGACGTGCGGGAGGCAGCGGCCTGAACGGGGACCTGCCCGGCCGTGACGGCGCCCTGCCCGGCCGGAACGTACCCCGGCCCTCTTCCCCCGCGCGGCCGCTACCGGTCATGGTCGGGCCCGGGTTCGGGTAGGCCGCAGCAGACAGCACCAGTCGGCCATCAGGCCCCCTTCAGACACACTCAGCACCCAGGCACCCAGGCCCTCAGGCACTCAGGCAAGGAGTTACGACGCGTGTCCTCTCTCTTCCCGGCCCTGACCGATGGTCCGGCGGGGCGCACCGCCCTCCGTTTCGGCGACCGGTCCCTGACCTACGCGGAACTCGCCGCCGCGGCCGGCCCGCTCGCGGGCCGCGTCGCGGGCCACGCCCGGGTCGCCGTCTGGGCGACACCGGAGCTGGAGACCGCCGTGGCCGTCGTGGCGGCGCTCGAGGCGGGTGTCGCCGCCGTACCGCTCAACCCGAAGTCCGGGGAGAAGGAACTCGGGCACATCCTGGCCGACAGCGCGCCAGCGCTGGTGCTGGCCGCACCGGGCACCGACCTTCCCCCGCCGGTGGCGGCCCTGGAACGCGTCGACGTCGACGTCGACGCGCGCGGCACCGCCCCCGCTCCGGCCGGCAACGCCTCGGCCGAGACTCCGGCCCTCGTCGTCTACACCTCCGGCACCACCGGCCCGCCCAAGGGCGCGGTCATCCCCCGGCGGGCGATCGCCGCGACCCTGGACGCGCTCGCCGACGCCTGGCAGTGGACCGGGGACGACGTCCTGGTGCACGGGCTGCCGCTGTTCCATGTGCACGGGCTGGTGCTGGGTGTCCTGGGCCCGCTGCGGCGCGGCGGATCCGTACGGCATCTGGGCCGGTTCGGCACCGACGGCGTGGCGCGCGAGCTGGACGGCGGCGCGACCATGCTCTTCGGCGTCCCGACGATGTACCACCGGATCGCCCAGGCCCTCCCCGACGACCCGGGGCTGGCCAAGGCGCTCGGCGGGGCGCGGCTGCTCGTCTCCGGCTCCGCCGCGCTGCCCGTCCACGACCACGAGCGGATCACGGCCGCGACCGGGCAGCGGGTGATCGAGCGGTACGGCATGACCGAGACGCTGATGAACACCAGCGTGCGGGCGGACGGGGAACCCCGGGCGGGGACGGTGGGCGTGCCCCTGCCGGGCGTGGAGCTGCGGCTGGTGGAGGAGGACGGCTCGCCGATCACCTCGTACGACGGGGAGACCGTGGGCGAGATCCAGGTGCGCGGGCCGAACCTGTTCACCGAGTACCTCAACCGGCCCGACGCGACCGCGGCCGCCTTCACCGCCGACGGCTGGTTCCGGACCGGGGACATGGCGGTGCGCGAGCCGGACGGTTACGTCCGGATCGTGGGGCGCAAGGCCACCGACCTGATCAAGAGCGGCGGGTACAAGATCGGCGCCGGGGAGATCGAGAACGCGCTGCTGGAGCATCCGGGGGTGCGCGAGGCCGCCGTCACCGGGGAGCCGGACGCGGACCTCGGGGAGCGGATCGTGGCGTGGGTGGTGCCGGTCGATCCCCAGGCTCCGCCCGCGGAGGGCGAGTTGGCGGACCATGTGGCGCGGCGGCTCGCTCCGCACAAGCGGCCCCGGGTCGTGCGGTACCTCGACACGCTGCCCCGCAACGACATGGGGAAGATCATGAAGCGGGCGCTGACCTCGTGAGCGGCGACCTGCGTCTCGGCGCGCGGGAGACCATCGCCCTCGTCTCCGACGCGTTCACCGAACTCCCCCACGCCGACCGGGAGACGGCGCCCGACGGCCCCCTCGGCTGGCCGGGCTACGACGACTCCCGCGCCCGTGCCGCCGGACGCACCGGCGAGTCGGAGTCCGTGGTCTGCGGCACCGCGAGCGTCGAGGGCACCCGGGCCGTGCTGATCGCGTTCGAGTTCGGTTTCCTGGGCGGCTCGCTCGGCGAGCGCACCGGCGACCGTCTGGAGGCCGCGTACACGTACGCCCGTGAACACCGGCTCCCGGTCGTCCCGTTGGTCGCCACCGGCGGCAGCCGGATGCAGGAGGGCATGCTCGCCCTCACCCAGCTCCAGCGCGTGGCCCGGCAGTCGGCGCTCACCCGGGAGGCGGGGCTGCCGCAGATCGCCGTGTTGCGGGACCCCACGACCGGCGGCGGCTGGGCCACCCTGGGCGCGGGCGCCGACGTGGTCCTCGCGCTGCCGGGCGTCCAGGTCGGCTTCGCGGGGTCGCGGATACGCCCGGTGAACGCCGACCCGGCGGCCTACACGGCGGAGGCGCAGGTCGCGGCGGGGTCGGCGGACGCGGTCGTGGCGCCGGAGCGGCTGCGGGAGACGCTGGGGCGGTGGCTGCGGCTGCTGACCGCCCCGTCGGACGAGCCGGCGCCGGTGCCGCGGCCCCTCGGGGCGACAGACCTGCCGGCCTCCGGATGGGACGCCGTCCGGCGGGCCCGCTCACCGCACCGCCCGCGCGCCGCCCGCTACCTGGACGCCTACTTCACCCACCGCGTCGCGATCGGCGGCGACCGCTGCGGCGGCACCGATCCGGACGGCATGCTCTGCGGCTTCGGCGAGCACGCGGGCCGTACGGTCGCGTACGCCGCCCAGACGGGAGCCGCGACCCGGCCCGCCGGGTACCGCACGGCCACCCGGCTGATCCGGCTCGCGGAGCGGCTCGGCATCCCGGTGCTGACCCTGGTGGACACGCCGGGCGCGGCCAACGACGCCGAGGCGGAACGGCAGGGCGTGGGCGCGGCGATCGCCGAGCTGTTCGGCGCGGTCGCCACCGCGCGTACGCCGGTCACCACGCTGGTGATCGGCGAGGGCGGGTCCGGCGGGGCGCTCGCGCTGGCCGCACCGGGGCGCACCTGGGCGACCCCGGACAGCTATTTCTCGGTCATCGCACCGGAGTCGGCCGCCGCGATCCTCAAACGGCCCCCGGAGGACGCCGAGTCGACGGCGAACCAGCTCCGCATCCGCCCTCAGGACCTGGCGGACCTGGGGCTGATCCGGACGGACGGCCCGTGAGGTGGCCGGTTTCCGCCGCCGTCGGCCGTCGCCGGGGTCGGAAACAGGACAAGCTCAAGTACCGTCCGTAACAATGGCGGTGCACAGATCCGCAGTGCGACGGTACGACGGTCATCGCCGCGTACGCACACGCACGACACTACGAGTACGCACGACGGGGGCGCCGTGGCAGGACTGGTGGAGTTCAAGACGGACGACGGAGCCGTGGTCGCCGTCGAGGCCGTCGAGGAGCAGCGGCCCGGGTCGCGGCTGGTGGCCCGGGGCGACGGTACGGTCCAGGCGGCCCGCACGTTCGAGGGCGCCCTGGAGGGCGTGCGCGCGGCCGCGGAGTCCGCGCTGCGGGTGTTCCGGGACGGCGCGCTGCGGCCCGACGGCGTGGAGATCGAGTTCGGCGTGAAACTGGCGGCCGAGACGGGCGCGGTCATCGCCAAGGGCTCGGCGGAGGGCCACCTCGTGGTGAGACTGACCTGGTCCCCCGCCCCCTCCTCCCCCGCCCAGCCGGAGCCGTCGGCGGCCCCGTCGGAGCCGTCCGCCGCCTCATGAGGAGCGCCGAGTGGCACGCCCGGATCGAATGCGCCGGCCAGGTCGTCGGAGCGGGCTTCCTGGTGACCCCGCGCAAGGTTCTGACCTGCGCGCACGTGGTGCACGAGGGTCCGGCTGACGCGCTGACGGTGACCTTCACCGAGCGCCCCGGCTCCGCCCCCGTCCCGGCGAGGATCGTCGCCGACGGCGGCTGGGCCGGCGGCACCACCGACCTCGGCGACCTCGCCGTACTGGAACTGGCGCACGAGGTCCCGGTCGAGCCGGCCGCGCTCGCGCCCGTCGGCGCGGCGCACGGCCGGCAGCCGCGCAAGCTCGTCGTGTACGGCTTCCCGGTCGGCTTCGACGAGGGCACGCTCGCCGAATACCGCATCACCGCACCGCAGTTGCTGCGCCGGGAGTGGATCCAGCTGGAGGCGTGGGCGCCCGACGGGCAGCCGCTCGCCCCCGGGTTCAGCGGTGCCGCGGTCACCCTCGTCGACACCGGCGAGGTCGTCGGCATGGTCACGGCGGCGGCCGGAGCGCAGGGGGTGCGCAACGGGCGGATGATGCCCACCGAGGTCATGGCCCGTTACTGGCCCGACCTCACGGGTCTCGTCCCCACCTCCGACCACCGCACCGCCGACCGGGCCCGGCTGCGCGACCTGGTCGAACGGGCCGTACGCGCCGGCCTGGACTGCGACCCCGTACGGCTCTACCGGGCCGCCGCCGGCCCGTTCGACCCGGAGCCGCCGGAGGAGGGCTTCGACTCGCTGCGCTCGGCCGCCCTGTTCGTGCTGTGCGAGATCGACGGGGAGGACGCGGCCGGCACCGTCGCCCGCTTCACCGCACACGTCGAGGCCCTCTTCCACACGCCCGTCGAGACGTCCGCCGCGCCCGACTGGTCGCCCATCCTCGTCGACCTCCAGCACAGCGGCGCGGGCGACGGACAGGTCCTCGTCGAGGTGTCCGCGTACAGCGGGGGACGGCGGCACCCGGTCGGCTCCGACACCGTGCCGCGGGCCCGGCTGTCCGCGTACGTCCAGGACCGTATCGAGGCAGCCTTCCGTCATCTGACGCCCGGATCGGACGAGTTGATCGCGTTCGCGCTGCCCCGCGACTGGATCGACCTGCCCGTCGACCGCTGGGCCAGCGCACCCGACGACGACACCCCGCTCGGCTGTGTGTACCCGCTCGTCGTCACCGACCAGGCGCGCCGCAGGGCCGGCACCCGGCATCAGCTGACCCGCGTGTGGAACCGGCTCGACTCGCTGCCGGGCGCACGCGTGCACCGCGTCGAGTGCGGCGGCGCCGAGGAACCCGCCCGGCTGCGGGTGCGGCTGCGCAAGCCCGACGCCTGTCTCGCCGGCTTCGCCACCGCCCCGGCCGCGGCCCACACCCGCGCCCACTTCGACACCTCGCTCACCGCGCCCGCCCCGGTGGTCGTGTGGTCCCGCGGCGGCTGTGACAACGGCCCGGAGGAGCCCTGCGCGGGCGGCGACGGGTGCGCGGGCAAGACGTTCCTGGACGAGCTGGACGCGGTCGTGTCCGGCGTACCGCCCGCCGAACTGCCCCGCCGGGTCCTGGCCCTGCGCGAGGAGGCCGACGCCGAGGACGGCCACTGGGCGCGGGACATCCAGCTGCTGTGGGACGACCCGCGCGTCTTCACCGACCCGCACGGCGGCACCCCCGCGCACGCCCGGTCACCGGTGGCCTGACCCGGCCGCCCCCTTGGCCCGCGCCGCGCTCCCTCGGTCCGCCCCCGCGCTCCCTCGGTCCGCCCCCGCCCCCAGTCCGCCCGCCCGCACCCGAGTTCGTCGCACGGAGAGACCCCCATGCCGCACTGGTCCGTCTACACCGGGAACAGCCAGCCGCACGACGGCATCGACCGGCTGCCCGACCCGCCGCCCTGGCGGGCGTTCGACGGCGAGCCCGTCCTGCGCCCGCCCCGGGACGGCGACGACGAGACGGCCGTCTCCCCCGACCGCGTGCACCGCGCCCGCAGCTACGTGGCGAGCCCGGAGAGCGTCCAGCTCGTCAACGCCGCGCTCGTCCTGCGCCGCCCCCTGCTGGTCACCGGCCCGCCCGGCACCGGCAAGTCCTCGCTGGCGTACGCGGTGGCGCGCGAACTGCGGCTGGGCCCGGTCCTGCGCTGGAACATCACCAGCCGCTCCACCCTGGCCGACGGCCTCTACCAGTACGACCCGCTGTCCCGGCTGTACGCGGTCCGGCAGACGGCGTGGCGGACCGGGGACGGCGTCCCCGCACAGGGCGTTCGCGGGCAAGGGCTCCCCGGGGGCGACGTCCCCGGGGGCGGCGGCGTCGAGGACCATCTGCGGCTCGGCCCCCTCGGCACGGCCCTGCTGCCCTACGAGCGTCCCCGCGTCCTGCTGGTCGACGAGATCGACAAGAGCGACCTCGACCTGCCCAACGACCTGCTGAACGTCCTGGAGGAGGGCCAGTACGAGATCCCCGAACTGATGCGCGCCGCCCGCCACTCGGCCGACGGCGCCACCGCCGAGGTCCTCGCCGACGGCACGGACACCCCGGTGGCCGTCGCCCGCGGCCGGGTCCGCTGCCGCGCCTTCCCCTTCGTCGTGCTGACCAGCAACGGCGAGCGCGAGTTCCCGCCCGCCTTCCTGCGCCGCTGCGTCCGCCTCAAGCTGCGCCGCCCCGACCGCGAGCAGCTCACCGAGATCGTCCGCGCCCACCTCGACACCCCGCCCGCCGAGGCGGACCACCTGATCGACCGCTTCCTCACCCGCGCCGCCGACGGCGAACTCGCCACCGACCAGCTCCTCAACGCCCTCTACCTCACCGGCGTCGCCGGCCTGGACGCGGAGTCCCGCGACGCCCTCGCCGACGAGCTGATGCCGTACCTGAGCGCCACGGCGGACGGCGATGGCTTCTGAGGGGACCCCGAAGGGCGGCGGTACGGCCGTCAGCAGGCTGGCCGCGCTCCTGACCGCCGCCGGCCGGACCCCGCCCACCCCGCTGGAGCTGGCGGAAGTGCTGTGGCTGGCGCGCCAGTTGGAGGAGCGGCAGGCGGCGGGGGAGCACCGGGAGACGGACGGCACGACGACGCCCGCCCGCCCGGACGGCCGGGACCGGGCGCCGGATCCCCCCGCGGCCCCCAGCGCCGGCACGCGGCACGGCGACGACCCCGCCGCCCTGACGCCGGCGACCGGGCCGGCCCCACCGGCCGCCGACCGCGTCCCTCTCCACCTCCCCGCACCGGCACCACCGTCGTCGGCCCCGTCCCCCGGCGGGCCGGGGCAGCCGGGCGGCGGCACGCCCCTGCTGGCCCCCGCGCCCCCGATGCTGCCCCGCCCGCTCGCCCTCCAGCGCGCCCTGCGCCCGCTGAAGCGGACGGTGCCGTCGGCGCACGCCCGGCTCCTGGACGAGCGGGCCACGGCGGACCGCATCGCCCGGTCCGGCGCCCGCCCGGACGTCTGGCTGCCCGTCCTGCGCCCGGCACGCGAGCGCTGGCTGCGCCTCAACCTCGTGCACGACACCGGCCCCACCATGCCGGTCTGGCGGCCCCTCGTCCGCGAACTGCACACCGTCCTCGCCCAGTCGGGCATCTTCCGCACGGTCACCCTGCACCCGGCGGGGCCCGACGGCCGCGCCCGGCACGTCCCCGACCCGGCGGACGGCCGGACCGTCACCCTGGTCGTCAGCGACTGCATGGGCCCGCAGTGGCGGCCCGGCCCGGCGGGCGACCGCTGGTACCGCACCCTGCGCCACTGGGCGGCCCGGATGCCGCTGGCCGTCGTCCAGCCGCTCCCGGAGCACCTGTGGCCGACCACGGCCCTGCCCGCCGAACCGGGCGTGCTGTCGTCCCCGTCCGCGGCGGCCCCGCCCACCGCCCTCACCTTCACCCCGTACGACCCGGACGCCGCCCGCCCGCCCGCCGCCGTCCCCCTGCCCGTCCTGGAGCCGGGCGCCCCCTGGCTCGCCCACTGGGCGACCCTGCTGGCCGCCCCGGGCGGCGCACGCACCCCGGGCGCGGCGGCCTGGCTCCCGCCGCGGCCGACCCCGCCCCCACCGGCCGACGCGGCCCCCGACCCCGCGTCCCTCTCCGCCCGGGACCTGGTCCTGCGCTTCCGCGCCACCGCCTCCCCGGAGGCCTTCCGCCTCGCCGGCCACCTGGCGCTGGCCCTGCCCTCCGTCCCGGTGATGCGCCTCGTCCAACGCGCCGTGGACCGCGACCCCCGCCCCCAGCACCTGGCCGAGGTGATCCTCAGCGGCATGCTCACCGCCGTCCCCGGCCCACCCGGCTCGTACGACTTCCGCCCCGGTGTCCGGGACCTCCTCCTGCGCACCCTGCCCCGGACGGCGCGGGGCCGCACCCGTGAACTCCTCGACCGCGTGGGCGGACTGATCGACGAACGCGCGGGCCTCGCGGCCGGCGAGTTCCGCGCCCGGACGGCCGACGGGAACGGCCCGGGCGACGGCCGGCCGTTCGCGACGGTCAGCGAGGAGACGGTCCGGCGGCTGGGCGGCGGCGGGGAGGCCGTACCGCGACCGGCGGACGAGGCCGGGGCGGGGCTGATCGGCGGCCGTTACCGGCTGCTGGGAAGGCGTGGGCCCGGGCAGCGGATGTGGCGGGCCGTGGACACCCGGACCGGCGAGCCGGTCGTCGTCCACCGGTACCCGGAGCAGCCGGCTCCGCGGGAGCGGTTCCTGCGGGAGGCGCGGACCCTGGCCGAGGTCGACGATCCGCATGTGGTGCGGATCCGGGACTTCGGCGTGGAGGGCGACACGCCTTATCTGGTCGCGGAGTTCGTGGAGGGGGTGACGCTGACGGAGCTGCTCGAAGGCAGCGGACCGGGCGTGTCCTTCCCGGTGTTCGCCCGGCTCGTGTGCGACGTCACGGCCGGTCTCGGTGTCCTGCACCGCCGGGGCCTGGTGCGCGGGCAGGAGGGAGGGAAAGGCCTGTTGCTGCGGCCGGACGGTACGGTCCTGATCTCCCGGTTCGCCCTGGGGGAGGAGGCCCGGGGGCGCAGCGCGGCGTCGGACACCGCGGCCTTCGACCGGCTGCTCCGCGAACTGGCCCCCCAGGTGCCGGCGGTCCCGCCCCGGTTCCGGTCCCTGCTCGCCCGGATCGCGCAGGGCACGGTGCCGTCCTCCGCGCCGGCCGAACTCGCGGCGGCCCGGGACACCGCCCCGCTGCACCTGCGCATGCTCGGCCCGCTGCGGATCGGCCGTGCCACCGAGCCCGGGGCCCTCCCCTCCCCCGAGGCCCAGGCCCTGTTGTGCATGCTGGTCCTGCGCCCAGGACAGCGCATGACCCACGACGAGCTGGCCGCAGGGCTGTGGGACCGGCCGCCCGGCCCGCGCCCGGCGCGCCGCCGCATCGGCGCCCTGGCCACGGAGCTGCGCCGCCACCTGGGCCCCGGCACCCTGGCCACCACCTCGGACGGCTACGCCCTGTACGCGCCCGGCGCCTACGTCGACGCCCTCGCCTGCGAGGACGTCCTCACCCACCACTCCCCCGACCGGGATCCGCAGCGGCGGCGCGTCCTGCTCGACAACACCCTCGCCCTCTTCCGGGGCGAACCCCTCGAAGGCGTCCCCGGCCCCGCCGCCGAGGCGACCCGCGCCCGCCTGCGCGACCTCCACCGCACCCTGGAGAGCGAGCTCGCGGCACTCGGGCCCGACCGGAACGGCACCTCCCGTCCCACCCTCCTCTTCCACACCGACACCGACCTGGGCAGCCGTCCCGAAGCCCGCATCAGCCTCGAGTACGCGGTGCACCAGGTCCTCGACCGGGGCGACCTCACCCCACAGCAGTACGAGGTGCGGGTGCGCCCCGACGGCTACCGCGTCGACATCGCCCCCGGCGCCTACCTCCTCCCCGTCCTCGCCGCCGCCCTGCACTGGCTCCCCGGGCCGCTCTCCGACCTGGCCGACCCGCCGCGTCTGCGGGTGACGTTCCAGCACGGCGACGGGCCGCAGGCCACCGAGCCCCCCGAGCCCCCCGAGGGAACCGCGCCCGTCCTGGTCCTCGTCCCGCCCGCCCTCTACGAGGCCTTCGCCGACAGCTCCGCCGCCTCCGGCCCGTACCGCTTCCGCCCGCTGTACGGCGGCGCCCCGGACGCCCCGCCGGTCGCCTGGTACTGCCCGCTGGCCGGGCCCCGCGCCGAGGACGAGGAGCGGGACCTCGTGCGGGGGCCGTTCATCACCCGGGACCTGGGAGAGCTGGGCATCCCGGCACCGGGCCGCACCGCCGTCGTGCACACGCGGGCCGACGGCCCGCTCACCCTCCTCGACCCCGCCCAGCCGCACGGCGGACGCCCGCCCCGGCTGACGACGTACTACGAGGTCGACCTCGCCCCGCACCACGCCGTCCACCAGCTGTCCCTGCCGAGTTCCGGCAAGGGCGACTTCACGGCCGTCGCCGAGCTGTCCTGGCGGGTCGCCGACCCGGTGGCCTTCGTACGCTCCGACACCGCCCGCGTGTCCGACCGGCTCCTCGCCCACCTGCTGGAGACCGCGCCCCGCATCACCCGCCGGCACTCCCTGCGCCGGGCGGCCGGTGCGCAGCGCGCGGTCAACACGCAGGTGGGCAGGTGGCCGGTGCCGGGGCTGGCGGTGACCTGCGAGGTGCGGCTGACGCCGGAGGGGGCGCCGGCCACCACCGACGGTTCCCCCGGAAGGCGGCCGCCGACCCCCGCCGGTCTGCTCGGCGAGGCCGAGACCGTCCTGCTCGGCTTCGACGGGCCCCTCACCCGCCTGTTCACGGCGACGACCGCGCGCGCGGCGGCCCGGGACCTGCTGGCGCTCGCCGCCGAGCACCGGGATCCGCAGGACGCGCTGACCGGCCGCCCGCTGGCGGTCGCCGCGGCCCGGGAGTCGGTGGTGCATCCGCTGGACGTCCTGCGCGTCTTCGCCCGCGACCCGCTCGGGCCGTTCCTGCGGGGCCGGCTGAACACCCTGGAGCTGCGGGCCGTGCCGGACGCGCCGACCACCCACAACTCCGTCGCCCTGGTGCGCGCGCTGCACGCGGCGGGACGGCGGGTGGCCGTGGTGGCGGACGTGTGCGAGGAGGCCGTCCACCGGTATCTGGAGCCGTACCGGCTGCCGCTGGCCGGGACGTACGGCCGGGGCGAGGACCTGACGCTCCTCACCCCGCACCCGGACTGTCTGCTGCGGGCCCTGCGCGACCTCGCCGCCTCGGCCGCCACGGGTGTGCTGATCGGCTCCTCGGTGGCGGAGCTGACCGCCGCCCAGCGGATCGGTCTGCGGTTCATCGGCCTCGCCCGCAATCCGACCGTCGAGCAGGAGCTGCGGGAGGCGGGGTGCGAGGTGACCGTGCGCTCACTGGCCCCCGTGCTGGAGGCGGCTCGGGCCCTGTGACTCCACACCCGTCGGCGCCTCCCCTCCGGCACCTCCGGCGACCCTCCCCGCCGGCGCCCTCCCTCTAGCATCTCCGGGCGGATTTGCCCGTCAGTTGGATGGCACTTACGGCACGAAACCCCCATTCGGCGGCTCCCCGCCCGGACCCCTCCAACGGGCGCCCGCCCTCCCGGCCCCGCACGATGCGAAGGAGGCCACCGCCCGGCGGCCCCACGCACGAAGGCCCGCCGGCCCGGCGGTCGCCACGCTCTGCGCTCTCGGGAGGACCCCCATGACCGCCAGTCTGGAGCAGTTGCGCCGCTGCCACTTCGCCGTCGACCTGGGTGCGGCGCGCACACGGGTGTACGTGAAGGGGGCCGGGCTCGTCGTCGACCAGCCGTCCGCCGCCGCCGTGAACACCCGGACCGGCGCGCTGATCGCGGTCGGCGAACTCGCCGAGAAGATGACCGGCCGCACCCCCCACTACATCCGCGTCACCCGCCCGGTCTCCGGCGGCACGGTGGTCGACATCGAGATGGCCCAGCGCATGCTGCGGCACCTGCTCGGCGACAAGATCCGCCGCCAGCTGCGCCGCAAGCCGTTCCTGCGCGGCGCGGCCTGCACCCCGCACGACGCGGATCCGCTGGCGCAGCGCGCGGCGATCGAGACGCTGGTCGGGCTGGGCGCCCGTCGGGTGGAACTCGTCGACACGCTCATCGCGGCCGCCGTCGGCTGCGGACTGCCCGTCGAACAGCCCGAGGCCACCATGATCATGATGTGCGGGGCGGCCGCGACCCAGGTCGCCGTCCTCTCCCTCGGGTCGATCGTGACCGCCGAGCGCGTCGCCGTCGGCGGCGAGGCCGTGGACCAGGCGATCGTCCAGCACCTGCGTCACGAGCACGAGCTGATGCTGCCGAGCCAGTCCGTACGTCCGCTCCAGCTCGCCCTCTCCGGCAACGGCCTGACCGCGCAGGGCCCGGCCTCCACGGAGATCCACGGCCGGGACGTCGCCACCGGCCTCGCCCGTTCCGTCCAGGTCGACACCGCGGCCGTACGGGAGGCGATCGAGACGCCGCTGACCGCGGTGCTCGACGGCATCGGCCGGGTGCTGCGGGACTGCCCGCCCGACCTGGTGGCCGATCTCGCCGACCGCGGGATCATGATGGTCGGCGGCTCCGCGCTGCTCCCCGGGTTCGACCAGATGCTGCGGAAGGCCACCGGCATGCCGGTGCACATCGCCGAACGGCCCGACATCTGCGCGGCGCAGGGCCTGGGCGCGATGCTGGAGGGCAGGCTCGAGCCGCTGACCCTGGAGCCGATCTCCACCGACTGAGGACCCTTGCCTCCGCCCCGCGGCCGAGGCCGCCCGGGCCGCGTGCGGCGGCGGTCGCCGGCTCGGGGGCTACGGACGTCACGTGTGGGAAACCTTGACGATCACTGTGGCGGGTGCCACGATTCCGGCGCCGCGATGTTTACGTAAACATGAGGCCGAGCGGTCGGTGATGTTCGCGTAAACATGAGGATCCCCGAAAGGCCAGGCCCATGCGCAGAACCCCCGCCGGAACCCGCCGCCGCACCCCCCGTCTCCGAGCCGCCGCCGTGGCGCTCCTGATCGCCGGGGCGGGCACCACCCTCGCCGGCAGCCCCGCCCAGGCCGCGCCGACCATGGACACCACGCAGTTCAAGGGCGTCAACTGGGCCGACCCCCGGGACAACTTCGCCGACGACCCGGTCGTCCTGTCGGGCCTGTCGCTCTCCGACACCTACGCCCAGACCTACACCAAGGCGAGCCGGGTGATATCGGCGTTCCGCGCGAACCTCGGCGCCAACACGGTGCGCCTGCCCATCAACCCGTACACGGTGAACGGCTCGTACGGGAAGTCGTACCGCGCGGTCATCGACGCGGCGTCGGCCAAGGGTTTCAAGGTCATCGTCTCCTACTGGGAGGGCACGGGCCCGCGCAAGGACGGCTTCATCGACGACGAGGCGACGTACTGGCCCATGTGGGACACCGTCGTCAAGGCCTACGAGAACGACCGGAACGTCTACTTCGAGCCGATGAACGAGCCGCACGGCTACACGGACACCGAGTGGGCCGACATGGCGGCGAAGTGGCTGGCCACCTACCCGTCGGTCCCCCGCAACCGGGTCTTCGTCAGCGGCGCCGGCTACAACGACCACGTCACCACCGTCTGCGCCGACCCGCGCCTGAAGGGCACCTACCTCTCCCTGCACCACTACGGGTTCTGGAAGGAGTACGCCACCTACGACCAGTGGGTGGCCGACCTCAAGGTGCGCATCGGCGACTGCGCGCACCGGACCGTCGCGGACGAGTTCGGCGCCCCGATGACCACCGGTCTCGACTACAACAGGCCGACGCCCGACAACAACTACATCAACTTCATGCAGGCCGTCACCGACACCTTCCGCGAGCTGAAGATGGGCTCGGTGTACTGGCCGGGCCTGCGCACCGACGACACCTACTCGCTCCAGAAGCTGGTCGGCGACCCGGCCCGCCCCTGGCTGACGACCACCAACCGGTCCGGCGCCGACCGCCTCGCCTGGGCATGGGGACGCGGCACGGCCGTCCGCCCCTGACCCGCTGCGGCCCGGGGACCAGCCCGGTCCCGGCTGAAGTCGGGGAATCCCTGACCGTACGCCGGGGCTGGGCTAGCCTCGTCTTCTCTTGAGGGCGAACTGGCGTACGTAGAAAACAACTTCGGGGGATTCGTGGCAGAACAGCGGCCGGTGCCGCCGGGCTCGACGACGAGCGCGGCGGCCGCGCTCCGACAGGCCGGCGCCGCACCCCTGCGGCCCGGCGACCCGGACCTGGTCGGCCCCTACGTGCCGCTGGCGCTCCTGGGCAGCGGCGGCATGGGCCGGGTGTACCTCGCCCGCCCCGTGGACGGCAGTCCCGGCCTGGTCGCGGTGAAGGTGATCAGACCGGAGTACGCGGAGGACCCCCGCTTCCGCCGCCGGTTCGAGCGCGAGGCGTCCGTGCACGCCCGGCTCCGCACACCGCACACGCCGAGGCTGTGCGGCACCGGATTCCGGGACGAACTGCTGTGGATGGCCACCGAGTACCTCCCGGGCCTCGACCTCGCGGAGGCCGTACGGGCGGACGGCGCCCTCGGCCCGGACGGGGTCTGGCGGCTGACGGCCGAACTGGCGCGGGCGCTCGCCGCGCTGTCCGCCGCCGGGATCGTGCACCGGGACCTGAAGCCCTCCAACGTCCTGCTGTCCGTGCGGGGCGCGCACGTCATCGACTTCGGCATCTCCAAGGCGGTGGACTCCAGCGCCATCACCGGCACCGGCAACCGGGTGGGCACCCCGGCGTACATGTCGCCGGAGCACCTGAGGACGGGCCACTCCGACACGGCGTCCGACGTGTTCTCGCTCGCCGGGACACTGGTCTACGCGGCGACGGGCCGGGCGCCGTTCGGCGACGGCACGGGCGTCGACGTGATGCACCGGGTGGCGTTCGAGGAGCCCAACGCGGAGGTGCTCGGCGAGATTGCCTCGACGGACCCGGCGCTCGGCTCCCTGCTCTCCGCCTGCCTGGCCAAGGAGCCCGCGGAACGCCCCACCCCCCAGGCCCTGACCGAAGTGGCCGAGGCCCATACCGCGGCCTCCGACTGGCCCGAGCCGCTGGGCGCCAGGGTGCGGGCCCGCGGCCAGGCGTACGACGCCCTGTACCGCGTCCCCGTCGCGCCGGGCACCCCGGCCCCGCCGGCGGCCGTCCCCGCCGGCTTGGCGGCGGACCCGGTTCCGCGGCATCCGTCCAGGGGCGGGATCGTGCCGCCCGCACCGTTACGCCGCTCCTGGCGCCGGCGGAAGCCGGTCCTGGCCGCGGCCGCGGCGCTCGCCCTGTGCACGGTGGCGGCGGCCGTCTTCGTCCTCACCCGCCAGGACGCCCCCGCCTCCGCCCACTCCGCGGGAACCGGCCGGACGGCCACCACCGGCGCCGCACCCGGGGACGCCTCCCCCGCCCCGGCCCCTGGCGACCCGTCCGCCGAGGGCGGCACCGGGAGAAACGCCACCGACCCCGATGGCGCCGCCGGCGAGGTCTCGAACCCGGAGTCGGCCCCGGAGCCGTCCGGCTCCCCCACCGACGGCGACCGCACGGACCTCCCGGCCGCCACCCCGAGCGCCCCCGGAACCCCGGCGCCCTCCTCCCCCGACAGCCCCTCCTCCAGCCCCGCCGCCCCGCCCTGGGTCTCCGACTGCGCCCACTACTCCGGCAACGGCCGCACCCGCCAGGGCGACACCGGCAAACGCGTGTCGCAGGTGCAGTGCATGCTGACGAAGCGCGGCTACGCCGTGGGGGACGGCGGCGTGGACGGCGACTTCGGCCCCGGCACGGAGTCCGCCGTACGGAGCTTCCAGAACGACAAGGGCCTGGGCGTGGACGGCATCGTGGGACGCGACACCTGGGCCGCGCTGCGGGGCCCGGAGTAGTCCCCGCGGCGCGGCGGCGGGCCGGCTCAGGCCGGGGCGCCGGGTGAGAGCCGGTGGGCGATGTTCGAGGCGTAGAGATTGCGCGCCCGGAGGCCCTCGACCAGGCCGTGTCGTGCGCACAGTGCGCGGAACTCCTGCCGCGCGGCTTCCATGACCGACTCGGACGAGGCCCTGACGGCACTCTCCTCGTTCGTCAGTTCCTCCGCCTTCTGCTGAAGGGAGAGCTTCACGCTCTCCTTCTTCTTGGGATCCACCGCCGCCTTCTCGGCGACGGCCCTCGCCTTCTTCGCCGCGTCCTCGGCGCCGAGGAGCCGGTCCTCGGCGGCGGTGAAGTCACGGGCGAGCTTCCTGACCCCGTCGATCAGTTCGGGAGCGAGTCCTTCCTCGCTCCTTCCGGTGACCAGATAGGCGTCGATGTTGGCGAGGTCCTCCTCGGCGAAGCCCTTGGGCAGAGAGGCGCCGTCCGGATCGCGCCCCGTCTTCTTCAGGTCCGCGTACTCCGCCTTCGGCGCCCTGTGCCAGTCGGCATGCTTCTGGTCCCCCTTCTGTTCGTCGAGGGTGAGCGACTTCTGGTACTTGCCCGAGCGGGTCGGCGGCGCGCTGACCCGCAGACGCTCATAGCCCGGCGCCATGCCGCCGCCCTTCGTACGGTCCGTGCCGTCGACCGCGTGCCAGGCCTCCATGCGGCTGCCCCCGATGGCGCTGTCGGGCTCCTCCATGTACCTGACGGTGAACCCCATGAGGGCCATCGCCTCCAGGTTCCCGCTGCGGAATCCCAGATGGCGGGTGGCCCCGCTGCGGTGCAGGTAGTCGAACACCAGGAACTGGCCGGTGCGGGAGTCACCGCCCCAGTCCTTGACGGCCGGGTCCTTCCAGAACTCGGTGAGGTCGACGACCCTGGCGCCGAAGTCCGGCACCCGCACCTCGTGCTCGGGCGGCGCCTGGCCCTCGTTGCCGTAACTGCCCGCGACCGCACCGTACTTGCGCTGCGGCTGCGCCTTCGGGGCGGCGTCGCCCACGATCAGCACCGTGTCCACACCACTGAGTCCGGCGATGATCTGCGCCATGCCGACGTAGCTGGAATCGTGCTCGATGTGGACCTCGCCCTTCTTGCCGCTGAACCGGGACCACAGGACCGCGATGGTCTTCCCCTTGGCGTCCACGCCCTTCCCCGCCAGCCACTTCTCGACCTGCGCGTCCTGGGGGTGGCCGGCCGTCGTGTCCTTCGCCAGTCCCCAGCCGGCCCGCACCTCCCCGCGCATCTCGTCGCTGAACCGGTCACCCACGTACTTCGTGGCGTCACCCACGGCGATGAACTTCTTGCCGAGCGCCGCCCCGGACATGGTGGCCGCGCCCTGGTCCTTGAAGTCCTCCTTGTACTGCGCCCCCACCGCGTTCTTCGCGGTCGCCGACGGGCCGACCTCGACCAGGTGGATCCGGTCGGCCGTGATGCCGGACGCGAGGTAGAACTTCTCGACGTTCTCGGCCGGCTTCCGCTCGCCCGGGGGGAAGGTGAGGTACACGTGCCGCGCCGGGTCGTGCATCAGCATGGCGGCGACCGCGAACTGGTCTCCGGAGGCGTAGCCCGGCTGGATGATCGCCACGGGAGGCTCCGCGGCGGCTTCGGACGGCATCCGCTGGACGAAGGACGTGCGGGCGCTGTCGGACCCCTTCGTCGTCCGGTCCGAGGCCTGCCGTTGAACCGGCGCCGGGCCTCGCAGCACCCTCGCCGCGGTGGCCTCCGCCTCGCGTTCGAACCGGTCCGAGGGGTCGGAGATCCTCAGTCCCGCCCCGTTGTCGGTACCGGCGACGGGCCCTTGGCGCTGCTGGACGACGTGGGTCAGCTCGTGGGCGAGGGTGTGCCTGTCGGCGCCGTCGTCACCGATGACGATGTGGTTGCCGGAGGTGTAGGCACGGGCCCCCACCTCCACCGCCGACGCCCGCGCCGCACTGTCGTTGTGGATCCGGACGTCGGAGAAGTCGGCGCCGAAGCGCGCCTCCATGTCGGTGCGGGTGGAGTCGTCGAGCGGCCGGCCGCCACCGCGCAGGACGTCGTGCACGGCGGAGCGCTGCACCGACGGTGGTCCGGGCCGGTGCCCGCATCCGGCACCGTGCTCGTGCTGCTCCTGGGCCCAGGCGTGCCCGGCCCGGCGGAGCAACTGCACCACCGCCGCGTTCCCGGCGGTGCCCTGAAGGGCGGGTATCCCCTGGAGCGGCGCGCTGCCTCCGGCGGGCGGGCGGGCCGATGTCCGCTCCTTGCCGGGGTCGGGCTGTCGGGCATTGTCTCGGGTGCGCACGGGTCCTCTTCCGGAGTCGGAATGCGATCCTTCCTGCTTACGCGACGGACGGGGACCGGGACCAGGTATCCGAGGGCAACACGGGCCGACCGAACGGGCAGTACTCGCCGACGGCGGAGTGGACGCGGCACCGAGCGCAGCGACCGGGGCAGGCGGCCCGGTCGGAAGTGTTCCGGAAGCGTTCCGGAAGCGGACGGTGGCTGTCGGCGGAAGCGGCCGACGTATTTCTGTGGGGAGGTGACCAGCACACCACCGCGCCCGGCCTCGCACCCCGGGCGGTCAACCGCCGGGGACGTGCGCGCCGTCCGCACCGGCCCCGCCCGCGGCCGGCGGGCCGGACAGCCCTTCGTCCACGTCCCGCAGGAACGCCTCGACCGCCGACAGATCGGTCTTCTCCAGCTCCTCGGCCCGCAGGACGACACGCAGCTCGGGGGAGACGGCGGGGTCGTCACGCAGACTCCGGGTGAAGGTGTCCACGACCATCAACAGCAGCTGTGTGTGGTCGAGTTCGACGATCCGGGCCAGCCCCGAGCCGATCAGCGGTGTCGCCACCGGCTTGAACCGCCCGTGCAGGGCGACCGACGGCCACAGGCGCTCCAGGCTCAGCCGCAGGTCCGCCGGCGCGGACCGGGCGCGCAGGTCGTTGCCCAGCCGGGAGTAGGCGAGGGCGAAGACGCGCCGTTTGCCGACGGGGAGCGCCACCGCCGTACCCACCGGATAGCGGGTGCGCCGGCCGCGTCGCTTCGCCCGGACGCTCTCCGTCGCGAGGGGGGTGAACTCCTTCAGGCCGCGGCGCAGCTGGTCGTCCAGCAGCCGGTGCCGGCCCTCGAAGAGCCGGTCGACCAGCTGGCCCTGCACGCTCTCCCGGCTGATCACCACGTCCTGGTCGGTGGAGGTGTCGAAGGTGTCGGAGAACCCGACGACCAGGTTGGCGTCCTCCTGGTCGAACAGGTCGCCGCGGACCACGACGACGTCCACCCGCAGCCCGCGCAGGGTGTGGCGCAGCAGTTCGTTGCCGTGCCGTTCCCGCAGCCGGGCGCGCAGACGCGCCAGGGTGGCGGCGGCCTCGGGGTCGTCCGGCCGTTCCCGGACCGTCTGCTCGGCCACCGGCAGGGCGAGGTCGTAGCGGCCCAGCGCGGTGTGAGCGCCGACCAGGTCCCGCAGGGCCGCCTCGCGCAGCAGGGTCAGCCGCCGTACGGGGACGGTGGCGAACTCCTCGTCGTGCACCTCGGCCAGTGGCCGCCCGCGCCACAGTCCCAGGGCCTCCGTCAGCAGCCGGACGGCCGAGGCCGGTGCGGCGCGCAGCGCGCCGCCCACCAGGTGCGCGAACAGGGCGCTGTCCAGCTCCTCGGTGCGCAGCTCCAGCCGGTAGGTGCTCTCCGCGCCACGGGCGGTCGGGAGCTGTCCGGTGCGTACGATCCGGGCGCCGGCACCGGGCCCGCCCAGATCGAACGCGCGGCGCAGCTCCAGGATCCGCTTCTGCACCTCGTTGCGGCCTCGCAGGTCCTGGCGCGGCAGTTCGGCGGACTGCTGCCAGACGTCCCGGTACAGCTGCCGGGCCGGGACGGCCTCGCCCTCGGCGGCGACCAGACGGACCAGCAGGCGCGCGGTGAGCGGTGTGAGGCGTGCCGGTGTGCCGTTCACGTCCAGACGGACGGGTCCCAGAACGCTCACGCGTACGCACGGTGTGCGGGTCTGCACGCGCCTCGCCCCCTCCGCCGCGTGACGTCCCGTCAGCAGTGTCGTCAGCGTACCAAGGTGCCCTGGAGGGAACCGTGCGATCGATCCGCCCGCTCTTCTCACCGCGTCCGCCCGCACGCGCCCCACGGCCCCGGCCGGGACCGCGCCTACGCCCGCGCCCCCGGCTTCCGGGCTCACGGCGCGGCCGGCGCCTGTTCGCGGGCAGTGTGCTCGCGGCCTTCGGCGCCGTGTCGGCCCTCGTGCAGTTCGTCGACCAGATGTTCCCGGCGGCCCTTCGCCACCCCGGTCTGGTGACGGCCGGCTCCGTGGCGCTGTGCCTGGCCTGGGGACTGGCCCGCGCGCGTCCCCAGGCCGCCGTA
Organism: Streptomyces sp. NPDC014995; assembly: GCF_043080745.1. NCBI lineage: Bacteria > Bacillati > Actinomycetota > Actinomycetes > Kitasatosporales > Streptomycetaceae > Streptomyces > Streptomyces sp. NPDC014995. Next base: position 844,518 of record NZ_JBIBVX010000001.1, read on the forward strand.
CGGCAGGAGTTCGGGCGCCCCGGCATGACGGTGGTGGTCGAGGAGGGCGATCTGTTCGACCAGCCCGGCCATCTGGTCGTGGGGTTCACCGACACCTTCGACACCCTCGTGGACGACGGTGTCGTCATCAACGACAGCAGTGTGCAGGGGCAGTTGCTGGCCCGGCGCTTCGGGGGAGACGTCCGGCGGCTGGACGCCGAGCTGGCCACGGCGCTCGCCGGGGTGGCCCCGGTGGCGCGGGAGAGCGCGCGGGACAAGCCGCGCGGCAAACGCGACCGCTATCCGATCGGCACCGTCGCCGTCCTCGGCGGCCGGCCGCAGCTGGTCTTCGCCGTCGCCTACAGCCGGATGGGCAACGACTGCGTCGCCTCCTCCGGTGTTCAGGACCTGTGGCACGGCCTGGACCGGCTCTGGGACGCCGTCCACCGGCACGCTCAACTGGAGTGCGTGTCCATGCCGTTGACCGGTGCCGGGCTGGCGCGGCTGCACGACCTCGACGAGGACAGCCTGCTGCGGCTGATCCTGCTGTCGTTCGTCGTCCACTCGTGGGAGCGGGCGGTCTGCCGGGAGCTGCGCGTGGTGATCCGCCCCGGCGAGCTGGGGCGGATCGACCTGCCGGAGGCCGGGGCGTTCCTGGCGAGCCTCGCGTCGGGCGCCCGGCGCCATCTCTGACCCCGGGCGCCCCGGCGAGCGGTACGGGCCCCTCCCCCGGCCGTGGACGACCACCGGGCCCGTACCGCGGCTCACTGGGTGGGCGGCACCCCGCGCCCGTTGCGGCCGTATGCCCCCAGGCGCCGGTACGGCCAGGTCTGGCGCCAGTCGGAGCCGGTGTCGTTGACCTTGCAGCCCGCCAGCTTCAGCCGCTCGACGATCTTGCCGAGGGCGGTCTCGGAGCCGTCGAAGCGGATGACGTTCATGCCCGCGATGTCGGAGATCGTGCGCAGCTCGCCGATCTCCACCATCAGCGTCCGTTCCGGGTAGGCCATCAGCACCAGGCCCAGCTCGATCAGGACGTTCGGCCGGGGCTGCCCGGTCGGTTCCCTCTCGTACGACGGCTCGTTCGGGCCCCGCAGGTCCGGGTGCAGCTGGACGACGTCGTCCGGGGTGAGCAGCACCAGGGCCGCCTGGGCCTGGGCGGGGGCCGCCGCGACGACCTCGCCGAGGAACGGCGCGGTCTTGCCGGTGGCCTTGACCAGGTCCTCCCACTCCAGCGGATGCAGATCGAGCAGCCGCAGCAGGTCGAACATCTTCACCCGCACCTCCTCGTCCCGCCCGTGGACGACGAAGACGTTGCGGCTGCGGTCCGGGGAGGGCCGGTCGTCGCGGTTCCCGCCCGCCTGCGGCCGCTCGCCGGAGCCACCGGGCTCGGCGGCGGCCGCGGCACCGCTGGTGAAGTGCTGTGTTCCCGAGTTGCTGTTGTCCTGGTTCCCGGAGCCGAAGTTGCTGTGGCTGCCGAAGTTGTTGCCGTTGCCGAACGTGTTGTTGCTGGTACGGGAGCCAGCCGTGTCGGAGGTGTCGGCCATCGAAGTCATGCCCCCTGGTGGAAGTTCTGTGTGCCGGAGTTGCTGTTGTCCTGGCTGCCGGGACCGAAGTTGCTGTGGCTGCCGAAGGTGTTGCCGCGTCCGAAGTCCTGGTTGAGGATGTTCGTCTGACGGGCCTCGTGCTCGGCCAGGTCCACGTTGTGCTCGTGCAGGAAGTCGCGGACGACGTGGAGCAGCTGACGCTCCACGATCTGCGTGTACTTGATCGTGTCCGTCTCCTGGAAGAAGTGGTGGAAGTCGCTGCTGGTGGCCATCTCCCGGATGCTGGTGAGCGCCCCGCGGTTCAGCACGGCCTCCGCGTAGCGGCCGAGACCGAACTCGCTGGTGTCGGCCGGCTGGAGCACCGGGATGCGGGTCTTGTTCCAGTGCCACGGCAGCAGGTTCGGCAGCCAGGCACGCGCCTGGGTGAGGAGCGGTCTCACCGCGGCCGCGGGTGCGCTGCGCAGGGTGTGCCACGCGATGCGGCCGAGCAGCGCGGCGTCCAGGGCGGTCGGCAGCCGGTCCACCAGGTGGAAGCCCGCCTGGATCGGTGCCAGCACGTACGAGTAGAACTCGGTGTGCAGGGTGTTCCCCTTGAGGTCGAAGCCCACGAACGCCGTGGTGACCAGCTCCTGGTTCCACGAGCCCACCCGGACGCACAGGTACGCGCGTGCCGAGTCGTAGACGTCGTCCCAGTGGCCGTCGCCCTGCGCCGGGGTCCGCTCCCACACGCCGGTGCGGGTGGTGACGGCCGTGGTGAACGTGGACCGCTCGACGGCGAGACCGTCGATCCGCTCGGTCTGCCGTGCCTCGTCGCGCAGGTCGGCGGTCATGCGCTCGGCGACGTAGGCGGTGATCTCCTCGACGGTGAAGGGGATGACCTCCTTGCGGGAGGGTTCCTGGCCGCGCGCCCCCGTGCCGCCGGTCCTGTCCGCGCGCTGCTGCTCGAACACCCCGACCGGCGCCCCGACCAGCAGCTCGGCGGTCGACCAGCGCCGCACCGGCTCCCCGGCACCGACGAACGGCTTGTAGCCGCCGTAGCGGATCAGGCTGCCGTCCGCCGCCTGCTCGCGGTCGATCTTGGCCACCAGCTCGGCCGTCAGCCGGGGGTTCTCGGGGTACGAGCCGGTGAACGCGCCCGCACCGCCCGCACCGTCGGGGCGCCGCAGCCGGGTCATCAGGGTCTGCAGGGTGACGACCCGCCGCAGGTAGGCGGTGGCCCACACCAGCCACAGCAGCGCCAGGGTGCCGCTGAACCCGCCCAGGACATCGACGCCCATGAGGAAGAAGACGAGGCAGGCGCCCGCGCCGAGGGCGATCAGCCGGGCGCGGTGCAGCCGGCGCGCGGCCAGCGCGTGCCCGAGGACGGGAACCGCGTCGTAGCCGTAGGACGGTGCCACCACCCGGAACCGGTGGGTCAGCAACTCGCGGATGACGGTGGCGCGGTAGACCGCGTCGAGGTAGGTGCCCGCGCACAGCAGCCGGGTCGCGTTGCTCACCGCGTCGCCGGCCGTGCGATCGGCGGCCGGGCCGGCCGGTTCCGGCGGCGGGGCGGGTACGGAAAGGGTGTCGCTCGCCATGGCTTCGCTGCTCCGCTCTGGGGGGTTCATCCGGTACGGGTCATCGAGGCGGCGGTGATGACGCCGTCCACCACGGTGTAGGTGCCGCTGTACGACTGCTGTGTGCCGTCGCTCAGTTCGGCGCGGAGATCCACCGAGACGGTGTCGCCCTCGACGGAGTTGATGGTGACCACGTCCCGCGCGGTGTCGGCGAAACCCGCCTTGAAGGACGAGAAGTCGTCGTCGAGGTTCTTGCCGCCGAGCTCCCAGGCGGTCGCGAAGTCGTGCGCGTTGATGGCCTCGAAGTAGCGGGTGACCGTCGTACCGGGATCGTCCGACCCGTCGGAGGATCCGGGGCTCCCGGTCGGGTCCGTGCTGTCGGTGGGGTCCGTGCTCTCGGTGGCGCCGGTGTCGGTGGGGCCGGCGGTGTCGGCGGGCCCCCACAGCGACGTGTCGTCGGCGGCGGAGGTGTCCGGTGCCGAGGGGAACGAGTCGTCCGCGGGGTCGTCGGCGGACTGCCCGGTGACCGGCGGTGCGTACGAGTAGCCGTCGGTGCCAGAGGCGTCGGAGCCGGACTTCGCCGAGGTCAGCGTGGGCCAGAGGCCGATCAGCAGGATCAGCAGCAGGGGTGCCCCGGCGATGAGCAGTGCGAGCGTCCGCTCCTGTCCGGGGGCGGGTAACAGCCCGGGTGGCTGGTACGGCCCGCCGCGGTCGGCACGGTGGTTGACATGGCTCATGGTCCCTCGATTCCCGGCAGTTGACCGGAATCTCGCTCTTCTCACTGGCACTACCAGAGTCACAGACCGCGCACACGCCTTGACGCCCCGTCATACAGCGGTGCGGCAACTGTGCCCAGACCGTTTCCTTCCGGAGGTGACGCGGAACCGGGCCCCGCCCGATGCCGATCGGGCGGGGCCCGGTTCCGCATGACGAGATGCGACCAGAAATCCCGCTTCCCCAGCCAGACTTTCCGCCTGCTGATCCGCTTCCGATCCGCTTCCGGACCGCCCGCGTCCCTCCCGGCGGAGCCCCTCCGCCACGGCCACCGGCTGCCGCGGCGGCTCGACGGGCCGGCCGTTGCGCGTCCTCCCGCGGTGGCGGGGCCCTCCGCCCTCCCCGGTGGAACCGCCGGCCCGCCCGGGGCGGCCTTCCCCCCCTCATCCCTCGGGAACGTGATCCCGCTGTCTGGCTCGTGCCTGGTGGAGGCGGACCTTGGTGCGGTTGCCGCAGCGCGACATGGAGCACCAGCGGCGGTTGTGGGCGGGTGAGCGGTCGACGAAGCGCAGCCCGCAGCGGTCGGAGCCGCAGACGCGCATTCGCCGGATCTCGGCGGAGAGGAGCAGGTCGACGGCGTCCTGTGCGACGAGCCCGAGGGCGGTTTCGCAGTGGTCGGCGAGGTTCGCGGTGCCCGCGCGCTCCAGGCGCCCGCCCGTGACGACGAGTTGCGGGGCGGGCCTGGGGGCGGCCACCGCCGCTCGGTTGAGGACCGCCACGTCCTCGGACGCGGGCAGTCCGCCGTCGGCGACCGCGAGCACCGCCCGGTCGACCGCCTCCCGCAGTCGCCGGCCGGCTGTGAGGACGGCCTCGGTGGCGGTGCCGGAGTCGCCGGGTGCGAGCAGGCCGGCCTCGTGAAGCCAGCGCGTCAGGTCGTCCGGTTCACGAAGGGTCTCCTCGGGAGCGGTCCTCCACCGGTGCCGGAGGGTGTTGACGAAGTCCAGGCAGACCCGCCCGCCGTCCCAGATCCACAGGTCGTCCGTTGTCACGGGTCCATTGTGCACGCTAGCTTAACCCCCTAAGGGGGTTAGTCCCGTCTTTCCGAGGAGAGCCACCATGGGGCAGTCGACAGTGACAACCGGTGTGACGCGGGTGGACGGGGTCCGCCTGCATTACGTGCGAGCGGGTTCCGGCCCGCTGCTCGTCCTGCTCCACGGCTGGCCGCAGACCGCCCTGTGCTGGCGCCCGGTCCTCGCGGAACTCGCCGCCGACCACACCGTCGTCGCCCCCGACCTGCGCGGATACGGGCTGAGCGACAAGCCCGTAACCGGTTACGACAAGCGGCGGATGGCCGCCGACATGGCCGGCCTCGTGGAGGCACTCGGCTTCGAACGCGCCGCGGTCGTCGGCCACGACCGCGGCGCCCGCGTGGCGCACCGCTGGGCGCTGGACCGCCCGGAGCAGGTGGAACGGCTGGCCGTGCTCGACGTGGTACCGACCCGGGAGATGTTCCGCCGGCTCGACGCCTCGGTCGCCTCCGGCTACTGGCACTGGCTGTTCCACCTCCAGCCCGATCTGCCCGAGCGCCTCGTGGGGCATGACGTCCGCGGATATCTGGAGTACTTCTACGAGCGGTGGACCTACAACCGCCACGGGCTGACACCCGAAGCGGTCGATGCCTATGTCGAGGCGTTCTCCCGCCCCGGCGCCCTGCGCGCCAGCTTCGACGACTACCGCGCCCAGGAACAGGACCTCGCACTGGACGACGCGGACTACGCGGCGGGCCGCCGCCTGGCCATGCCGGTGCTGGCGCTGTGGGGTTCCGTGGGGCTGCCGGCCCGTCTGCCGGCACTGGAGATCTGGCGCGGGTACGCGGAGGACGTCACAGGGGCGGAGATCCCCGAATGCGGCCACTTCATCGCGGAGGAGCGCCCCGAGGCCCTGCTGGAACATCTGCGTGACTTCCTGGCCGGCGGGACGATCCGGTGACGCCGCAGGCGCCGCCACCGTGGCAGAGCCTCCGGCCGAGTGGGCGCAGAGCCCGCGGCAGCCGGGGTCCGTGCGGCTCGGCGACCTGACCGCGACGCGCGCGGCGACGTCGGCACAGGAGTCGGAGGGCTTCGGCCGAACCGCGGTTGTCGATGCACCAGCTCGATCTGCGGCCCGCGCCCGACGATCACCACCGGGTACCGGCGGTACGGGCCTGCTCGCGAGGTGCGACGCCGTCGGACCTCGCCCCGCACGCCGGTGACCACGCCTCCGCCGCGGAGCACGACCTGATCACCTGGAACGTACCCTCACGGCCGGCGGGCCGAGCCCTGTCGGGTGGGGCCCGGCCCCCGGCTCAAGGGGCGATCCGGTACCGGTGTTCGGGGCGGCCCGTGGCTCCGTAGCGAAGTTCCAGCCGGACCATGCCCTCCCGTACGAGGTACGAGAGGTAGCGCTGGGCCGTGGCGCGGGAGACGCCGGTGAGTTCGGCGGCCTGGGCCGCGGACAGGGCCTCGTGGGCGGTGCGCAGGACCTGGTGCAGGAGGGCGAGGGTCGGCGCGGAGTGCCCCTTGGCCGGGACCCGGGGGACGGCCGGTGGCCGGGCGGCGCTGAAGAGGGCGTCCACGTCGGCCTGGTCGGTTCGGGGGGCCAGGCCGAGGGCGTCCGCGCGCTGCTGGAGTTCCCGGTAGGCGGTGAGCCGCTCGGCCAGGTCGGCGGAGCCGAACGGCTTGACCACATAGCCCACGGCGCCGAGCTTCATCGCCGTCCGCACCGAGGTGATGTCCCGGTCGGCGGTGATCATGATCGCGTCGGGGCGGGCGCCGCCCTCGTCCCCGCTGAGCTGCCGCAGCACGTCGAGTCCGCTGCCGTCCGGCAGGAAGACGTCGAGCAGCAGCAGGTCGGGGTGGAGGGCGCGCACCGCGTCCAGCGTCCCGGCCACGGTCGCCACCCGGCCGACCACCTCGAAGCCCTCGACGCGGGACGCGTAGTCGCAGTGGATGTGGCTGACGCGGAAGTCGTCCTCCACCACCAGGATCCGGATCATCCGCGGTCACCTCTCGTCGGCGAGGCCATCGTGAACTCCGCGTCCGCCGGTAGCGGTGTGGGGTCCGGCAGCGGCAGTGAGACGGTGAAGACGGCGCCCGGCCCCTCGCTGACCGTGATCGTCCCGCCGTGACGCTGGGTCAGCCGGTGGACGAGGGCCAGGCCGAGCCCGCGCCGGGCGGTGCCCCGGTCGGGCCGGGTCGACCAGCCGTCCTCGAAGATCGACTCGGCGGCGCCCGGCGGAATCCCCGGGCCGCTGTCCTCGACCCGCACCATCACCTGGTCGACGGCCTCCACCAGCGCGAGCCGCACCTCGCGGCCACCCGCCGGGGGCGGCCCGCCGGCCGCCGCGTCGATCGCGTTGTCCAGCAGGTTGCCGACGATGGTCAGCAGCCGGCGCAAGTGCGGCGGGTCCTCGCCGAGCGCGGAGTCGTCGCTGAGCACCATCCGTACCCCGCGTTCCGCGGCCACCGTGGTCTTGGCGACGATCAGCCCCACGAGCAGCGGGTTGCCGATCCGTTCGCGCACGGACTCGGTCAGCGCCTGGTCGGCGCCGGCCGACTCGACGGCGTACTCGAAGGCGGCGTCGTGGTCGCCGATGTCCAGCAGCCCGGCCACGGTGTGCATGCGGTTGGTGAACTCGTGCTGCTGGGCGCGCAGGGCGTCGGTCAGCCCGCGCACCGAGTCCAGTTCGCGCAGCAGCCCGATCAGTTCGGTGCGGTCGCGCACGGTGACCACCGCGCCCAGTTCACGGCCGCGCAGCGTCACCGGCATCCGGTTGACCACCAGGCAGTGGTCGTCGGTCAGCACGCTGAGGTCGGTGCCGGTCAGGGTGCCGTCCAGGGCGCGGCGCAGCCGCCCGTCGGGCAGCACCTCCTCGAGCCTGCTGCCGAGCGCCGTCCCGAGGCCGAGCAGGGTGCGGGCCTCGTCGTTGACCACGGTGATCCGGCCGTCGGGGCCGAAGGCGATCACTCCCTCCCGGATGCCGTGGAGCATGGCCTCGCGGTCCTGGAGCAGTCCGGCGATCTCCTCCAGTTCCAGCCCGAACGTCGACCGCTTCAGCCGCCCGGCCAGCAGGAACGCCGCCGCCGAGCCGAGCGCGACGGCGATCGCGGCGTACAGGCCGAAGGTGGGCAGTTCCCGCCACAGCTCGCCGAGCACGTCCCGTTCCGGGAGGCCGGCCGACACCTCGCCGACCAGGGTGCCCGTGGGCCCGTACAGCGGGGCCTTGCCGTTGGCGGACCGCCCGGTCGCGCCCTGGTCGGAGCCCACGTGGGTGTGGCCGTCCAGCACCACGATCGGATCGCCCACCGGCTCGCCGATCAGCGCCGGGTCGGGGTGCGAGTGGCGGATGCCGCGCAGGTCGATCACGACCACGTACGACGCCCCCGACGCCTTCCGGATCCGTTCGGCGACGGTCTGCACGACGGCGCCGCCACCGCCGTCCTCCATGGCCTGCCGGATCTGCGGCTCGGCGGCCGTGGTCTGCGCGACGGCCAGTGCCCGCTGCTCGTAGGAGCGGTCGATCTCGGCCCGCTGGGCGAACGAGAACAGGACGAAGCCGATGGCTCCGGTGAGGGCCAGGATGGCCAGCTGGCTGGTCAGGATCCGCGCCGAGAGCCTCCCCTTCCGGCCGCGGCCGATCCGGATACGGATGGGCATCACAGGTGCCTTCGCCCTTGTCGTGCTGCCGGGCTCGACCCCTTCGCCGTACCCGTGGTGGCGTGATTGTGTCCCACCGGGGGCGGATTGCCCACCCCCCGGCCCGCTGAGCAGAACGCGCAGAACCCCTGTTAACGCGACTAACGCGGGATACGCCTGAAACAGCGACGTAACACCGGGCGGCCTCTAGCGTCTGCCTTCCTCGACCTCCGAGTTGGGAAGGAGACGGCCTCAGATGGCTTCGCGAAACGATGTCGCGGCCGGCCCCGTCGCCGAGAAGATCGGCCGGGACGGCGCGCGAGTCGAGATCTCAGGACTCACCAAACGATTTCTGACTCCCGCGGGTGAGGTGTTCACGGCACTGCGGGACGTCTCGTTCACCGTGGAGCCGGGCCAGTTCTGCGCGGTGGTGGGCCCGACCGGCTGCGGCAAGTCGACGACGCTGAGCCTGGTGTCCGGGCTCGACCGGCCCAGCGAGGGATCGGTCAAGGTCGGCGGCCGTGCGGTGGACGGCGTCACCGACGGCGTCAGCTTCATGTTCCAGTCCGACGCGCTGCTGCCCTGGAAGACGGTCCTCGGCAACGTCCTGATGGGCCCCGTCTTCCGCGGAGTGCCCAGGCAGCAGGCCCAGGCCTCGGCCCGCGACTGGCTGCGCCGGGTGGGCCTGACGGGGTTCGAGGACCGCTACCCGCACCAGCTCTCCGGCGGCATGCGCAAGCGCGTGGCGATGGCCGCGGCGCTGATCAACGAACCCAAGATCCTGATCATGGACGAGCCGTTCGGCGCCCTGGACGTGCAGACCAAGGCGATCATGTCGACCGAACTGCTCGGCCTGTGGGAGCAGATCCGCCCGTCGGTCATCTTCATCACCCACGACCTCGACGAGGCCGTGGCGCTCGCCGACCGGGTCGTCGTCATGACGTCCGGCCCCGGCTCGGTCAAGGCGGTCTTCGACATCGACCTGCCGCGTCCGCGCGGCTCGGTCCAGGAGATCCGCTTCCAGCCCCGCTTCATCGAACTCCAGCACCAGATCTGGGACTCGCTGCGCGAGGAGGTGGAGCGCGCCTACGCACGCACCGCAGGAGGTACGGCATGAGTACGGCGTCCACCGTGTCCCCCGCCCCGGTCAGGGACGGCTCACAGGTCTCGGCGGCGGCCGCCGCCAGGAGCGCCGTCCGGCGGCGCACCGCGCTGGTGTGGGCGGGCCGCGTCGGTCTCGCGGTCTTCGTCATCGGCGGCTGGCAGGCCTTCACCACCTGGGGGATCGTCGACAAGTTCTTCTTCGGGCAGCCGTCCGGCATCGCCCAGCGGCTGGTCGACCTCTTCCGGCACGGCACCGAGTTCGGGTCCTTCTACGCCAACATCTGGACCACGATCCAGGAGGCGCTCGCCGGCTTCGCCCTCGGGGCCGTCACCGGGGTGGTCTTCGGCGTCGCGCTCGGCCAGAGCCGCTTCCTCGCCGACGTGCTCGGCCCCTACATCAAGATGGTCAACGCGATCCCGCGCATCGTCCTCGGCTCGATCTTCATCGTCGCGTTCGGCATCGGCGTGCTCCCGAAGATCCTGCTCGCCGCGGTGCTGGTGTTCTTCATCGTCTTCTTCAACGCCTTCCAGGGCGTCCGCGAGGTCGACCGCAACATCCTCGCCAACACCAGGGTCCTGGGCGCCTCGCAGTGGCAGATCATCCGGCACGTCACCGTGCCGTCCGCCCTCACCTGGATCATCGCCAGCCTGCACAGCGCCTTCGGCTTCGCCATCGTCGGCGCGCTGGTCGGCGAGGTGCTCGGCGCGCAGAGCGGCCTCGGCCTGGTCATCAAGACCGCGCAGAACAACTTCGACCCCAACGGCGTGTTCGCCACGATGCTCGTCATCTCGGTCATCGTGCTCGGCGCCGAGTGGCTGATCGGCAAGCTCGAGCACCGGCTGCTGTCCTGGCGCCCGCCGGCCCCGTCCGAGGCCGCCAACACCATCTGACCACCGCCCCTCCCCGCCCCACCCTCCCTCCCTTCCCTCCCCTCCTTGTCTCCCCCTGTTCCACCTCGGAAAGGAATGTGGTCAGCCATGTCCGGACGACCCGCCGCCCTCGCCGCGTCTCTCCTCACCGTTCTCGCCCTCGGCGCGGTCAGCGCCTGTTCCAGCGACTCCGGCAGCACCACCGCGAGCAGCGGCTCCGGCGGCACGCCGACCGTGAAACTCATGGTCGGCGGCATCGACAAGCAGATCTACCTGCCGTACCAGCTCGCCCAGAACCTCGGCTACTACAAGAAGTACGGCGTCGACGTCCAGCTGAGCACCGAGCAGGACGGCGGTGTCGGCGCCGAGGAAGCCATGGCCTCGGGGCAGGTGGACATGGCGGGGGCCTGGTACAACCACACGATCGAATTCCAGGCGAAGGGCAAGGCGGTCGAGGACGTCGTCCAGCTCTCCGGCGCGCCGGGCGAGCGCGAGATGTGCGCCAAGAAGTCGGGCGTCCACTCGGCGGCCGACTTCAGGGGAAAGACCCTCGGCGTCACCGACCTGGGTTCGGGCACCGACACCCTCACCCAGTTCCTGGCCGCCAAGAAGGGAGTCAGGACCAGCCAGTACCACCGGATCGGCGTCGGCTCGGGTTCCACCGCCATCGCCGCGTTGCAGAACGGCAAGGTCGCCTGCGTCATGACGACGCAGCCGACGGTGGCCGCGATCGAGAAGAAGGGCGTCGGCACCTCCGCGATCGACCTGGCCACCACGGCCGGTGCCACGGCGGCGATGGGCGGCGCCTATCCCGCCGCCGGTGTGCTCGCCCGCACCGACTGGGTGAACGCGCACAAGGACACGGTGCAGAAGGTCGTCGACGCGCTCGTCGCCACCATGCACTGGATCAGCACCCACAGCGCGGCCGACATCGCGGACAAGCTGCCGGCGTCGTTCGTGTCGAACCAGTTGGTGACCAAGGCCGACTACATCGCGGCCCTGAACCAGGACAAGGGTCAGTTCCTCCCCGACGGCATCATGCCGTCCGGCGGTCCGAGGACCTCGTTGGCGACGGAGAAGCTGGTCGGCGACGTGAAGACGTCGGTGGACCTCAGCAAGACCTTCACCAATGACTTCGCCGTCCAGGCCGACAGGACCGAGGGCTTCAAGACCACCACGCCCCCGGCAGGACCGAACGGCTGAGCCTGCACCGCCCACGGAGCCGCCCGAGCGCAGTCGGCCGGGCGGCTCCAGACGGTGGCCGGCAAGGGCCCACCAGGGGTCCGGGATTCCGGGCCGGCAGGCCGGACGGGCGGCTCCCGTCAGGCGTACCAGTGGTAGCGGCGCTCGGGGCGGCCCGCGTGTCCGTAGCGCAGCGACACCTGGGCCCGGTTCGTGGCACTGAGGTATTCGAGGTAACGGCGGGCGCTGACACGGGAGATGCCGACCCGCGTCGCGCACTCGGCCGCGGACAGGGTTCCGTCGGCCGTGCGCAGTGCGCGTTCGACCAGTTCCGCGGTCTCCACACTCATACCCTTCGGCAGCGTGGGTGTCTCCGCGGGCGCCGCCACCAGGCCCAGTGCCCGGTCCACGTCGGCCTGCCCGTTGACCATGGCGGCGTGCAGATTGCCGCGCCGGGCGCTGTAGCGTTCCAGCCGCTCCTTGAGGTCGTCGGCGTCGAACGGCTTCAGCAGGTAGTCGACCACACCCTGGCGGACGGCGCCCCGGACGGCCTCCGCCTCGCGGGCGGCGCTGATCACCAGCACATCGCAGTCATAACCCGCCGTCCGCAGCCGGGGAATGACGTCCAGACCGAACATGTCGGGCAGATAGAGGTCGAGCAGGACCAGGTCGGGCCGCAACTCGGCGACGGCGGCGAGCGCCTGCTCCCCGCAGTTCACCGTTCCGACCACACGGAAGCCCTCGACACCGTCGACGAATCCTCGGTGGATACGCGCCACCATGAAATCGTCCTCGACAACCAGTACGTCGATCACCGGACTTCCTCCGTCTCGCGATCGGTCAACTGCCCCACGGACATCCGCGCCGTGAACATGGCGCCCGGTTCTGTGTTGGCCACCGACACCTCACCACCTCTGCGCGTGCAGACCAGCCGGGTGAGCGCCAGGCCGATGCCCCGGTCGCCGCCCTGTGCGGCCTTCGTGGTGAAGCCGTGGGCGAACACCTCCTGCGCGAGCTCGGGAGCCACGCCGGGACCCGAGTCGCGTACCACGATCTCCACGCTCGAGGCGTCCTGGCGCAGCTCGACCTCCACCCAGGCATCGTCCTCGTGGTCCGAGGCCGCGGCCGCGGCCGCGTCGAGGGCGTTGTCGACGAGATTGCCGAGCACCGTCGCCACGTCCGCGGAGTCCGTCGGCTCCAGCCTGTCCAGCGCCGTGAGTTCCGAGATCCGCAGCCGGACCCTGCGCTCCGCGGCGAGCGCGGACTTGGCCATGAGCAGCGCGGCGACGGCCCGGTCGCGGACCCGGCTGGTGAGGGTCAGATCGAGCGACTCACGGTGTTTGCGCAGGGCACGGACGTAGCGTACGACCTCGTCGTGCTCGCCGATCTGGATGAGTCCCGAGATGGTGTGCAGCTGGTTGGAGAACTCGTGGGCCTGCGCACGGAGCAGTTCGGTGCTGCTGCGGAACGAGCCCAGTTCGCGTTCGAGCTGGGCCAGCTCGGTACGGTCCCGCAGGGTCGTCACCGAGCCCAGCCGGCGGCCGTCCTTGGTGACGTCCATGCGGTTCATCACCAGCACCCGGCCCCGGCGTACGACCACCTCGTCGCGCCGCTCGGTACCGTGTCGGGCGGGTTCGGGGCCGTGCTCGGCGCCTTGTTCCCCGCCGGTCCCGGCCAGTACGTCGTACAGCCTGCCCGCGATCCCCAGATCGCCCAGGCTCATTCCGACGCAGTCCTCGGGAAGTTCGAGCAGTCCGCGGCCGACCTCGTTGACCAGGGTGATCCGTAGCTGCGGGTCGAGCGCGACCACGCCCTCGGCGATCCCGAACAGCATCGCCTCGCGGTGCTCGGCGAGACCGGCGATCTCCCGGGGTTCGAGGCCGAGGGTCTGTCGCTTGATCCGCCGGGCCAGCAGCCAGGACCCGGCCACCCCGAGCACGCTCGCGATGCCGAGGTAGGTGAGCAGATACGACGAGGCGCCGCTCAGCCGCTGCCAGACGCTCGGTGAGGCCCGTCCGACCATGACCGTGCCGAGATGCTCGCCGACGGGCTGTGTGTCACCGAGCACCGGGACCTGGGCCACCAGCTCGCGGACCCCGTCCACGGGCAGCTCCCCCGACCAGCCGCGCGCCTGCGAGACGCTCGGCCCGTCGACCGGCAGCCGCGTCCCCACCAGCGTGGGGTTGGTGGCCGCCACGATGTCGCCCTGGGCGTCGGCGACCGTGACGGAGGTGACGTTCGCCTGGGTGAGCTTGGTCTGGAGCAGCGGCGCGAGGGTCTCGCCGGGTGCGGGACGGACGAGCTGGGTGCGCAGGAGTGGATTTCCGGCCATTTCCTCGGCGAGGGCGGTGACCCGGCGGCCCTCGACCCGGTCGAACGTCGCCTTCGACTGCGCCAGCGAGACGGCGGCCACCGCGACGAGCACGATCACCACGATGGCGAGCTGCAATACCAGCAGCTCACCGGCGAGCGTATGGCGGCGGGACGGGCGGGACGCTACGACCACTATGAACTCAATCTTCACTGCTCACACAACGGAGACGGGCTGTCCGAGGAATCGCACAATCATGGCGCCGGACCCGCCCATGCGAAAGAGATGAGCCATGAGAACTCGCAGAGCCGCACTTCTCGGCACTCTTGCCACCGCGTCGATGCTCGCCGCCAGTGCCTGCGGCGCCACCGCGGACACGAAGGAATCGGGGAGCGCGGGGGCGGGCGACAAGCCCGTCACCGGACTGCGCCTCATGGTGCCCAACACTCCGGGCAGTGGCTACGACGTCACCGCCCGGACCGTCTCCCAGGCGATGCAGGACTCCAAGGTGGCGTCCGGTGTCCAGGTGTACAACCTGCCCGGTGCCGGCGGCACCGTGGGCCTGCAGCGCCTGGTGAACGAGAAGGGCAACGGCAAGCTGGCCATGCAGATGGGCCTGGGGGTCGTCGGTGCCGCGTACACCTCCAAGTCGGCGGCGACGCTGACCGACACCACGCCGCTCGCCAGGCTGATCGAGGAGGCCGGCGCGATCGTCGTGTCGAAGGACTCCCCGTACAAGACGATCGACGACCTGGTCACCGCGTGGAAGAAGGACCCCAGGAAGGTGCCCGTGGGCGGCGGCTCCTCGCCGGGCGGCCCCGACCACCTGCTTCCGATGCAGCTGGCGAAGGCCGTCGGCATCGAGCCGAAGAAGGTCAACTACGTCGGGTACGACGGCGGCGGTGAGCTGCTGCCCGCCATCCTCGGCGACAAGGTCGCCTTCGGCGCCAGCGGATTCGGCGAGTTCCTCGACCAGATCGAGGCCGGACAGGTGCGGGTGCTGGCGGTGACCAGCGAGAAGCCGATCGACGCGGTGAAGGACGCCCCGACGCTCAAGGACTCCGGGATCGACCTGGTCTTCACCAACTGGCGCGGCATCGTGGCCCCTCCGGGGATCACCGACGCCCAGAAGAAGACCTGGATCGACGCCCTGACCAGGATGCACGACTCCCAGCAGTGGAAGGACGAGCTGACCAAGCGCGGCTGGACGGACGCCTTCGTCACCGGTGACGAGTTCGGCACCTACCTGAAGGAGCAGGACAAGGCCGTCGCCGACCTGCTGGCAGAGCTCGGGCTGGCATGAGCTCCCGGACGGACGAACGGAGTGTGCAGGACACCCGTCCGCCCGGAGGCGGGGACCGCGCACAGTACGGAGTGTGCGCGTTCCTCGCCCTGCTGGGCGCGGCCGTCATCGTGGACGGGCTCGGGACCGCGCAGGTCACCAGCAGCACCGACCCGATCGGGCCGCGCGCGGTGCCGGTGCTCCTGGGTGTGCTGCTCCTGGTGGTCGCCGTGCTGTACGCGGTCGACGTGGCCCGGGGCGGCCGCGGTGAGCCGGAGGCCGGCGAGGACGTCGACCTCTCCCAGGGCAGCGACTGGCGCACGGTGCTGATGCTCATCGCCGCTTTCGTGGTGAACGCGGTGCTGATCGAACCGCTCGGCTGGGTGATCAGCGGCACGCTGCTCTTCTGGGGCACCGCCTTCGCCCTCGGGAACCGGCACTACGTCCGCAACCTGCTGATCGCGGCGACGCTGTCCCTCACCACGTTCTACGCCTTCGCCATCGGACTGGGCGTCAACCTCCCGGCCGGTGTGCTGCAAGGGATCCTGTGATGGAAAACCTGAACAACCTCATGCAGGGCTTCGCGGACGTCATGGACCCGATGAACCTGCTGCTGGCGCTGATCGGCGTCCTCGTCGGCACCGCCGTGGGCGTGCTGCCGGGCATCGGCCCGGCGATGACGGTGGCCCTGCTGCTGCCGGTCACCTACGGCATGGAGCCGGTGCAGGCGTTCATCATGTTCGCGGGCATCTTCTACGGCGGCATGTACGGCGGCTCGACCACCTCCATCCTGCTGAACACCCCCGGCGAGTCGTCCTCGGTGGTGACGGCCATCGAGGGCAACAAGATGGCCAAGGCCGGCCGGGCCGCGCAGGCGCTGGCCACCGCCGCGATCGGCTCCTTCGTGGCGGGCACGATCGGCACGCTGTTGCTGGTGCTGGTCACCCCGTTCGTGGTGGACTTCGCGGTCAGCCTGGGCGCGCCGGACTACTTCGCCCTGATGCTGCTGTCGTTCATCGCGGTCACCTCCGTGCTGGGCTCGTCACGCGTGCGGGGTCTGATCTCGCTGCTGCTGGGCCTGACCATCGGCCTGGTCGGCATCGACGCGGTGTCCGGACAGCAACGGCTCACCCTGGGCATCCCCCAGCTCGCCGACGGCATCGACGTGGTCGTCGTGGCCGTCGGCATCTTCGCCGTCGGCGAGGCGCTGTGGGTGGCGGCGCATCTGCGGCGCAGGCCCGCCGAGATCATCCCGGTCGGCAGGCCGTGGATGGGCAGGAAGGACTGGAAGCGGTCGTGGAAGCCCTGGCTGCGGGGCACGGCGTACGGTTTCCCGTTCGGTGCGCTCCCGGCAGGCGGTGCGGAGATCCCGACCTTCCTGTCGTACGCGACGGAGAAGCGGCTGACCAAGCACCCCGAGGAGTTCGGCAAGGGCGCGATCGAGGGCGTGGCCGGTCCGGAGGCGGCGAACAACGCCTCCGCGGCGGGCACCCTGGTCCCGATGCTGGCCCTCGGGCTGCCGACGAACGCGACCGCCGCGGTCATGCTCGCGGCATTCCAGTCGTACGGCATCCAGCCCGGGCCGCTGCTGTTCGAGCGTGAGGCGAGTCTCGTCTGGGTGCTGATCGCCAGCCTGTTCATCGGCAATCTGCTGCTGCTCCTGCTGAATCTGCCGCTCGCGCCCGCCTGGGCGAAGCTGCTGCGGATTCCGCGCCCCTATCTGTACGCGGGAATCCTGTTCTTCGCGTCGATGGGTGCCTACGCCGTCAACGCACAGCCCCTGGACCTGTTCCTGCTGCTGTTGCTGGGGCTGCTCGGGTTCGCGATGCGGCGGTTCGGACTGCCGGTGCTGCCGCTGATCGTCGGCGTCATCCTCGGCCCGCGGGCCGAGTTGCAGGGACGGCGCTCCCTGCAACTGTCGGGCGGCGAACTGTCCGGGCTGGTGGGCGGACCTGTGTCCTACGCCGTCTACACGGCGATCCTGCTGGTGCTCGTCTGGCCGCTGGTCCGCCGGTTCGCCGTACGTCGCCCGCGTGAGCGACATGCCTGAGAGTGCCTGGGAGGGAGAGCAGACATGACCGTACTGGTCGGATACGTACCCTCACCCGAGGGTGAGGCCGCGCTGCGCGCGGGCATCGACGAGGCCCGGCTGCGCGGCGAGAAGATGCTGGTGGTGAACACCTCGCGCGGTGACTCCTACGTGGACCCGCGCTTCGCTCAGGAGCCCGATCTGGCCCATGTCCGCGCGGACCTGGCCGCGTTGGGGATCGAGTTCGACATCCGCCAGGTGCTCGGCGGAGGCGACGCCGCCGAGGAGATCATCGACCTGGCGGAGCAGGCCGATGTGTCCCTGGTGGTGATCGGGCTCCGGCGCCGGAGCGCGGTCGGCAAGCTGATCATGGGCTCCGCCGCGCAGCGGATCCTGCTGGGGACCGGCTGCCCGGTCCTCGCCGTGAAGGCCGACTCCTGAAGAACCCGGCCACCCGGGTGGCCGGCTCGAGAGGGCACCCCCCGCGCGCCGGCGGGTGCCCTCGGCCGGCCGACTCCATGACACCGGCGACGCCGTGGGCTGTCAGCCCCTCGGAACTCACTCTCACCGTATGGGACAAGGATGATCTTGAGAACATTCGGCTGGTCATTCGCCGTCACGGCGCTCGGCCTCGCCTTCGCCGCGTGGCAGTGGGGATGGGAGGCGTTCGGGATCGTACTGCTCCTGTCGATCCTGGAGATCTCGCTGTCCTTCGACAACGCCGTCGTCAATGCCGGAATCCTGAAGAAGATGAACGCCTTCTGGCAGAGGATCTTCCTCACCATCGGCGTTCTGATCGCGGTGTTCGGTATGCGGCTGGTCTTCCCGGTCGTGATCGTCGCCATCAGTGCCAAGGTCGGTCCCATCGAGGCGGTCGAGCTCGCCATCGACCAGCCCGAGCGGTACGAGGACCTCGTCACCGACGCCCACCCCGCCATCGCGGCGTTCGGCGGCATGTTCCTGCTGATGATCTTCCTCGACTTCATCTTCGAACACCGCGACATCCAGTGGCTCGGCCGGCTGGAGCGGCCGTTGGCCAGGCTCGGCACGATCGACATGCTGTCGGTCTGCGTCGCGCTCATCGTGCTGCTGGTCTCCGCGACGACGTTCGCCACCCACGCACACGTCAGCACCGGCCATGCGGACAAGTCCGCCACGGTGCTGCTCTCCGGCGTCGCCGGTCTGATCACCTACCTGGTCGTGGGCGGCCTGTCCGGATACTTCGAGGACAAGCTCGAAGAAGAGGAGGAGCACGAACACGAGGCGGAGGAGAAGGCCAGGGCCGAGGGCAAGCCGGTCCCGGCGGTCGCCCTCGCCGGCAAGGCCGCGTTCTTCCTCTTCCTGTACCTGGAGGTCCTGGACGCGTCGTTCTCCTTCGACGGAGTGATCGGCGCCTTCGCCATCACCAACCACGTCTTCTGGATGGCGCTCGGCCTCGGTGTCGGCGCCATGTACGTCCGCTCCCTCACGATCTACCTGGTCCGCCAGGGCACCCTGGACGACTACGTCTATCTGGAGCACGGCGCCCACTACGCCATCGGTGCCCTCGCCACGATCCTGCTGATCACCATCCAGCACCAGATCAGCGAGATCGTCACCGGCCTGATCGGCGTCTTCCTGATCGCGGCCTCGTTCCTGTCCTCCGTGCGCCGCAACAAGGCGCTCGAGGCGTCCGAGGCGTCCGAGGGCAGAGGCCCCGCCCAGGACCGGGGCGCGTTCTGACGTCGGCCGACGGGCGGCCGGATCCGGTGCCGCCCTTGCGGCAGGACAGCGGGTCCTTCCGTCCCCTGCGTGTCCCCTGGCGATCTCCCGAGCCCGCCATGGGGCCACCGCCGACGGGGCCCCTGCCGCGGCCCGCAGGGGCGGCGCCAGTCGGGTGGCGGCGACCGCCGTGCGGTAGTCGGCGGCCGTGCAGGGCCAGGGGTGCCAGGGGACGCGGGAAGTGGAAGTGGGAAGTGACGGAGACGGGCACGGTGGCGGTGTTGGTGACCGTCAGCCGGACGGCCGCCTCGGGCTCGGCGTGCCCGGGCCCGGGCAGCAGCGCGCCCGGAGCCCGCTCACCGAGACTCCCGCCGATCGGCTCGCTCACGACCGCGAGCCGCGAACCGTCGTCGAAGACCGCCTCGACATGCACCTCGGTGACGACGTCCGCGACACCCGGCAGCACGTCGTCCGGGCCCGGCACGGATCTGGCGCGCTCGACGGCCTCCGCGAGCCGGGCACCGTCGCGGGCACGACCCGCCGACCGGCATGGGCCGGTCGACGGTCCGGAAGCCGCACCGCGTCCGGTCATTCACGTCGTGGCGGGCTCGTCGTCGAGGCGGAACCTCGGGTCGCCCGGGACGGACGCAAGGAGTTGAGCGGTGTACGGGTGGTTCGGCTCGGCGAAGGTCTCCCCGGTCGGGCCGAGTTCGACGAGGTCGCCGTGCAGCAGGACCGCGACCGTGTCGCTCACGTGCCGGACGACGGCCAGGTCGTGCGAGATGAACAGCATCGTCAGCGAGAGCCGACGGCGCAGATCGGCGAGCAGGTTGAGGATCTCGGCCTGGGTCGTCAGGTCGAGGGCCGAGGTGATCTCGTCGGCGATGACGAACCGGGGACGCGGTGCCAGGGCCCGTGCGATCGCCAGCCGCTGCCGCTGACCGCCGGAGAACTCGTGCGGGTAGCGGTCCATGCTGTCCGGGTCGAGGCTCACCTGGCCGAGCAGTTCGGCGATCCGGGTCCGGGCCGGTTTGACCCTGGCCCGGATCGGATCGAGTGCCTCGGCGAGGGACTGCGCGACGGTGCGCCGCGGATCGAACGAGGAGTACGGGTCCTGCGGGATCATCTGGACCGTGGCGGCTCCGGCCCGTCCGCGCGCGGTGCGCAGCGGGGCGCCGTCCACGAGGATCCGACCGCTCGACGGCCTGTGGACGCCGACCAGTGTCCGCGCGAGCGTCGTCTTGCCCGACCCGGACTCGCCGACGAGTGCGAGGGTGCTGCCCCGGGGGATGTCGAACGAGACTCCCTTGAGCACCCTGCGGGCCGCGGCGCCGTGGCCGAGGTCGACGGTGAGGTCCTCGACGCGCAGCAGCGTGGCGGCCGTCTGCGGGTCCGGTGCGGTGGCGGTGGCGGACATCAGCGGCTCCCTTCCGCGGCCGGGGGGCGGTCCGCGGCTTTGTCGAAAAGGTCGTCCGGCGGCGTTCCGTTCGGCTGCGCCGCGTGCACGTCGGCCGTCCATCGGACCGCGCTGAGGGTTCCGCCGGCCTCGACCGCGGCGGGCGTCGCCGCGAGCAACGCGCGGGTGTACGGGTGGGTGACCGTCCCCCGGCGCAGGTCGCCGCCCGTCGTCCTGTCGACGACCCGGCCGCCGTGGAGCACCAGGACGGTGTCACAGAGCACGCCGACCACGCCGATGTCGTGCGAGATGAACAGCATCGCCGTGCCGTGCTCGCGGTTGATGCGCCGGAACTGGCGCAGCACCTCCGCCTGGACGGTGACATCGAGGGCGGTCGTCGGTTCGTCGGCGATGAGCAGCCGCGGGTTCGTCGTCATCGCGGAGGCGATCGAGGCACGCTGGAGCATGCCGCCGCTCAGCTCGTGCGGGTGCTGGCGCAGCCGCCGGTCGGGCTCGGTGACGTGGATGTCTGCCAGGGCGCGGACCATGTCCTGCGCGGCCTGACGCCGGGGCGTCCCCAGGTGCACCCTGGCCACCTCGGTGAGCTGGGTGCCGAGCCTCAGCGCGGGGTTGAACGTGCCGATCGGGTCCTGGTAGACGATGCCGATCTCGGTCGCGAGGCGTCGCTCCGGCGGTGTTCCGAGCAGGTCGAGGTCGCCGAGGGCGAGGCGCGACGCGTTCGCCCGCACACCCTCTGGGAGCAGGCCCGCGACCGCCATGGCGATGGTGGACTTGCCCGAGCCCGACTCCCCGACGAGGCCTACGATCCGACCGGCCCCGATGGTGAACGACACGTCGTCGACGAGTGTCCGGTCACCGGCCCGCACGGTCAGCCCGGCGACGGTCAGCAGACCGTCCGGCTCCGCGCCGGCCGCCGCCCCCGCACCGCCCGACGTCTGAAGCGCCCGAGGCGCCTGTGCCGGGTCAGCCGGTCCCGCCGCGTCCGCCGTCCCGCCCGTTGCGGGCGCTGTGCCGCGGGTTCGCGGATCGACGAGCGACGCCACGCCGTCTCCGAGGAGCATGGCGCCCACACCGGTGACGATGAGCATGATCGACGGAGCGAGGACGACCGACGGCTGGGCGAAGATCGACGGCAGCGCCTCGTTGAGCAGTCGGCCCCAGTCGTACTGCGGGCTCTGCACACCGAGGCCGACGAACGACAGACTGCTGATGTCGAGCAGGGACAGGGTGAAGCTCGAACCGAGGAGCACCAGCAGAGGCCCGCTGATGTTCGGCAGGACATGGCGGCCCAGGATGCGCAGGCCGGGAACGCCGAGCAGGCGCGCGGTGAGCACGTAGTCCTTGTCCGCGACGGTCGCGGCGAGATTCGCCGTCAACCGTGCGAACCCGGGGACCCCGGCGATGGCGATCGCGACGATCGCGGACCCCATGCCCGGTCCGAGCACCGCCGCGATGACGAGGGCGAGCACGAGCGAGGGGAAGGCCACCGCCGAGTCGATGAGCCGCAGACAGGTCTCGCGCAGCCACCCGGGGGCCAGGTGGACGAGCGCGCCGATCGCGACGCCGACGACGAACGAGGCGGCGGTGGCGGCGGCGGCCATGAGCAGGGTGAGCCGGGTCGCGACGAGGGCCCGGGCGAGGACGTCACGGCCGAAGGCGTCGGTGCCGAGGAGATGCTCGGCACCGGGCCCCAGCCGGGCGTCGTCGGTGAGGGTCTCGGCGGAACCGCTCAGCAGCGGCGGGGCCACGAGGGCCACGACGAGGAGCAGTCCGAGGATCACGGCGCCGGACAGCAGCGAGGGGTTGCGGCGCCATCGGCGCGCGGTCGCGTCAGTGGCCACGACGACCTCCCTCGAGAGTGCGGGGGTCGACGATTCCGAGGATGACGTCGACGAGGAGGTTGACGAGCAGGGCGAGCATGCCGACGACGAGGATGATGCCCTGGATCACCGGATAGTCCGTGTAGATGATCGCCTGGACGACCTCGGTGCCGAGCCCGGGATAGGTGAAGACGTTCTCCAGGATGATCGTCCCGCCGAGCAGGGACGTGAGGACGAGACCGCTCAGGGTGAGGACACTCGTCACGAGGTTGGGCAGTGCGTGGCGGAGGTGGAGGCGCACGGATCCCAGGCGGTGGCCGCGGGCGGTCCTCATGTAGTCCTGGGCGAGCACCGAGGCCGTCTCCTGCCGGACGACCCGGGCGATGGCGAAGGCCGGGCCGATGCAGAGCGCGGCGATCGGCAGGACGAGCGCGCTCGGCGTCGTGGCGCCGCCGGACGGCAGCAGCCCGAGGCTGATCGAGAACAGGACGATGAGGAGGGTCGCGACGACGTAGACCGGCGCCGACGCCAGGAGCCCGGCGACCGTGCCGAATCCGACGCCGAGCCGGCGGCAGCGTCCGTCACGGGTGAGGACACCGACGGTCATGCCCAGCGGGACGGCGATGACCAGGGAGAGCAGGACGGCCGGGATGACGAGCTGGACGGTGTACGGCAACCGGGTCGCGACGATGTCCGCGACCGGGGTGTCGAACCGGAACGAGGTGCCGAGGCGTCCGGACGCGATGTCGCCGAGGTAGTGGACGAACCGCGTCGCCAGCGGCTCGTCGAGGCCCAGTCGTTCGCGTATCGCCGCGAGCGTGGCCGGGGACGAGTTGGTGCCGGCGATCGCTCGGGCCGGGTCCCCGGGCAGCAGGGGCACGATGAGGAACGTCACGAGGACGAGCAGCAGCATGGACATCAGCAGGCCGCCCGCCCGGCGGACGGCGAACCCGGCCCAGCCACCGCGCAGCCGCAGCCGGGGGATGCGCCGGACGGGTGCGGCCGGCAGCGGCCCGGTCGGGACGGCGGCCCCGGCGCTCATAGCGCCCCCACGAGTGCCGCGTCGTCCGGATGCCGCTCGTACCAGTGGAACCGCGGTTCGAGCTGGGCAGAGAGTCGCAGCAGCGTCGCCTCGTCGTAGGGCGCGCCGACGAGTTGCGCACCGACCGGCAGTCCGTCCGCGGTCGTGTGGACGGGCAGCGAGACGGCGGGCAGCCCGGCGATGTTGACCCACGCGGTGAACGAGACCATCCGGGTCTCGGTGTGCCGCGGGCCGTCCGGGTCGGAGTTCGCCTCGTCGTACACAGGGCCGACCGGTGGCGCCACGACCGCCGTGGTCGGGGTGAGGAGAACGTCGAAGTCCCGGCCCCACTGGGCGACCACCTCGCGTGACTCGGCCTGCAGACGGGCCGCCGCCCGGGCGTAGTCGCCCGCGGTGACCTCGAGGGCGGTTTCCCGGCGGCGCCGGATGTAGGGGTCCACCGCATCGGGATCGTCGACCTCGATGGCGTAGGTGGAGGCACTGATGATCGTCCAGGTGAAGCCCATGATCGCCTCGTACGAGAACATCTTCGGGCGGGCCTCGACGACGTCGTGTCCCAGGTCGCGCAGTGCCTGCGCGGCCGTCAGCGCCGCCTTGAGGCACTCCTCGTCGACCGGCAGCCCGGTCGGCGCGTCGAGGAGCAGGCCGATCCGCAGCCGCCCGGGATCGGCACCCACCTCCTCGATGTACGGGCGACGCGGTTCGGGCGCGCTGTACCAGGCGAGCCGGTCGGCACGGCCCATGACGTCGAGCATGAGGGCCGCGTCGTGCACGGTGCGGGTGATCGCGCCTTCGGTCGTGGAGTGTTCCCAGCCCCGGACGAACGCGGGCACGCGTCCCCGACTCGGTTTGAGGCCCACGAGGCCGGTGACGGACGCCGGGACCCGGATCGATCCGCCGCCGTCGGAGGCGTGTGCCACCGGGGCCAGCCCGGCAGCGACGGCCGCCGAAGCGCCGCCGCTCGACCCGCCGGAGGTGTGCGCCGGATTCCACGGGTTGCGTGTCTTGCCGTGCCGGGCGTTCTCGGAGACGGTCAGAGCGCCGAACTCCGGTGAGTTCGTCCGGCCGAGGGGGATCGCGCCGGCATTCAGGAGGAGCTGGACGTCGGGGTCCGTGACCATCTGCGGAGTGTCCCGGATGGCCAGTGAGGACATCGTGTTGGGTTGTCCCGCGACGGAGTTGAGGTCCTTGATGGGGACGGGGACGCCGTGCAGCGGGCCGAGCGGATCGCCGCGCAGCACCGCCTGCTCGGCCCGGACGGCCGCCGCGCGCACGGCTTCGGCGTCGAGCCAGACGACGGCGTTGACGACGGGATTGATCCGCTCGATGCGGTCGAGGTAGGTCTCGGCCACCTCCACCGGGCTGACCTCTTTCGTGCGCACGAGGTCGGCGATCTGCTGGGCGGTACTGAATGGGTCGATCACCAGAGGGCTCCTGTCGGAAAGGTGCAAGGGTCTCGGCGCGGGGCGGCGGAACGGCGCGGGGAGTCTCCGTGCCGGACGGTCGGGTCCGGCCGCGGGGGTCTTTGCCGTGTGCGGGCAGCCAGTCCGTCAGCCGGTGATGCGCAGGATGGGGTCGTCGAGCGAGCCGCCGAGCATCTGTGCGCTGAAGCCCTTGCGCAGCGCGTAGATGAACGGGTCGTTGACCAGCGGCACCGCGTCCACCTGCGAGATCACGGCCTTGGCGGCCTTCTGGTAGGCGGCGCAGCGGGCCTTGTCGGTCGTCGCCTCGGCGCCCTGGGCGAAGGCCTTGTTCAACGCGGGGTTCTTCACCGCGCCGAGGTTGCCGCCGCCTTCGGGGACGGTCGGGCCCACGAAGTGGGCGAGCGGGCCCGCGAGGCTACCGAGGAAGTTGAGGTCGGCGAAGACCGTGAGGTCCCAGGCGTCAGGCTTGCCGAACACGGTCCCGACCCAGGCCCCGACGTCGACGTTGGCGAGGGTGACGTCCGCGCCCGCGGCCCGCAGCGCCTCCTGGATGTACTGGTTTCCGGCGCCGGCGGGCCCGACGACCTGGGGGCCGACGAGGCGGATCTTCTTGCCCTTGAGCACGGCCGCCGCCGCGGCTTTGTCCGTCGGTACGAGGAAGGAGGTGCTCGGGTCGTTACAGGGAGTGCTCTTCTGCACGAACATCGTCGACGGCTCACCCGTGTCCTTCGAGACGACCTTGGTGAAGGCGGCGCGGTCGACGGCCTGGGCGACTGCCCGGCGGGTGGCGACGTCCGCGAAGACCGTGCCGGGTCGTTCGTTGAAGAGCAGGTAGAAGTCGGAGAACCGGCTGATGCTCACGCTGTGGCCGCCCACGCCGTCGAAGCGCGGGATGCCGGAGGCGTCGATCTTGCCGATGTCGAGCTGGCCGCTTGTCACCAGGTTGCCTGTCGCCGTCGGGTCGGGCGAGACCAGGTACTCCAGGGTCTTGGCGACCTTGCCGGAAATCTTCGTGCGCCAGGCCGGCCATGCCTTGTACTCGGGGCGAAGCGTGTATGAGTACGAGACGCCGGACTGGGACTTCTGAAGAAGGTAGGGGCCGGACTGCGAGCCCGTGGCTTTGCCGGCAGCAAGGGCCTTGAGGTCCTTGAGTCCCGCCGGGCAGACGATGCCCGTGCTGGCGATCGACAGGCCTGTGACCATGTCGCCCCATGGTTTGGCGAGCGTGATTTTCACAGTGTGCGCCGTGTCGTCGGCGGTCACTCTCACCGTGTTGCCGGGGCCGAAGACCGTTGGAAGATCGGGCGCCGCCGTCTTCGGGTCGACGTAGCGGTCGAGGGACGCCTTGACGACCGTCGGCGTGATCGGCGTCCCGTCGGCGCACGTAGCGTCGGTGCGCAGGGTGAACGTTGCCGAGGTCGGCGTATTCGTCCACTTGGTGGCCAGCCCGCCGACGAGCCCGCCGTCGTCCTTGCGCACGAGGGTGTCGTAACTGTTCCGGGCGAGCAGGTAGTCCGGCAGTGACAAGGCCTTGGCCGGGTCGAAGCCGGCCGGCACGTCGATCGTCGTCCGGATCTTCGTCCCGGTTGCGGCACCGCCGCTGCTCGGGTCTCCGGACGTCGATCCCGTCGTGGTGCAGCCGGCGAGCACGGCCGTCATGGCGACGGCTGCGGTCACAGGGACAGCGCGGGTACGGGTCTGGCGCATGGGTGCTCCTGGAGAG
Organism: Streptomyces sp. NPDC014995; assembly: GCF_043080745.1. Taxonomy (NCBI): domain Bacteria; kingdom Bacillati; phylum Actinomycetota; class Actinomycetes; order Kitasatosporales; family Streptomycetaceae; genus Streptomyces; species Streptomyces sp. NPDC014995. The sequence goes on from NZ_JBIBVX010000001.1 coordinate 870,890, forward strand.
GGAGTCGGGCTCTGCGCAGGTCGCATGGGATCGGGCGGGATCGGGAGAGACGAGCGCGAGCAGTTCAGGGCGGAGGCGGTGCGCGCGGCCCTCGGTGGGCGCCGCCTAGGAGCGAGCCGTGGAGCAATCGGTGTGGAGAGGATGCAGCCAAGTGAACGACGTAGTCAATAGCGTTAACTATCTTTGTGCGCGCCACGCGCGGAACGTTGCTGGGCGGTAGCCGTGAAGCCTGGCAGAGGGCGCGCGTCAGTCGCGCGGGAGCGTCGCCGCCTCCGCCTCGAGGGCCGCCAGGAGGATGTCCATCTGTCGGTGGAAGACGTCGGTCATGTCGATGCTGCGCAGGTGTTCCTTTGCCGCCTCGGCGTAGGGGTACGTGGTCGGATCCGCCGGCTGGTACTCCTGCACCCAGTTCACTTCGGCGCCGAACCGCTGGTTGACGAGCCGCCAGGCGTTGTTGCTCGCCATGGCGAGGATGAAGTTCGAGAACGCCTGGTAGTGCAGGACGGCCGCCCGTCCGCGCCAGCCGCCGCGGTGGAACGCTTCCAGGACCGCGTCGACGGCGCGCAACTCGTGAACGCCTCGGGTGACTCTCCCCATGCAGAGCGCGGCGGCCGCCGGGTGGTCCAGCGCGGTGTTCCAGGCACGGATCGCCAGGTCCCGCAGCGACTCGGTCCACGACTCGTGCGGCTCGTACCCCTCGAGGGAGATCCTGTCGAGCTCCTCGGCGACGGCGACCATGATGTGGTCGCGATTCGCGAAGTGCCGGTAGACCGCGGTTGCGGAGGAGGACAGTTCCTTGCCGAGTCGCTGGAAGGTCAGCGCGTCCGGCCCGTCTTCGTCGAGGATCCGCAGCGCAGCCCCCACGATGAGCCCCTGGGAAAGGGTTCCCCGTTGGAGCCGCTTCGTCGACCGGCCCCCGGCAACTGCCACTCGAACGCCTCCCTCGGACGGACGGCGAGCGCACGCTGCCGCGGCCTGCGCCTCTTTACCGGCGACAATGAGACCAGCCTATGCGACCGGTTTTGAGGGGGTCATCCTGGACCCGGTCACCGGGGGTGGCCATGCCCGCGACCATCCCCCGGTCACGGTCCCCACAGGAGAAGGAGGTGTGCCGCGAGGCAGGTGAAGCTGACGACATCCTGACCCGAAGGAACGCCGAGAAGGACGGCAAGCGGTCTTGTCCGGAGTGGTGAGCGTCCGCGGACCGGCGCCTTCGCCGCCACGATCAGCTGAACGCGGGCCCTGCCGCGCCCGCCAGGCACAGCAACGGACGAGTGACCGTCGCCGACCACCTCATCGACACCTCCGCCCTCGCCCAGCAGCGGCAGATGCTGGATCCATGAGCGGCCCGGGCCGGGGTGGAGTGTGGAGGTTCACACCCCGGCCCGGGTCTCATCGGATGTGCTTCGCAGGCTTGGTGGCGGCGTTGAGCAGGTACTCCAGGGGGCCGCGGCGGAAGAAGCGGGACCAGATCGCGGCGAACAGGATGGCTGCGAGGACGTACATGATCAGGGGCAGCCAGGACTGCTGGGTGCCGGTTCCGGCGGGCGTGGACAGTGCGGTCTGTGCGAGGAAGTGGCCGACGTAGGCGGTCAGGGACATGGTGCCCACGGCGATGACCGGCTTGGCCAGGCGGCGCAGTCGCGGCAGGCGGTCCATCGCCACCGTCGCGCCCACGATCACGAGGATCGCGATTCCGACGCTGCCGATGATGTCGAACGTGGTGCCGCTGTGCGGGCCGGCCGTCAGGAGCGTCGACGACGGCATGTCGGGGAACGACCCCCCGTCGGGCACCGACCCGCTGTCGAGGGGCACCGACCCGGAGCCGCCGGACGACGGCCCGTCTTCCGCGAGGCTCCGCAACGCGCCCTTGCCGGCGAGCAGCAGGGACATGCCGTAGGCGGCCGCGGTCAGGGTGGCGCCGAGCACGGCCAGGCGCTTCTGGATGGTGCCGCAGGAGAGGTCCAGGCGGCCCAGCGCCATGCCCGCGATGACGAACGACATCCAGGTGAGCGCCGGGTAGAAGCCGGTGAGCAGCAGATCGAGGACGCCGACCTCGCTGAGGTGGCGGAGCGGGTCGTAGGTGTTGATGCTCTGCTGAACCGACGGGGTCAGCAGCGAGGTGAGGACGAACGCCAGCTGCGGTGTGACGAGGGCGAACGCGGCCGCGATGATCGCGAGGTTCCTGGCGCTCAGTCGCACCAGGGGCAGGGCGAGGAGGAAGTAGACGCCGTAGAAGCCGAGGATGATCACGCCCCCGTACTCCATCGCCATCACGGTGCCCAGCGCCAGCAGGATCACGGCGCGGATCGCGATGCGGGCCCTCGCCTGCCGGCCCGCCCGGCCGGTCTTGGGCTCGCGGCGGCCGGCGAGCAGCATCAGTGAGAACCCGGCGAGGGTGGCGAACAGGACCGACGAGTGGCCGTCCGACATGTATCGGATCCAGCTGGCGACGCCAGTGGTGGCGGACAGCGGGGGGCCGATGTGCACGACGTACATGCCGAACACCGCCAGCGCGCGGGCCAGGTCCACCCCGACGAGGCGTCCCATCGAGGGACCGGGCGCGGCCGGGGACTCGGGGGAGGTCTGGGGCGGCGGAGGCGAGTTCTCCTGCGGAGCTGACGTCTCCTGCGGCGGCTGTGTCTGTGTCATACGGAGAACCTCGCGTGGGCGTCCGGGGGCGGACCATCCGGCAGTCTTCGGGCTCTCTCCCGCCGATCGGCGGGTACCGCCCTGCCGACCGGCGGAGTCTCGTCCGACCCGTCGGTCCGGTGTGACCGGACGGACGGTGTTGTTCAGCCACTTGGCGGGGGTGGACCCGACGGTTGCCGGATGGGCGCGTGGCGGCCGGGCTTGAAGGCTGGAGGCATGACAGACCGCGCCGGCACGAGGAGCGCGAGGACTGCCCCGCACGAAGCTCGACACCCTCGTGGAGCGTCTGCCCCACGGCCTGGACGCCCCGGTCGGCCATCGCGGCTCGAAGCTGTCGGGCGGTGAGCGGCTGGGGGTCCCCCCGCCGAAGGTGGGGGGGCATCGCCATCGCCCGCGCCGTCCTGCGCAAGCCCCGGCTGCTGCTGTTGGACGAGGCGACCTCGCAACTCGACGCCGTCAACGAGTCGGCGCTGCGGGACGTCATCGCGGACGTGGCCCGGGAGACCACTGTGCTGGTGGTGGCCCACCGCCTGTCGACGGTGACGGGCGCCGACCGGATCGTCGTCATGGACGCCGGCCGGGTCCGGGCCGTGGGCACCCATGAGGAACTGGTGGACCAGGACCGGCTGTACGCGCGGCTGGCGGCCACCCAGCTCCTGGCCCCCGCGCGATGACCCACCACACGCAGGGTTGTCCGGTCGTCCACTGCCCCGGTCCCGGCCGGACAACCCACGCACCGACACCCACGAAAAGCCAAGACCCCGAAAGGCCGCCTGTGCGCACCGAGTCCGCCATCCGTTGCAGACGTGGGCTAGGCCCTGTCGTCGCCGAGCAGGCGGGAATGTGACGACAGGGCCTAGGGGACCGGCCGGCCCAGCCGACTGCGCTGTTCGGTGGCGTGTACGGGCTCCTGGTGTCGAGTTCGGCCGTTGCCGCGCTCACGCAGTTCGGCGAGGTGACTCGAGCGGCGCGCATGGACGACGCCGTGTGGGTCCTGTTCACCGCCCTTGCCTCGGCCCTGGCTCATGGGTACGCCCACCAGATCGCCCACCGCGACGCGCAGGGCCATCCCGGCGTACGAGGTGTGGTGCGTGCCGTGCTCGCCGAATGGCCGCTGGTAGTGGCGGCGCTGCCCACCACACTGCTGCTGTGCGGGGCGGGCCTTGGCTGGTGGCGCTCCGCAGGCATCGAGTACGTCGCCTTCGGAATCAACACCGTCCTGCTGCTGGGCTGGGGCCTGCTCGCCTCCCGGGCCGCAGGCCGTACGTGGGGACGAGCCGTCAGGATCGGCGGTACTGACGCGCTCTTGGGAGTGGCCGTCGCCTTGGTCAGCACCCTGCTGAAATGAGGTGGCGATCAGGACTGTCAGCCTGTTGCCGGGATCCTCACCGGGCTGACGTGGCACCGGACACGGTCAGGACGGGGAGCTGGACGAGCGGGCGAGCCGGCGGAGCCCGGTCCAGGGGCGCCGGCGTCCGTTGCCGGCCGCGGCTCACGCGTGGGTCTTGTGAGCCGCAAGCCGACGGAACAGCATGTCAGTCCGCGCTGAGGGGAATCCTCAGCCGCACCCGGTAGCCGCCCTGCGCGGTCGGGCCCGCGTCCAGGGTGCCGTGCAGGATCTCGGCCCGTTCGCGCAGACCGACCAAGCCCTGCTGCGATCCGGGCAGGGAGAGGGAGGGGCGCGTGGGAGGGGTGTTGGTGACGGTCACTCCCATACCGTCCGCGTCCTGCCACAGCTCCACGCGAGCGTTGGCGCCGGGGGCGTGCTTGCGGACGTTGGTCAGCGCCTCCTGGACCGTGCGGTAAAGGGCGCGTTGGGTGGGTGTGCCCACGGTGGCCGGCAGCTCACCCGTCAGCTCCGTGTGAGTGCCGCTGGATTCCACCAGTTTGCGCAGGTCGGCCAAGGTGGGCTGCGGCGTCAGCTCGGTGGATCTGCCGCCGGAGGCGCGCAGCAGCGTGACCATGGTGCGCAGCTCGTCGAGGGTGGTGACGCTCAGCGAACGGATCGTGCGGGCGGCCTCCTTGGCGTCCGCGTCCTTGGCGGCGACCTGCAACGCCCCGGCCCGTACGGCGATCAGGCTGACCTGGTGGGAGACCACGTCGTGCATCTCGCGGGCCAGCTGGGCGCGTTCACGGGCGAGCACGGCCTGGGCGTGCAGGGTCCGCTCGTGCTCCCTGGCCTCCTCGACCTCGGCCAGCCGCCGCGCCAGGTCCCGTCGTGCCTGGAGAAGCTGGCCGAAGAGGACCGGGGCGACGCTGGTTGCCAGGCCGTACACGAAGAAGACCAGCGTCATGGTCCGGTCCGCCTCGGCCAGGGGCCACGGCGTACTGCTCGCGACGGCGGCCAGGACGACGCACACCGCGAGGAGACGGCGGTTGCGGGAGCGTTCGGCCAGCGTGAACAGCGCCGCGAGCACAGCGACGGCGACATCCTGCATCAGTGCGATGGGCAGGGTGAGCAGGAAGACGCCGAGCGGGAACCTGCGCCGGAACGCCAACGCGGCGCAGCCGACCGCGGCCAGCGTGGCCTCGGGGCGCGTGTGCTCCCACATGTCCACCACCAGCACATCCACGGCCGCCACCGCCACCAGGACGATGTCGACGACCGGCGCGGGAACCCGCTGCCACACGGCACGGGCACGGCTCATCGGCCGGCCTCCGACCGCGTGCGCTCGTCGAGCAGCCCGGCCCGCTGCGCGAGCAGCGCGGCCTGCACCCGGCTCGTCACCCGCAGCTTCGTGAGGATCGCGCTGACGTGGTCCTTCACCGTGCCCGCCCCCAGGTGGATGCGCGCCCCGATGTCGGCGTTCGACAGCCCCTCCGCCACCAGGACGAGGACGTCGCGCTCCCGCGCGGTGAGCAGCCGGACCCGCGCGGCCTCCTCGTCGACGGCCGCTTCGGTGCCGGGATGGCTGTGCAGCAGCGTCCGCGACGCCTTGGGCGACAGCACCACACCGCCCGCGACCAGGGTCCGCACCAGGTGGGCCAGCTGTTCCGGCTCCGTGTCCTTGAGCAGGAAACCGGCCGCACCGGAGTGCAGCGCGGTCAGGATGTACTCGTCGGCGTCGAACGTCGTCAGCATCGCCACCACCGGCGGATCCGGCATCGTCCGCAACTCGCGCAGGACGGTGAGCCCGTCGACGTCCGGCATCCGGATGTCCAGCAGCACCACGTCCGGCCGCTCCCGCCGGACGGTCTCCACCGCCTCGCCGCCGCTCGTGGTCGCGACGACCTCGATGTCCTCGGACGCGCCCAGAATGAGTTCGAAGCCCGAGCGGACGAGTGCCTCGTCGTCGACCACCACTACCCGGATCACGCGCTCCGCCTCACCCTCGTTCATGCCTACGGCCCATGCCGACTCGACCCTAAAGCCACGCAGAGCCCTTGCGACCCGGCGAGCGGCAGCTCCAGCCACACGGCGGGGTAGCACCCACCACTCGGCAGGGACACGGCAGCCTTCTGCCGGATAGTCCATGATCGGCCCGAGTTTCCACCCTGAGGGCCATGACCCAGCACCCAGACTCCCGGCCCCTTAGGGGTCCTTTCACTATGCCCGCCCGGGTCGCGCGACCTGATCGGACGCGCATAGTGAAAGGACCCCTTACGGCCGACGCGCCGTCCCCCGAACGCGAGCGCAGTGAGCCCTCGACCGGCGCGCCCGGCGTGGGCCGGCTGATCGGGCTGGACCTGGCCCGCGGCCTGGCCGTCTTCGGCATGTACGCGGTTCATGTGGGCCCCGCCCCCAGCCAGGGCGGGGTCATCGGCTTCATGATGGAGCTGGCGCAGGGCCGCTCCTCCGCCCTGTTCGCCGTCCTGGCCGGCTTCGCGGTCGCCCTGATCACCGGCCGCCGCACACCGAAGACCGGCCTGGCCGGCCGCCAGGCCGTCGCCAAGGTGATCATCAGGGCCGTGATCCTGATTGCCCTGGGCACCGCCCTGACCATGACCGGCACCCCGGTCGTGCCGATCCTCGCCTTCTACGGACTGTTCTTCCTGCTCGTGCTGCCGCTGTACCGGCTGGGCGCCAAGCCACTGGCGTTGCTCGCCGCAGGATGGGCCCTGATGGGTCCGCAGCTGCTGTACGCGCTGAAGCCGGTGGTCGGCGGCCGCGTGTTCCTCTCCTACGGCCAGGCCGACGGCCCCGTCTCGCTGTTCTTCACCGGCGGTTATCCGGCCCTGACCTGGGTCCCCTTCGTGATCGCCGGTATGGCCCTCGCCCGCTGCGACCTGGCTGCCACGTCCGTCCGGATACGCCTGGCCCTCACCGGCGTCGCCCTCGCCGTCACCGGCTACGGCGGCTCCTGGCTGGCGGTGCGTCTTGTACCCGGTGCCGCCGAAGCCGTCCGGACAGCCGAAGAGGGGCCGGGGATGTCGTCGGTGTCGTCCGTATCACCTGACAGCATCGGCATCTTCGGCGACACCCCCGCCGGGATGCTGGCCTCAGCCCCGCACAGCGAGGCGACCCTGTCCATCATGGCCGCCACGGGTGTGGCGATCCTTGTGATCACCGCGTGCCTGGCCGCCATGGACGGCTTCCCCAGGCTGCGCCGCCTGGCCAAGCCCGTCATCGCGGTCGGCTCGATGTCACTGACGGCGTACGTCTACCACATCGTCGCCATCTGGTTCCTGGACACCGAGCAATCGGCCGTCCCGCCGCTGCCCATCCTGCTCGGCCTCATCGCGTCCGTCACCGTCCTCGCCACCATCTGGTCCCGCTTCTTCCGGCGGGGGCCGCTCGAATGGCTGATGGGCAGGGCGACCGAGCTGGCCCACCGCATCCGATAAGACGCACCGAGGTGGGTCACTTCCCACGGATGCCGTTCCGACGCGAGTTCGGACGTCACCCCGCCGCTCGCCTTTCAGGCGGAGCGGAAGAACCGCCGGCTCGTAGTGAGCCTGCCGACCCGCGGCATCGCGGCGACCAGTACCGTTCGCCACCCTCGCCGGATTCTCGCTGGTGCTGATCACCGGCCGCCTGGAGCCGACGACCGGACTGGCGGGTCGGCAGGCGAAGGCCAGGATCGTGATCCGGGCCGTGATCCTGCTCGTGGTGGGCACCGCGCCGGCGATGACCAACTTCGACGGCGGCGTCATCATCAACTTCTACGCGGTGTACTTCCTGCTGGCCCTGCCCTGCTGCGGGCCAGGACCCTCGCGACCATCGCGGTCGCGCTCGCGGTCATGGCGCCGCAGGTGGCGTACTGCCTGCGGGCGCTGCTCAGCGAATCGATCGTGAACACCATCGACTCCTACGACCCGATCGCGCGCCTCTCCGGCGTGGGCGTGCTCGATCTGTCCTCGGGCGCCGTGCGGCGGCTGGCTGTGGTCGGTCCCGCGCTGATCGCGTTCGGACGAGGCGTCTCGTGGTTGACGCTCCGGCTGACCGGCGGCGCCAAGGAGATCATGGCCGGGTTGCCTGGCATGAAGGACTTCGACGTCCTCAAGGACCGCAGTGCCATGCAGGATCCCGGCATGGCAGAGGGATCCTTCGACCTGCCGATCGGCAGTGGGCTGTCGGACCCCGACGGCTGGGGGCTGCTGGCGGCCGAGCCGCACAGCGGTTCCACGTTCGGCCTCTTCGGCTGCCTGGGTGTCGCGATCACCGTGATCCTGTGCCTGACGGTGGCCGTGGACCGGCTGCCGGTGCTGCGCCGACTGGCAGCGCCAGTCATCGCCGTCGGAACCATGTCCCTATGGCGAACCGCGTCCGCTGAGCCCGGGCGGGCACCCCGGAAAGTCCGTACACCGGGAGTGACTGCTGCTCAACATCACAACCCTGCCGGTTCTGGTGCCGGGTCCCGTCGGTAAATCCAAGCCCGCCCGCGCCTGCACACCGGATCACGTCATCCGACGGATTATGAGTCCTTTGAGGATCTTGGCGGCCCTTGCGTCTCTACGCCAATCCATGGCGTTCTTGCAGGTCAGACGTGCTCTTCAGCGTTGGCGTTGGGATCAGCTGATCTTTGTCGCTCTGTTCCTGTCCTTGTGTCCTCAACACGGCCATTCAAGGGAGGTCTTCCCCGTGGGGTGCCTGCGGCCGGCGGTCCGCGCCCATGCGACGAGCCCGTTCTCGCGAGCCGACCGGAGCCGAATGCGGGGGGCGGATTCGGGGAGCCGCACACGTGGGAACCGTGCGCAGCGGGCAGAGCGCAGGGGCGGGCCCGATCAGTTGGCCGAGGTGTTCCGTGTCATCTCGGCTGCCTCGGTGATGGCGCGTTGTCTGAGATCGCCGAACAGCTGCATCGTGACGGCGGCCAGGACGTCGTCCCCGCCGACAGTCCGCCCGTCCCCGCGGCGGGTGGACAGGGCGAGGAGGGGGTCCTTGAGCAGCGGGGCCGGGGCTGGCTCGCCCGGCACCACCAGACTGACCGTCCCGAACCGCTTGACCCCGCCCTCGCGGACGACCTTGGCCGCGCCCCGGGCCAGGGCCGTCAGGAACACGCTCGCGATTCCGTCCAGGTCGCGGACCATCGCCGGGACGGCCCTCACCCCCCGGCTCCCCAGCAGCCTTCTCACCCCGGCCTCGAACCGGTGGGCGCCAGCCACACCACTCGGTGTACGCGCCCCGCGGCGCTCACGAAGAGACACGAGCGCACCATCGGCGTTGCGCACCTCGCCCATCAGGCCGTGGAAGGTCGGGCTGTGCAGGTACCACGCCGATCCCACCTCCACCTCGACGTTCCGGTCGATCGCCGAGATGAGGTCCTTGGGAATCAGCCTCGTCCTGGCCTCCTCGACCGCCGCGCTTCTCGCGCGGTCGATGATCTCCGTCAGCACGGTCCGCGTCACCGACGCGGCGGCCCACGCGGCCGGCCGGGAGACGTGCAACGAGGTCACGTCCCTGAACACCGCTTTGACGAGCTGAGGCTTGAACGGCAGGTCGGTCACGACGGAAGCGGTCTGCGGACCGCTGCGCTCGGTGCGTAGGAGTTGTGTGGTCATCGAAGAATGTGCTTTCTGCTGTCGGAGGTGTCAGTGGCCCATGCCGCACCGGGCGGCGAGACCACAGAGCTCTGCGGAGGGCGCCGAGCCGGCACAGGGTCTGCCGGGCGGGGCCGCCGGCACACAGAGGTGCAGGCGGCCCCGCCCGGATTCTCGGCGCTCCCGCGACCGGGCGTGCGGCAGGGGGCGCCACCCGGGCGACGCGCTGTGGTGCGACGCCGTGCCGGTCAGGCGACCTGGTACCTGCCGACTTCCAGGAAGTGGCGCAGTGCTTCGGGTGTGTTGTCGTCGAGGGCGGCGTTGGCTGCCGCGCGCAGGGCCGGGCTGATGGACGGGTCGGCGAGGATGCGGGCGATGGCGACGCGGTCGTCCTCGGCCTGGGCGATGCGGTAGCCGGTCTCCAGCCAGGCGCGCATCGCGTCGGAGTCATTGGCGTCCAGGAGGGCGTTGACCTCGGCGATGACGCGCCGGCCGCTGTCGGGGTCGGCGAGCAGGCGCGAGATGGCGACGCGGTCGTCCTCGGCCTGGGCGATGCGGTAGCCGGTCTCCAGCCAGGCGCGCATCGCCTCGGGGTCGTCGCGGTCCAGGAGGGCGTTGGCTTCTCGTGTCACACGCCGGCCGCTGTCCGGGTCGGCGAGGATCCGGGCTATGGCCACCCTCAGGTCGTCGGCGTCCGGCTCGTCCGCGGACGAGGACACCGCGGGGCCCGTCACCGCGGTCGGTGCCGCCGTGGCGGCGAAGGACGGGGTGGCGAGCAGGAGGGCCGGGGCGAGGATGCCCGCGGCGATGCCGGGCGCTACGCGATGCAGTCGCAAGGGGAATGCTCCTCTTCGTTTGCTACGGAGGTGAGTTGAGGACGCCTCAGGGCGTTCACTTCGGTGATGCTGCCACCTGGGTCTGACAGTGGCAGTCTCCCCGCTGCGGTCGCAGGGCACCGTCGCCGCGGACGTGGCCGGTGTTTCATGGCGGCGCGCCTTCGAGAAGGGCGGCCTTGAGCGCGGCTCGTGGCTGTCGGGGCATGATCGGGGCGAGACGATTCCTGGGGGCGGTCCGAGCGTGTGGTGGTGCGCGACGGGGTTCGGCTTGTCTGCCGGGACGCGGGCCGGGGGAGCCGGTTGTGCTGCTGCACGGCTTGGCCGGTCCTGCGGGCGAGTGGGAGGTGGTGGCCTCGCGGCTGATTGCCCGGTATCGGGGTCGTCATGGTCGATCAGCGCGGGCACGGCGCGAGCGAGCGTCATCGACGTGGGAGTGCCCGATCTGCTGTTCACCGGCTTCTACCCGACGATCACATGGATTCCGTTCGTGAGCGCCGGTACGGCGCTGGCCCGCCTCGACCTGTCCCAGACCGCCGTCCAGTGGCGCCGGGCCGCATTCGGCCATATACAAAAGATCTTGTATCTTGGTATACTCCAGTTGATATACATAGGAGGGCACCCATGAGTCGTACCGTGATCGACCTCGACGACGAGGCCTTGGAAGAAGCGGCCAAGGAACTCGGCACCACCACCAAGCGCGAGACCATCAACACCGCGCTGCGGGAAGTCACGGCCCGTTATAGGCGTCTGCGCGCGCTCGACGAAGCCCGCGAGCTGGTGACCGACGGCGCGCTGGACATGGACCTTCTCCTGGACAAGAGCAAGTACCGGCCCACGAGCACAGCCGACGCCGCCTCCGACACCGGAGCGCATGAGTGACCGTCGCCGATTACCTCATCGACACCTCCGCGCTCGTCCGCGTCCTGCTCCGCCAGAACACGGCCGACTGGGATGACAGGATCGGCGCCGGCCTCGTCGCGATCTGCGACATCACCGAACTCGAGGTCCTTTACTCAGCCCGTTCGGCCGCAGACCGTACGCGTGTGAAGGCGGCGCTCGACGCCCACTACGTCTGGTGCCCCATGCCGGACGGCGTCTACCGCCGCTCCCGAGTCGTCCAGGAACAGCTGACCGCCAAGGGTGAGCACCGCAGCGCGGGCCCCGTCGACCTCCTAGTGGCTGCCGCCGCCGAGGAAGCGGGTCTCACACTGCTCCACTGCGACCACGACTTCGACACCATCGCCCGCACCACGGGACAGCCGGTCCGCACGATCGACCTCAGGCAGTAGAGCCTCCACAGCCGCACAGTCGGCGATGAGGAACGGGGTGGCCCGCGGCAACGGCCTGTCGAGGACTCAGCCGAAACCCGGTCGCCCGAGCCACGGGAATGATCGGCCAACCAGGGAACTCGCCCGCGGCCCGTACCGTTCATCAACCTTGCTCGTGACCCCTTGCTCTCGGTCCCGGGTAGCCGAGGACGGGCACTTCGGATGGGTGCCGGGCAGCCATGGCACTGGGCCCGCAGCGTGCACGCTGCCTTGAGGTGACTCGAAGGCAGACTTCGCGATACCTGCGTCCTCACAGCGTCCTCAAGGACGCCTCCGGCTCCTCGCTGAAGCCGCTCTTGGGCTCCTTCCCCACCACGCTCCGGCGCATTCACGCAGGTCAGCGCAGTGCCTACCGCCACCCGTCGCTCGCCGTCGAACTCGCGAGCAGCGGATTCGGTCCGATGAGCCCGAGTTGACGTTCCGACACCTCAGAGGAGACGTTTCCGCAGGTCAGAGACCTGCACAGGTGGGGCGGGTGGGACTCGAACCCACGGCCGACGGATTATGAGTCCGCTGCTCTAACCGGCTGAGCTACCGCCCCATAGCGGCGTGTCGCGTACATGTGTGCGCGCCGTCTGCCGCAGCATAGCCGCTCATACGATCTCACGCTCCGCCTGGTCCGACGTCGCCCGACCGTGAGGACCGTCCTGCGACCTGCGTGGTTCCCACCCGTGTTGTGGAACCGACATGAAAAAGGACCCCTACGGGGTCCTCGATCACGATGCTCCCCCGACTGGACTCGAACCAGTAACCTGCCGGTTAACAGCCGGCTGCTCTGCCAATTGAGCTACGGAGGACCGAGCTCCCCCGACTGGACTCGAACCAGTAACCTGCCGGTTAACAGCCGGCTGCTCTGCCAATTGAGCTACGGAGGAATGCCTCGTTGCATCGAACGTGCCTACCTGGGTATTCGCCAGAGGGCGGGCGCTCGCTGCGACACATACATTAGCGCAAGCAGGGGGGTGCTCCGCCAATCGGTTCCCCCCCGGCACCGATGTCGCACCACAGACCTACACGAGGGAAGGGTGGCCGCCATGCGCTACCGGCTCACGTTCGTCGTCGGACTCGCCCTGGGTTACGTGCTGGGCACGCGCGCCGGGCGCGAACGCTACGAACAGCTGAAGAAGTCGGCCCGGCAGGTCGCGCAGAACCCCGCGGTCCGCAACACCGCGGAGACGGCGGCACAGCAGGGCCGTCAGTTCGCGGGAAGGGCCTATCACGTGGTGAGTGACAAGGTCGGGGACCGGATGCCCGACTCGGTCGCGGACCGGGTGCGGTCCCTGCGGGCGCGCTCCGCGCACAGCAACGGGTCGGACGACTGGGGCACCAGTAACACGTAGGGGTCCCGAGCCGACACGGTCACCCCCCGCGGTGCGGCAGAATTTTCGCCATGGGGATAGTCGCCGGGTTGGACAGTTCGCCCGATTTCACTCGCATCGTCGTCTGCGACACGGACACAGGGGCCGTGCTCAGGCAGGGATATGCGCCGCATCCGGTGGAGAGTCCGGAGGCCGGGGGGCGGCCCAGCGATGTCGATCCTCAGGCCTGGCTGCTGTCCCTCGGGGAAGCGGCCGGCGGTGGACTGCTCGAAGGTGTGCAGGCCATCGGGGTCTCCTCGCAGCAGAACGCGGTCGTACCGCTGGACGCGCAGGGCAACACCGTGCGGCCGGCGATGGTCGGTGGTGACAAACGGGCGCAGGTCGCGGCGGCCGATCTGATCGACGCGCTCGGGGGGCGCGAGGCGTGGGCACAGGCGGTGGGCTGTGTGCCGCAGGCCGCGCAGCCGGTGACCAAGCTGCGGTGGCTGGCCAAGAACGAGCCCGACGCGGCCCTGCGTACCGCCGTTCTCCTCCAGGCCCACGACTGGCTGGTGTGGCAGCTGCTCGGGCGGCCCGTGCGCCGGACCACCGACCGGGGCGGGGCCTCCGGGACCGGGTACTGGTCGGCCGCGACCGGCGGCTACCGGCCCGACCTCGTCGAGCTGGCGCTCGGCCACCAGGTCATGCTGCCCGAGGTGATCGGCCCCTCCGAAGCGGCCGGTACGACCCCGGAGGGCCTGTTGATCTCCGCCGGGACCGGCGAGACCATGGCGGCCGCGCTCGGGCTGGGGCTCGGCATGGGCGACGCGGTCGTGTCGCTCGGGGCCTCCGGGTCGGTGATGGCCGTTCATCCCGAGGCGCTCGTCGACCAGAACGGCATGATCACCTCACTGGCGGACGCGACGGGCATGCATCTGCCGGTCGTCACCACGTCGAACGCCGTGCGGACCCTGCGCGGGGCCGCCGAGCTGCTCGGGGTGCCGGATCTGGAGAGTCTGTCCGAGCTGGCGATGAAGTCGACGCCGGGGGCGCACGGGCTGGTGCTGCTGCCCTACCTGGAGGGTGAGCGCACGCCGAACCTGCCGCACACGGCGGGCACGCTGGCCGGGCTGCGGCGCGAGTCGATGAAGCCGGAGCACTTCGCGCGGGCCGCCTTCGAGGGCATGCTGTGCGGGCTCGCGGACGCGCTGGACGTGCTGCGCGGGCGGGGCGTGGAGGTGCGGCGGATCTTCCTGCTGGGTGCGGCGGCCGAGCTGCCGGCGGTGCAGGCGGCGGCGCCCGCGCTGTTCGGCACGCAGGTCGTCGTACCGCAGCCCGCCGACTACGCGGCGATCGGGGCGGCGCGCCAGGCCGCCTGGGCGCTCGGGGTGACGCAGGGGACCCTCGATCCGAGGACGCCGCCGGCCTGGCACGGGGCGGCGGCGCAGGTGCTGGAGCCGGGCGAGGAGCTGGCCGTCGGGCAGGCGGTGCGGCAGCAGTTCGTGTCGGTGCGGGAACAGACGCATCCGTCGGCGTTCCGCGCGTAGGACCCGCCCATAGCACGTCGCCGTCGGGTTAATCAGTTGAGGTAACGCGGGTGGAGTGTCCGACGATAGGGGCCAGGGGCAACCGATGCCCCTCCCGCCGACTCCGAGAGACGTAGCGTGCTCATACGACTTCTGCGGACCTATCTCAGGCCCTACAAGAAACCCATCGCCTTACTGGTGCTGCTGCAGTTCCTGCAGACCTGCGCCACCCTCTACCTGCCGACCCTGAACGCCGACATCATCGACGACGGCGTCGTGAACGGGGACACCGGCTACATCCTGGCCTACGGCGGCCTGATGATCGGCATCTCGCTGGTGCAGGTCGTGTGCAACATCGGTGCCGTGTACTACGGCGCGAGAACGGCGGCGGCGCTCGGCCGGGACATACGGGGCGCCGTCTTCGACCGGGTGCAGTCCTTCTCCGCCCGTGAGGTCGGCCACTTCGGCGCGCCCTCGCTGATCACGCGGACCACCAACGACGTCCAGCAGATCCAGATGCTGGCGCTGATGACGTTCACCCTGATGGTGTCGGCGCCGATCATGTGCGTGGGCGGCATCGTCATGGCGCTCGGCCTGGACGTTCCGCTGTCCGCGGTACTGGTCGCCGTCGTGCCCGTGCTGGGCGTCTGCGTGACGCTGATCGTGCGCCGGCTGCGGCCGCTGTTCCGGTCCATGCAGGACCGGCTGGACACGGTGAACCGGGTGCTGCGCGAGCAGATCACCGGCAACCGCGTCATCCGCGCCTTCGTCCGCGACGCGTACGAGGAACAGCGCTTCCGGAAGGCCAACGCCGACCTCACCGACATCTCGCTCAAGAGCGGCAACCTGCTGGCGCTGATGTTCCCGGTGGTCATGACGACGGTGAACCTGTCGTCGATCGCCGTGGTGTGGTTCGGCGCCCGCCGGATCGACGACGGCGGGATGCAGATCGGTGACCTGACCGCCTTCCTGGCCTACCTCATGCAGATCGTCATGTCCGTGATGATGGCCACCTTCATGTTCATGATGGTGCCGCGCGCGGAGGTGTGCGCCGAGCGCGTCCAGGAAGTCCTGGACACGGAGTCGAGCGTGGTGCCTCCGCCCGCGCCGGTGCGGGAGCTGCGCCGGCACGGGCATCTGGAGATCCGGGGCGCGGGCTTCCGCTATCCGGGTGCCGAGGAGCCCGTGCTCAAGGCGATCGACCTGGTCGCGCGGCCCGGTGAGACGACCGCCGTCATCGGCTCCACCGGCAGCGGCAAGTCCACGCTGCTCGGGCTGGTCCCCCGGCTGTTCGACGCCACCGACGGCGAGGTGCTCGTCGACGGGGTGCCGGTGGCCGACATCGAGCCGGAGCTGCTGGCACGGACCGTCGGACTCGTGCCGCAGAAGCCGTATCTCTTCGCGGGGACGGTCGCGACCAATCTGCGGTACGGCAATCCCGACGCGAGCGACGAGGAGCTGTGGCACGCGCTGGAGGTGGCGCAGGCCGGGGAGTTCGTGCGGAGGCTGGAGAACGGGCTGGACTCCCCCATCGCGCAGGGCGGGACGAACGTCTCCGGTGGTCAGCGGCAGCGGCTCGCCATCGCCCGGACGCTCGTGCAGCGGCCGGAGATCTACCTCTTCGACGACTCCTTCTCGGCCCTCGACTACGCCACCGACGCGGCCCTGCGCGCGGCGCTCGGGCGGGAGACCGCCGAGGCGACCGTCGTCATCGTCGCCCAGCGGGTGGCGACCATCCGCGACGCCGACCGGATCGTCGTCCTCGACGAGGGCCGGGTCGTCGGCACGGGCACGCACCAGGAGCTGATGGCGGACAACGAGACCTACCGGGAGATCGTGCTCTCCCAGCTGACGGAAGCGGAGGCTGCCTGATGGCCGGGCCCATGGGGCGGATGATGGCCGGCACCGGCCCCGAGAACCGTTCGCTGGACTTCAAGGTGTCCGGGCGGCGGCTGCTCGCCCAGTTCAAGCCGGAGCGGCTCACCCTCTACGCCATGCTGCTCTGCGTGGTCCTCAGCGTCGGCCTCAACGTCGTGGGGCCGAAGATCCTCGGCAGGGCCACCGACCTGGTCTTCGCCGGCATCGTCGGGCGGGAGATGCCGGAGGGAGCGAGCAAGGAGCAGGTCCTCGACTCGATGCGGCAGCGCGGCGAGGGCGAGGTCGCCGACATGCTGCGGAGCACGGACTTCACCCCGGGCAAGGGGATCGACTTCGATGCCGTGGGGAACGTCCTGCTGTTCGCGGTCGGGGTGTTCCTCGTCGCCGGTCTGCTGATGGCGGTGGCGACGCGGCTGGTGAACGCGTCCGTCAACCGCACGATGTACCGGATGCGCGAGGACGTGCAGACGAAGCTGTCGCGGCTGCCGCTGTCGTACTTCGACAAGCGGCAGCGCGGTGAGGTGCTGTCCCGGGCGACGAACGACATCGACAACATCGGGCAGACCCTCCAGCAGTCGATGGGCCAGCTCATCAACTCGCTGCTGACGATCATCGGTGTGCTGGCGATGATGTTCTGGGTGTCGTGGATCCTCGCGCTGGTCGCGCTGGTCACCGTCCCGCTGTCGGCGGTCGTCGCCGCGAAGGTGGGCAAGCGGTCGCAGCCGCACTTCGTGCAGCAGTGGCGCTCCACCGGCAAGCTGAACGCGCACATCGAGGAGATGTACACCGGCCACACGCTGGTCAAGGTGTTCGGCCGGCAGGAGGGGTCGGCGCGGCAGTTCGCCGAGCAGAACGACGCGTTGTACGAGGCCGGGTTCAGGGCGCAGTTCAACAGCGGGGTCATGCAGCCGCTGATGTTCTTCGTGTCGAACATCAACTACGTGCTGGTGGCCGTCGTCGGCGGTCTGCGGGTCGCGTCCGGCTCGCTGTCCATCGGTGACGTGCAGGCGTTCATCCAGTACTCGCGCCAGTTCTCGATGCCGCTGACGCAGGTCGCGTCGATGGCCAACCTCGTGCAGTCGGGCGTCGCCTCCGCCGAGCGGATCTTCGAGCTGCTGGACGCCGAGGAGCAGAAGCCCGACCCGGTGACGGGGGTGCGGCCCGAGGAACTGCGCGGGCGGGTGGCGCTGGAGCACGTCTCCTTCCGCTACGACCCCGAGAAGCCGCTGATCGAGGACCTGTCGCTGGTCGTCGAGCCCGGGCACACGGTCGCGATCGTCGGTCCCACGGGAGCGGGGAAGACCACGCTGGTCAATCTGCTCATGCGGTTCTACGACGTCTCCGGCGGGCGCATCACCCTCGACGGCGTCGACATCGCCGCGATGTCGCGGGACGAACTGCGCGCCGGGATCGGCATGGTCCTCCAGGACACCTGGCTGTTCGGCGGCACCATCGCGGAGAACATCGCGTACGGCGCCGCGCGCGAGGTCACCCGTGGGGAGATCGAGGAGGCGGCGCGGGCGGCCCACGCGGACCGGTTCATCCGGACGCTGCCCGACGGCTACGACACGGTGATCGACGACGAGGGCAGCGGGGTCAGCGCCGGTGAGAAGCAGCTGATCACCATCGCGCGGGCGTTCCTGTCCGACCCGGTGATCCTCGTCCTCGACGAAGCCACCAGCTCCGTCGACACCCGTACGGAGGTGCTGATCCAGAAGGCGATGGCGAAGCTGGCGCACGGGCGGACGTCGTTCGTCATCGCGCACCGGCTGTCGACGATCCGGGACGCCGACACGATCCTCGTGATGGAGAACGGGTCGATCGTCGAGCAGGGCGCGCACGCCGACCTGCTGACGGCCGGCGGGGCGTACGCGCGGCTGTACCAGGCGCAGTTCGCGCAGGCGGTCGCGGAAGTCGACTAGGCCGGAGGAAGAGGAGGGCCGGGGGCCGCCGTGGGGCGGCCCCCGGTCAGTCCAGGTAGCCCCTCAGCTGGTCCGCGAAGGCGTGGTCCCTGAGCTTGTTGAGGGTCTTCGACTCGATCTGCCGTATCCGCTCGCGCGTCACGCCGAAGATGCGGCCGATCTCCTCCAGGGTGCGCGGGCGGCCGTCGGCGAGGCCGTAGCGGAGCTGTACGACCTTGCGCTCGCGTTCGCCGAGGGTCGACAGGACCGCTTCCAGGTGTTCCCTGAGCAGCAGGAACGCCGCCGATTCGACGGGGCTCGCCGCGTCGCCGTCCTCGATGAGGTCGCCGAGGGCCACGTCGTCCTCCTCGCCCACCGGGGCGTGCAGGGAGACCGGTTCCTGGGCGAGGCGGAGGACCTCGCCGACGCGTTCCGGCGCCAGGTCCAGCTGGGCGGCGACCTCGTCGGCGGTCGGCTCGTAGCCGCGTTCCTGGAGCATGCGGCGCTGGACGCGGACGACCCGGTTGATCAACTCCACGACGTGGACGGGGACCCGTATGGTGCGGGCCTGGTCGGCGAGGGCCCGGGACATGGCCTGCCGGATCCACCAGGTGGCGTACGTGGAGAACTTGTAGCCGCGGGCGTAGTCGAACTTCTCGACCGCCCGGATCAGGCCGAGGTTGCCCTCCTGGACGAGGTCGAGCATGGTCAGGCCGCGGCCGACGTACCGCTTGGCGACGGAGACGACGAGACGCAGGTTGGCCTCGATGAGGCGGCGTTTGGCCATGCGGCCCATGACGACCAGCCGGTCGAGGTCGAGAGCCAGTTCGCTGTCCAGGTCGGGGGTGTTGCCCAGCTTCTCCTCGGCGAAGAGGCCTGCCTCGACGCGGCGGGCGAGTTCGACCTCCTCGGCCGCGGTGAGCAGCGGGATCCGGCCGATCTCGCGCAGGTACTGGCGGAACAGGTCGGAGGACGGGCCGGCCGTGTCGGCGGCGCGGGGGGCGGGCGTCACGACGGGCTCGGGGGCCTCGGCCGGCTCTTCCAGAGCGTCGGCGGGCGGGCCCTCCGTCTCCGTCTCCGTCTCCGTCTCCGGGTGGTGCACGGCACGGTTCTGCGGCGGGACCGCGACCAGGACGTCCGTCTCGGCGTCCGGTTCCGTGCCGTCGGTACGCGTGTCGGTCTGGGTGAGGGTCTGGGTCTGCACGGGGGCGACCTCCAGGATGATCGCTGCTGAGGTGTGCGGCAGCGCTGCTTCGGGAGCGGAGTCGGCGGCCTCGCCGCTGTCCGTCCCGTACGCGATGAGCGGAACCGCGGGGGTGTGGGACCCGCTGGGGACGGATCGGCCGCGCTCCGAGGACTCAGGCACCGGACCCAGTGTGGAGTACGACACATCGCTGCCACGAGGGGCGTGCGATGACTTTTTGCGTCCGGTCCGTGACCGCGTGGTGACCGTGCCGGTCGGTACGGGTCAGAGAGCGGCGGCTCCGTGCTCGCGCAGTGCCTGGTCGTACTGCTGAAGCACCCACAGTTCGTTCTGCACGGCGGCCAGTTGGGCCGGGTCGCCGCCCGCGGCGAGGCGGGCCAGCTGGGACTGGATGTCGCGGATGCGGCGCTCGACGGCGCGGCGGCGGACCTGGACGAGGACCGTGCCCGCGTACACCTCGTCCACCGCGCGCCGCATGATCGGCTCCACGGCCAGCTCGGTGACCATGGCGCGGACGGTGTCGTCGGGCGCGGCGTCGCGGACCCGGATCAGGTACTCCTGCCCGTCCGGTACGCCGTACTCGGCGCCGCCCGCGTCCTGGACCGCCTGGCGTACGGCGGCGTAGGGGGCGGCGGTGAACTCGTCGACGCCGTACGCGTCGAAGGCCGGGGCGACCAGCTCGGGTCGCTGGAGGGCGAGTTTGAGCAGTTCGCGTTCGGTGGCGTAGACGGGGTTGCGGAGGGTGAGGGCGGGGCCGGAGGTGGCGGGGCGGGGGGCGGCCTCGTACGACTGGGCGGTGGCGCCGCGGGCCGGCGCCGGGCCCTTGCCGCCGCGGTCGCGGGCCCAACGGGCCAGCTGGGCCACGCGTTTGACGACGAACTGGGTGTCGAGGATGCCGAGCATGCCGGCGAGCTGCACGGCGACCTCGTGCTGGGCGCCGCTGTTCTTGATGCGGGCGACGATCGGGGCGGCCTCGTCCAGGGCCGCCGCGCGGCCGGCCGGGGTGTCGAGGTCGTAGCGGCGGACGATCTGGCGGAGCGCGAACTCGAAGAGCGGGGTGCGGGGTTCGACCAGGTCGGCCACCGCGTCGTCGCCCTTCGCCAGGCGCAGGTCGCAGGGGTCCATGCCGTCCGGCGCGATCGCGATGTACGTCTCGGCGGCGAACTTCTGGTCGTCCTCGAAGGCGCGCAGGGCCGCCTTCTGTCCGGCGGCGTCGCCGTCGAAGGTGAAGATCACCCGGGCGGAGCCGTTGTCCATCAGCAGGCGGCGGAGGATCTTGATGTGGTCGCCGCCGAAGGCCGTGCCGCAGGTGGCGATCGCGGTCGTCACTCCGGCGAGGTGGCAGGCCATGACGTCGGTGTAGCCCTCGACGACGACCGCGCGGGAGGTCTTGGCGATCTCCTTCTTCGCGAGGTCGATGCCGTAGAGGACCTGGGACTTCCGGTAGATCGCCGTGTCGGGGGTGTTGAGGTACTTGGGCCCGTTGTCGGCCTCGTAGAGCCTGCGGGCGCCGAAGCCCACCACCTCCCCGCCGATGTCGCGGATCGGCCACATCAGCCGGCCGCGGAAGCGGTCGATGGGGCCGCGGCGGCCCTCCTGCGCGAGACCGGACAGGAGGAGTTCCTTGTCGGTGAAGCCCTTGCCGCGCAGATAACGGGTGAGGTGGTCCCAGCCCTGGGGGCTGTAGCCGACGCCGAAGTGGACGGCGGCGGCCTGGTCGAAGCCGCGTTCGGCGAGGAAGATCCGGCCGGTGTCGGCCTCGGGGCTGGTGGCGAGCTGTTCGGCGTACCACTCGGCGGCGATCTTGTGGGCCTCGACCAGGCGGATGCGTTCGCCGCGCTGGTGGGCGGGGTTGTAACCGCCCTCCTCGTAACGCAGGGTGATGCCGGCCTGGGCGGCCAGGCGCTCGACCGCCTCGGAGAAGGTGAGGTGGTCGACCTTCATCACGAACGTGATGGTGTCGCCGCCCTCCTGGCAGCCGAAGCAGTGGAAGAGGCCCTTGCTGGGGCTGACCTGGAAGGACGGCGACTTCTCGTCGTGGAAGGGGCACAGGCCCTTGAGGTTGCCGCCGCCCGCGCCCCGCAGCTGGAGGTACTCGGACACCACGGCGTCGATCGGGACCGCGTCCCGTACCGCCTTCACGTCCTCGTCGTTGATCCGTCCTGCCACGCGTGAATTCTACGGGGGCGGACCGACACCTAAGGTGCGAGGTTTTCCAGCGGGACGCGGGGATCCGCCAGCGCCTCCGTGTCCACCGGCGCCCCCGCCCGGATCAGCTTCTGGATGGCCTCTGTGACGTCCCACACGTTCACGTTCATCCCGGCCAGCACGCGTCCGTCCCTCAGCCAGAACGAGAGGAACTCCCGCTTGCCCGCGTCTCCCCGGATCACCACCTCGTCGTACGTCCCGGGCGGCGCCCATCCGCTGTACTCCATGCCCAGGTCGTACTGGTCGGAGAAGAAGTAGGGCACGCGGTCGTAGGTGACGTCCCGGCCGAGCATCGCGCGGGCGGCGGCCGGGCCGCCGTTCAGGGCGTTCGCCCAGTGTTCGACGCGCAACGTCGTGTCGAACAGGTGGTGCGGGAAGGACGCGACGTCCCCGGCCGCGTGGATGTCGGGGTCGGAGGTGCGCAGCCGGGCGTCCACCGAGACACCGCCGCCGTGGGCGCGGTCGGCCAGCTCCAGTCCGGCCGCCTCCGCCAGGGCCGTGCGGGGGGCCGCGCCGATCGCGGCGAGGACGCCGTGCGCCGGGTGTTCCTCGCCGTCGTCCGTGCGGGCCGCGAGGACCATGCCGTCCTGGCCGATGATCTCGGTGAGCCGGACGCCGAAGTGGAACCGGACGCCGTGCTCGCGGTGCAGTTCGGCGAAGACGTTGCCGAGTTCGGGGCCGAGGACGGCGTGCAGCGGGGTCGGCTCCGGTTCGACGACGGTGACCTCGGCGCCGTACTCGCGGGCCGCCGCCGCGATCTCCAGGCCGATCCAGCCGGCCCCGGCGATGACGAGGTGGCCGTTGTCGCGGCCCAGGGCGGCCAGGACGCCCTTGAGGCGCTCGGCGTGCGCGAGGCGGCGCAGGTGGTGGACGCCGGCCAGGCCGGTGCCGGGGATGTCCAGGCGGCGGGGCTCGGCACCGGTGGCCAGCAGCAGCTTGTCGTAGTGGACGAGGGTGCCGTCGTCGCCGTAGCGGACCGTCTTCGCGGTGCGGTCGATCTCGTCGACGGTCTGGCCGAGGTGCAGTTCGATGTCGTTCTGCGCGTACCAGGCTGGCTCGTGCACGAAGACGCTCTCGCGGGTCTCCTTGCCGAGCAGGAAGCCCTTGGAGAGCGGCGGGCGCTCATAGGGGTGGTCGCGTTCGTCGCAGATCAGTATGACGCGGCCGGTGAAGCCCTCCGCCCGCAGCGTCTCGGCCGCCTTGGCACCGGCCAGGCCTCCTCCGACGATGACGAATGTCCGATCCGCGTCGACCACGTGATGCCTCCTCGTAAACGTGCCGCCATCCGAGCGTCCCGCACGCGACGTGAGGGGGGAAGAGGACGTGGCCCGATCAGGCCAGACACTGTCACATTCGTGTCTTTTCGGGGGTATCCGCCCCTTGTGTCCCGGGCCTTCGTCACGTCCGTCCGGTGAGGCGGGCGTGCAGGGAGCGGGCCGAGGCGTCGGTGAGGGAGGCGATCTGGTCGACGACCACCCGCTTGCGGGCCCGGTCGTCGGGGGCCCGGTCGAACAGCGCGCGGAACTGGGGGTCGAGGCCGTCGGGGGCGCGGGCGGTGAGCGCCTCGGCCAGTTCGCCGATGACGACCCGCTGGTCGGCGCGGAGCCGCGCCTGCTCGGCGCGCTGCATCACGTACCGGTCCGCGACGGCCTTGAGGACCGCGCACTCCAGGCGGGTCTCGTGCGGTACGACGAGTTCGGCGCCGTAGCGGGTGAGGCGCCCCGACCCGTACCGCGCGCGGGTGGCGCCCTCTGCGGCGAGGCAGAAGCGGCCGATGAGCTGACTGGTGGCGTCCTTCAGACGGGCCTGGGCGACCGCCGTGCCGTCGTAGCCGTGCGGCCACCACTCCTGGTCCTGGAGGCGGTCGAGGGCGGCGGCGAGTTCGGCGGGGTCGGTGCCGGCGGGGACGTAGCGGCCGACGGCGACGCGGAAGATCTCCTGGCGTTCCGGCTCCGCCTGCAGGCAGTTGGGGTCGATGTGGCCGGCGTGCAGGCCGTCCTCCACGTCGTGCACCGAGTAGGCCACGTCGTCGGACCAGTCCATGACCTGCGCCTCGAAGCAGATGCGCGTGCCGGGGGCCTCCTCGCGGACCCAGTCGAAGACGGGACGGTCGTCCTCGTAGACGCCGAACTTGGGGGACGCCGGGTCGGTGGGGTGGGCGCCGCGGGGCCACGGGTACTTGGTGGCGGCGTCGAGGGTGGCGCGGGTGAGGTTGAGGCCGACGGAGCCCTCGGCGACGAAGCGCTTGGGTTCGATGCGGGTGAGGAGTCTGAGCGACTGGGCGTTCCCCTCGAAGCCGCCGCAGTCCTGCGCGAAGGCGTTCAGTGCCTGTTCGCCGTTGTGGCCGAAGGGGGGATGGCCGAGGTCGTGGGAGAGGCAGGCGGCCTCGACGAGGTCGGGGTCGCAGCCGAGGGCGGCGCCGAGTTCGCGGCCGACCTGGGCGCATTCGAGTGAGTGGGTCAGGCGGGTGCGGGGGGTGGCGTCCCAGGCCTGGGTGAGTTCCCCCGGGGCGACGACCTGGGTCTTGCCGGCGAGGCGTCTCAGGGCGGAGGAGTGCAGGACGCGTGCGCGGTCCCTCTGGAAGGCGGTGCGGCCGGGGCGTTTGTCGGGCTCCGGTGCCCAGCGGGCCACGGAGGTGGGGGTGTAGGCGGGAGGTGGGATGTGGTTCGCGTGGGTGTGGGGGGTCTGGGTGCCTTCCATGTCTCGACAGTAAGGGCACGGGGTGACAATGCCGCGTGGGCCGCCGTCGCGCCCCTTCTACGCGGACGCCAGCTCCGGGGTCGTGCTCACCGGTGTGGTCAGCGCCTGGTCGTAGCGGTGCAGGATCAGGCGGGCCATCGCCTCGTGGGTGCCCAGGGGGGCCGAGGCGATCCAGGGGGCGGCCTGCGCGCACTCGGTCGCGAAGCGGCCCGGCGCGGTGAAGTAGGAGGCCACGGCGATGCGGTGGCGGCCTCGGGCGGTCAGGGCGCGGATGGCCGTGGGGACGGTCGGGGCGGCCGTGGTGGCGTAGGCGGGGACCACCGGGACGCCCAGGCGTTCGGCGAGGAGCTGGGCCGTGCGGCGGGTGTCGACGGCGGAGTCGGGGTCGCGGGAGCCGGCAGCCGCGAGGACGACCGCGCTCGTGCGGCGCTCGGACTGCGTCATACGGGTTCGCCAGCCGGCCTCGACGAGGCGGGCGTGCAGGGTGTCCACGAGGAGGGGGTGGGGGCCGAGCGGGGCCGCCACGCGGGTGTGCACCGCCACGGCGTCCGCCATCTCCGGGATGTCCCGCTTGACGTGGTAGCCGCGGCTGAGCAGGAGCGGCACGAGGACGGCCGCCGCGGTGCCGCGGGCCTCGAGGCCGGCGAGCGTGTCGCTGAGGAGGGGCTCGTTCAGCTCGATGTGACCGAGGTGGACGGGCAGGCCCGGGCGCAGTTCGCGGACCCGGTCGAGGAGCGTACGGACGGTGTTCAGGGCGCGCGGGTCGCGGCTGCCGTGGGCGACGACGACCAGCGCGGGCGGGCCGGGGCGCCGGCGGCCGCCGAGCGAGACGAGGCTGAGCTGGCTGGCGAGCTGGGTGCTGATCCGGTTCATGATGTGCGCCGTACTGTCGAGGTGGGCGCCACCGGGCAGCGGGCTGCCGGGGCGGGGGTCGGACTCGTCGTACTGGGAGGGCGACGCCGTCATGTACCGATCCTGACGGCGCGAGGTTGCACCCCCGTTGCGCGACCGTCACGAGTATTTTCCGGGCGTTCACCGCGCGGGCGGGGGCGGTGTGAGGTCCGGCTTGTACGGGTTGTACGGGTCATCTCGTGTGACGGGGGTGACGCCGGGGGCGGCGAACCGGATCGGTCCGTGGCGCGTCTTCCCGGGCCGGAGGGCACCGGACCGGGGGGACACCGCATGAACATCCGTCGACCGAGGCTGCCGCGCACCCGTGCGGGGTGGCGGCGGCTGGTGCAGGGCGTGATGGCCGGGTGTGTGCTCGGGCTGGCCCCCGCCACCTGGCTGTACGTGTCGACGGCCGACCGGCTGGGCACGACGGCCGACGCGCCGCGCACCGAGGTGGCCGTCGTCTTCGGTGCGGGTCTGTGGGACGGCGAGCCGTCGCCGTATCTCGCGCACCGGCTGGACGCGGCGGCCGAGCTGTACCGGGAGGGGCGGGTCGAGGTCGTGCTCGTCACCGGGGACAACAGCCGGGAGGACTACGACGAGCCCGACGCGATGCGGACGTATCTGACGAAGCACGGCGTCCCGGACGCGCGGATCGTCAGTGACTACGCGGGCTTCGACACCTGGGACTCCTGTGTGCGGGCGAAGAAGATCTTCGGCGTGGACCGCGCCGTCCTCATCAGCCAGGACTTCCACATCCGCCGGGCGGTCGCCCTGTGCCGGGAGGCGGGGGTGGAGTCGTACGGTGTCGGCGTGGCCGCCGTGCACGACGCGACCTGGTACTACGGGGGTGCCCGGGAGATCTTCGCGGCCGGCAAGGCGGCGCTGGACGCGGTGTTCGAGCCGGATCCGCGGTTCCTCGGGCCGAAGGAGCCCGGCGTGGCGCGGGCGTTGGCCACGGCCGAATAGCCGAACGGATCGATACGGACGTTCCAGGACGCCCGGTCATGTGTTCTTCGCCGGCGTGGAGGTCGACGGGTGGGGACCGTCGTGCGTCCGGATCTCCCCCGGCGCGACCGCGACCATCGGTCCGGAGCCGGGCGACGAGCCGTACCACGCGTACGCGTGCTGATCGACTGACCGCCGCACACCCCGCACGGCGCCGGGGACGGGAACGGCGGTGGCCGCTCCCATCCCATGTTCCTTCGTGCCTCACGCCCGGCGGATGCCGTCGGGGAGGTCACCAGCACACCGCCGTAACAGGACACCGCACGACGCGTAACACGGCCGAAGCACGCTGAAACGCATGCAGACCACCTCGACGCCCACCCACTGTCCCTACTGCGCCCTGCAGTGCGGGATGAATCTGTCGCCCCTCCCACAGGGGGGCGTCGAGGTGGTCGAGCGCGCCGACTTCCCGGTGAACCGGGGCGCGCTCTGCGGCAAGGGCCGTACGGCCCCGGCGGTGCTGTCGTCGGCGGTGCGGCTGACCTCTCCGCTGGTGCGCTCCGGTGACACGCTCGTGCCCGCCACCTGGGACGAGGCACTCGACCGGATCGCCGGCGAGCTGGGGAGGATCCGTACGGAGTACGGTCCCGACGCCCTCGGCGTGTTCGGCGGCGGCGGGCTGACGAACGAGAAGGCGTACACGCTCGGCAAGTTCGCCCGGATCGTGCTCGGCACCTCGCAGATCGACTACAACGGCCGCTTCTGCATGTCGTCCGCGGCGGCGGGCGGAATCAAGGCCTTCGGCCTGGACCGGGGGCTGCCCTTCCCGCTGGAGGACATCCCGAGGACCGGGTGCGTGATCCTCGTCGGGTCCAACCTCGCGGAGACCATGCCGCCGTCGCTGCGCTTCTTCAACGAACTGCGCGAGAACGGCGGCACGCTGATCGTCATAGACCCGCGCCGCACCAAGACCGCGGAGCAGGCCGACCTCCACCTGATGCCCCGGCCGGGGACGGACCTCGCCCTCGCCCTCGGGCTGCTGCACCTGGTCGTCGCCGAGGGGCGGGTCGACGAGGAGTACGTCCGGGAACGGACCGTCGGCTGGGAGGACGCCCGGGCGGCCGCGATGGCCCACTGGCCGGAGTACGTGGAACGGATCACGGGGGTGTCCGTTCCCCAGCTGCGGGAGACCGTTCGGCTGTTCTGCGAGCCGGAGTCCGCGATGGTGCTGACGGCCCGCGGACCCGAGCAGCAGTCCAAGGGCACCGACACCGTGGGTGCCTGGATCAACCTGTGCCTGGCCACCGGACGCGCCGGACGCCCGCGGTCCGGGTACGGCTGCCTGACCGGGCAGGGCAACGGGCAGGGCGGGCGCGAGCACGGCCAGAAGGCCGACCAGTTGCCCGGTTACCGCAAGCTGGACGACCCGGCGGCGCGGCGGCACGTGGCCGAGGTGTGGGGCGTCGACCCCTCCTCGCTCCCCGGGCCGGGCCGCAGCGCCTACGAGCTGCTGGACGCCCTGGGGACGGACATCCGCTCCCTGCTGCTGATGGCGTCGAACCCGGTGGTGTCCGCGCCGCGCGCCGCGCACATCGAGGAGCGGCTCAGGTCACTCGACTTCCTCGCCGTGTGTGACGTCGTGCTGTCGGAGACCGCCGCCCTCGCGGACGTGGTCCTGCCGGTCACCCAGTGGGCGGAGGAGACCGGGACCACGACCAACCTGGAGGGGCGCGTGCTGCTGAGGCGGCAGGCGATCACCCCGCCCGAGGGTGTGCGCAGCGACCTGGAGGTCCTGCACGAGCTGGCCGCCCGGCTGGGCGTGGAGAAGGGCTTCCCGACCGACCCCGAGGAGGTCTTCGAGGAGCTGCGCCGGGCCAGCGCGGGCGGGCCCGCCGACTACTCCGGGATCACCTACCGGCGGCTGGTGGAGGAGAACGGCGTGTTCTGGCCGTGCCCGGCGGCCGACGGGACGGGCGACACGGACGGGAGCGGCGGCACGGACGGTGCCGGCGCCGCGGACGGGACAGGCGGCGTGGACGGTACCGGTGACGCCGCCGACTGCGAGGACGCCTCGCTGGACGCGGGCGGCGACGACCCGGCGCGCGACGAGGACCACGACGTTCCGTCCGT
The DNA here is from genome assembly GCF_043080745.1 of Streptomyces sp. NPDC014995. Taxonomy (NCBI): domain Bacteria; kingdom Bacillati; phylum Actinomycetota; class Actinomycetes; order Kitasatosporales; family Streptomycetaceae; genus Streptomyces; species Streptomyces sp. NPDC014995. Next base: position 899,311 of record NZ_JBIBVX010000001.1, read on the forward strand.
GCACCCCGGCACGCCCCGCCTCTTCCTCGACCGGTTCGCCACGCCGGACGGCCGGGCGCGCTTCGTGCCCGTCTCGCACCGGCCGGTCGCCGAGGAGCCGGACGACGAGTACCCCGTCCTGCTCACCACCGGCCGGGTCGTCGCCCAGTACCAGTCCGGCGCCCAGACCCGGCGCGTGGACGAGCTGAACGCCGCCGCGCCCGGCCCGTTCGTCGAACTGCACCCCCGGCTCGCCGCCCGGGTCGGCGCGGCCGAGGGCGACCCGGTGGCCGTCGTCTCCCGGCGCGGCCGGGCGGTGGCGCCGGCCCGGATCACCACCGGCATCCGCCCCGACACCGTCTTCATGCCCTTCCACTGGCCGGGCGAGGGCCGTGCCAACACCCTGACCAACCCGGCGCTGGACCCGACCTCGCGCATGCCCGAGTTCAAGGTGTGCGCGGTGCGGGTGGAGCCGGTGGAGGCGGTGGAGCCGTAGACGGCCGGCGGTGCCGGCCGCGTGGCCCCGCCGCGGAGAGCCGCGTACAGGGCCGGTGCCCCACGGGGGGACACCGGCCCTGTTCGCCCTTCCTGACCGGGGGGTCCACGTCCCTGCATGGAGCGCCGCGCCGCGCGTACCCGCTCCCTGATCGTCGGGATGCACGTGTCCGTCGATGTCCGGTCCGCCGGGTGCCTCTCCCTGCCTGCGCTCAGTTGACGTTGACCGCGCTCCAGGCCGCCGCCACCGCGTCGTACTCGGTGCTGCCGGCGCCGTAGAGGTCGCGGGCCGCGTTCAGGGTGGCCGTGCGGGCGCCCGCGTAGTCGGTGGAGGACGTCATGTAGACCGTCAGGGCGCGGTACCAGATCTTCCCGAGCTTGTCCCGGCCGATGCCCGTCACCGTGGAGCCGTCGTACGTCGGCGAGTTGTAGGTGACGCCGTTGACGGTCCTGGTGCCGCTGCCCTCCGCCAGGAGGTACGCGAAGTGGTTGGCGACGCCCGAGGAGTAGTGGACGTCGAGGCCGCCCACCGCGCTGCTCCAGTAGTCGGCGGAGGCGCCGTCCTTGGAGGGCTTGTCCATGTAGCGCAGGGCGTCCCGGCCGAACCCGGAGCGGACGATCTTCTCGCCGATCAGGTAGTCGCCGGCGTCGGAGGCGTTGTTCGCGTGGAACTCCACCAGCGTGCCGAAGATGTCGGAGGTCGCCTCGTTCAGACCGCCGGACTCGCCCGAGTAGGTCAGGTTGGCCGTCTTCGAGGTCACGCCGTGGGTCATCTCGTGGCCGGCCACGTCCAGCGACACCAGCGGGCCGAGCTGGGTGCCGTCACCGTCGCCGTAGGTCATGCAGAAGCAACTGTCGTCCCAGAAGGCGTTGTTGTAGTTGTTGCCGTAGTGGACGCGGCTGTAGGAGCCCTTGCCGTCGTTGCCGATGCCGTTGCGGCCGTGGACGTTCTTGTAGTAGTCCCAGGTCACGTCCGTGCCGTACTGGGCGTCCACGGCGGCCGTCGCGCGGTCGCCGGCCGCGCCGGTGCCCCAGTGGTTGTCGGCGTCCGTGAAGACGGTCGACGGGGCGCGGCTGACGCAGATGCCGAAGACGCACAGGTCGGTCCTGTTGGCCGCGTCGCCGGTGTAGGTGTTGCCGCGGGTGGCGTCCTTGAGCTGGTAGGTGGAGCCCGAGAGGGTCGTCTCCAGCGGGACGGTGCCGCCGTACAGGGACTGCCCGTCGCCCGTCGCGGTCTCCAGGGTGTCCCAGGCGTCGATCTGGGCGCCGGTGCGGGCGTCGGTCAGCACGGCGCGCGCGGCCGGGTTGCCCGCGGGGTCCAGGGCCGCGACGTCCGTCTGCCAGGCCAGCCTGGGCGCGCCGTGCAGGGCGTCGACGACCAGGCGGGGCTTGGCGGTGACCTTCTTCAGGGTCTCGCCGAGGTGTGCGGCGCGCAGGGCGTTCGCGGCGACGTCGGCGGCCTTCGGGGCGGAGAGAACCGGGGTCACGGTGGCGAGCGATATCTCGCTCCTGGTCGCCCGGTTCGCGCTGCGGTAGGTGCCGTCGGGCGCGAGGTGGACCACGAAGTCGCCGCCGAGGACGGGGAGTTTCCGGTAGGTGCGGTCGTAGCGGACGTGCTGGGTTCCGTCGTTGTCGACGATGACGTCCCGGACGCTGGTGCCCTGGGCGGCGGTCAGCCCGAGGCTCTCGGCCCGCTCGGCCAGGACCGAGGCCGCGTTGTCGATCGCGGTGGCCCGGCTGGGCCTGCCGGCCGCGTCGGCGGCGGGGGTGAGTACGGCGGCGGCCAGGAGGGTGGCCGTGGTGGCGGCGATGCCGGTGGTGGCGAGACGGGGACCTCGGGCGTGCTGCCGTATCCGGCTCATCGGTCTCCTCGGTAGGGCGCCGTGGGGGGCGCGAGGGGGGTGGCACTGACGTGGTCCTGAGATTTAAGAGGGCATGACATGTCATGTCCATAGCGTCACGTGCGGGACCGGTGAGGGGAGAGAATCGTTTCCGTGATCGTTCCGGAACTGCCCTTCTTCGTCTACGGCACCCTGCGCCCCGGCGAGGTCAACCACGGCGTCTTCCTGCACGGCCGCACCCGCGCCGAGGAGCCCGCCCGGCTGCGGGACGCGGTGCTGTACGACGGCCCCGGTTATCCGTACGCCGTGGAGGAGCCCGGCGGGGCCGTCACCGGGGACCTCGTCACGGCGCTCCCGGAGACGTACGGGCACCTGCTCGCCGAGCTGGACCGGCTGGAGGAGTACCGGCCGGGCGACCCGCGCAACCTGTACGAACGGGTGGCGCGGGAGGTGGTCCGGGGCGGCGACGGGCGGTCGGTGCGGGCGTGGGTGTACGTCGCCGCGCCGGCAGTGGCCGCGGGGCTGCGGGCGCGGGGGAAGCCGATCGAGGGCGGGGACTGGCGGGAGCGCGGCGGACCGGCGCGGTGAGGGCGGTCACCCGTTCACACCTCCTTCCGCCGCTTTTCCCCCGGGCCCCGTTCATACGGTGATGACCTGCTGAAACGTCCGCCCCGGCGCCCCTTTCGGGCCGTGCTCCGACACCCGTTCATCCCCTTTCTGACGTGTCCTCAGGAAGCGCGCTCGCGTCGCTGCCACTTACCTCGGAAGGGCGGGGACGCGACCGACGCGGCGGCACACGGAGGTGCCGCGGGCCGTGCCCCCTCGACGAGCCCGGAGGAGCACCGATGCGACGTACCGCCGCCCGACTGCTGACCGGCACCGCGTTCGCCGTCGCCGCCGCGGCCGGACTCGCCGCCCCCGCGTACGGCACCGGCGGGGGCACCGGCAGCCTGGAGGTGTCCCCCTCCGGCGCGGTGCCCGGCGACCGGGTCACCGTCACCACGGCGGCGTGCGGGGACACCGGGTCGGCGGCCGGCGACGCCGGCGCGGTGGGCGCCGGGCGCTTCACGCTGGCGCCGAGTGCGCACAAGGGCGAGGCGATCGGGCAGTTCCGGGTGCCGCCGAGCGCGCAGCCGGGAACGTACGAGATCGTCGCGCAGTGCGCCGCGGACGGGCGGAAGGTCACCGGGGACCTGGTGGTGACGCTGAGCCCCGCGCGGCAGCAGGTGCCTCCGCGAGGAAGCGTGAAGACGGGGGTCGGCGGCGCCCTGGGCCCCGATCCCGTGCAGACCGCGGCCGGTGTGGCGGCTCTCGCCGTCGCCGCCGCGGGCGGTACCTGGCTCCTGCATCGCCGGGCGAGAGGCGACGGGATCTGACGGACACCCTCCGCTGTCCGTCCACCGGTACCGCATGTCCCCTCCCCCTCCGGGTCCGACGCCCCTCGCGGCCCGGAGGGGGGCACGGGGGGTTCCGCTCAGCGAGGGGTCCTCCGGATGCCCGGGCACCTCGTCGGACATCCGGGAGACGTCGGACGCCCGGGAGACGTCGGACGCCTCGGACACTCGGGTGCCTCGCTCACTCGGATGCCGTGGACGCCTGGCACCGGCCGGATGCCCGGGATGGGTCGTATGCCTCACGAGAGGGGTTCCTCTGATGCGCAGGGTCGGCAACACCGTCATAGCCGCCGTCACCGTGACCGCCCTCTGCTCGGGTGCCTGGCTGCTGCACAGCGGCGCCGGCACGCAGGCCCCGCCGCAGCCGTCCGCGGCCCAGGCCCGACCGGGCCACCCCGACCCGCGCTCCGCGCCCGCGCTGCCGCCCTCCCCGCCCGAGCGCATCCGCATCCCGTCGATCCGGGTCGACGCGCCCCTGACCGGCCTGGGACTGACGAAGTCCGGCAGCCTCGACGCCCCGCCCGCCGACCGCGAGAACCTCGCCGGCTGGTACGAGGCCGGCACCACCCCCGGCGAGACCGGCACCGCGATCGTCGCCGGCCACGTGGACAACGCCGACGGCCCCGCCGTCTTCTACGAACTGGGCGCGCTGAGGCGGGGCGCCACGATCGAGGTGGACCGGCGGGACGGCGGGGTCGCGGTCTTCACCGTGGACGCGGTCGAGGTGTACGACACGCGCGGCTTCCCCGACGAGAAGGTGTACGGGGCGGCGAGGCGGCCGGAGTTGCGGGTCATCACCTGCGGCGGGGGGTATTCACCGGCGACCGGATACCAGGGGAACGTGGTGGTCTTCGCACACCTCACGGGAAGTCGCGCGCGCTGACCGGCGGATTCCCGGTCACCGCGCCACCCGCAGCACGCGTGACCCCCGGTCTCCGCGCCACCCGCACCACGCGTGCCCTCCGGTCAGGCCACCCACTGCTCGTACGCCAGGTTCCCCACCAGCGCGAACACCACGGTCAGCAACACCACCCGCACGAACCCGCTCCCCTTCTTCAGGGCCGTACGCGCGCCCAGCGTGCCCCCCGCCAGGTTGAACGCGGCCATCGGCACGGCCAGTTGCCACAGCACGGCCCCCTGCCAGGCGAACATCGCGAGGGCGCCCGCGTTCGTACAGCAGTTGACGATCTTGGCGGTGGCGGAGGCGGTCACCAGGTCGAGGTGGAGGACGGCGGTCAGGGCGAGGACGAGGAAGGTGCCGGTGCCGGGGCCGACGAGACCGTCGTAGAAGCCGATGCCGAGGCCCGCGAGGCCGATCGCGGCGAGGACTCGGCGGGGACCCGCCGGGCCGGTCGCGGGGGCGGTGCCGAAGGCGGGGCGCAGGATGACGAAGGCGGCCACACCGAGCAGCACCACCATGATCACCGGCTTGAGGACGTCGGTGCTCATCCCGGCCGCGAAGAAGGCCCCCGCCGACGATCCGGCGAGCGCCGCGAGCCCGATCCGGACGGCCACGCCCACGTCGACCGGCGCCTTGCGGGCGTAGGTCACCGCCGCCCCGGCCGTGCCGACGATCGCCACCGCCTTGTTGGTGCCGAGCGCGTGCGCGGCCGGGGTGCCGGCCGGCAGGCCGAGCAGCAGCGCCGGGAGCAACAGCAGCCCGCCGCCGCCGACCACGGCGTCGATCCAGCCGGCCGCGAGGGCCGCGAGACAGAGGACGACCACCATGGTCAGGGATATGTCGGACACGGACGCGACCCTACGGGACCGGATACATGCCCCGTCCATCGACCTGAGCCTCTTCTGAGGTTCGCGAGCCGTGCCGCCGCCCGCGCGCCCAGCACCTCACCCCCGGCCCCCACCGCCGCCCGAGAACCCTCACACCTCCCCGCCTCCCCCGCTGAGGGCAGCGTTCCTCGCGGGAAACAACCGTGATGCGGCCGGGAAACCTCCGCACCGCACGCTCGATCGCATGACCTCGAATTCGCGTGTGGTGGTGATCGGCGCCGGCCTCGCGGGCGTACGTCTCGCCCGGCGGCTCGGTGAGCTCGGCACGCCCGCGGTACTGATCGGCGAGGAGGAGCACGTCCCGTACAACCGGGTCCTGCTCGCCGAGGTGCTGGCGGGACGGTACGCCCCCGAGGTGATCGCGCTGCCCGCGCCCGCCGAGCTGGTCCGGGCCCGGGTCACCGGCATCGACCGTGACCGGCGGACCGTGGCCTGCGCCGACGGCTCGGAGATCGCATACGACACGCTGGTGCTGGCCACCGGCTCCAACCCGGTGCTGCCGCCGCTGCGCGGCCTGTTCACGCCCGACCACGTACTGCCGGAGGGCGTCCACGCCTTCCGCACCATGGACGACTGCCTGGGCCTGTCCAAGGCGGTCCGGCCGGGAGTGCGGGCCGTCGTGATCGGCGGCGGGCTCCTCGGGGTCTCCGCGGCCCGCGCGCTCGCCGTACGCGGCGCGCAGGTCGTCCTCGCCCAGCAGGCCGAGCGGCTCATGGAACGCCAGCTCGACCCGGGCGCCTCCCGGCTCGTCCTGCGGCACCTGAAGGACCTCGGCGTCGAGGTGCACACCGAGTGCCGGGTGCGGGACGTGCGCTGCGTCGGCGGCGCGGTCCGCTCGGTGGAGATGGCCGACGGGTACGCCCTCGACGCCGACCTGGTGGTGCTGGCCTGCGGGGTCCACCCGCGCGCCGGTCTCGCCAAGGCCGCCGGGCTCGCCGTCGGCAAGGGCGTCCTCGTCGACGACGAACTGCGCACCTCCGACCCGCACGTCCGGGCGATCGGCGACTGCGCCCAGCACGACGGGAACGTCTACGGCCTTGCCGCCCCCGCCCTCGACCAGGCGGACGTGCTGGCCGAGTCGCTGACCGGGAACACCGGCGCCCGCTACACCGGCACCCGCGCCCTGACCCGCCTCACGCTCCACGGACACAGCGCCTTCGACCTCGCCGCGTTCGGCGAGACCGAGGCCCGCCCCGGCGACGACGTCGTGCAGCTCGCCGACGCCACCCGCGGCACCTACCGCAAGGTCGTCGTCCGCGACGACCGCCTGGTCGGCGGCGTGCTCGTCGGCGAACTCGGCACCGTCGGCGCGCTCGCGCGCGCCTGGGAGGGAGCAGAGCCGCTCCCGTCCGACGGCGGGCCCCTGCTCCACCTGCTCACCAACGATGGAGGCTCCTGATGACCGCCACCCTGGGGGCCACCCCCACGATCGTGCTCGTCGGCCACGGCATGGTCGGCCAGCGCTTCCTCGAAGCGCTCGCCGAGCGCGGCCTGACCGCCACGCACCGCGTGGTCGTGCTGTGCGAGGAGCCGCGCCCGGCGTACGACCGCGTCCAGCTCACCTCGTACTTCTCGGGCAAGACTCCCGAGGACCTCTCCATGACCGACATGGAGTTCATCAAGGACCACGGCATCGAGCTGCACATCGGTGACCCAGCCGAGACGATCGACCGGGACGCCCGCAGGGTGACCGCCCGCTCCGGCCTGACCGTCGACTACGACGTCCTGGTCCTGGCCACCGGCTCCTACCCGTTCGTCCCGCCCGTCCCGGGCAAGGACGCCGAGGGCTGCTTCGTCTACCGCACGATCGAGGACCTGCTCGCGATAGAGGAGTACGCGAAGACCCGCGCCACGACGGGCGCCGTGGTCGGCGGCGGTCTGCTCGGTCTGGAGGCCGCGGGCGCGCTGAAGGGTCTCGGACTCAACGCCCACATCGTGGAGTTCGCGCCCCGGCTGATGCCCGTCCAGGTCGACGAGGGCGGCGGCGCCGCGCTGCTGCGCACCATCGAGGACATGGGCCTGGCCGTCCACACCGGCGTGGGCACCCAGGAGATCGTGGTCGGCGAGGACGGCGCGGTCACCGGCATGAAGCTGTCCGACGGCTCCGAACTCGCCACCGACCTGGTGGTGTTCTCCGCCGGTGTCCGCCCCCGCGACCAGCTGGCCCGCGACTGCGGTCTGACGGTCGGCGAGCGCGGCGGCATCAGCGTCGACGAGCAGTGCCGTACGGTCGCCGACCCGCACGTCTTCGCGATCGGCGAGTGCGCGCTGGCCGCCGACGGCCGGGTGTACGGCCTGGTCGCGCCCGGTTACGAGCAGGCCGAGACGGCCGCCGCGACGATCGCCGCCGACGAGGCGTCCTTCACCGGCGCCGACCTGTCCACCAAGCTGAAGCTGCTCGGCGTGGACGTGGCCTCCTTCGGCGACGCGCACGGCGCCACCGAGGACTGCCTCGACGTCGTCTACTCCGACTCCCGCTCGGGCCTGTACAAGAAGCTGGTCATCGGCCGCGACGGCACGCTGCTCGGCGGCATCCTGGTCGGCGACGCGGAGGCGTACGGCACGCTGCGCGCCTTCACCGGCTCGGTCCCGCCGATCTCGCCGGAGGCGCTGGTGCTGCCCGCCGGCGCCGGAGCCCCGGCCCAGCTCGGCCCGTCGGCCCTGCCCGACGACGCGATCATCTGCTCCTGCCACAACGTCTCCAAGGGCACGATCCGCGGCGCGGTCACCGACCACCAGTGCACGACCGTGCCCGAGGTCAAGAAGTGCACCAAGGCCGGTACCGGCTGCGGCTCGTGCGTCAAGGTCCTCGGCCAGCTGGTCACCGCCGAGCTGGAGGCCAGCGGCGTCGAGGTCGACAAGGGCCTGTGCGGCTGCTTCTCGCAGACCCGCGAGGAGCTGTACGAGATCGTCCTCGCCCTGCGCATCAACACCTACCAGGACCTCCTCGACCGCTACGGCCGCGAGGGCGCCCGGGGCGGCGACGGCTGCGAGATCTGCAAGCCGACGGTCGGGTCGATCATCGCGTCCCTGGCGCCCACCATCGGTGCGAGCGGCTACGTCCTGGACGGCGAGCAGGCGGCCCTCCAGGACAGCAACGACCACTTCCTCGCCAACCTCCAGAAGAACGGCTCGTACTCGGTCGTCCCGCGCATCCCCGGCGGCGAGATCACCCCCGAGGGCCTGATCGTGATCGGCGAGATCGCCCGCGACTTCGGCCTCTACACGAAGATCACCGGCGGCCAGCGGATCGACATGTTCGGCGCGCGCGTCGAGCAGCTCCCGCTGATCTGGGCCCGTCTGGTGGACGCCGGCTTCGAGTCCGGCCACGCCTACGGCAAGGCCCTGCGCACGGTGAAGTCCTGCGTCGGCCAGACCTGGTGCCGCTACGGCGTCCAGGACTCGGTCCGCATGGCGATCGACCTGGAGCTGCGCTACCGGGGCCTGCGCTCCCCGCACAAGCTCAAGTCGGCGGTCTCCGGCTGCCAGCGCGAGTGCGCGGAGGCCCAGTCGAAGGACTTCGGCGTCATCGCCACCGCCAACGGCTGGAACCTGTACGTCGGCGGCAACGGCGGCGCAACCCCGCGCCACGCGGACCTGCTGGCCCAGGACCTGTCCGACGCCGAACTGATCCGCCTGATCGACCGGTTCCTGATGTTCTACATCCGCACCGCCGACCGCCTGGAGCGCACCTCGACCTGGCTGGAGCGGATCCCGGGCGGCCTGGACCACGTACGGGACGTCGTGGTGGAGGACTCCCTCGGCATCTGCGAGGAGCTGGAGTCCCTGATGGCGGCACACGTCGCGCACTACCGCGACGAGTGGGCGGAGACCATCAACGACCCCGAGAAGCTGGCCCGGTTCGTGTCCTTCGTGAACGCGCCGGACACCCCCGACCCGGTCGTCGGCTTCGTCCCCGAGCGCGACCAGATCAAGCCCGACCTGCCGCTGCTCTCCATCGGCATGCGACCCACGGAAGACGTCCTGGAAGGAAGCGCCCAGCGATGACCCTGGCACCCGAGACGACCGACCTGAAGGTCCAGCTGAAGCTGGAATCCGGAGCGGACGACTGGTTCACCGTCTGCGACCTGAGCCACCTCGTCCCCGGCCGGGGCGTGGCCGCCCTGCTGCCGGACGGCCGCCAGGTCGCCCTGTTCCGCGACCGGGCGGGCACCCTGTACGCCATCGACAACCGCGACCCCTTCTGCGGCGCGGCCGTCCTCTCCCGCGGCCTGACCGGCACCCACCAGGGCCGTCCGTTCGTCGCCTCGCCCCTGCTCAAGCAGCGCTTCGACCTGGCGAGCGGGCAGTGCCTGGACGACGAGTCGGTACGCATCGCCACCTACGAGGTACGGACGGCCTGACGGCCCGGTCCTCTACCGCCGGCCCGGTGTCGCGGTCTCCAGCGGTCTCGCCGACCGTGCGGAGGCCGCGCCCGGGCCGGTCCGGTCCGCGGCCGGGAACCGGACCACCGCGTCGAGGCCCCCGCGCGGCGCCTGCCGCAGGACCGCCTCGCCGCCGCTCGCGTGGGCGAGCCGCTGCACCAGGGCGAGGCCCAGGCCGGTACCGCCCTTGGGGGCGTCCGGGGCGCGCCAGAAGCGGTCGAAGGCCCGGCGGCGCTGCTCCTCGGTCATACCGGGGCCCTCGTCCATGACGTGCAGCTCGACCCGCGCCGGCCCGGTCGGGCGGTGCGGGAAGCGGCGTTCGTGGGGGGTGTGACGGCGCGGGTCCACGAACACCGTGGAGCCGGGGGGTGAGACGCGCAGGGCGTTGGAGAGCAGGTTGTCGAGGATCTGCTCGACCGCCCCGGGCAGCGCCAGCACCTCGCCCGCGTGGTCCCCGGCGAACGCGAGGCGGACGCCGTGCCGGGCGAACAGCGGCGTCCAGGCCTGGTGGCGTTCCGCGCACACCCGGTCCAGGTCGACCCGCTCCCGCTCGGCGGCGCTCTCGTCGAGCCGGGCCATCGCGAGCAGCCCCTCGACCATCCGGGCCAGCCGGTCCGTCTCGGTCAGCGCGGCGGTGAGACCGCCCCGGGCGTGCAGGGCGATGTCGTTCTCCAGGTTCTCCAGCCGCAGCCGCAGCGCCGCGAGCGGGGTCTTCAGCTGGTGCGAGGCCTCGCCGGCGAAGGCGCGCTGGGAGGCCAGCAGGTGTTCCAGGCGGGCGGCGGTGCGGTTGAAGGTGGCGGCCAGGCTGCGCACCTCCGGCGGGCCCTTGGTGATCGCCACTGGGACGGCGGTGCCGCCGACGGCCAACTCGTGGGTGGCCCGCTCCAGTTCGCGGATCGGACGCCCCGTCCAGCGGGCGATGGCGAAGCCCACGACGGCGACCGCGGTGAGCGTCGCGAGCCCACCGAGCGCCAGCAGCAACCAGACGTGGCGGACGCGTTCGTGCACCATCCTGGTCGGTACGGTGATCCGGACGGCCCCCTGTTCCTCGGCGCCCTGCCGTACGGGGGCGGCCACCGCCAGGTACTCCACCCCGCCGATGGTCGAGGTGCGCACATCCGCCGTGGCGGTCCCCCGCAACGCGGCCGCGATCCCCGGCCAGGACGCGAGACGGCGCTCCTCACGCTCCGACAGCGGGTGCGAACTGGCCAGCAGCGCGCCGGAGGCGTCCACGATCAGCACCTTGCCGCCGATGCGCTCGGCGCAGTGCGCGGCCCGCTCGGGCAGGTCCTGTGCGGCCCGGCCCGCCGAGATGGACAGCGAGGCGAACGCCGACACCGACTCCGCCTCGTCCTTCGCCGCGTTGGTCACCCGCTCGCGTTCGCCCCGCGAGTAGACGAAGCCCAGCGGGATCTCCAGACAGAGCAGCACCAGCGCGGCGAGCGTGAGGTAACTGAGCAGCAGCCGACGGGTCATCGACAGGCCGCCGGGTGGGAACCCGTGGCGTCGTGGTCCGGTGGCGCGTGCGAGGAGGGCGGGTGCGCCGCCGGGTACGTCGACGGCGTGCCCGGCGGGGTGGTGTGCACCGCCAGCCGGAACCCCACCCCGCGCAGCGTCTGGATCCACGCCGGGTTGCCCAGCTTCCGCCGCAGGGTGGCCACATGGACGTCGAGCGTCTTCGTCGGCCCCTCGTAGTGCGGGTCCCACACCCGGTCCAGGATCTGCTGCCGTGAGTACACGGCCCCCGGATCCTCGGTGAGCAGCGCGAGCAGTTCGAACTCCTTGGGCGTCAGCACCACCGTCTCCTCCCCCACCCACACCTGCCGGGTCCGCCGGTCGACGACCAGGGGACCCACGGCGGCGGGCCCGGCCTCGGGCGGCGGGGGGACGGGGTCGTAGGGGGCGGGGGGTGGTGAGGCGCCGAAGGCAGCGGCGGCGCCGGGGGTGGTGACGGAGGGGTGCGGGGCGGAGGGGTGCGGGGCGGAGGCCTCGTTCTCGACGGAGGGGTGCGGGACGGAAGGGTGCGGAACGGAGGAGGTGAAGGCCTCGCCGCCGAACGGCCGGGCCCCCGCGAAGTCCCCTCCCGGCACCGCCCCTTCAGTCTCCGCCGGTGCCGCTCGCCGGGTCCGCCGCGTCACCGCCCGCACCCGGGCGACCAGCTCCCGCATGCTGAACGGTTTCGCCAGGTAGTCGTCGGCGCCCAGCTCCAGGCCCAGCACCCGGTCGGCCTCCTCGCCCCGGGCGCTGAGGATGATGATGGGGACGTCGGAGGTCTGCCGGATGCCCCGGCAGACGTCGATGCCGTCCATGTCCGGCAACCCGAGGTCGAGCAGGACGACATCGCCGTACGGCCCCCTCAACCCCTCGCCGCCGCTGGCGACGTGATGCACCGCCAGTCCGAAGTGCCCGAGACCCTCGACGAGCGGTTCGGCGATCGTCTGATCGTCCTCGATGAGCAGGACTCGTACGCCCATGGGTTCCGTCTCTCCCGTGAACCGAATTCGCGTGTTCCGTGGACCGAACACGCTACAAGAACGGTCGAAAAACGTCGCGCGGATCCCGCCCGATGTGATCAGCGGCTCAGCACGGGACGAAAACTGTCCGCATTCTGTCGGCGTTTTAGTCTTCCCCTAACCTTCGCCTGGCAGACGCTCCTCTACGGTGGTGCAGGCCTGGTCGGAACTCCCCTCCGGCCAGGCCCTGACCTGCACTGATCCGGTCTGGAAAACCCCCACCGGGAGGAACCGTGAAGGCATTGCTGGACCGCGCCCGCTCGTTCAAGCGACGGGTGGACTTCGAAAGCGGCGAATACCGGAGGCTGGCCGAAGGCCAATATCCCGAGGCATTGTTCATCACCTGCTCGGACTCACGGGTGATACCCGCCCTGATCACGGGCGCACGGCCCGGTGAGATATTCGAGCTGCGCAATGCGGGCAATATCGTCCCGCCGCACGGCCGACAGGGCGCCTCGGGCGAGGCGGCCACCATCGAGTACGCACTGGAGGTGCTCGGCGTTCAGGACATCGTGGTGTGTGGTCATTCCCACTGCGGTGCGATGGGCGCCCTGAAGTCCGGTGACGACCTGTCCGCCCTGCCCGGTGTGGACGCCTGGCTGCAACTGGCCCGGCCGAGGCTGGCCCCCGTCCTGGACGGCGTCATCGAGGATCCGCGCCTGCCGGACATCGCCCAGCTGAACGTCGTCAACCAGCTTGACGTGCTGCGCAGTTATCCGGCCGCCCGGCGCCGCCTCGACGAGGGACGGCTGCGGCTGCACGGCTGGTACTACGAGGTGGACACCGGCCAGGTGCACGAGCTGGACGAGGACGGCCTGTTCCGGGTGCACGCGGCATGAGCGGCGCGCACGCCCGGCACGCCCGGGGCCGGGGCGCGGGACCGGAGGCCACGGGACGCACCTTCCGGGAGGCCGGCGGGATCCCGTTCCCGCCCCGGCCGCCACAGGCCCCCACCGCCCCGCAGGACTTCCTGTCGACGGAACCCGAGACGACGGGCATGCGGACGGCGGACTCCCAGGCGGTGGGGTTCCGGACTGCGGGGTTCGAGACGGCGGGATCCGGTACCCCGGAGTCCGAGGCCACGGCCCCAAAGCCCGGTGGGGTCCGCAAGCCCGGTCGGGCCCCCAGGTTCGGCAAGGCCCCCACGTTCGGCAAGGCGCCCGGGTTCGGCACGTCAGCCGCCGCGCGGGTGCCGAAGGGCGACCTGGCCACCGAGATCACCGCGTCCCTCGTCGTCTTCCTGGTCGCGCTGCCCCTGTGCATCGGCGTGGCCGTCGCCTCCGGGGTCCCCGCCGAGCTGGGCATCATCTCGGGTGTCATCGGCGGTCTGGTGGTGGGCGCGGCCCGCGGCAGCACCCTCCAGGTCAGCGGCCCGGCCGCCGGTCTCGCCGCGCTGGTCGCGGAGACCGTCCTGGAGCACGGCGTGGCCATGCTCGGCGTGATCGTGCTCTTCTCCGGACTCCTCCAGATCGTCCTCGGCCTGGTGCGGCTCGGCCGGTTCTTCCAGGCGATCTCGCTGGCCGTCGTCCAGGGCATGCTCGCGGGCATCGGCCTGCCGCTGATGTTCAGCCAGGCGTACCCGGCGGCCGACGCCAAGGCCCCCGGCACCCCGATCGAGAACATGGCCGGCATCCCCGGCCTGCTCGCCGACACGGTGAGCGACCCGCAGACGCTGATCGCGGCCGGTCTCGGCATCGTCACCGTCGTCCTGAGCTTCCTGTGGAAGAAGGTGCCCGGCCCGATCCGGAAGGTCCCGGCGGCCCTGGTGGCGGTGGGCATCGGCATCGCGGTCGCCGCACTGCCCGGCGTGGAGGTGAAGACCCTCCAGGTGGGCAACCTGCTCGCCTCCGTCGACGTGCCCGGCCCGGAGCAGTTCGCGGGACTCGCGGACGCCGGCATCATCACCGCGATCCTGACCTTCACCGTGATCGCCTCCGCCGAGTCCCTGTTCACGGCGGCCGCGGTGGACCGTATGCACGACGGTCCGCGCACCCGCTACAACCCCGAACTGATCGCCCAGGGCGCCGGCAACACCGTCGCCGGACTGCTCGGCGCGCTGCCCATCACGGCGGTGGTCGCCCGCAGCTCGGCGAACGTCCAGGCGGGCGCCAAGACCCGGCTCTCGCGCACGCTGCACGGCCTGTGGCTGCTGGCCTTCGCGCTGCTGCTGCCCCAGGTGCTGGCCCTGATCCCGATCTCGGTCCTCGCGGGCGTGCTCATCCACAGCGGCTGGAAGCTCTTCGCGCCCGAGGAGTTCCCGAAGATGTGGCGGCAGGACCGGGGCGAGTTCGTGGTCATGACCCTCACCACGCTGGTCATCGTGGCGACGGCGCTGCTGGAAGGTGTGCTCATCGGCCTCGCGGCCGGCATCGTCCTCGCCGCCGTCCGGATGTCGCAGACCGTCATCCGGCAGCACATCGAGGACGACACCGCGAAGGTGGTGATGGCCGGGAACGCGACCTTCCTGCGCCTGCCCCAGGTCATCGAGGCCCTGGAGTCCGCCGCCGAGGCCGGGAAGCCCCGTATCCGACTGGACCTCACCGGTGTGACCCACCTCGACCACGCCTGCCGCAGCCAGGTGGAGGAGTTCGTCGCCCAGCAACGCGGCAAGGGCCTGCGGGTGGAACTGCTGATGCCGGGCCCGGCGAAGCAACCGGCCGGGGACCAGGGCAGGCATGCGGACGGGGACCCGGCCGGGCATGCGGACGGGGATCCGGCCGGGGGAGCGGCCGGGGGAGCGCGGGCGACGGCCGGCGGCTCCAGTCCGTCGACCCGCCCGTCCACCCGACTGCCCCGCCGCCCGACCGCCCAGGCACCCTCCGCCAACCCCGGCCCGACGGCCGAGTGGTTCTACCTGGACACCAGGCCGATGCCGGAGGACTTCGCCCGCAGGTACGCGGAGGAGTACGCCCCGGGATACCCGGACCGGTACACAGAGGGCTTCACGCAGGGCTACACGGACGAGTACGCGCAGGGGCACTCGCCGCGCTGAGGACCCTTCGGGCCACCCGGCGGTTACGCCGCCATGCCCCCGTACGACACCCCGGTGAGCCGTTCCGACTCCGCCCACAGCAGTTCGCCCGCACGGTCGTCGACCGTCCACGGCGCCCGCCAGGACGGGGCGGGCGCCCCCCGCCACATCGCGAGGGACGGGCCGGTGAAGGAGTCGGGGCGCACGCCGGCCGCGGTCGCGGCGTACAGGGTGGGCAGCGCGCCGGCCTCGGCGGACTGGGCGACGACGCGGTTGCCCAGCTCCACGAGTCGTTCGGCGACCCGGCGCCCCTCCGCGCGCACCCCGGCCGTCTGGAGGTTGGTCGCCGCGTATCCGGGCTGGGCGGCGGCCGCGACCACATCGGTCCCGGCCGCCGCCAGCCGGTGGGCCAGCTCGTGAGTGAAGAGCAGGTTGGCGGTCTTGGAGCGGGCGTAGGCGACCCAACGGCGGTAGCGGCGTTCGCTGTTGAGGTCGTGCAGGTCGATGTTCCCGAGGACGTGGAACATGCTGGAGACGGTCACCACCCGGGCGCCGGGCGTGGCGAGCAGCGCGGGCAGCAGCAGCCCGGTGAGGGCGAAGTGCCCCAGGTGGTTCACACCGAACTGCGTCTCGAACCCGTCGGCGGTCGTGCCGTACGGCAGCGCCATCACGCCCGCGTTGTTGACCAGCAGGTCGAGCCGCTCGTGGCGCAGCCCGGCCGCGAACTCCCGTACGGAGCCGAGGTCGCCCAGGTCCAGCGGTCGCAACTCCACGTCCGCGCCGGGCACTTCACCGGCCAGCCGCTCGACCGCCGCCTTCCCGCGCGCCTCACTCCGACAGGCGAGGACAACCTGGGCGCCCTTACGGGCCAGCTCCCGCGCGGTGACGTAGCCGAGGCCGCTGTTGGCGCCGGTGACGACGGCGGTGCGGCCGCCCTGGTCGGGGATGTCGTGCGCGCTCCAGCCGGACATGGCCGTACTCCCTCCGCAGTTTCCCTCAGCGTAGAGCGCCGGGCCGCCCGGTCCGGAAGATCCGGCCACCCGGCCCGCACTCCCCCGTTACGGCGCGTCCACGACACGGCCACCCGGTCCTTCTAGCCTCGCTGACCGCACGACCCCGCGGCCGACCGGCGGCGGGCGGTCACGACACCCCCTGGGAGTGAGCGTGGAACGTCGTACCCTCCTGCGTGCGGCCGTCATCGGCGGGTCCTCCGCCGTGCTCGGCGGAACCCTGTGGCGCGGCGCCGCGTACGCCGCGCCGGCCCAGCCCGGCACCGGCCCGTACGGGGCGCCCGGCGCACCGGACGCCAACGGCATCCGGCTCCCGAGCGGCTTCACCAGCCGGATCATCGCCCGCTCCGGGCAGACGGTGCCCGGCACCTCGTACACCTGGCACGACGCCCCCGACGGCGGCGCCTGTTACGCGGACGGCACCGGCTGGATCTACGTCTCCAACTCGGAGATCAGCCCGGGCGGCGGCGCGAGCGCGGTGCGGTTCTCGTCGACGGGCACGGTGACGTCGGCCTACCGCGTCCTCTCCGGCACCCGCACCAACTGCGCGGGCGGCAGGACGCCGTGGAACACCTGGCTGTCCTGCGAGGAGGTCTCCCTGGGCCACGTCTACGAGACGGACCCCTGGGGTGTGAAGGCGGCGGTGCGCCGCGACGCGATGGGCCGCTTCAAGCACGAGGCGGCGGCCGCCGACCCGGTACGCAAGGTGATCTACCTGACCGAGGACGAGACGAACGGCCGCTTCTACCGCTTCGTGCCGACGACCTGGGGCGACCTGTCCTCCGGCACCCTCCAGGTCATGGTGGCGGGAACCGCCACCTCGGGCTCCTTCACCTGGGCGAACGTCCCGGACCCGGACGGCTCCCCCACCACCACCCGCACCCAGGTGTCGGGCTCGAAGTCCTTCAACGGGGGCGAAGGCTGCCACTACGCCGACGACACGGTCTGGTTCACGACGAAGGGCGACAACCGCGTCTGGCAGGTCAACCTCACGGCCAACACCTACGAGCTGGCGTACGACGACTCCCTGGTCACCTCCGGCACGGCCCCCCTCACCGGAGTCGACAACATCACCGGCTCCTCCTCCGGGGACCTGTTCGTCGCGGAGGACGGCGGCACCATGGACATCTGCGTGATCACCCCGGACGACGTGATCGCCCCCTTCCTCCGGATCGACGGCCAGTCGGGCTCGGAGATCACCGGCCCGGCCTTCTCCCCCGACGGCACCCGCCTGTACTTCTCCAGCCAGCGCGGCACGTCGGGCAGCTCGTCGGGCGGGATCACGTACGAGGTGAGGGGCCCGTTCCGGGCGTAGGGACGTCGGTGGCGAGGGCGACGCCGTCCGACGGGAACCCGACAGCCATTTTGAAAGGAACCTGACAGGCAAGCGGAGGAACACGGTCGGGCGGCGGCTCGTTACTCGCCGACGAAGGACACAATGGAAGCAGAGTCGACCATGACGAGTACGCCGCCCGACCCCACCCCCGGAGGCACCGACATGACCCCCGACCCGTCCCGCCGAACCGTCCTCGGCAGCGCCCTGGCCGCCCTGACCCTGGCCGCCACGACAGCCCCCGCGCAGGCCGGGTCCCGGTCCGGCACGGCGACCTGGCCAACGGTCTTCCCCCTCCCCGACGGCTGGCTCCCCGAGGGCATCACCATCGGCAGCAGGCCGTACGCCTACCTGGGCTCCCGCGCCAACGGCGGCATCTACCGCACCGACCTGCGCACCGGCGAGGGCAAGGTGCTCCACGAGGGCGGCACCGGCCTCGCGTCCATAGGCCTGAAGCTGGACGACGACGGCCTGCTGTACGTCTGCGGCGGCGCCGGCGGGACCGCGAAGATCATCGACTCCCGCTCGGGCAAGCTGCTCACGACCTACCGGCTCACCCGGGAGACCGCCCCGTTCATCAACGACGTCGTCCTGCACCGGGACCGGGCCTGGTTCACCGACTCCCGCGACGACGTCCTGCACGGCGTCCCGCGCGGCCGCACCGGTGAGGTCCGCTCGCTCCGCCTCACCGGTGAGTGGGTGCAGGCGCCCGCCGGAACCAACAGCGCCAACGGCCTCGTCGCCACCCCCGACGGCCGCGGCCTGATCGTCGTCAACGCGGGCCAGTTGTACAACGTGAGCCTCGAGACCGGCCACGCCACCAGGATCACGCTCGCCGGCGCCACCGACGTGACCAACGGCGACGGTCTGGTCCGCATCGGACGCACCCTGTACGTCGTACAGAACCGCCTGAACAAGGTCACCGTCTGGGATCTCGACAGGACGGCGACCACCGCCACCCTGACCCGCACGATCACGTCCCCCCACTTCGACGTCCCCACCACGGCGGCCCGCTACGGCAGCCGCCTCTACCTGGTCAACGCCCGCTTCACGAGCCCGCAGACGCCGGAGACGACGTTCACGGGGGTGGCGGTACCGCTCTGAGAGAGGGACGGGGCGGCACCCGCGCTCGGCCGGGGGCCGCCCCTGACCCGCCGCGTCGGGCATGATGAACCCCATGCCCGAGAACACCACCCGCCGAAAGGCACATGCCGCGTAACCGGCCCGGCGCCCTGCGACGCGCCCCCCGCACCCCCATCCCCCGCACCCGGACCGTGCCCCCGCCGGAACACATCCCCGGCCTGTCCCCGCGCACCGGCCTGGCCATCCACCGCGCGGAACACGAACGAGACGGCCACTACCTCTTCCCCGGCGCCACGGCACGCGCCCTGCACCGCTACCGCGAGTTCCTTGCGCAGCCCGGCCGCCGCCCCCTCTACCCCCGCACGTCGGTATGCCCCGCCTGCCCGGGCTGCGGCCTGGACGACGTCCGCACCGCCCGCGACACGCTGGCGGAGGTCCTGCCCCTCCTCCCGCCGGGGGCCCGCGCCGAACTGGCCCGCACGCTACGCCCCCTGGACCACCGCTACCGCCTCCGCACGCTGCCGGACCCCCGGACGGAGGCCGAGGCCCCCTGGTGGCACCGACGACTGGGAGAGGGGGCGGAAGGCTGGTGACCCGACCCTGCCGCACACAGAACCATCACGAAACGGCCACTCCCTCTCCACCCCCGAGCCTGCGGCCCTACCGTCGTCTCCTCACGCCACAGCGCCCTGGGGGGACACCATGAGCAACCCGTACACCACTTCGCCCGCGCCCAGGTGGGCCCGGAAGCGCTACGTCCTGCCCGCCCTCGCGCTCGCCCTCTTCCTCGGCGTCGGCATCGGCGCCGCCGACGGCGAGAAGCCCACGACCGACGCCAAGCCGGCCTCCGCCACCCCCCGGCCCACGGTGACCGTGACGACCACGGCCACCGCGACCGAGACGGCGACCCCGGAACCGGCGAAGACGGTGACCGCCACGGAAACGGTGACCGTCACGAAGACGGTCACCGCGGCGGCGGACAGCGGCTCCGACACCACGGACACCTCGGGCAGCGACTCGGACGACAGCGCCTACTACGACAACTGCGACGCCGCCCGCGCGGCGGGCGCCGCACCCGTCCACGCGGGCGACCCGGGCTACGGCCGTCACCTCGACCGGGACGGGGACGGGACGGGCTGCGAGTGACGGCGGGCGAAGGGGCGGCGCCCTGAACCACCGATCACGCGCGAGAGGGCGACACCCCCGCACAGGGTGTCGCCCTCTCCTTGCGTGCCGGAGCCGCCGCGATCGGTACTGAGGGTCGGGGACCGCGGCGGCTCCGGGGTCGAAGGGTGATCAGGGGTGACCGTCGATCACGTGACGATCCGCGGTCACCGCTGATCAGTGAGGTTCAGCGGTGGTCGCTGCCCTCGGACTGCGTGGCGGCCCGTCCCGCCTCCAGCCGTGCCACCGGGATCCGGAACGGCGAGCAGGAGACGTAGTCCAGACCGACCTCGTGGAAGAAGTGCACGGACTCCGGGTCACCGCCGTGCTCACCGCACACGCCGAGCTTCAGGTCGGGGCGGGTCCGGCGGCCCGCCTCGGCCGCGGCCTTCACCAGCGAACCGACGCCGTCCTTGTCGATCGTCTCGAACGGGGAGACGCCGAAGATGCCCTTCTCCAGGTACGCGGTGAAGAAGGAGGCCTCCACGTCGTCCCGGCTGAAGCCCCACACCGTCTGCGTCAGGTCGTTCGTGCCGAAGGAGAAGAACTCCGCCGCCTCGGCGATCTGACCGGCGGTCAGCGCGGCCCTCGGCAGCTCGATCATCGTGCCGATCGCCAGCTTCAGCTCCGTGCCCGTCGCCGCCTCGACCTCCGCGACGACCTCGTCGGCCTCCTCGCGGACGATCTCCAGCTCCTGGACCGTGCCGACGAGCGGGATCATGATCTCGGCGCGCGGGTCGCCCTTGGCGTTCCTGCGCTCGGCCGCCGCCTCGGCGATGGCACGGACCTGCATCGTGAACAGGCCGGGGATCACCAGACCGAGCCGTACGCCGCGCAGGCCCAGCATGGGGTTCTGCTCGTGCAGGCGGTGCACCGCCTGGAGCAGCCGCAGCTCGTTCTCGTGCGGCTCCTGCCGGGACTCCGCCAGGGCGACGCGGACCGAGAGTTCCGTGATGTCGGGGAGGAACTCGTGAAGCGGCGGGTCGAGCAGACGGATCGTCACCGGGAGGCCGTCCATCGCCTCGAACAGCTCCACGAAGTCCTGCTTCTGGAGGGGGAGCAGCTCCTTCAGGGACTCCTCCCGCTCGGTCTCCGTGTCCGCGAGGATCAGGCGCTCGACCAGCTCACGGCGGTCGCCGAGGAACATGTGCTCGGTGCGGCACAGGCCGATGCCCTGGGCGCCGAAGCGGCGGGCGCGCAGCGCGTCCTCGGCGTTGTCGGCGTTGGCCCGCACCCGCAGCCGGCGCTTGCGGTCCGCGAAGGCCATGATGCGGTGGACGGCCTCGACCAGTTCGTCGGCGTCGTCGGCGCCCGCGTGCATCCGGCCCTCGAAGTACTCCACCACCGGGGAGGGGACCACCGGGACCTCGCCCAGGTAGACCTTGCCGGTCGAGCCGTCGATGGAGATGAGGTCGCCCTCCTCCACCACGTGGCCGCCGGGGACCGTCATACGGCGGCGCTTGGTGTCGACCTCCAGCTCCTCCGCGCCGCAGACACAGGTCTTGCCCATGCCGCGGGCCACGACGGCGGCGTGCGAGGTCTTGCCGCCCCGGCTGGTGAGGATGCCCTCGGCGGCGATCATGCCGTCGAGGTCGTCGGGGTTGGTCTCACGGCGGACCAGGATGACCTTCTCGCCCGAGCGCGACCACTTCACGGCCGTGTACGAGTCGAAGACCGCCTTGCCGACCGCCGCGCCGGGCGAGGCGGCGATGCCCCGGCCGACCTGCGCGGTCTTCGCGTGCTCGTCGAAGCGCGGGAACATCAGCTGGGCGAGCTGGGCGCCGTTCACCCGCTGGAGCGCCTCGGTCTCGTCGATCAGGCCCTGGTCGACGAGCTGCGTGGCGATGCGGAAGGCGGCGCCGGCCGTGCGCTTGCCGACGCGGGTCTGGAGCATCCACAGCTGACCGCGCTCGATCGTGAACTCGATGTCGCAGAGGTCCTTGTAGTGGTTCTCCAGCGTCTCCATGATCTGCATCAGCTGGTCGTACGACTTCTTGTCGATCTGCTCCAGTTCCGCGAGCGGGACGGTGTTGCGGATGCCCGCGACGACGTCCTCGCCCTGGGCGTTCTGGAGGTAGTCGCCGTACACGCCCTGGTGGCCCGAGGCCGGGTCCCTGGTGAAGGCGACGCCCGTGCCGGAGTCGGGGCCGAGGTTGCCGAAGACCATCGAGCAGACGTTCACGGCCGTGCCCAGGTCGTGCGGGATGCGTTCCTGCCGCCGGTACAGCTTGGCGCGGTCGCCGTTCCAGGAGTCGAAGACGGCCTTGATGGCGAGGTCCATCTGCTCGCGCGGGTCCTGCGGGAAGTCCCGGCCGGCCTCGGTCTTGACGATCTTCTTGAACTTGGTGACCAGCTTCTTGAGGTCCGCGGCCTCCAGTTCGGTGTCGACCGTGACCTTCTTGGCGGCCTTCGCCGCCTCCAGGGCCTCCTCGAAGAGGTCGCCGTCGACGCCGAGGACCGTCTTGCCGAACATCTGGATCAGTCGGCGGTAGGAGTCCCAGGCGAAACGGTCGTCGCCGGCCTGCTTGGCCAGACCCTGGACCGACTTGTCGGACAGGCCGATGTTCAGGACGGTGTCCATCATGCCGGGCATCGAGAACTTGGCGCCGGAGCGGACGGAGACGAGCAGGGGGTTGTCGGCCTGGCCGAGCTTCTTGCCCATCTTCTCTTCGAGGGCGACGAGGTGCGCACTCACCTCGTCACGCAGTGCCGCCGGCTCCTCGCCGCTGTCGAGGTAGACCTTGCAGGCCTCGGTGGTGATGGTGAAGCCGGGAGGGACCGGCAGGCCGAGGTTGGTCATCTCGGCGAGGTTCGCGCCCTTGCCGCCGAGGAGGTCCTTGAGGTCCTTGTTGCCCTCGGTGAAGTCGTAAACGAACTTCACACCCTCAACGCTCGCCGCCTGCTCAGCTACGTGGGGATCTTTGTTTTCCGACACGGGTCTCGACTCCTCGAGGACGCGGTGGCTGCCCTGACGGCGAGGAACATACCCAGATCGAAGGCGTCTGGGTACGTCCACTTGCGCGTCATGCGCCTGTAACCCATCGACCGCCAGGAGATCGAAAGTCACGGCTTGGCAAGCGCTGAGCAGCTGGTGTTTTCACTTCTTGAACGCAATCGCCCTCACGAGCGCTCCCTTTTCGCTCACATGAGCGCGCTACAGCCCGTCTGATTTCGATCGATGAACGATCAAGGGGTGGCACTGAGTGCCACCCCTTGAGGAAGTGCAGTCGCCCATGATCCGCTCATCTGAGCGCTACCCCTATCAAGGGTGGTGAGAATCACGCTTCCACGACCGGCCCGATTTCACCATTCGGACGCGACTCGGGAGGGAAACAGGCTCGTCACACGCCCAGCGCCCGCAACCGCTGCTCCACCCGCTCCGGCGCGTACAGGTGCTCCACGACCAGCGCTCCGGCCCCCACCAGCCCCGCCCGCTCCCCCAGCCGCGAGGTCACCACCTCGAGACGGGCGGTGGAGCGCGGCAGCGCCCGCTGGTAGAGCAGCTCGCGCACGCCGGTGAGGAAGGGGGTGCCGGCCAGGTCCCCGGCGATCATCAGCACCCCGGGGTTGAGCAGCGTCACGACCGTCGCCAGCACGTCACCCACCTGGCGTCCGGCCTCCCGGGCCAGCGCCGCCGCCTCCGGGTGGCCGGCGGCGAGCAGGTCCCGCACATCCGAGCCGGACGCCGCCGGGACCCCCGCCCCGGCCAGCTTCCGGGCCACGGCACCACCGCTCGCCACGGCCGCGAGACAGCCGCGGGAACCGCACCGGCACAGTGCCTCCGTGCCGACCCGGATGTGCCCGAGGTCGCCGGCGCCGCCGTCGACGCCCCGGTAGATCGTGCCGTCGACCACCACGCCCGCGCCGATCCCGGTCGACACCTTCACCAGCACGAACGCCGAGCAGTCCGGGTAGGCGGTGCGCTGTTCGCCGTACGCCATGAGGTTGGCGTCGTTGTCGACGAGGACCGGGACCGGCGGCGCGCCGGTGCGTTCCGTGAACGCCCGGGCGAGGCGGCCGCGTATGTCGTAACCGTCCCAGCCGGGCATGATCGGCGGCTGGACGACCCGGCCGGTCTCGCTGTCGACCGGGCCGGGGACGGCGAGGCCGATGCCGCAGACCTCGTCCGCGCCGTGGCCGGCCTTCTCCAGGAGCTCGGCGAACCAGCGGCCCAGCTCGCCGAGGACGGTGTCCGGGCCGTCCTCCACGGCCAGCGTGCCCGAGTGTTCGGCGAGGAGCTCGCCGGTCAGGGAGAGCACGGCCGCGCGCGCGTGCCGGGTGTCGAGGTCGGCGGCGAGGACGACCGCGTGCGCGTCGTCGAACTCCAGGGTGATCGACGGGCGCCCGCCCAGCGGGGAGTCGACCGGTCCGCCGGCGCCCTCGCGCAGCCAGCCCGCGCGGAAGAGACGGTCCAGGCGCTGGCCGACGGTGGCGCGGGAGAGGCCGGTGGCCTGCTGGAGGGCACCGCGTGTCGTCGCCCGCCCCGTGCGTACCAGTGCGAGCAGATCCCCGGCGCCGGCCTGACCGCCGCCCCTGCCGGTCCGCCCCGGCCTTCCGGTCATGCGCACCCCCTTGTGTTTCCCAACCCTGCATTACATGCTGGGTTTTGCGTGTTAAATAGACGTAACCCTACGGTAGCCACTGCCGAACCGGGTCGACCGTGCCGTCGTCGTCGTTCTTCGGGGAGCCCCGAGTGGATCGCACCGCCCAGCTCACCGCCCGCCCCGCGGAGTGCACCGCCGTATACGATCCCGCCACGCCGACGGGGTCACTGCACCTCAGGGCGGTGAAGGTGCTCGAGGACAACTGGACGGGATCGTCGACGGTGCCCTCGCGCGGCCTGTACCCCCACCAGTGGTCCTGGGACTCGGCCTTCATCGCGATCGGGCTGCGGCACGTCTCGCCGCGCCGGGCCCAGACGGAGCTGGAGACGCTGCTGGACGCCCAGTGGGGCGACGGGCGGATCCCGCACATCGTCTTCAACCCCTCCGTGCCGCTCGACGCGTACTTCCCGAGCCCCGACTTCTGGCGCTCCTCGACCGCGGGGCGCGCTGCGGGCGCCCCGCGCACCGTACAGACCTCCGGCATCGTGCAGCCACCGGTGCACGCGCTGGCGGCCTGGCTGGTGCACTGCGCCGACCCGGGACTGTCCCGGGCGCGCGGCTTCCTCGCCCAGGTGCATCCCCGGCTGGCCGCCTGGCACCGCTACCTGCTGCACCGGCGGGACCTGGGCGGCGGCGGGCTGGTGTCGGTCGTCCACCCGTGGGAGCAGGGCATGGACAACGCCCCCTCCTGGGACGCCCCGCTCTCCCGGATCACCCCCGCCCCGGCCCGCTCCTTCCGCCGCGCCGACCTCGACCACGGGGCCGCGGAGGACCGGCCGACGGACCTGGACTACGGGCGGTACGTGCGGCTGGCGGCGGACTACCGGGACGGCGGGTACGCCGACGACGGGGGTGACTTCGCCGTCGAGGACCCCGCCTTCAACGCCCTGCTCATCGCCTCCGAGCACGCGCTGGCGCGCATCGCGCGGGAGCTGGGCGCCACGGGTACGGCCCGGCACGCGCGCGCGGAGCGGCTGACGGCGGCGCTCGTCGACCGGCTGTGGGACCCGGCGGAGGGCCTGTTCTTCTGCCGGGACGTGCGCGGCGCCGGGCCGATCCACGAGCGGGGGGTCTCCGGCCTGGTCCCGCTGCTGCTGCCCGGCCTGCCGCCCGAGGTCGCCGCCGCCCTCGTACGGACCCTGCGCGGACCGCACTTCGGGCTGGGCGGCACCACCCGCCTGGTCCCCAGCTACGACCTGCTCGCAGAGGCCTTCGACCCGCACCGCTACTGGCGCGGCCCGGCCTGGTTCAACACGAGCTGGCTGGTGGAGCGGGGCCTGCGGGCGCACGGCGAGCGGGCACGGGCGGACGCCCTGCGCCAGGCCGTGCTGGACGCCGCGGACACCTCGGAGTTCGCCGAGTACGTCGACCCGTACACCGGCGAGGCCTGCGGGGCGACCGGCTTCGGCTGGACGGCCGCGCTCGCGCTCGACCTGCTGCACGACAGGGACGCCCCGCACGACGACCCGGACGACCTGCGCCACCCCCACGAGCCGCACCACCCGCACATAAAGCACCACCGGCACCACCGGCGCCACCCGGACGACCTGCACGACTCGGACGACACCGCACTCCAGGGAGGGGACCGGGGATGACGGACCGGCATCATCTGCTCGTGTACGGCGGGACGTTCGCCGCCGTCGGTGACCGCGGGGACATCAGCGGCGTGCGCGGCGCCGGCTCGCCCGACGGGCTGTTCGTCAGGGACGCGCGGCACCTCAGCCGCTGGCAGCTCACGGTCGACGGGGCCGTGCCCGAGGTGCTCGCGCCGGTCGCGGACGGGGACACCACACGCTGTGTGCTCGTCCCGCGCGGCGGCCGCACCGAGCCGCCGTCGTGCACGCTCTTCCGGGAACAGGCCGTAGGTGACGGCTCGTTCGTGGAGCTGCTGCGGGTCGTCAGCAACCGTCCGGTGCCGCTGACGGTCCGTCTGGCCCTCACCGTCGACGCCGACTTCACCGACCAGTTCGAACTCCGCTCCGACCACCGCACCTACGCCAAGACCGGCGCCGTCCGCCGCCGCCAGGTGCTCGACCACGGCGTGGAGTTCACCTACCGGCGCGGCGAGTGGCGGTCCGTCACGACGGTGACCGCCGACCCCGCGCCGGACGGCGTCGAGGAGACCGGCACCGGCGCGCGCCGCCTGGTGTGGACGGTGGAGCTGGCACCGCACGGTTCCGCGGAGCTGACGCTGCGCGTGATGGCCCGCCCGCACGGCGAGAAGCGGGCCCTGCGGGTGCCCAGTTCCCCGGCCGCGTCGACCGAGCACCTTCTGGCGCGGGAGGGTGAGTTCGTGGAGGGCGTGGCCTTCCCGACCGGCTGGCCCGAGCTGGCCGCCGCCTGCGCGCGCGGCCTCGCGGACCTGGCCGTGCTCCAGGTCCCGGCGACCGGCCCGGACGGCGAGGAACTGCGCGTCCCGGCGGCCGGCGCCCCCTGGTTCCTGACCCTGCTGGGCCGCGACGCCCTGCTCACCTCCCTCTTCGCCCTCCCCTACCGCCCCCGCCTGGCCGCCGCCACGCTCCCGGCGCTGGCCGCGACCCAGGCCACCGAGACCGGCCCGGAGTCCGTCGCCCAGCCCGGCAAGATCGTCCACGAGGTGCGGCACGGCGAGCTCGCCCACTTCGGCCAGGTCCCCTACGGCCGCTACTACGGCTCGGTGGACGCCACCCCGCTCTTCCTGGTCCTGCTCGGCGCGTACGTCGAGCGGACCGGCGACGCGGCACTCGCCCGCCGGCTGGAGCCCCACGCCCGCGCGGCGGTCGGCTGGATGCTCGACCACGGCGGGCTCACCTCGCGCGGCTACCTGGTCTACCGCGCCGACCGGGGCGGCCTCGCCAACCAGAACTGGAAGGACTCCCCCGGCGCCATCTGCTCGGCCGACGGCACCCGCCCGAGCGGCCCGGTGATGGCGGCGGGGGCCCAGGGCTACGCGTACGACGCGCTGCGCCGCACGGCGTGGGTGGCGCGCGCGGTGTGGGAGGACGAGACCTACGCGGCCCTGCTGGAGCAGGCCGCCGCCGATCTGCGCGACCGCTTCCAGCGGGACTTCTGGATGCCGGAGCACTCCTTCCCCGCCCTCGCCCTGGACGGGCAGGGGTGCCAGGTCGACGCGCTCGCCTCCGACGCGGGCCACCTGCTCTGGTCGGGGCTGCTGGACAAGGAGTACGGGGAACTGGTCGGCCGGCGTCTCCTCCAGCCGGACTTCTTCTCCGGCTGGGGCGTGCGCACGCTGGCGGCCGGGCAGCCGGCGTACCACCCGCTGTCGTACCACCGCGGCTCGGTCTGGCC
Organism: Streptomyces sp. NPDC014995; assembly: GCF_043080745.1. Classification (NCBI taxonomy): domain Bacteria; kingdom Bacillati; phylum Actinomycetota; class Actinomycetes; order Kitasatosporales; family Streptomycetaceae; genus Streptomyces; species Streptomyces sp. NPDC014995. The sequence continues at coordinate 927,159 of NZ_JBIBVX010000001.1, forward strand.
GCACGACAACGCGCTGATCACGCTCGGTCTGGCCCGCTACGGCCTGCACGACGAGGCCCGTACGGTCGCCCACGGCCTGGTCGACGCGGCCACCGCGACCGGCCACCGGCTGCCCGAGGTCCTCGCGGGGTACGGCCGTGACACGCACGCCGAGCCGGTGCCGTACCCTCACGCGTGCGTACGGGAATCCCGCTCGGCGGCGGCCCCGTTGGCACTGCTCACGGCGGTGGGCGGCGCGTAGCCGGGTGGTTGGCCGGGCGTTTGCGCGGTGTTTGCCGACCCCTGGCCGAGCGGGGTGAACACCGGCCGGGAGCAAGCCGTACGACATGGCGGTGGATCCGATTCGCCCCATCGGATCCACCGATCCGCCCGGCTTCGTACGGAAGGACCCTCGGGTGCCCGTCTTCACTCGCTCGCGTCAGCTGCCCGGCCCGCCCGGCCTGAAGGAACCCGAGGACGCCCCGGACACCGTGGAGGAGGCCGCGGAGCCCCGGGCCGCCGCGCGCTCCGTGCGGGACCGGGTCGCGCACTGGCGTGCCTGGCGCGCCCGTGGTCCGCGGGCCGCGCGGGTGCTGTGGTGGACGGCGACCGTGCTGTCGGTCGTGCTGGTGCTCGGGGCCATGCTGCTGCCGAACCGGCTCTTCGCGCTCCAGCCCGACCGGTTCGTGCGGCTGCCCGGGGAGGCGATCGTCGGGGCGGCCGTGCTGCTGGCGCTGCCCCGCCGGCCACGGCTGGTCGTCGCGGCGCTGACCGGGGTGGCCCTCGGCGCGCTGACCGTGCTGAACCTGCTCGACATGGGCTTCGTGGAGTATCTGGGCCGGGACTTCAACCTCGTCCTGGACTGGGGGCTGCTCGACGACGCCCAGTCCTACGTCGCCGACTCGATGGGCCGCACGACGGCGATCGCCGCCACGATCGGCGTGCTGCTGCTCGTGGCCCTGCTGTGCACGGTCATGGCCCTGGCGACGGTCCGGCTGGCCGGCCTGCTGGTGCGCGACGTCCAGCTGGCGACCCGGGCCACGCTGGTCTCCGGCACGGCGTGGATCACCTGCTCCGTCCTCGGCCTGGAGTACGCCGGGCTGCCGGTCGCCTCCGACCGGGTCGCGAGCACGCTCACCTCCGAGGCCAGGCGGGTGCGGGACACCCTCAGGGACGAGGCCGCGTTCGCCGCGGAGGCCCGCACCGACACCTTCGGCAACACCCCGCCCGCGCAGCTCGTGCCCGACCTGCGCGGCAAGGACGTGATCTTCGCCTTCATCGAGAGCTACGGCCGCAGCGCCATCGAGGACCCGGAGATGGCGCCGGGGGTGAACGGGACCCTCGACGCGCGCACCCAGGCCCTGACGAAGGCCGGCTTCCAGGCCCGGAGCGGCTGGCTGACCTCGGCGACCTTCGGCGGCAGCAGCTGGCTCGGCCACTCCACCACCATGTCCGGCCTGTGGGTCGACACCCAGCAGCGCTACCGCACCGTCATGGCCAGCGACCACCTCAGCCTCACCAAGGCCTTCCGGAAGACCGGCGCCTGGGACACCGTCGGCATCATGCCGGGTGTGCAGAAGGGCTGGCCGGAGGCCGAGTTCTACGGCCTCGACAAGGTCTACGACGCCTTCGGGATGGGCTACCGGGGACCGAAGTTCAGCTGGTCGACCATGCCCGACCAGTACGCCCTGGAGGCGTTCCAGCGGCTGGAGCACGGCAAGGAGCGCGACCGGCCGCTGATGTCGGAGATCATCCTGACCTCCAGCCACCAGCCCTGGGCGCCCCTCCCGACGATGGTCGGCTGGGACGAGCTGGGCGACGGCTCGGTCTTCCAGGGCATCCGGAAGGCCGGGAAGGACGCGTCCGACGTCATCGACGACTCGGCGAAGTCCCGCCAGGAGTACGGCAGGTCGATCCAGTACTCGGTGACCGCCCTCACCCAGTGGCTGGAGCGCTACGGCACCGACGACACCGTCCTGGTCTTCCTCGGCGACCACCAGCCCATCGCCCGCGTCAGCGGCAACAACGCGAGCCGGGACGTGCCGGTCTCCGTCGTCGCGAAGGATCCGAAGGTCCTCGACAAGATCGCCGGCTGGAAGTGGACGGAGGGGCTGAAGCCCGCGAAGAACGCCCCGGTGTGGAAGATGAGCTCCTTCCGCGACCGCTTCCTGCTGGCGTACGGCTCGACCCCGCACCCCAGCAAGGGCTGAGCCCCGACGGGTCAGCCGCCGGAGGTGTCCAGCTCCGCGTCCTCGCTCACGCCCGCGCAGTCGTACGGGTCCTTCAGCCAGCCGTCCGGCAGCACCACCCGGTTGTTGCCGGACGTACGGCCGCGGGGCCCGTCGGCGCCGGCGGGCCAGGGCTGGCCGAGGTCCAGTTCGTCGAGTCCGGCGCGCAGTTCCGCCAGGGAGGAGGTGATCGCGAGCCGCTTGCGCATCTCGGAACCGACCGCGAAGCCCTTCAGGTACCAGGCGACGTGCTTGCGGAAGTCGACGACGCCCTTGGACTCGTCGCCGGCCCACTCACCGAGCAGGGTGGCGTGCCGGACCATGACGTCGGCGACCTCGCGCAGGGCGGGCCGCGCGAGGTCCTCGGCGCGTCCCTCGAAGGCGGCCACCAGGTCCGCGAACAGCCACGGCCGTCCCAGGCAGCCGCGTCCGACCACGACGCCGTCGCAGCCGGTCTCCCGCACCATCCGCAGGGCGTCCTCGGCCGACCAGATGTCGCCGTTGCCGAGGACCGGGATCTCCGGGACGTGCTCCTTCAGACGGGCGATGGCGTCCCAGTCCGCGGTGCCGCCGTAGTGCTGGGCGGCCGTGCGGCCGTGCAGCGCGATGGCGGTGACACCCTCCTCGACGGCGATGCGGCCGGCGTCGAGGTAGGTGATGTGGTCGTCGTCGATGCCCTTGCGCATCTTCATGGTGACGGGGAGGTCCCCGGCGCCGCTGACGGCCTCGCGCAGGATCGCCCGCAGCAGGTTGCGCTTGTACGGGAGGGCGGAGCCGCCGCCCTTGCGGGTGACCTTCGGGACCGGGCAGCCGAAGTTCAGGTCGATGTGGTCGGCGAGGTCCTCCTCCGCGATCATGCGGACGGCCTTGCCGACGGTCGCCGGGTCGACGCCGTACAGCTGGATCGAGCGCGGCTGCTCGGTCGCGTCGAAGCGGATCAGCTGCATGGTCTTGTCGTTGCGCTCGACCAGCGCCCGGGTGGTGATCATCTCGCTCACGAACAGGCCCTTGCCGCCGCTGAACTCCCGGCACAGGGTGCGGAAGGGCGCGTTGGTGATCCCGGCCATGGGGGCGAGGACGACGGGCGGCTGGACGGCGTGCGGGCCGATCCGCAGGGCCGTCCTGTTCGTGGGCGCGGTCGTGGGCATTCCCCCATTGTCACGCACGCCGAGGGGTGACCGGGCAAGGACCTTGACCCAGTCATTAGTTAGACGCACTATCGACAGCGGCTACGATGGAGCGCATGCCGGAGCTCAGCCATCGCCGACGTCTGCTCGTCCTCGCGATCTGCTGTATGAGCCTGCTGATCGTGAGCATCGACACCACCATCCTCAATGTCGCGCTGCCCTCGATGCAGCGCGACCTGCACGCCACCACCTCCGGCCTCCAGTGGACGATCGACGCCTACACACTGGTGCTGGCCGCGCTGCTGATGCTCGCGGGCTCCACCGCCGACCGCATCGGCCGCAGGAAGGTCTTCATGGCGGGCCTGGTCGTGTTCTCGGCCGGCTCCCTGCTGTGCTCCCTCGCGCCGGACCTGGACCTGCTGATCGCGGCCCGGACGGTGCAGGCGGTCGGCGGCTCCATGCTCAACCCGGTCGCCATGTCGATCATCACCAACACCTTCACCGACCCGCGCGAGCGCGCCCGCGCGATCGGCGTCTGGGGCGCCGTCGTCGGCATCTCGATGGCCGCCGGCCCGCTGTTGGGCGGCCTGCTGGTGGAGTCCGTCGGCTGGCGCTCGATCTTCTGGGTCAACCTGCCCGTCGGTCTCGCCGCGCTCCTGCTGACCCTGCGCTACGTCCCCGAGTCGCGCGCGCCCAGGGCCCGCCGCCCCGACCCCGTCGGACAGCTGCTGGTCATCGCCCTCTTCGCCCCCCTGACGTACGCGATCATCGAGGCGCCGGAGGCCGGGCTCACGACGAGCGGGCCCTTCGCGGCGATGGCGCTGGCCGCGCTGCTGGGCCTGCTGTGGTACGAACCGCGCCGCGACGAACCCCTGATCGACCTGCGGTTCTTCCGGTCGGCGCCGTTCAGCGGGGCCACCGTGATCGCGATCAGCGCGTTCGCCGCGCTCGGCGGGTTCCTCTTCCTGTCCACGCTGTACCTGCAGAACGTGCGGGGCCTCGACGCCGTCCACGCGAGCCTGTGGATGCTGCCGATGGCCGTACCGACCTTCCTGTGCGCCCCCCTGTCCGGGCGGCTCGTCGGCAGCCGGGGGCCGCGGCTGCCCCTGCTGGTCGCCGGGCTCGCGATGACGCTGAGCGGCGTCCTGTTCGCCGCCTTCGACGCCGAGACCTCCGACGTCACGCTCTTCCTCGGCTACGTCCTCTTCGGCGTCGGCTTCGGCTTCGTGAACGCGCCGATCACCAACACGGCGGTCTCGGGCATGCCCCGCACCCAGGCCGGCGTCGCCGCCGCCGTCGCCTCCACCAGCCGTCAGCTGGGCCAGACCCTCGGCGTCGCGGTGATCGGCGCGGTCCTGGCGGCGGGCATCGGCTCCTCGTCCTACCGCGACACCTTCGTCGCCGCCGCCGTCCCCGGCTGGTGGATCCTGGCCGGGTGCGGGCTCGCTGTGCTGGTGCTGGGGGCGGTCACCACTGGGCGGTGGGCCCGGTCGACGGCGCGGCGGACCGCGGAGCGGCTGGAGGCCAGGGACGTACGGGCGGCGGCGGGCGTCAGCGCCTGAGCGGCACGCCCGCCGGCGGGACGGCGTGAGACCGGAGTGAGAGGGGACGGCCGCCGAGCGCGGCGCCGTCGGCCCGGTGACGGAGCCCGGGCCGGACGGGCTCGGGGCGCCGGTACGTGGTCCACGGGTGTGCGGTCGGGCTTCCGCCCGAAGGCGGCCGCGAGAACGGTGGGGAGGCCCGCCTCGGGGACCGCGCCACGCACCTCCGCCAGGACCTGGGGAAAGTCGTCGTCGACGGCGCCCAGGTACTCCTGTCGCCCTCGTGGTGGCCCTCTGGCGCGGCCGGCCGCACCTGGGCCGTCGAGCTGCCGCCGGGCGCGGCGGTCGCCGGCGTCGGCCAGGCGCTCCAACTGCCCGTCGTGATGCGGATCGTGCTGTCCGAGGTGCCGCCGGCCCGGGCAGCTGTCGGCGGCGGTGTGATGGTGACCACTCAACAGGCGTCCCCGGCGCTGGGCGTGGCCACGCGGGGCACGCTGTTCCTGTCCCTGGTACCGGGGACGGGCATGCGGGACGCGCTGGTGACGACGCCGGCCGTACGGATCGCCGGGGTCGTGGTCACCGGGCTGCCGAGTCCGCGGCTGCCGCGCGGGGTCGTCCGAGACAGGACACGGGGTCGGCGAACTCGCCGTCCACCGCCCCCTGTCGATGTTCGACGTGCTGCACACTCCTTGCTGCCCGGGCGGAGTCGACGGAAGCAGGAGGCATCGTGCCGCGGATGGACACGAGCAAGGTGAGCCGCTGGGACCTGCACGGACGGGAACACGTGGTCCGGGTGCGGCGCGCGGGAGTGCAGCGCACGATCAGATGTGACACGTGCGGGTGGCGCAGGGGGGCGCAGTTCCTGCCGTGGCTGAAGGCGCAGGAGCACCTCGCCGAGGCGCACCAGGCGACGGTGGATCCGGCGGACCGGCCGTAGCGACGACGACGTCCGGCCGCGCGGGGAGGCGCAGCCGGTGACAGGGGCACGGCGGTCCGTGTGCCGGCACGGCCCGCTTCCTCACGTCCTCACGTCCTCACGCCCGGCCGCCAGTACGCGCGCACGGCCGCGGAGAGGTCCATGCCGGTGCGGCGCAGACGTCGTGGCGATCTCCTTCCGCGGCACGCCGTACGCCCGTACGAGCCGCCGCAGCGCGGCGCGGAACCGCGACGGGTCCCGTCGGTGGCGGCGCCGACTCCCCACCCCTTCGGCGCGGTTCGGCGAACTCCTCCGAAGCGTACGGCTCCACCTGCGGTTTCCGTCGGGAGTTCGCCGTGAGTCGGGACCGGCCCAGACCACGGCCGGCGCGGGCGATCGTCGGTGCCGACCAGTCGGCCACCGCTCCCGGAGGAAGCCACATGACGCTCCCGATGCCCCATCTGCCCGCCGCGCCCGCCCTGTTCGTCCTGCTCGTCTTCGCCGCCGTCTACGTCGGCGTGGTCCTCCCCGCCGTCTGGTCCCGCAAGCCGGCCCGCCGGCGGGCGGCCCTGAAGGTGCTCACCCAGCTGCTCGGCGCCCTGCGTCCGCGACACCGAGGGCGCTGACCTGGCCGCACAGCACCGGGTCACGCAGGACCAGGCGGTACAGCACCCGGCCGCACAGCACCGGCCCGCACAGCACCGGCCCGCGCAGGACCGGGCCGCACTCGCGGCCGGTGACGGTACGGCTAGTCCGCCCGCATCCCCCGCAGAACCAGGTCCACCAGCGCCGCGAAGTCGTCCTCGATCCCGGGCTGTCGCCACTTGGGCGCGTAGTACGGATCGTGGAAGCGGCTGGTGGCCTGGAGCACCGCGCGGGCCGTACCCGCCGGGTCGGTGGTGGTGAAGGCGCCCGCCCGCACGCCCGCCTCGACGATCCGGGTCAGCTGGCCGGTGAGGTCGGCGAGGTGCTCGCCGACCGCCTCGACGTTCTCGCCCGTGAGCACCATGTACGTCGCGAACAGCTCGGGGTCGTCGCCGGCCTTGCGGCGCTTGGCGTCGAAGAGGGTCGCGAGCCAGGCGCGCAGCCGGGTCTCCGGGTCGCGCCCTTCGTCGGAGACGATGCCGGCGAGCGCCTCCGACGTACGGTCCAGCCAGCGCTTGGTCACCGCCTCCCGCAGCGCCGCCTTCGTACGGAAGTGGCGGTAGACGCTGCCGTGGCTGACGCCGAGCGCGCGGGCCACGTCGACCACGGTGGCCTTGGCGGGGCCGTGGCGGCGCAGCACTTCCTCGGTCGCCTCGAGGATGCGCTCGGCGGTCAGGATCTCGCTGGTCGGTGCCATGGGGAAGACCGTACCCGGCGGACGGATCAGCGCTCGACGTGCGCCATCTGGGCCGCCGGATAGCGTTCGCCCGCGGCGGCACCGGCCGGCACCGCCTCCTCGATCGCGGCGAGGTCGGCCGCGTCCAGCGTGACGTCGAGGGCGCCGAGGGATTCCGTGAGGCGCTGCCGGGTCCGCGCGCCGACCAGCGGCACGATGTCCTCCCCGCGCGAGAGGACCCAGGCGATGGCGATCTGCGCGACCGAGACGCCCTTCTGCTCGGCGATCTTCCTGAGCGCCTCCACCAGGTTCAGGTTGTGCCGGAGGTTGTCGCCCTGGAAGCGGGGCGAGTGGGCGCGGAAGTCGTTCGCGGCGAGCTGCCGGTCCGGGGTGAAGTGGCCGGAGATCAGGCCGCGGGACAGGACTCCGTACGCGGTGACGGCGATGCCCAGCTCGCGGGTGGTCGGCAGGATCTCCTCCTCGATACCGCGCGAGACGAGCGAGTACTCGATCTGGAGGTCGCTGATCGGCGCGGTCGCGGCGGCCCGGCGGATCGTCTCGGCGCCGACCTCGCTGAGGCCGATGTGCCGGACGTAGCCCTTCTCGACGAGTTCGGCGATCGCGCCGACCGTCTCCTCGACGGGGACGGCCGGGTCGAGGCGGGCGATGCGGTAGACGTCGATGTGGTCGGTGCCGAGGCGCTGGAGGGAGTAGGCGGCGAAGTTCTTCACGGCGGCGGGACGGCCGTCGTAGCCGCTCCAGGCGCCGTCCGGGTCGCGCAGGGCGCCGAACTTCACGCTGACCAGCGCCTGCTCGCGGCGGGCCGCGGGGGCGGTGCGCAGGGCTTCGCCGATCAGCAGTTCGTTGTGGCCCATGCCGTAGAAGTCGCCGGTGTCCAGCAGGGTCACGCCGGCTTCCAGAGCCGCGTGGAGGGTGGCGACCGACTCGGTCCGGTCCGCGTCGCCGTACAGCGCGGACATGCCCATGCAGCCGAGGCCGAGGGCGGAGACCTGGGGGCCGGTGGTTCCGAGGGATCGGGTTGGCATCGTCATGCGCCCAGCCTGACACGGACAGCTGACAGATTTCAATATCTGTCAGTCGTCATTTGTTTTCGCGGGTCGGCCGTCCTTGGTCTTCGCGGGTTGCCCGGCCCTCGGAGCGCCCGGCCGTCCACGCCGACGTGCCCCGTAAACGCCGAGTTCCCCGCACCCCATGAGGGGTGCGGGGAACCGCGCGCACAACCACGAACAACCACGACGCCTCCGCGGCCGGAGATCCGCCCGGGCGAGGCGGACACCGGCCGCGGCCGGCGCCTAGCAGCCGATGAGCCGCCCGGCGAGGTAGCCCTCGATCTGGTCCAGCGACACACGCTCCTGCTTCATCGAGTCCCGCTCACGCACCGTCACCGCGTTGTCCTCGAGCGTGTCGAAGTCGACCGTCACGCAGTACGGCGTGCCGATCTCGTCCTGGCGCCGGTAGCGGCGGCCGATCGCGCCGGCGTCGTCGAACTCGATGTTCCAGTTCTGGCGCAGCGCCTGGGCGAGGCCCTTGGCCTTCGGGGACAGCTCGGCGTTCCTCGACAGCGGGAGCACCGCGACCTTCACCGGGGCCAGACGGTGGTCGAGGCGCAGCACCGTGCGCTTCTCCAGCTTGCCCTTGGCGTTGGGCGCCTCGTCCTCGACGTAGGCGTCGAGCAGGAAGGCGAGCATCGCGCGGCCGACACCGGCCGCCGGCTCGATGACGTACGGCGTCCAGCGCTCGCCGGCCTCCTGGTCGAAGTAGAGGAGGTCCTGGCCGGAGGCCTTGGCGTGGGCCGAGAGGTCGTAGTCGGTGCGGTTGGCGACGCCCTCCAGCTCACCCCACTCGTTGCCGCCGAACTGGAAGCGGTACTCGATGTCGGCGGTGCGCTTGGAGTAGTGGGAGAGCTTCTCCTTCGGGTGCTCGTACCACCGCATGTTCTCCTCGCGCAGGCCCAGGCCGGTGTACCAGTTCCAGCGCTGCTCCATCCAGTACTCCTGCCACTTCTCGTCCTCGCCCGGCTTGACGAAGAACTCCATCTCCATCTGCTCGAACTCACGGGTACGGAAGATGAAGTTGCCGGGCGTGATCTCGTTGCGGAAGGACTTGCCCATCTGCGCGATGCCGAACGGCGGCTTCTTGCGCGAAGTGGTCTGCACCTGGGCGAAGTTGGTGAAGATGCCCTGGGCGGTCTCGGGGCGCAGGTAGGCGATGGAGCCGGTGTCCTGGGTCGGGCCGAGGTGGGTGGAGAGCAGACCCGAGAACTGCTTGGGCTCGGTGAACTGGCCCTTGTTGCCGCAGTTGGGGCAGTTGATGTCCGCCAGGCCGTTCTCCGGCGCGCGGTGGTGCTTGGCCTCGTAGGCCTCCTCCAGGTGGTCCGCGCGGAACCGCTTGTGGCAGGAGGTGCACTCGGTGAGCGGGTCGGAGAAGGTGGCGACGTGGCCGGAGGCGACCCAGACCTCGGGGGCCAGGATGACGGACGAGTCGATGCCCACCACGTCCTCGCGCGACGTCACCATGTAGCGCCACCACTGGCGCTTCAGGTTCTCCTTGAGCTCGACACCCAGCGGTCCGTAGTCCCAGGCGGCCTTCTGGCCGCCGTAGATCTCACTACAGGGGAATACGAAGCCACGGCGCTTGCTCAGGCTGACGATGGTGTCGATCTTGTCGGCGGCCACGGTGCTCTCTTCATAACGACGACGGGCGACGAAGCGAGATGCTTCCAGCGAATGATTCAGCGTACCGGCGAGGCCTCCCCCTCGACCAAATCGGTAGCGGCCTCAGGCCCTCCTCGGGCCCTACTCGGGCCCTACCCATGCCCTACGACCGGCATTGTTGACAACGGTTTCCATATTTGTTGAAAATGACTGTCATGAACGTACGACGACTCATACCGGGCACCGCGGTCGCGGCGGCCACCGCCCTCGGTCTCTCCGCCCTCACCGCCTGCTCCGGCGAGAGCGCCGCGGCCGGCAACTCGGACAAGTTCGACGTCGTCGCGTCGTTCTACCCGATGGCCTTCCTCGCCGAGCAGATAGGCGGCGACCACGTGAAGGTCAGCAGCCTCACCCAGCCCGGTCAGGAGCCCCACGACCTGGAGATCAGCGCCAAGCAGCGCGTCCAGGTCGAGGAGGCCGACGCGGTGCTCTACCTCAAGGAGCTCCAGCCCGCCGTCGACGACACGGTGGCCCAGTCCGGCGTCAAGACGAAGATCGACGCCGCGAAGCTCACCTCGCTCGAGGAGCACGGCAGCGAGGTCGGCGGCCACGCGGCCGAGCACGAGGAGGAGCACGCCGACGAGCACGGTCACGAGGAAGGGGGCCTCGACCCCCACGTCTGGCTCGACCCGGTCAAGTACGCCGAGGTCGCCAAGGGCGTCGGCGCGGCCTTCGAGAAGGCCGACCCGGACCACGCGGCCGACTACAAGAAGAACACCGCCGCCCTGGTCAGCAAGCTCACCGCCCTCGACACGCAGTTCAGGACCGGCCTGGCGAACACGAGGACCAAGGTCTTCATCACCACCCACGCCGCCTTCGGTTACGTCGCCGAGCGCTACGGCCTGACCGAGGAGGCCATCAGCGGCCTCGACCCCGAGTCGGAGCCGAGCGCCGCGCGCGTCAAGGACCTTGAGAAGATGGCCAAGGCCGACGGCGTCACGACCGTGTTCTACGAGACGCTCGTCAGCGACAAGACCGCGAAGACCATCGCCAAGGACGCGGGGCTCAAGACGGACGTCCTCGACCCGATCGAGGGCATCACGGACAAGTCCCGCGGCCAGGACTACTTCGCGGTCCAGCAGGCCAACCTCAAGGCTCTGCAGACGGCCCTGGGAACCAAGTGATCGTTACGGAGGGCGTCATGGACGCTGAGGGCGAGCCCGTCATTTCGCTGCGCGGTGTCCGCGCCGAGCTGGGTTCGCGCCCCGTCCTGCGCGGCATCGACCTCACCGTGCACCGCGGTGAGGTCGTCGCGCTGCTCGGCGCGAACGGCTCCGGCAAGTCCACGGCCGTACGCAGCGTCATCGGCCAGGTCCCGGTCACCGCCGGGACGATCGAGCTGTTCGGCACGGACCGCCGGCGCTTCAAGGACTGGCGGCGCGTGGGGTACGTACCGCAGCGCACCACCGCCGCCGGCGGCGTCCCCGCGACCGTCACCGAGGTCGTCTCCTCGGGGCGCCTGTCCCGGACCCGTTTCGGCGTCCTCCGCAAGGCCGACCACGAGGCCGTACGGCGCGCCCTGGACCTCGTCGGCATGGCCGACCGGGCCAGGGACTCCGTCAACGCCCTCTCCGGCGGCCAGCACCAGCGGGTGCTCATCGCCCGTGCGCTCGCCGCCGACCCCGAGCTGCTGATCATGGACGAGCCGATGGCGGGCGTCGACCTGGCCAGCCAGGAGGTCCTCGCGCGGACCCTGCGCGAGCAGGTGGCTCAGGGCGCCACGGTCCTGCTCGTCCTGCACGAACTGGGCCCGCTGGAGCCCCTCATCGACCGGGCGGTCGTCCTGCGCGACGGCTGCGTGACGCACGACGGCCCGCCCCCGCGCGCGGTCGGCCAGCACGCGCTGCCCGGCCACGACCACGTACACCCGCACGCACCGGCGGGCGCCGAACCGATCCGCACGGGACTGCTGAGCTGATGGACTTCCTCGACTACGCCTTCATGCAGCGGGCCCTGCTCGCCGCCGTCCTGGTCGGCATCACCGCCCCCGCCGTCGGCATCTACCTCGTCCAGCGCCGCCAGGCCCTGATGGGCGACGGCATCGGCCACGTCGCGATGACCGGCGTCGGCCTCGGCTTCCTGCTGTCCTGGTCCCCGGTGTGGATGGCGACGGCCGTCTCCGTCATCGGCGCGGTCCTGATGGAACTGATCCGCTGGTACGGCAGGACCCGCGGCGACATCGCCCTCGCGATGCTCTTCTACGGCGGCATGGCCGGCGGCGTGATGTTCATCAACCTCGCGCCGACGGGATCCAACGCCAATCTGAACTCGTACCTCTTCGGCTCGCTGTCGACGGTGTCGGAGTCGGACGTGACGGCGATCTGCGTGCTCGCCGCCTTCGTGGTCCTCGTCACCCTGGGCCTGCGCCGGCAACTGTTCGCGGTCAGCCAGGACGAGGAGTTCGCGCGCGTCACCGGGCTGCCGGTGCGCGCCCTGAACCTGCTGACGGCCATCACGGCGGCGGTCACGGTGACCGTGGCGATGCGCGTGGTGGGCCTGCTGCTGGTGTCCGCGCTGATGGTGGTGCCGGTGGCGGCGGCCCAGCAGCTCAGCCGCAGCTTCGCGGCGACCTTCGCGATCGCGGTGGCGATCGGCATCACCGTGACCATCGGCGGCACGGTGACCTCGTACTACCAGGACGTCCCGCCCGGGGCGACGATCGTGCTGCTGACCATCGCCGCGTTCATCGCGCTCACCGCGCTGGCGGCTCCGCTGGCCCGGCGGCGCGCCCGCGCGCTCGCCGCCGCGCATCCCTCCGGGGACCCCGCGGAGTGTGCGATTCCGGCCACGCGCAAGGCGGGCGAAGGGGTCGGCGTCTGACCGCGCACAGTCCGGGCTGGCACAATGGCCCGGCAAGCGCAGACGTGAGGAGGCAACGGTGACGACCGCTGGATCGCCCGTGAAGGGCCGCGCCACGCGGCAGCGTGCCGCCGTGGCGGCGGCACTCGACGAGGTCGACGAGTTCCGCAGCGCTCAGGAACTCCACGACATGCTCAAGCACAAGGGCGACTCCGTCGGGCTGACCACCGTCTACCGCACGCTCCAGTCCCTCGCCGACGCCGGCGAGGTCGACGTCCTGCGCACCTCGGACGGCGAGTCCGTCTACCGCCGCTGCTCTACCGGCGAACACCACCACCACCTCGTCTGCCGCGCCTGCGGCAAGGCGGTCGAGGTCGAGGGCCCGGCCGTGGAGAAGTGGGCCGAGGCCATCGCCGCCGAGCACGGCTTCGTGAACGTGGCGCACACGGTGGAGATCTTCGGCACGTGCGCGGAGTGCGCGGCGGCCTCCCCCGGCGCCTGAGCCGGGTGCCGTGCGGGTGAGCCGCGCCGACGGCCCGGGGGCGGCAGCCCCCGGCCCCCGGGCGGGCCGAGTCACTCCTGCCCGCCCTCCATCGCCAGCAGCTCCTCGTTGGGGATCGCCCCGCCGAACCGCCGGTCGCGCGAGGCGAACTCCACGCACGCCCGCCACAGGTCGCGCCGGTCGAAGTCCGGCCACAGGACGTCCTGGAAGACCATCTCGGCGTAGGCGCTCTGCCAGAGCAGGTAGTTGGAGGTGCGCTGCTCGCCGCTGGGCCGCAGGAAGAGGTCGACGTCCGGCATGTCCGGGTAGTACAGGTACTTCGCGAACGTCTTCTCCGTCACCTTCGACGGGTCCAGCCGCCCGGCCCTCACGTCCTCCGCCAGCGCCTGCGCCGCGTCGGCGATCTCCGCGCGGCCGCCGTAGTTCATGCAGAAGTACAGCGTGAGCAGGTCGTTGTCCTTCGTCTGCTCCTGGGCGATCTGGAGCTCCTTGGCGACCGACTTCCACAGCTTGGGCATACGGCCCACCCAGCGCACCCGGATGCCCAGCGCGTCGAGCTGGTCGCGGGTCTTGCGGATGAAGTCGCGGTTGAAGTTCATCAGGAAGCGCACCTCGTCGGGCGAGCGCTTCCAGTTCTCGGTGGAGAAGGCGTACAGGGAGATGTTCCGCACGCCGATCTCGACCGCGCCCTGGAGCACGTCGAGGACGCGCTCGGCGCCGACCTTGTGCCCCTCGGTGCGCGGCAGCCCGCGCTCCTTGGCCCAGCGGCCGTTGCCGTCCATGACGATCGCCACGTGGTCGGGGACCAGTTCGCCGGGGAGCTTCGGCGCGCGGGCGCCGGACGGGTGCGGCTCCGGTGCCCTGTACTCCCGACGCTGCCGCCCCAGGAACCCGCGTACGACCATGTGCCTCTCGTCTCCTTCTCGCCTTTGCGACGTGTTACTTCTCGACGTACCGAAGGGAGCGCAGTCCGCGCTCCAGATGCCAGTGCAGGTAGGCGGACACCAGCCCGCTGCCCTCCCGGACGTACCGCGCCTCGCACGCGTCCGCGGCCTCCCAGTCTCCCGTGAGCAGTGCCCCGAGGAGTTCCAGGGTCTGCGGCGAGGGTACGACGCTGCCGGGCACCCGGCAGTCGACGCACACGGAGCCCCCGGAGGCCACCGAGAAGAAGCGGTTCGGTCCGGGCATGCCGCACTTCGCGCAGTCGCCGAAGGTGGGCGCGTAGCCGTTGACGGCGAGGGAGCGCAGCAGGAAGGCGTCGAGGACGAGGTGGGGCGCGTGCTCGCCGCGGGCGAGGGTCCGGAGCGCCCCGACGAGCAGCAGGTACTGCTGCACCGCCGGCTCGCCCTCGTGGTCGGTGAACCGCTCGGCGGTCTCCAGCATGGCCGTGCCCGCGGTGTAGCGGGCGTAGTCGCTGACGATCCCGCCGCCGTACGGCGCGATGGTCTCGCTCTGCGTGCACAGCGGCAGCCCGCGCCCGACCAGCTCGCTCCCCCGCGCGAAGAACTGCACGTCGACGTGGGAGAAGGGTTCGAGCCGGGCGCCGAACTTGGACTTCGTCCGCCGTACGCCCCTGGCCACGGCCCGCACGCGCCCGTGGCCCCGGGTGAGCAGCGTGATGATCCGGTCCGCTTCACCCAGCTTCTGGGTGCGCAGCACGATGCCGTCGTCGCGGAACAGGCTCATGGGGCCATTCTCGCCTACGCGGAGGGGGCCGCGTGCGGCACCCACTACGATCGCCCGGTTCCCCCGGGCGGCGGGAACCGGGAGGAGGGGCGGTGGCGAGGCGGTCGCTGGGGCGGGCGTTCGGGTGGCTGTGGGGGGCGTACGCGGTCAGTGCGTTCGGGACGCGGCTGGCCTTCGACGCGTTTCCGCTGATCGCGGTGGTCGTGCTGCACGCGGGGCCGGCCGAGGTGGCGGCGCTGGCGGCCGTGGGCCCCGCGGTGGGGGCGCTGCTGGCGGTGCCGCTGGGGCCGTGGGTGGAGTTCCGGCGCAAGCGGCCGGTGATGGTCGCGGCGGACCTGGTGCGGTGCGCCGCCCTGCTGAGCGTGCCGGCGGTGTTCGCGCTCGGCGGGCTCGGGCTGTGGCAGCTGCTGCTGGTGTCGGTGGTCGTCGCCGCGGCCGACATCACGTTCACGGCGGCGAGCGGGGCCTTCCTGAAGGCGCTGGTGCCGCCGGAGGACCTGATGGTGGCGAACGGCCGTCTGGAGTCGACGACCTGGACGGCCACCATGCTCGGGCCGCCGCTGGGCGGGGCCGCGGTCGGCCTGTTCGGGCCGGTGGTGACGGTGGTGGCGGACGCGGTCAGCTATCTGCTGTCGGCGGCGGGCCTGCGCGCGGTCGGCGGACGGGAGCAGCGGCCGGTGCGCGAGCCCGCGACGGGCCGGCTCCGCGCCGGCGACCTGCTGGAAGGCTGGCGCCATCTCCTCACCCACCGCACCCTGCGTCCCCTGTTCCTCAACACGGTCCTGGTCAACGGTCTGATCCTGGCCGCGTCCCCGCCGCTGGCCGTCCTGATGCTGGGCCCGCTCGGCTTCGCGCCCTGGCAGTACGGCCTCGCCTTCGCCGTGCCCTGCGCCGGCGGTCTGCTCGGCTCCCGGCTGGCGCCGCGGCTGGTCACCCGGTACGGGCGGCGCCGGGTCCTTCGGGTGTCGGGGACGCTGCGCGCGTGCTGGCCGCTCGGGCTGGCCTTCGTCCGGCCGGGCGCCGGCGGGCTGGCGCTCGTCATGGCCGTCGAGTTCGGGCTGATCACGTGCGTGGGCGTGTACAACCCGGTCCTCGCCACCTGCCGGCTGGAGCTGACCCCGGCGGACCGGGTCACCCGCACCCTGTCGGCGTGGTCGGTCTCCAACAGGGGCTCCATCGCGGCCCTGACGGCCCTGTGGGGCGTCCTGGCGGCCCTCACCGGCGCCCGCACCGCCATCGCCCTGGCGGGCGCGCTGCTGCTGGCGACGCCGCTGCTGCTGCTCGCCGCCGGGCGCGGGGACGAGGCGTCGCTCGCCGGGCGGACCGGGAAGCGGCCTGCGGCCACGACCTGATCGCCGGGACGGCCGCGCTGCCGGCGGCGACGCTCGGCCGGGGCACCCGTGTCCGTCCCGGCCCGTCCCGGCCCGGACGTGTCACGCGGCGTCCGGGTCGGTCCCGTTGGTGAGCACGGGGACGCCGTCGGGCACGCCGTCCGGCAGGCCGTTCAGAGCGGGCTCGTCGTTGGGGTCCTTGGCGGCCTCCCAGATCATGCCGAACCGGCGGATCAGGGTCTGGACCTCGCTCAGGCCGGCGTTCACCGTGGTCGACGAGATGCCTCCGTCCAGGTCCGCCTTGATCTCGTAGGACATCGCCCGGTCGAACAGGATGAAGTCGATCATCTTGCCCCGGCCGATCCGGCGGGCGATCTTCTCCTGGGGCACCACCCTGACCTGGATGCCCATCTCTCCCTGCTCCTTGCAGATCGCGGCGAGGGCCGCGAGTGAGTCGCGGTCCTGGCCCTCCTTCATGATGAACACCCGCCGGACCGCGACGTGCCGGTCGTCGATCGCCTCGCGCTGGGCGGTGATGTAGCGGCCCGCCGGCTCACTGTTCCAGAAGCCGTCGTCGACCACGGTGGTGCTGACGGCGTCGATGCTGCTTCTGGTGCCCTTGGTGAGGTTGATGAGCCAGTCGTGGTTCTCCCCGGCGCAGTCGGCGCTGAGTTTGGTCAGCTTCTCCATCTGACTGGCGAGGCGGTTGATCTCCTCGTGCGCGAACTCGTGCAGGATCTCCGGCCCCATGGAGACGACCTTGGTGGCGTGCTCGGCGAGCCGGGGCACCCCGTCGCCGCGCAGCTTCTCCACCTCGTTGAAGAGCTTGGTCGCCTCGCCTATGTCGGCGAAGCGCTTCTCCACCACGTCCTTCAGTTCGCTGAGCTGGTTCACGAAGGACGCCATGAACTGCACGATCAGCACGGTGCCGCCGCACAGCGCCGACAGCAGCAGCTCCCACGGCCCCTCCTCCTCCCGCAGCAGGACGTTGGTGAGGACGTAGACGACACCGCCCACCACTACCGTGACCAGGAGCTTCAGGGTCAACTGCCGTGCGCTGTCACCGCTGGATCGCGTCGGTGCACTCATCTCTCTTTCTCCCCCCGTCGGGATTGTGCGCGGACCGATGTCGTACGTGTTCGTCGGGCACGTCGTCAGGACGTCGTCAGCGAGGCGCCGAGGGCGTCGCGCTGGGTGAGGATGGCCTGGAGGAGCAGCTGGTCGCGGACGCGCCGCACCTGGGTCTCCCACTGGCGGCTGAACCCCGGCTCCTTCTCCAGCAGGTCCCACAGGGGCTCCAGGGGCCGCTCGACGCGGGCCTTGGGCAGCCACAGGTGCAGCAGGTGGTCGACGAGCGGGCGCAGGACCTTCAGGGCGGCCCTGCCGTCCGCCGAGCCGAGCCGGAGTCCGTCGAGCTTGTCGACGACGGTGGTCAGCAGCCAGTCGTGCAGGGCGAGGTCCTCACACAGCGCGGCCGCCGCGGCCGGTGCGGTGCCGGGCGGCAGCCGCAGTTCGAGAGTGCGCAGGCCGTCGTCGGCGACGGTGAAGCGCAGGGGCGGCTCCGTGCCGCCGGAGGCGGGTGACGCGGCCCAGCGCAGCCGGGTGTCGAGGGTGGTGAGCGGCGGGTCGAAGGAGTCCAGCAGCAGGCGCGAGACGCGCGACAGCTGGCCCTCGGCGATCGAGCCGACGTCCAGCTCGTCCTGCTGATGGCCGGCCAGGAAGCCTTCGGCGAGCGCCTCCAGGGACACGGAGCCGACCGGGACCAGGACACCGGGCCGGACCAGGTAGTAGCCCCAGGACCGGCGTCGGTCCGGGCCGGTGGCGGGGGCGGAGAAGTAGGCGGTGGCCTGGAGCACCCGGCCCTCGACGAGGGCCGCCCGGGCGGTCACCGTGCCGACCGCGCGGGCCTTGGGGCCTCCCCCGGTGGGCAGGCGGCAGTCGACGCCGGTGAGGACGTCCGGGGAGACGGCGTACCGGTTGGGGCGCCGGGAGAGCCGGACGCGTTCGTCGGCGCGCAGCCGCAGCAGCCGTTCGGCGGCCTGCTCGTCCACGGCGTCCCGGGTGGGCAGCAGGCAGGTGCGGACCTCCCCGCAGGCGAGGAGGGCGTCGGTGGCCGTCTCCGGGGCGCCCATGTCACAGCCCCGGCGGGAACACGTAGGAGGTGCGGTCCACGACGCCCGCGGGGACGGGTAGGCCCTCGCCGGCGGAGCGCTCGGCGACCTGCCGTAACGCCTCGGCCTCGACGTGGACCTGGTCGAGGATGACGCGGACGGCGTGCTCCACGGGCAGGAACCGGGCCGGGAGGATGCTGCACGTGGCGTACGCGGTGAAGGGCGCCGCCAGCGGGTTGAGGCGGACGACGGGCGGCAGGGCGTCCCACTCGGCGGGGAACTCCTTGGCGTCCCACGGGGCGGGCGTGAGCACGGCGCGGCCGTTGTCGCGCAGCAGGCCGAGCCGGACCAGCTGCCACACGGAGGCGAGGAAGGCGCAGGACCAGGTGCGCTCGTCCTCGGGTCCGCTCCACAGCTCGACGTCCATGAAGACGGAGTGGCCGCGGGCGCCGGTCTCGCTGGGCGGTTCCCAGACGACGCCGGTGGCGTCCAGGGCGGCGGAGGTGCGGTGGGTGGGTGCGCGCCGGCCGTTGGTGAGCCAGCCGGTGCGGCTGACGGGCGGGCGGAAGCCGTTGCTGCCGGGCGGCGGGGACTCCACCAGCCGGTGCAGGACGGACTCGGCGAGTTCGGCGCGGTCCCGGCGGCTCGGCTCGGCGACGGCGCAGCCGGACTCACGGGCCAGGTAGTCGATGGTGAGGCCCGCCGCGGCGGCCGCCTCCAGCAGCGGGGGTATCAGCTCGGCGGGGGTGGACAGGCGGCTGAAGTAGTCGTCGATCAGGAAGCAGGTGCTGATCCGGGGCCGTCGGCCCGCCGGCAGCGGGCCGACGCCGGCCCGGGCGGCCTCCACCCAGGGCCGTACGGCGGCGAAGTGGCGGCGCAGCCGGTCGGGGCCCTCGACGAAGTCCTCCATGTACAAGTGGCCCAGTTCCAGGGAGAGATGGGAGAAGGGCACGGATTCGGTGCGTGGCTGCGCGCTGGTCTCCCGGAAGACGGTTCCCGGTCCGCTCACAGCTGCCCCCAGTACTTGTCGTCGGTGAGGCGCTGTGCGAGTTCGCCCATCTTCTGCCAGGTCTCGACATGGGCGATCCGGCGGTCGTGCACGTCCTCGTCGGTGATGAGGCGTTCCTGCCACTGCAGGACGGGTTCCAGTGGAATGGCCGACAGCACCCGGGTCCTGCCGATACCGCGGCCGGCCGCGATTTCCTCGAGTTGGGTGTCGCACTGCCGCATCCACGCGTACTGCGCGGGCGAGACCTGCGACCACAGGGGCGACTCGAGATTCGGTACGGCGGCCCGGACGAAGCGGATCGCGGCGGAAAGCGTGTCGGAGTCGTGGCCCATGGCGACGCCGGCCTGCACAATGCCCTGTTTTCCGTACACGAGTTCGGCTGCCGCCATCACGTGCTGACGGGTCCAGCGGTGATAGACGAGCCAACGGGTTTTCAGGCGTCCGAGTCCGCCGCGCGGTGAGGTGGCGGCGAGCGCGAGGTCCATCGCATAACTGCGTCCGGCGCTCAGGTCGACGATGATGACGTCGAATTCGCGTTTCAGTCGCAGCACCAGGTCCACGCACCGGTGCAGGTTCTCCTCGTCGGTGACGAATTCGCCGCCGGTGCGGTCTCCGGGCAGCAGCACCAGCCGTCCGGATCCGCCGGGCCTGCTGCGCAGTTGGGGGTGTTCGGTGCGGGCCCAGACGTCGACCCGGAGGGGCTCGCCGGTCTTGCCCTTGAGGTACGAGTGCAGGCCGCGGCCCTCGGCCTCGGAGAGCACGTCGGGCAGGTCGAACACGGCGGCGGCGGTGGGCGAGCCGAAGTCGAAGTCCAGGTAGCAGACGTCGTCCCCGTCCAGCGCGCGGTGGTAGGCGAGGTTGGCGCTGGTGACGGAGCGCCCGGTGCCCCCCTTGTCGGAGGCGGCGAAGACGAGCACGTCTCACACCCCCTGGGAGCCGGAGTCGCCCCGGGCGCGGGCGAGGGTGTCCAGCCGGGTGAGGACGCCGAGGGCCAGCGCGTAGGCGGTGCCGGGCTGTTCGTCGACCAGGAGGCGGGCGCGGCGCAGGTCGGCCTCGATTCCCTTGATCTCCTCGCCCTGGGGGCTCTTGGGGGCGGGGGCGGCCTGTTCCATCTGCTCCTTGCCGAAGAGGTGGGCCGACTCGCTGATCAACGCCCTTGCCAGTTGGGAGAGTTCGGCGCTGCGGATCGGTGGCTGGTCGTAGAGGGCGTGCGCGGCGACCATGCACTCGGTGACGCGCTCGGTGACGCTCCAGGACAACGTGCCCCGGCGGGCGGGTGTTTCGGGGTAGACGGCGTGCACGTCGTCCCACAGGCCGACGCCCACGCCCTCGCCGATGCGGCGCTGCCAGAGGTGGTCGAGGATGTCCTCGGCGAGCCCCCGCAGCCGGTCCTGGGACGTGATGTTCCGCGACAGCGCGCACAGTTGGATGGTCCGCTTGAGCAGCTGTGCGGAGAAGTCCGCCATCGTCCACGTCATGGCGGGGCCGAGGGCCTCGCTGCCCAGCAGGGGGAGGGTGACGCCGGGGTCGTGCAGGCCGATCGCCGGGTCGTCACGGGTCATGCCGCTGGTGATCCGGCCGCGTTCGGCGAGGCGTTCCATGACCCTGACGGTGCGGGTGAGGTCGTCGTCGGTGGCGCGGCGGCGCACCAGGTCGTGGACGAGGATGGAGGCCACGCAGAGGGAGAAGTACTCCGACTCCAGTTGCTGGAGGGTGGTGCGCCAGGGGATCTCCTCCAGCGGCCAGGTGCCGTCGCCGAACCGGGCGATGGCCGACCAGTACTGCTGGGTGATCTCCCAGCGCAGCCGCAGCGCGTCGGCGAGCTTCTGCTGTTCGGCGGTGAGCAGACCGAGGACGAGGGTGCGCTCGGAGAACAGGTCGGGGATGCCGTCGAGGGCGACGACGGTGAAGTACAGGTAGGGCGTGGGGTGGGCGATGCCCGCGGGCTGCTTGCCGATGCCCTCGGCGGTCTGCGGCTCCACCTCGACCTCGGGGGCGCCCTTGACCAGGCTCCAGGCCCAGCCGCACTCGAAGAGGCGGTTCTCGTTGCGCAGTTCGTCGGTGACGTCGCTGTCGAGACCGAGGGTGACGCTCTCGCTGATGACGGCGCGCAGGGCCTTGAAGCGCTCCTGGAAGCGGTGCAGGACCTGGCGTTCGGAGAGCCGGCCCTGGCCGAGGAGGCGGGTGAGGGCCCGGCCCTGGTCGGAGGAGACGTCGACGACGTTGACGGTGAAGGAGCGCAGCAGGCTCACCATGGCGGCGGTCAGCCGGGCGCTGGTGGCCTCCCGGAGCCGGTCGATCCGGGCGAGGGTGCTCGCCCGCTGGGTCTTGCCCCGGTAGACCTTGAGGAAGCCGAGGGTGGCGAGACACAGGGTGACCGACATGGAGTAGGAGTCGACCACCCCCACTTCCCGCTGCTCCTTGGAGAGTTCCTGGTCGGGGTCCTCGGGGGCGAAGTAGTGGCCGCCGGCGAAGGTGGGGCTCTCCTCGCCGCGGTGCTGCTCCATGAAGTCGGAGAGGACCTTGACGAGGTTCCCGGGGATCTCGCTGGAGTCGCCCGCGCTCCGCAGTGACCTCTCCACGTCCCGCTGGGTGGTGTCGGGGTCGTCGAGACGGAACGCGGTGATTTCGGTGGCGGGGTACAGGAGGCACAGCAGCCGCTCGGCGTCGGCGACGCTGCTGCGGCCGCCCGACTCGCCCCAGTCCCATTCACCGCCGTCGAAGGAATGGCGGGCGATGGCCTGCCACACTTCGAGCAGATTCTGTCTCGGCTTGATCTGCATGCCCATTCCCCCTCGCACAGGCCACCACGGAAAAGAACGGCTCGGACATCAGTCTTTCCGTCGCCCGCAGGCCAGGATCATTCCCGTGTATCCGGTGCGCACCAGCTGCTTCGGATTGGCCATGCGATGAATCTTCACACCCTCTGCGTAATCCTTCAGCACGGATCGCACATCGCCCTCGTCGATATCGCGGGCGGGGAATTCCTGGGAGCCGACCCGATATCCCTCGGAATGCTCCATGAACGCAGCGGCAAAGGGCGCTCCGGACTTCAGGGCGTTCATGAAACAGCCCACGCCGCGACGGAATTCCCGGAACGAGGTGGTGATGGATTCCGCGACGAAGAACATGGTGCCGAGATCCCAGCCCGGTTCCTTTCCGCAGAGTTCGAAAAGGCTGCCCTCGACGGGCTGGACCGCTTTCTTGAAACGCACCCGGGGCTCTTCGATCCCGGCGTATCCGGGCTTCTCGCGCAGGACGTCCCAGAACTGGTCCCAGTGGGCGTCGTAGCCGGAGAGCTGACTGCCGAGGTAGGTGAAGTTGCTCGCGGACCGCTCCAGCAGGGTGATCTCGTCGCACCAGGGCAGCATGGCGAGGGCGGGATAGAGATTGGGCCCCGCACCGACGTCGATACCGGAGGCGACGCGCCCACCGCGCCCCTCGAAATGATCACTGAAGTGATCGCGCACCCGGGACAGGATCTCCCTGTCCACCGGCTGGATCTCGAGGTAATTACGCTTGATGTACTCGTCGGGATCGAAGGCGTCCCAGGGCACATCGGCATTCTCTACGTCGGCTGTGGGCGATCCCGAGGTCATTGGTTCAGCCTAGCAGGGCGAGGAGGTCTTGAAGGCGCGGATGCAGCGGGCAATGATGGACGATCAGGTATGGATATCGCACAGGAGCCAGCGCACGAGCCATTCATTTTGTCGATCCTTCACAAGGGGACGGTATGACTCCTCTTCCCGGAGATCGTTTTCCGTCGGTCGCCGGTTCGACGGTGCGCCAGATGTCCGGAGAAAGGCGCTTACGGATCAGGGCGGCCACGGAGGAGGATCTCCCCCATATCGTCCGGCTCGACGCGGAGGCCTTCCCCTCCGACCCGTACCCCTACTTCGTGCTGCGCCAGCTCCTCGCCTCCTTCCCGGACTTCGTGTTCGTGGTGGAGGACGGCGGGGAGGACGGCGGGAAGCTGGGCGGCTATGTGCTGTCGACCCCGCCGGACGCGGAGCGGAGCTGGATCCTCAGCCTCGGCATCGCCCCGGAGCTGCGCGGGCAGGGCCTCGGCCGGCGGCTGATGACGCAGATCCTGGGCCATCTCCGCGTGCGCGGCGTCCGCTCGGTCTCGCTCTCCGTGGAACCGGGCAACGACTCGGCCGTGGCGCTCTACCGGTCCCTGGGATTCGTCCCCGACCCCGACGGCCCCCGCAAGGACTACTTCGGCCCCGGCGCGCACCGCCTCCTGATGACACTCAGTCTGTGAGACCTGCGGCGTCGGGGTCCTGACGGGTGAACTCCCGTACGTAGCGCCGCTGCCAGGGCGTCTCCACGGCGTGCCGGTCGTAGTGCCGGCGCACGAACGCGACCGCCTCCTTCGCCGGTACGCCGTCCAGCACCGCCAGACACGCCAGCGCGGTCCCCGTACGGCCGCGTCCGCCGCCGCAGGCGATCTCCAGGCGTTCGTCCGCCGCCCGCCGCCAGGCCTCGACGAGCGCCGTGCGGGCGTCCGCGCGGTCGCGGGGCAGGCGGAAGTCGGGCCAGCGGATCCAGCGCGCCTCCCAGGGGGTGTCCGGGGGCGGCGAGCCGAGGAGGTAGAGGCCGTACGAGGGGGCGGGCGCCGCCGGGTCCAGGGGACGGCGCAGGCCGCGCCCGCGCACCAGCCGTCCGGACGGCAGCGCCAGGACACCGGGACCGTCGGGCCGCCAGGCCCACGCGTCCCCCTCCCGCTCCCGCTCCTCCAGCCGATCACCCTGCGACTCCCGCTCCATGCCCCCATTCGAACTCGTCCACGATTTCCGGGCAACCGATTTCGTCGGACCGGTGGTCTGGAGGGCGAGGAGGGAGCTTGATGCAGGCCGAACTTGAGGCCCAGTTCCAGGATTTCGTCAGGGCACAGTGGTCACGGCTGGTCCGCACCGCGTATCTGCTCACGGGCGACGCCCATCACGCGGAGGACCTGACGCAGACGGCACTGGCGAAGGCGTACCGGTCATGGCGGCGGATCGCACGCAGCGACAGCCCCGAGGCCTACGTCCGGCGGATGCTGGTCAGCTGCAACAGCGACCGGTTCCGCAAGCGGCGGGTCAGGGAGGCGCTGACCGCGGCGCCGCCCGAGACGCCGGGGCGCGACGAGGCGGTCGGGCAGGTGGAGGAGCGCGGCTCCCTGCTCGCCGGGCTGGCCCTGTTGCCCGCCAAGCAGCGGGCGGTGGTGGTCCTGCGGTACTGGGAGGACCTCTCCGAGGCGGAGGTGGCCGAGGTGCTCGGCTGTTCGCCCGGCACGGTCAAGAGCCAGGCCTCGAAAGGGCTGGCGAAGCTTCGCACGTACCCGGGGCTGGCCCGCGAGGGCCGCGCCGTGTCCGGGCGGGGAGGCGGAAAGTGAACCACGAGGCAGACGACGAGCGGGACTTCGAGGAACTGGTGAGGGAACTGATGACGGACGACGCTTACACCATCCAGCCTTCTCCCGCGCCCTACCCGGCGATCCGGCGGCGGGGCGTGGTGGAACGGCGGCGGCGTGTCGCGGTGACGGGGGCGGCGCTCGTGGCACTGGCCGCGGTGCCGGCGGGGGCGTACGCCGTGGCCGGGGGGAACGGGGGGCGGGGCGCTGACACGACGACACCCATGTCGTCGGTCAGCGCCCCGCAGAGCCCCACCGCGAAGGCCTCCGAGCAGGCGCCCTCCGGGGGGCAGTTGCTGGACGGGGTGACCGCGGAGCAGGCCGCGGACGGGCTGAAGAAGTGCATCGCCTACGACGACGCGAAGCCGTCGGGCGGCCTGGAGAAGGACTACCTGGGCAAGGCCGGCGACTACCGGATCCTGCTGGCGATGCGCAGCACCGGCGACACCAACGCGCCCGGCGACGGCCACTACGTCGTCGCGGTCAAGGAGAAGACCGACGTCCGGCTGATCTGCACCATCAAGGACGAGGAGGTGACCGGCATCAACATCAGCTCGCCCGACGCCGGCCCGGCGGGCCCGGTGGTGTCCGACATCAACGCCGGCAAGCTGTACCAGCAGTCGATCCTCGACAAGGGCAACTGGAAGCTGCCGTTCCGCTGGGGGGTCATCGGCACGGTCGAGCCGTCCGTGGCCAAGGTCACCGTCTCCTACGGCGACAGCGAGGCAACGGCCACCCTGGACGGCCGCTGGTTCGTCGCCGCCGGCATCCTCGACGAGCAGGTGACGCTCGCCCCGCACATCGAGGGCTACGACGCCGCGGGCAAGCTGGTCTACGACTCCGACACGGACGAGACGTACGAAAAGACCCTCCCGTAGGGCGTACGAGGGGAGACTTCCCTGGTCGCCCGTACGTCACAGCACCAGGGAGTCCTCATGCCGTTCCCCGCCCCGCTGACCGGTGTCGTCCCGCCCCTGTGCACGCCCCTGACACCGGAGCGGGAGGTGGACGTGCCCTCGCTGCTGCGGCTGGTCGACCACCTCGTGGCGGGCGGGGTGCACGGGCTGTTCGTGCTCGGGACGACCTCGGAGGCGGCCCATCTGACGGACCGGCAACGCCGGCTGGTCGTGGAGACGACCGTGGCGCACGTCGGCGGGCAGCTCCCGGTGCTGGCCGGGGCGATCGACATGACGACGCCCCGGGTGCTCGACCAGGTCGCGTCCGTCACGGGGGCGGGCGCGGACGCGGTCGTGGTGATCTCCCCGTTCTACGCCCGCACCCACCCGGCGGAGATCGCCCGGCACTACCGTCTGGTCGCCGACGCCGGCCCGGTCCCCGTCCTGGCCTACGACCTGCCGGCCGCCGTCCACACCAAGCTCCCCCCGGACGTCGTCCTGGAGCTGGCCGCGGACGGTGTGCTGGCCGGGCTGAAGGACTCCAGCGGCGACCTGGCCGCGTTCCGCGAGGTGGTCACCGGGGCCCGGGCGTACCCCGGCTTCAGCGTCCTGACCGGCTCCGAGCTGATCGTCGACGCGGCGCTCGCGCTGGGCGCGCACGGGGCGGTGCCCGGCCTCGCCAACGTCGACCCGCACGGTTACGTCCGCCTCGACCGGCTGTGCCGCATGGGCGAGGGGGAGCCGGCGCGGGCCGAACAGGAGCGGCTGTGCGCCCTGTTCGGCATCGTGCGGGCCGGCGATCCGGCCCGGATGGGCGCCGGTTCGGCGGCGATCGGCGCGTTCAAGGCGGCGCTGCACCTCCAGGGTGTGATCGCCTGCCCGGCGACGGCGGAGCCCCAGGTGCCGCTGTCCCCGGCCGAGGTGGAGCGCGTGCAGGAGTACCTGATCGAGGCCGGGCTCCTCTGATCCGCACGGCCGGGACGGGGCCGACCGGCCTCGGCGGCCCAGTCGCTCCCGTCGCTCCCGTCGGCCCCGGAGCCACCAGCCCCGACTCGTACGCCACGAGGACGAGTTGCGCGCGGCCGCGAGCGCCCGGTCCGCCCATGATGCGGCTGACGTCGGTCTTCGCGGTGAGCGGGCCGAGTCCGAGGGTCTCGGCGATCTCGGTGGTGGTGGGGCCGCGCGCGACCGGGACGAGCACCCCGCGTTCCCGCTCGGACAGGCACCCGGGTCCGCCCGTGGCGGGCGGTGCGGCGGGGCTGCGCGGGAACCGGGCGAGGTCGCGCGTGAGGGCGGGTTCGGTACTGCGGCGGGCGGCGGCGGGGCCGGTCGCTCCCCGGGAGTATCAGGACGGCGTGCGGGCCGCCGCCAGCAGCCGGGTCACGTCGTCCGCGCAGATGGTCAGGGCGGCGCCGACGGTGGCCAGGACCTCCCGCTCGGCGGGGGTGTACGGCCCGTCGGCGAGCGCGATCCGGGCCCCCTGGAGCAGGATCGATTCGCGGCCGACCGGCGCGAGGTGCGGGGCCAGCGGGTCGAGGGCCTCGTGGAGCTCTATGGCGAGCCCGGGGGTGCAGGGTTCGTCGCAGGCGCGGCCGGTGTCGGCGGCGAGGGCCTCGACGAGGGCGGCGAGCTGTTCGCTGGTGCAGTCCGGGAAGCCGGCCGCGCGCACCGCCTGGGCCGCCGTCTCCAGGGACGCGGGGGCGCAGGTGCCGCCCGCGGACAGGACCGCGAGGGCGACGGTGTGGACGGCGTCGCGGAGCATCGCGGAGAAGCGGGTGGTGGTGGGGTGGTCGAGGGCGTCGGTGCCGAAGTGGCGGAGGCAGGCCGCGCACTCGACGACCGGTCCGCTCGCGCCGCGCGGCAGCACGGGCACGCCCAGCAGGGTGAAGCGGCGGTGGCCGGTGAGCCGCTGGTAGTTGCGGTCGCCGCCGCAGCCGGGGCAGAAGAACTCGCCGTCCCCGACGGGTGTCCACGCGGTGCGGGTGCCCAGGATGCGGGCACGCCCGGTGGCACGGCCGTCTCGTCCCCGTCCTGGCAGCACGTCGCACCTCCGTAACCCCGCGGCACCATCGCCACGTCTGCGTGATGTTAGCCACACGGATGAGGCGTAGTCAGCACCCAGGACGAGACCTTTCCGTGACCTCCACGTCCGGATGGCCGAGAACCGACGGGACCCCGACCGCCGTGATCAGCGGTCGGGGTCCCCGAACTCCCGGTCAGGGTGGTCAGCGGGTCGCGCGGTTGACGGCCGAGACGACCGCCTTCAGCGACGCACGCGTCGTGTTCGCGTCGATGCCGATGCCCCACAGGACCTTGCCGTCGATCGCGCACTCGATGTAGGAGGCGGCCTGCGCGGAGGCGCCCTCGCTCATCGTGTGCTCCTGGTAGTCCAGCAGGCGTACGTCGATGCCGACGGACTCCAGGGCGTTGAAGAAGGCCGAGATCGGACCGTTCCCGGAGCCGGTCAGGACGGTGTCCTCGCCGTCGACGGTCGCCTCGACGGTCAGCGTGTCCACGCCGTCCGTGTCGGTCGTCGACTGACCCGTGCGGACCTGGATGCGGCCCCACGGGTTCTCCGGGTTCGGCAGGTACTCGTCCTGGAAGACCGCCCAGATGTCCTTCGGCGTGATCTCGCCGCCCTCGGCGTCCGTCTTGGCCTGGATGAGCTTCGAGAACTCGATCTGCATCCGGCGCGGCAGGTCCAGCTTGTGGTCGTTCTTCAGGACGTACGCGATACCGCCCTTGCCGGACTGCGAGTTGACGCGGATGACGGCCTCGTAGGAGCGGCCGACGTCCTTCGGGTCGATCGGCAGGTACGGCACCGCCCACTCGATGTCGTCGACGGTGACACCCCTGGCGGCCGCGTCGGCCTCCATCGCGTCGAAGCCCTTCTTGATGGCGTCCTGGTGGGAGCCGGAGAAGGACGTGTAGACCAGGTCGCCCACGTACGGGTGGCGCGGGTGGACCTCCATCTGGTTGCAGTACTCCCACACGCGACGGATCTCGTCGATGTCGGAGAAGTCGATCTGCGGGTCGACGCCCTGGGAGAACAGGTTCATGCCCAGGGTGACCAGGTCGACGTTGCCGGTGCGCTCGCCCTGGCCGAACAGGCAGCCCTCGACGCGGTCGGCGCCGGCCATCAGCGCCAGCTCGGCGGCGGCGACGGCGGTGCCGCGGTCGTTGTGCGGGTGGATCGACAGGCAGACGTGCTCGCGGCGGGAGAGGTTGCGGCCCATCCACTCGAAGCGGTCGGCGTGGGTGGAGGGGGTGGAGCGCTCGACGGTCGCCGGCAGGTTGAGGATGATCTCGCGGCCCGGGCCGGGCTGCCAGACGTCCATGACCGCCTCGCAGACCTCCAGGGCGAAGTCCAGCTCGGTGTCGGTGAAGATCTCGGGGCTGTACTGGTAGCCGAACTCGGTCTCCGGACCCAGCAGCTTCTCCGCGTACTCCATGACCAGCCGCGTGCCGTCGACGGCGATCTGCTTGATGTCGTCCCTGGAGCCGCGGAAGACGACCCGGCGGAAGACCGGGGCGGTGGCGTTGTACAGGTGGACCGTGGCGCGCCTGGCGCCCTTCAGGGACTCCACGGTCCGCTCGATCAGGTCCTCGCGGGCCTGGGTCAGCACGGAGATCGTGACGTCGTCCGGGATCGCGCCCTCTTCCTCGATGATCGAGCGCACGAAGTCGAAGTCGGTCTGGCCGGAGGCCGGGAAGCCGACCTCGATCTCCTTGTAGCCCATCTTGACCAGCTGGTCGAACATCCGGCGCTTGCGCTCGGGCGACATGGGGTCGATCAGGGCCTGGTTGCCGTCGCGCAGGTCGGTGGAGAGCCAGCGGGGGGCGACGGTGATCCGCTTGTCGGGCCAGGTGCGGTCGGGGATGTCGACCTGCTCGTACTGGCCGTACTTGTGGATCGGCATGGAACTGGGCTGCTGGCGGTTCGCCATGATGCGGTGGCTCCTCAGGATGTCCGGAAGGACGGCCGACAACGCAACGCCAAGCTCCGCGGGGAGGGAGTCGGCCTCGACTACAGGCCCTCGCCGCGGCAGCTAAGGAGAAGCAGCCCGAAACGCATAGTGCTCCGCACTGTATCCGAGCCGCACCGGGCACGCGGGCCTGTTCCAGTATGCGGGACCGGGCGGACGAACAGGGCAAAACGTGCGGTATACCACTCGCAGCCGCAGCTCAGGACCCTTTGTCGCGGTTTTTCACCAATCATGGTTGCCGGTCGTGACAGGGGCGTCACGCAGTGCAAAGGTGCCGGGCATGACGACTCACGGGGGCTTCGAGCCCGTCTTCTGCACCGTCGTACCGCCCCACGTCCTCGACCGGCTGGCGCGCAACGACGACCCCGCACTCTCCGGTCCCGCCCGGCGCACCCTGGTGCGCGACGGCGAGCTGCGCTCCCGGCGCCGGGTGACCACCGAGTTCCGCCTGGCGGCGGCGCCGACGGCGAAGGCACCGTCGGACCAGCCGCTGCGCACCGTCTACGACGCCGGGCACCGGACCGACCTGCCCGGCACCAAGGTCCGCGGCGAGGGCGAGGACCCGGGCCGGGACGCCACGGTCAACCGCGCCTACTCGGGGCTCGGCGCCACCTTCGAGCTCTTCCTCAAGGCCTACGGCCGCCACTCCATCGACGGCGACGGCCTGCCCCTGGACGCCACGGTCCACTACGACGAGGACTACAACAACGCCTTCTGGAACGGCGAGCAGATGGTGTTCGGCGACGGCGACGGCGAGATCTTCGTCGACTTCACCAACTCCGTCGACGTGATCGGCCACGAGCTGGCCCACGGCGTCACCCAGTACACGGCGAACCTCACCTACTACGGCCAGCCGGGCGCCCTCAACGAGTCGATGTCCGACGTCTTCGGCGCGCTCATCAAGCAGTACACGCTGCGCCAGACCGCCGCCGAGGCCGACTGGCTCATCGGCGCCGAGCTGCTCGCCCCGAGCGTGACCGGGCAGGCCCTGCGCTCGATGAAGGCCCCGGGCACCGCGTACGACGACGACGTCCTCGGCAAGGACCCGCAGCCGGCGACGATGGACGACTACGTGCGCACCGGCCGCGACAACGGCGGCGTCCACATCAACTCCGGCATCCCCAACCACGCGTTCTACCTGGCCGCCACCGCCCTCGGCGGCTTCGCCTGGGAGAAGGCCGGACAGATCTGGTACGACGTGCTGACCGGCGGCGAGCTGTCGGAGAGGGCCCTCTTCACCGACTTCGCGGGGCTGACCGTCAAGGCCGCGCGGGAGCGCTTCGGCGACGGCGGGGAGGAGCTCCAGGCCGTGGAGAAGGCGTGGGAGCGGGTGGGGGTGCGGATTCTCTGACCGCGCGGCGGATTCCCGTCACGCAGCGGACAGCCGGCCGCGTAGCGGATTCCCCGGCCACGTAATAGACAGGGACCCATGCGTATTCAGGTGAGGCGCACGGGCGGGTTCGCGGGCATCGAGCGCCGCGCCGAGGTGGACACCTCGGCGCGGCCCGACGCCGAGGAGTGGCACGCCCTGGCCGAGAAGGCGGTCGCCGCCGGCCGGGGCGCGCCCCCCGCCGGGGTTCCGGACGGCTTCAGCTACCAGATCACCGTGGACGGGCGGACGGTGTACGCGGCCGACCCGCGGCTCACGGAGGAGCAGCGCAAGCTGATCTCCAGGGTGCTGAAGGAAGGGGCGTAACCGGCGCTTGGGGTAAGGGCGTTGACTTCCGTTACCAGCGGTACGGATGATCCCGCCCATGGCGACTGATCCGCGTGACGCGGCGACCCCGATACCCCCGTTCCCGGCCGGCTTCCTGTGGGGCGTGTCCACCTCCGCCCACCAGATCGAGGGTGCGGCGAGCGAGCGCGAACCGTCCGTGTGGGACACCTTCACGGCCGAGCCGGGACGGGTGAAGGACGGCTCCACGGCCGCGGTGGCCTGCGACCACTACCACCGCTACCGGGAGGACGTGGCGCTCCTCGCGGATCTCGGTGTCGACGCGTACCGCTTCTCGGTCTCGTGGCCGAGGGTGAACTCGCCGAGCGGCCTGGACTTCTACGACCGCCTGGTGGACGAGCTGTGCGCGGCGGGCGTCCGCCCGGTCCCCACCCTCTTCCACTGGGACCTGCCGGCCGGCCTGGACTGGCTGGAGCGGGACACGGCGTCGCGGTTCGCCGAGTACGTGTCGGTGGTGGCCGGGCGGCTGGGCGACCGCGTGCGGAAGTGGATCACTCTCAACGAGCCCGCCGAGCACACCTTGCTGGGGCACGCCCTCGGCACCCACGCCCCCGGCGGGCGGCTGCTCTTCGACGCGCTCCCGGTCGCCCACCACCAGCTGCTGGCCCACGGCCTCGCGGTACGCGCCCTGCGCGCGGCCGGCGCCACGGACATCGGCATCGCCAACTCCCACGGCCCGACCTGGCCCGCCTCCCGGGAACCGGCCGACCTGGAGGCGGCGGCCTTCTACGACGTCCTGCTCAACCGGCTGTTCGCGGAGCCGATCCTGCTGGGCGCATACCCGGAGGGGCTCGGCGAGCTGATGCCCGGGGACGTGCGGTCCGACCTGGAGGTGATCGCGGAACCCCTCGACTGGTACGGCGTGAACTACTACGCACCGACGAGGGTCGGCGCCCCGCAGGGCACCGAGATCGACTTCGGCGGGGTGCGGATCCCGGCCGAACTCCCCTTCTCCGTCCGGCAGATCGAGGGCGTACCGGTCACCGACTTCGGCTGGCCGGTGGTCCCGGAGGGCCTGACGGAGCTGCTCACCACCTTCCACGAGCGCTACGGCGACCGCCTGCCCCCGGTGGTCATCACCGAGAACGGATGCAGCTACGAGGGCATCGACGACCAGGAGCGCATCGCCTACCTCGACGGCCACATCCGCGCCCTGCACCGGGCGGTGGAGGCGGGCGTGGACGTGCGCGGCTACTTCGTGTGGTCGCTGCTGGACAACTTCGAGTGGGCGGAGGGCTACGCGCGCCGCTTCGGCCTGGTCCACGTGGACTTCGACGCTCCCGGAACCCTGGAGCGCACCCCCAAGGCGTCCTACGCCTGGCTGCGGGACGTCCTACGGGCGCGGGGATGACAGGGGCCCGCTGCGGATTCCGCCGACCCCGGGTTCGGGCCGCCGGGGGCCGGGCGGTGGGTGCCGGGGGCCGGGGCCAGGACGGTGGGCGGTGCACTGCCCGCACGGGCGGGGGATGACACCGGCCCGCTGCGGTCGCCAGCCTCCGGGCTCGGACGCCGGGGCCAGAGCGGTGAGCGGCGCACTTGCCCGCACGGGCGCCGGGATGACACCGGCCCGCTGCGCATTCCGCCAACCTCGCGGCCCGGCCGACGGGGCCGGGGCCAGGACGGTGGGCGGCGCACTCCCCGCACAGGCGGGGGGATGACACCGGCCCGCTGCGGTCCACGGCCCCGGACCCGGCCGCCGGACGCCCGGGGCCGGGCGGTGGGCGGCGTGCTGTCCGAAGCTCGTGAGATACCCGGGCGGCCACCGGGAGCCGCACGCCGCGGCGGATCCGGAGGGGAAGGTGAGCCCGGTGGTCGTGCGGAGGGCTCGGAGGGCGCCGGTGTCCCGGGCCGTCCAGACCGGGCCCGCCGGACCTCGACTGCGAGGTCCTGCCGAGTCACGGACACCACCAGCCGCTGATCGTGCACAAGGCCCGCCCGGGGACGGAGTCCTACGAGCGACTGCGACTGCTGCGGGGGTGGGCCCACAGGACCTGACACCCCGGGCGTGACACCCCGGGCACGACCTCCGCACCCGGCGCCCGGCTAGAAGCCCAGCTTGCGCAGCTGCTTGGGGTCCCGTTGCCAGTCCTTCGCCACCTTCACGTGCAGGTCGAGGAAGACCGGTGTGCCCAGCAGC
Source organism: Streptomyces sp. NPDC014995 (assembly GCF_043080745.1). Lineage (NCBI taxonomy): Bacteria > Bacillati > Actinomycetota > Actinomycetes > Kitasatosporales > Streptomycetaceae > Streptomyces > Streptomyces sp. NPDC014995. Next base: position 960,596 of record NZ_JBIBVX010000001.1, read on the forward strand.
GCCTCGATCTGTTTGCGGGACTTGATGCCGACGTCCTTCAGGCGCCGGCCCTTCGGCCCGATGATGATGCCCTTCTGGCTGGTGCGCTCGATGTAGATGTTCGCGTGGATGTCGAGCAGCGGCCTGTCCGCCGGGCGGTCCTCGCGCGGGAGCATCTCCTCCACGACCACCGCGATGGAGTGCGGGAGCTCGTCCCGTACGCCCTCCAGGGCCGCCTCGCGGATCAGCTCGGCGACCATCACCTGCTCGGGCTCGTCCGTCAGGTCGCCCTCGGGGTAGAGGGCGGGGCCCTCCGGCAGCATCGGCACCAGCAGGTCGGCCAGCAGGTCGACCTGCTTGTCGCCGACCGCGGAGACCGGGATGATCTCCGCCCACTCGAACCCCAGCTCCTTGCCGAGCTGGTCGATGGCGATGAGCTGCTCGGCGAGCGTCTTGGGGTCCACGAGGTCCGTCTTCGTGACGACCGCGACCTTCGGCGTCCGCTTGATCCCGGCCAGCTCCTTGGCGATGAAGCGGTCACCGGGGCCCAGCTTCTCGTTCGCCGGAAGGCAGAAGCCGATCACGTCCACCTCGGCCCACGTCGTCCGCACGACGTCGTTGAGCCGCTCCCCCAGCAGGGTGCGCGGCTTGTGCAGCCCCGGGGTGTCCACCAGGATCAGCTGCGCGTCGGGCCGGTGCACGATGCCCCGCACGGTGTGCCGGGTGGTCTGCGGCCGGTTCGAGGTGATCGCCACCTTCTTCCCGACCAGAGCGTTCGTGAGGGTGGACTTGCCCGCGTTGGGGCGTCCCACGAAGCAGGCGAAGCCGGCCCGGTGAACGGCATCGGCCGACTGTTCGGATGACTGGGTACGAACGCTCATGCCGCCATTCTCCCTGATGCGGGAAGCCCCGCCGTACAACGGCCCGGGAGCACCCCGGACAACACCCCGCGCGGCGCCCCGCACGTGAGCGTCCGGAAACCTCCACGCAACGAAACATCACGGAAACACACCCGTGCGCAAGCCGAAACGCACGCCGGTGACCCTCTGACGAGCCCCCACCCCGTTGGAGACGACCGTGACTTTCGCCGCGCCCCTCGCCGCCGCGCAGATCGACACCGGTGACACCGCCTGGCTGCTCGCCGCCACCGCCCTCGTCCTGCTGATGACCCCGGGTCTGGCCCTGTTCTACGGCGGCATGGTCCGCACGAAGAGCGTCCTCAACATGCTGATGATGAGCTTCGTCTCGATCGCCCTGGTCACCGTGGTCTGGCTGGCCGCCGGCTACTCCCTCGCCTTCGGCGACGACCTCGGCGGCGGCCTCATCGGCGATCTCGACCACGCCGGTATGGCCGGCCTCGGCCCGGACAGCGTCCGGGGCACGGTCCCCACCCTCCTCTTCGCCACCTTCCAGCTCACCTTCGCGATCATCACGGCGGCGCTGATCAGCGGCGCGATCGCGGACCGCGCGAAGTTCGCGGCCTGGCTGGTCTTCGTCCCCGTCTGGGCGCTGCTCGTATACGTTCCCGTCGCCCACTGGGTGTGGGGCCCGGGCGGCTGGATCCTGGAGGGGCTCGGCGCCCTCGACTTCGCCGGCGGCCTCCCCGTGGAGATCACCTCCGGCGCCTCGGGACTGGCGTTGTGCCTGGTCCTGGGCCCGCGCCTGGGCTTCAAGAAGGACGCGATGCGCCCGCACAACCTGCCCATGGTGATGCTGGGTGCGGGTCTGCTCTGGTTCGGCTGGTTCGGCTTCAACGCGGGCTCGGCCCTCGGCGCGAACGGCCTGGCGGCAGCCGCGTTCCTCAACACGCTCGCCGCCGGCTGCACCGGCCTGCTGGGCTGGCTCTTCGTGGAGCAGAAGCGCGACGGCCATCCGACGACGCTGGGCGCCGCGTCCGGCGCGGTCGCGGGCCTGGTCGCGATCACGCCGTCCTGCGGCTCGGTCTCCCTGCTCGGCGCCCTGGTCGTCGGCCTCGCCGCCGGTGTCGTCTGCTCGTACGCCGTGGGCTGGAAGTTCAGGCTGAACTACGACGACTCCCTGGACGTCGTCGGTGTCCACCTGGTCGGCGGCGTCATCGGCACCCTCCTCATCGGCGTCTTCGCGGTCGAGTCGATGACGGGCGGCGCCGAGGGCCTCCTCTACGGCGGCGGCCTCGCCCAGCTCGGCAAGCAGCTGGTGGCCGTCGTCGCCGTGGGGGCGTACGCCTTCCTCGTGACGTACGGCATCGGCAGGCTGCTGGACCGGACGATGGGCTTCCGGGCGGACGAGGAGCAGGAGCACACCGGCCTGGACCTTACGGTGCACGCCGAGACCGCATACGATCACGGCGTCCTGGGCCACGGCGCCCCGGTCACCGCGCACTCCGTCCCCTCCCCCCAGAAGGCCAAGACCCAGGCATGAAGCTCATCACCGCGATCGTCAAGCCCTACCGCCTCGACGAGGTCAAGACCGCTCTGCAGGAGCTGGGCGTGCACGGGCTGACCGTCACCGAGGCCAGCGGCTACGGCCGTCAGCGCGGCCACACCGAGGTGTACCGCGGCGCCGAGTACCAGGTCGACCTGGTCCCCAAGGTCCGTATCGAGGTCGTCGTCGAGGACGCCGACGCGGACGCCGTCATCGAGGCCATCGTCAAGGCCGCGCAGACGGGGAAGATCGGGGACGGGAAGGTGTGGTCGCTGCCGGTCGAGACGGTCGTACGGGTCCGGACGGGCGAGCGCGGCCCCGACGCGCTCTGACCACCAGTACCCCCACCACCGCTCCGGCGGCGAACGCCACGGCCACGAGCAGCCACGGCAGCGCGAGGAACGACGCGCTCGCCGACTCGCGGGTGTCCCGGGCGCTCGCCGTCAAGGTCACGTCCGCCCAGTCGAGTTGGGGCGCGTCCGGCCAGGGCTCGGTGAGCCGGACGCGCTGGCCGGGCAGCAGCTCGGAGGGGACGCGGGTCAGGTCGCGGGCGAGGAGCGTCCGCCCGAACAGTCCGCGGGCCCGCAGCTCCACCTTCGGATCGAGGGTGACGTTGCCGGTGTTGTGCAGGGTGTAGGAGATCGTCGCCGTGCTGTCGCCGAGGCCGGGGACGAGCGGCTGCCGGTGGGCGACGCGGACGTCCTCGACGGCGAGCGCGGACAGCCTGGGCCCGCCGACCTCGAGGTAGACGCGGGCGCCGACGGCCCTGCGCACGCCGAGCGCGACCCCGCCGCCGGCTGTCTCGACGCGTTCGTCGAGCGCCACGACCGCCCCCGGATGGTCGCCGGGTTCGGCGTCCCTGGGCACGCGGACCGTGAACGGCACGGTCACGGACGTGCGGCCGGGCACGGTGACCCGGTCCTTGGCGGGCTTCGCCCACGCCCCCACGCCCCGCATCCGCTCTCCCACCGTCCGCACCGCGAACCCGCCGTCGCGGGCGGTGTTGTAGGCGTCGGCCGCGTAGAGCCGGAAGGTCAGGGGCCGGTCGGTCTTGTTGGTGACGACGACCTTGTCCTCGATCGTCTGCCCGGGATCGGCGGACAGCAGGAAGTACGGCCGTGCGGCGACGGCCGAGGAGACGGGGTGCACGGACCAGCTGCCGTTGTCGGCGGCGCGGGCGGGCGCGGCCACCAGCAGCGGGAAGAGGAGTGTCAGGAGGAGGACGTACGGCTTGCGCATGGGTGCGGACCCCCCACGGGCGCTGGACGGCGGGGTGGACGGCGGGTGGACGGGCGGGTGCGGACCTGTGGGGCGGGCGCCCGGCCACCGGGGGCGTGCGTCAGGTGAGGGTGAGGGTCAGGACGCCGGAGTACGTGCCCGGAGGCGTGAACGCCGGTACGTCGAGGGAGAGTCGGGCGTCGGCGGTGAACTCGCCGCCGGTGAGCGTGGCGTCGGGGGCAGAGGCCAGGGTCGCCCCGGCGCTGCCCACCACGCCCGCCGAGCCGGCCCGGCAGGTGCTCGGGCTGCCCGCTGCGGTGGCGCAGGCGGGCGTCCAGCTCAGCTTCCCGGCGTCGATCTTGGCGCCGGGACCGGTGAAGTCGGTGACCTTGCCGGTCAGGGACCAGCCCGCGGGTCCGCCGCGGAAGTCCTTGACGGTCACCGTCTTCAGCGCCCCGGTCGAGGCCCCGCCGGTGCCGAAGTCGACCGCCGACAGCTGAACGGCGTCCCCGGCCTGCGACATCGACAGGGTGCCCGCCTTCACGGTCGTCGTCAGCTTCTGGCTCCCGTCCGGTACGGGCGTGTCGTCGACGACGACGTACGCGACGGGCCCGGCGCCCTTCTCCGCGCTCCACGCGCCGCCCTCGTACGCCACGATGCCGGTCGTGGTGCGGTCGTTGACGACGAGGGAGCCGCTGAAGCCGCCCTGGGCGTTCGCGGTCACGGTCGCCGTGTCCGCGGTCTGGGCGGACCCGGACCGCCCGGCCAGGGTGACGCTCGCGCCCGGCGTGAAGTCGCCGCCGGTGACGGTGACCGCGGCGCCCGGCGCTCCGGAGGCCGAACCCAGTGAGATGGCGCGGGTGTTGGCGGGCGGGTCGGCGGCCGCCGTGACCGTCTCCGACACCGGGGCGGGCGGGCTGGTCACCGTGCAGGGGGTGTCCAGCTCCAGGATGTAGCTGGTGTGGATGTTGTAGTCGCCGGGCGAGAGGGTGATCGCGCCGGGCGCGGTGACCGTGAACGTGCCGGTCATGGAGAACGACGGGAAGGTGCCCCGGCCGGGCACCGGGTCGTTCTTCCTGGGGCCCGCGACCGTGACACTGCCGGTCTGCGCCCCGCCGAGGGCGACCTTGCCGGTCGGCGTCATGATGTCGGCCGGCAGGGCCAGGTCGGTGGGGTTGCTCGCGGCGGGCGTGACCACCGTGTACGTCACGGTGACGGTGTCGCCGACCCGGGGACTGGCGTTGTCCACCGTGATCCTGGCGGTGGTGGTGCCGTCGATCGGCGGGATGCCCGCGATCGGCGGCGGGACGCAGTGCGTGGGGAAGTCCACGTTCACGGACGCGGCGGCGGGTGTCGCCAGCGCGCCGCCCGTGGTGACCGCGAGCGCGGCCGCCGCGAGCAGCGCGGTCCAGTGCCGTGTTCGGGATCTTCGGATCCTCTGGGGTGTCGCACCCATGGTTGCCCCCTCCTGAGGGATGCGGGCGCAGCGGCTCTTCTGCGCCGACAGGGGGCATTGAGCGGGGGATGGCGTGAGAAGTCAATGGAGATGCCGTGCGGAACTGATGAACCGTCAGCTTTCCTCGCCGCGAGGAAAACTGACGGCCCGTTGCGCGCTTCTCAGTCGAACACGAACGGCCCCGGCGACTGCGGACCGGTCGCCGTGCAGGTGACGGTGATCCCGAAGACGACCATCTTCAGGGAGCCCTGGTAGAAGTCCAGGCTGTCACCGGAGGCCACGGTCCCGCTGAGCGGACCGACCACGATCGGGGCGCCGGTGGCCATGGCGGGGTTCACGGTGCCGCTGAAGACTCTGGCGGCACCGGTCGAGTTCGCCATCGTGAGCGTGGAGTCGATGCTGTTCGCGCCGATCGGGATGGGCGCGGTGATCGCGGTGGACGAGAGTGTCAGGGTGGCCGCGGTGCCGTTCTGGGTGGCGGTGAGCGTGGCCGCACCACCGCCGAACAGACCGCAGTTGGCGGTGATGGTCGCCGTCTGTGGGGTGACGGCGACGGCCGTGGGCGCCAGCGCCAGCCCGGTGACCGCGAGGGCCCCGGCCAGCAGTGCCGCACCTGTTCCGATTCTCTTGCTCATGGGGTTTTCCGGCTCCCTTCCCGGATCTGCGAAGACGGACGGCCGGACGGGACGGCGGGTGCGGACGCCGGTCCCGGTGGGGGGTGGATCTGACGGTCCGTCGGAACTGATGGCTCCATTGATGCGTCGGGGGCGACGGAACGGCAAGGTTGAAATCCGGCCTAAGTCATGGCGGTGCCCCCTCGTCCCGCGGAGGGGGTGGGGGCTTGAGGGAAACCGGGGGTCCAGGGGGCGGAGCCCCTGGTACGTCAGCCCGCGGAGACGGTCAGCCGCACGCTCCCGTCGGGCCCGGCCAGCAGCACGGGGGTGCCCGGACCACCGAGGTCCGCGACGGCGGCCCGGTCCGTCTCGGAGACGCCATCCGCCTCCGTGACCACCGCGGCCGCCTCCAGCGACGTCGCTCCCGAGGCCACCGCCATCGCCACCGCCGTCTGCAGCGCGCTCAGCCGCAGCGACGGCAGGCCGACCGTCCCGGCGACATAGGTACGCCCGGTCTCGTCCCGTACGGCCGCGCCCTCGGGCACGCCGTTGCGGGCCCGGGCGGAACGGGCCAGGGTGACGATCTTGCGGTCCTCGGGGTCGAGCGCGCTGCTGTCGGTCATGCCCCGAGCATACGTAGCCGCACCGCGTCCGACCGGCCACGGGGTAGGCCCACGGGGTCTCAGGGCCGGTCGAGACGGAGGCGCTCGGCGCGCGGCAGGCCGGCGACGACCAGGTCGTACGAGTCCTCGATGAGCTCCCGGACCAGGCGGTCCGGGAGGTCGCCGTCGACGGTCACCGTGTTCCAGTGGCGCTTGTTCATGTGGTAGCCGGGGGCGATCAGGCCGGGGTGCTCGGCGCGCAGCCGGACCGCGTCCTCCGGGTCGCACTTGAGGTTGACGGTCAGGGGCCGCGCGTCCAGGGTCGTCAGGGCGAACAGCCTGCCCCCGACCTTGAAGACCGAGATCTCCGGCCGGAAGGGGAATTCCTCCACGGCCGCGGTGAACGACAGGCAGAAGGCGCGCAGCTCCTGAGGGGTCACTCCGGCTTCTCCTCCTCGGCGGACCCCGCCGGGCCCACCGGCTCCACCAGCACCGTCACGATCTTGTTCCGGCGGCCGGCCGCGGCCTCCGCCGTCAGCCGCAGCTCACGCCCGTCGGGCAGTTCGACGGCGCTCGACGCCCCGGCGATCGGCACCCGGCCCAGCGCCTTCGCGAGGAGACCGCCGACGGTCTCCACGTCCTCGTCGTCGTACTCCTCCAGGCCGTACAGCTCGCCGAGGTCGGTGATGTCGAGGCGGGCGGTGACCCGGTAGCGGTCCTCGCCGAGCTCCTCCACCGGGGGCAGCTCACGGTCGTACTCGTCGGTGATCTCGCCGACGATCTCCTCGAGGATGTCCTCGATGGTGACGATGCCCGCCGTGCCGCCGTACTCGTCGATGACGACGGCGACGTGGTTGCGTTCCTGCTGCATCTCGCGCAGCAGGTCGCCGGCGTTCTTGGTGTCGGGCACGAAGGCGGCGGGCCGCATCGCCGTCGAGACGAGTTCGCTCTCCGCGTCGCGGTTGATGTGCGTCCTGCGGACCAGGTCCTTCAGGTACACGATCCCGACGATGTCGTCCTCGCTCTCCCCGGTGACGGGTATCCGCGAGAAACCGGAGCGCAGTGCCAGGGTGAGGGCCTGGCGGATGGTCTTGTAGCGCTCGATGACGACGAGGTCGGTGCGCGGGACCATGACCTCGCGGACGAGCGTGTCGCCCAGCTCGAAGACCGAGTGCACCATGCGCCGCTCGTCGTCCTCGATCAGCGACTCCTTCTCGGCCAGGTCGACCAGCGCGCGCAGCTCCGCCTCGGAGGCGAAGGGGCCGCGCCGGAAGCCCTTGCCGGGCGTGAGCGCGTTGCCGATGAGGATCAGCAACGACGGGATCGGGCCCATGATCCGGGCCAGCGGCAGCAGCACGTACGCGGCGGCCGTCGCCGTGTTCAGCGGGTGCTGGCGGCCGATGGTGCGCGGGGAGACACCGACGGCCACGTACGACACGAGGACCATCACGCCGATCGCGGTCAGCAGGGCCGGGGCCGTGCCCTCGATCTCCTGGAGGCAGGCGTGGGCGACCAGCGCGGCCGCCGCCATCTCGCAGGCGACGCGGACCAGCAGCGCCACGTTGAGGTACCGGGTGGGGTCGGCGGCGACCTGGGCGAGCTTGGCGCTGCCGCGCCGGCCGCTGCGGACGGCCTCCTCGGCGCGGAAGCTGGAGACGCGCGCGAGGCCCGCCTCCGCGCAGGCGGCGAGCCACGCGACGACGACCAGGGCGATCGCGCCGGAGACGAGACCTGGGCTCATGACACGGTCGGGGCCGGGGACGGGCCGGTCAGGCCCTTCTCCGCGCGCCAGCCGTCCACGATGGCCGCCTGGAGGCCGAACATCTCGGCCTTCTCGTCGGGCTCCTCGTGGTCGTAGCCCAGCAGGTGCAGCACGCCGTGGACGGTGAGCAGCTGGAGCTCCTCGTCCATGGAGTGCTGCGTGGGCGCCTCCGCCCCCTGCCTGGCCGCGACCTCGGGGCACAGCACGATGTCGCCGAGGAGCCCCTGCGGGGGCTCGTCGTCGTCCTTCGACGGCGGCCGCAGCTCGTCCATCGGGAACGACATGACGTCGGTCGGTCCCGGCAGGTCCATCCACTGGATGTGGAGCTGCTCCATGGCGTCGGCATCCACGGCGATCACCGACAGCTCGGAGAGCGGGTGGATGCGCATCCGTGCGAGCGCGTAGCGGGCGATGTCGAGGATCGCCTGCTCGTCGACCTCGGTTCCGGACTCGTTGTTGACGTCGATCGACATGGTCGCGCTCGGTCTACTTCCCCTTGTGCCCGGACTTCCCCCGGCCGCCCTTGTGCGTGCCGTTCTCCGTGCCGTGCTTGGTGTCGTACGTCTCGTACGCGTCGACGATACGGCCCACCAGCTTGTGCCGTACGACGTCGTGGGACGACAACCGGGCGAAGTGGACGTCGTCGACGCCCTCCAGGATGTCCTGCACCTGACGCAGGCCCGACTTGGTGCCGGTCGGCAGGTCGACCTGGGTCACGTCACCCGTGATCACGATCTTCGAGTCGAAGCCGAGGCGGGTGAGGAACATCTTCATCTGCTCGGGGCTCGTGTTCTGGGCCTCGTCGAGGATGATGAAGGCGTCGTTGAGCGTCCGGCCGCGCATGTACGCCAGGGGCGCGACCTCGATGGTCCCGGCGGCCATGAGGCGCGGGATCGAGTCGGGGTCGAGCATGTCGTGCAGCGCGTCGTAGAGCGGGCGCAGATAGGGGTCGATCTTCTCGTAGAGCGTGCCGGGCAGGAAGCCCAGACGCTCGCCCGCCTCGACCGCGGGGCGGGTCAGGATGATGCGGTTGACCTGCTTGGACTGCAGGGCCTGGACCGCTTTGGCCATGGCCAGGTAGGTCTTGCCGGTGCCCGCGGGTCCGATGCCGAAGACGATCGTGTGCTTGTCGATCGCGTCGACGTACCGCTTCTGGTTGAGGGTCTTGGGTCGGATGGTGCGGCCGCGCGAGGACAGGATGTTCTGCGTCAGTACCTCGGCCGGGGTCTCCTGGCCGTCGCTCGTCCCGTTCTCGCTCGCCCGCAACATGGCGATCGAGCGTTCCACTGCGTCCTCCGTCATCGGCTGCCCGGTGCGGAGCACCAGCATCATCTCGTCGAACAGGCGCGCGATCATGGCGACTTCCCGCGCGTCGCCGACCGCGCTGATCTCATTGCCCCGGACGTGGATGTCGGCCGCCGGGAAAGCCGTCTCGATCACGCGCAGGAGGGAGTCGCCGGATCCCAGCACCGTCACCATGGGGTGCTGGGCGGGAACGGTGAACTGTGCTCTCGCCTGGCCCTGCGCGGGCGTGTGAGCTGTGGGTGTCTGAGTCATAGGCCGGCCCGAGGGCCTCTACGTCCTCCCGGATGCGTCTCGCCTGCCACGAGGGAGGCCTGGCGAGTTCAAGGGTACGCCAGGGGGCTGACATCGCCGTAGGACTTTTCCTCCAAGGGGGTGGGCGGGCCTACGGCCTGGGGGGACGGATCCCGCCGGCCGAGCGAGCGGATCCCGTCCCGAGGGAGCGGCCTCACGGCCTGGAGCACGGATCCCGCCGGCCGAGGACGGCCCCTCACGGCCCCGGGGGGACGGACTCACGACCCGGGAGGACGGGCTCACGACCCCGGGGGGACGGACTCACGACCCCGGGGGGACGGACTCACGCCGACCGGCGGAAGCCGATCGTGGGGACCGCTCTGCGGCGGGGCCACGGGGTGGGCTCCTGGGCGGGGAGGAGATCCGTCAGGAACTCATAGCCGCGCAGTGCCTCCGGGGCCTGGCCCTCGACCGACTGCACCCTTCGCCACCAGGCGGCGATCTCCGACCAGCCGGGGGCGGAGAGCGATCCGCCGAACTCCTGGACCGAGAGGGCCGCGGTCAGGCCGGCGAAGGCGAGACGGTCGGCGAGGGGCCACTCGGCCAGGGTGCCGGTGACGAAGCCCGCCACGAAGACGTCCCCGGCGCCGGTGGGGTCGAGGGCCTCCACCGCGATGGCCGGGACCTCGGCGGACTCGCCCGTGCGCCGGTCCACCGCGTAGGCGCCCTCCGCGCCGAGGGTGACGACCGCGAGCGGTACGTGTGCGGTGAGGGCGTGGGCGGCGGCGCGGGGGCAGCTCGCGCCGGTGTAGCGCATGGCCTCCTCCGCGTTCGGCAGGAAGGCCTCGCAGTGCTCCAGGTCGGCGAGGCCGGCCAGGTCCCAGGCGCCGGTGTCGTCCCAGCCGACGTCGGCGAAGACACGGGTTCCCCTGCTCGCGGCCTGGGCGATCCAGGGGTCGCGCTTGCCGGGGGTGAGGGAGGCCACGGCGGCGCGGGCGTACGGCGGGGAGTCGGGGGCGGGCTCCTCCGGGGGTGGTTCGTGGCCGTGGGAGACCATCGTGCGTTCGCCCTCGTAGGCCATGGAGACGGTGACCGGGGAGTGCCAGCCGGGGACCGTGCGGGAGGCGGTGAGGTCGATGCCCTCGCCCTGTTCCAGGGCGTCCCAGCAGTAGTCGCCGTAGTGGTCGTCGCCGAAGGCCGCGGCGAGGGACGTCCGCAGGCCGAGGCGGGCGAGGGCGGTGGCCATGTTGGCCACGCCGCCGGGGCTCGAACCCATGCCGCGCGCCCAGGACTCGGTGCCGCGGACCGGGGCGGAGTCGAGGCCGGTGAAGATGATGTCGAGGAAGACGGTGCCGGTGAGGTAGACGTCCCAGGGCGGGTCGCCCGGGGTGCGGTGGCCGGCCAGCGGGTCGACGTGGGCCTGGCGTGGGTGTCGGTGGTGTCCCTCTCCGGTGGACGCGGTGGACGCGATCACGGTGCGCTCCCTGACGTGGTGCCGATCTGGCCAGTGTGCACCACGCCACTGACAACACGCCGGTCGTCGGGAGGGGAGTGGGGGGTGTGCGGGGGTGTGTCGGGGGGGCGAGCGGTCTTGGCGTGGGGGGTCTTGGGGGGGCGGGCCGTGGGGCGCGACTGGTGGGGGGGGGGTCGGGGGGGGGGGGGGGGGGGGGGGGGGGGGGGGGGGGGGGGGGGGGGGGGGGGGGGGGGGGGGGGGGGGGGGGGGGGGGGGGGGGGGGGGGGGGGGG